>NZ_JBIWJU010000002.1:0-715625 GCF_044765285.1 Streptomyces sp. NPDC102490
TGCTTTCCAGGTTCCCGCTTTCGCGTTTCCCTTTCCGGCGGTTCCGACTCTATCAGATCCTTTCGGCCCTGATTCCCCGTCAGAGGGGGTTGTCTTCCCGGCTGTTGGGCCGTTCCGACGTCTCAAACTTTAGCGGACTCTCTCCGCGATTCTCAAATCGCGGCCGGAATTGAATTCGGGCACGCCGAAATCGATCCCGCTGGGAGGTCGTGCTGGTGGTTTGATGGCCGCTGCTGCGGCGGGAGGTGCTACCGCAGAACCGTTACGGTCCCGTGGCAACCCGAAGAACTGTACGGACCCCGCAGGGGGCTGTCAACCATCGCTGTCAAGATCTTTAATCGAGGTCGCTGAGCCGGCCACCGGCATCCGGCTGGGCGTGCTCCACCCTGCGCAGGAGCCGGGTGAGCACCTCGCCGAGCGCGGTGCGGTCGTCGGCGGAGAGGTCCTGGAGCAGGTCCTCCTCGAAGACCGTGGCGAGGCGCATGGCCTCCAGCCACTTCTCCCGCCCCTCCGCCGTAAGCGCCACGATCACCCGGACCCGGTTGGTCTCGTCGCGCTCCCGGGTGACCAGCCCCTCCGTCACCATGCGGTCGATGCGGTGGGTCATCGCGGCCGGTGTGAGGCCAAGGCGCTTGGCGAGGTCGCCGGGGCCGAGGCGGTAGGGGGCGCCGGAGAGCACGAGGGCCTTCAGCACCTCCCAGTCCGTGTTGCTGATGCCCAGCTCGGCGGTCTGCCGGCCGTACGCGACGTTCATGCGGCGGTTGAGGCGGGAGAGCGCCGAGACGATCTTCTCGACCTGCGGGTCGAGGTCCTGGAACTCGCGCTGGTAGGCGGCGATCTGCTCTTCGAGTGTCGGCTCGCCGGCGCCGGAGGTGTCGCCCATGGCCGCAGTATGGCACGCGGCTCCTTTGCTTTGAAGTCCTTCGGTATGTACTCTTTACCTTCGAACTTTAGCTTCTAAGTCTTCAGCTCTAACGGCTGGAGCGAGCGATCCCGAGAGATCAAGAGAGGGTGAACGTGACCAGGGCAATGGGCGCGGCGATGCGCCGGATTCACGTGGGCAACGCACTCAGCGCGTTCGGACTCGGCTTCACGGTCCCCTACCTGTACGTCTATGTGGCGCAGGTACGGGGACTGGGTTCCGTCACGGCGGGCCTGGTGCTCGCCGTCTTCGCCGTGGCCGCGCTGATCGTGCTGCCGTTCGCCGGGCGGGCCATCGTCCGGCGCGGCCCGCTGCCGGTCCTGCTGGTCGCCCTGGTCACCGCCGCGCTCGGCGCGCTGAGCCTCGGGCTGTCCGCCTCCGCGGGCACGGTGCTGCTGTCCGCCGCCGCGCTCGGTGCGGGCCAGGCGGTGATGCAGCCCGCGCTCGCGACGATGATCGTGGACTGCTCCACGACGGAGACCCGGTCACGGGCGTTCGCCACGCAGTTCTTCCTGCAGAACCTGGGGCTCGGCGTCGGCGGGCTCATCGGGGGTCATCTGGTCGACACCACGAGCGCGTCGTCCTTCACGCTGCTGTTCGCCATCGAGGCGGCGATGTTCCTGGTGCTGGTCGCGATCATGGCGACGGTACGGGCGCCGCGCGCGCCCCGGATCGAGGAGGCGCCGGGGCACACCGGCGGCGGGAGCTGGAAGCAGCTGCTCGGCAACCGGGCCATGGTGCAGCTGTGCGTGCTGGGCTTCGTGCTGTTCTTCGCCTGCTACGGGCAGTTCGAGTCGGGGCTGAGCGCCTACGGCGTCGAGGCGGCCGGGATCTCCACGTCCGCGCTGGGGACCGCGCTGGCGGCGAACACGCTGATGATCGTGGTCGCGCAGTTCGCGGTGCTGAAGTTCGTGGAGCGGCGCAAGCGCTCGCGCGTGATCGCGTCGGTGGGGCTGATCTGGGCCGTGGCGTGGGCCGTGGCCGGGTACGCCGGGCTGGGACACGGCAGCCAGACGATGGCCACGGCCGCCTTCATCTCGACGTACGCGCTGTTCGGGCTGGGTGAGGCGATGCTGTCGCCGACGCTGGCGCCGCTGGTGGCGGATCTGGCGCCGACCGGGCTCGCCGGGCAGTACAACTCCGCCTTCGCCCTGGTGAAGCAGCTCGCGCTGGCGATCGGGCCCGCGGTGGGCGGGCCGCTCGGGGCCTCGCTGCACGCGCCGTACATCGTGGCGTTCCTGCTGTTCTCGCTGGGCATCACGGTGCTGGCGGTGCGGCTGGGGCGGCAGCTCACGGACGTGCAGAACCAGCCGTCGCTGGCCAGGAGCCGGGTGGTCACGCAGGGCGGGGCACCGGCCGACGCGGTGGCCGTCGCGGAGGCGTGAGCGGGCCGTCGGCCGGGGACCGGGGTCCTCTCCGCCTCCGGCGCCGGGTCACGGCTTGTGCAGGACGAACTCGCACCACACCGCCTTGCCGCCGCCCGGGGTGCGCCGGGACCCCCAGTTGGAGGCGATCGTCGCGACGATGGCGATGCCCCGGCCGGACTCGTCCCCCGGCTCCGCGCGGCGGCGCCTGGGCAGGTGGTCGTCGCCGTCGGTCACCTCGATGATCAGGCGGCGGTCGGTGCGGCGCAGGCGCAGCCGCATCGGCGGGATGCCGTGCTGGAGGGAGTTGGCGACCAGTTCGCTGGTGGCCAGGACACCGAGGTCGTGCAGGTCGGTGGGGAAGCGCCAGCTGGTGAGGACGCCGGAGGCGAAGGCACGCGCGCGTGGGGCCGCCTCCACTCCGCCGAGCAGTTCCAGGGCGGCGTTGCGGAACAGCTCGGCCTCGGCTCCGCTGCGGGCGGGGTGCTGGAGGACCAGGACGGCGACGTCGTCGTCGTGGTCCGGGGTGACGCCCGCCGAGCGGATCAGGCGGTCGCAGACCACCTGGGGGGTGCCGGCGGCGCCGGACAGGGCGCGCTCCAGGGCGGCGATGCCCTCGTCGAGGTCCTCGTCGCGGCGTTCGACCAGGCCGTCGGTGTAGAGGACGGCCGTGGACCCCGGGGGCAGGGCGATGGAACCGGACGCGTGGATCCAGCCGCCCGTGCCGAGCGGCGGGCCGGTGGGTTCGTCGGCGCGCTGCACGGTGCCGTCCTCGTCGCGGACCAGGATGGGCAGGTGCCCGGCGGACGCGTAGACCAGCCGGCCCTCGTTGGGGTCGTGGATGGCGTAGACGCAGGTGGCGATCTGGTTGGCGTCGATCTCGGCGGCGAGGCCGTCCAGGAGCTGGAGCACCTCGTGCGGGGGCAGGTCGAGGCGGGCGTAGGCCCTGACCGCCGTACGGAGCTGGCCCATGACGGCCGCCGCGCGGACGCCTCTTCCCATGACGTCGCCGATGACCAGGGCGGTGCGGCCGCCGCCGAGGGTGATCACGTCGTACCAGTCGCCGCCGACCGCGGCCTCGGTGCCGCCGGGGTGGTAGGTGGCGGCGACGCGCAGGTCGTCGGGCTCCTCCAGTTTCTGCGGGAGGAGGGAGCGCTGGAGGGTGACGGCGGTTTCGCGCTGGCGGCGTTCGCTGGCGCGGAGGCGTCCGGCGGCCTCGGCGTGGTCGGTGACGTCGGTGGCGAACACCAGGACACCGCGGCCGCCCCGGCCGCCGTCGCTCCCGGTCTCGGTGACCGGGGTGCAGGTGAAGGTGTAGGAGCGGCCGTCCGGGGCCTTGCGGGACTTGAGGGTGCGGGGCCTGCCGCTGCGCTGGACCTGGTCCAGGAGCGGGAAGAGGCCCGGCTCGTCCAGCTCGGGGAGGGCCTCGCGGGCGCGGGCGCCGAGGTCGCGGGTGCCGAAGGCGGCGACGTAGGCGTCGTTGACGTAGGCGAGGCGGTGGTCGGGGCCGTGGAGGAGGGCGACGAGGGCCGGGACGCGGTCGAGGACGTCCCGTACGGGCAGTTCGTCGACGCCGGGGACACCGGGGGCGGGCGGAGACTCGTCGGTCGGCTGCTCGGCGCGGGCGGCGGGTACGGAGCCGTCCGCCCGCCGGTCCGGGGAGAGGGCCGTGTCGGTCCGCGCGGCGGCGCGGCGCTGTGTTCCGGGGAGTCGGGCGCTCCAGCGCGTGAAGTTCACGAATCCTTGCCTCGTGTAGTTGTCGGCGGCCGGGGACCGGGACGGGCCGGGGGCCCGGGCCCCGGGGGCCGCGCTGGGGCGAGCGGCGGCGCGCCCGCGGTGGTGGACCAGTCTGGCAGGGTGCCCGCCCGGCCGACATCCGTCAGACGCCCCAGTGGCCGGGGGAGTTCCTGAGACCGGTCAGGACGACCCCTTCGGGTTGTGCGGGGGCTCCTGGGAAGGCTTTCCACCGGCCGCGAGTTCGAACTCCGCCCGCGGATGTTCGAGTGAACCCAGGGAGACGATCTCCCGTTTGAAGAGTCCGGCGATGACCCATTCGGCGAGCACGCGCGCCTTGCGGTTGACGGTGGGGACGCGGCTGAGGTGGTAGGCGCGGTGCATGAACCACGCGGGGTAGCCCTTGAGCTTGCGCCCGTAGACGTGCGCGACGCCCTTGTGGAAGCCGAGTGAGGCGACGGAGCCGGCGTACGTGTGCGCGTACGTGTCGAGGGGTTCGCCGCGCAGGGCGTGGGTGACGTTGTCGCCGAGGACCTTGGCCTGGCGGACGGCGTGCTGGGCGTTGGGGGCGCATTCCCGGCCGGGTTCGCGCGCGGTGACGTCGGGTACGGCGGCGGCGTCCCCGGCCGCCCACGCGTGCGGGGCGCCGTCGACCGACAGCTGGGCGGTGCAGGTGAGCCGGCCGCGGTCGTCGAGCGGCAGGTCGGTGGCGGCGAGCACCGGGTGCGGTTTGACGCCGGCCGTCCAGACGACCGTGCGGGTGGGGAAGCGGGAGCCGTCGCTGAGGACGGCCACGCGGTCGGCGCAGGACTCGAGGCGGGTGTCCAGGCGTACGTCGATGTTGCGGCGGCGCAGTTCGGTGACGGTGTAGCGGCCCAGCTCCTCGCCGACCTCGGGCAGGATGCGGCCGGACGCCTCGACGAGGATCCACTTCATGTCCTCGGGGGTGACGTTGTGGTAGTACCGCGCGGCGTAGCGGGCCATGTCCTCCAGCTCGCCGAGGGCCTCCACGCCCGCGTAGCCGCCGCCGACGAAGACGAAGGTGAGGGCGGCGTCGCGGAGGGCGGGGTCGCGGGTGGAGGAGGCGATGTCCAGCTGTTCGAGGACGTGGTTGCGCAGGCCGATGGCCTCCTCGACGGTCTTGAACCCGACGCCGTGGTCGGCGAGTCCGGGCACGGGCAGGGTGCGCGAGACGGAGCCGGGGGCGAGGACGAGTTCGTCGTACGTGATCCGGCGGGCGCCCGTCCTCGCCTCCTCGGTGGCGAGGGTGGTGACCGTGGCGGTGCGGGTGGTGTGGTCGATGGACTCGGCCTCGCCGACCACGACGTCGCACTGGCCGAGCACGCGGCGCAGGGGTACGACGACGTGCCGCGGGGAGATGGAACCGGCCGCCGCCTCGGGGAGGAACGGCTGATACGTCATGTAGGGGTCAGGGGTGACGACCGTGATCTCGGCCTCGCCCCGCCGCAGTTCGCCCTTGAGGTTCCGTTGCAGCCGCAGGGCCGTGTACATCCCGACGTAGCCACCACCGACAACGAGAATGCGCGCACGTTCCTTCACCATCCCATGACGCACCCGGCGCTTGCGTTTGTCCACAGGCTCGTCAATTTGTGTGACCGGAGATCGCCTGCGCGCCGAGCCGGGCGAACCGCCGTGGCGCGGGGTGACCACGCAGGTCAGCATGGGTGAGCACGGGGTCGGACAGCGGCACATTCGGGGCGTATGCGATCCGTGCGCCGATCGGGGGGCGCTCCGTGCGGAACGTGCCCCTTCTGAATTGACTCCCGCTCAACTATGTTCTTTCCGACGGTGTGCAGGGGGATGTGCTCATGGGGGGTCCGCGACGGGCGGGCCGCGCAACCGGGCCCGTTCCACGCGCTCCGGCTTTCGATGGCGGGGAGTGTCTCCGGGGGGAGACGTCATTACCGGGGGATTGTCTATGCATGTTCAGGATTCTCATTGGTCGTCCGCGTCGGCCGTCGCGCCCGGCGGTGCGATGAACCCGGCGGCGGGCGGCGCACGCGGCGACGCGGCACGGAACGCGCCCTTGCGCGTGGACGCCCAGCGCAATCTGGAGCACGTGCTGCGCGCGGCGCGGGAGGTGTTCGGCGAGCTGGGGTACGGCGCGCCGATGGAGGACGTGGCCCGGCGCGCGCGGGTCGGTGTCGGCACGGTGTACCGGCGCTTTCCCAGCAAGGACGTCCTGGTGCGCCGGATAGCCGAGGAGGAGACGGCCCGGCTGACCGACCAGGCGCGCACGGCGCTCGGCCAGGAGGACGAGCCGTGGTCGGCGCTGTCCCGTTTCCTGCGGACGTCGGTGGCCTCCGGCGCCGGCCGGCTGCTGCCGCCGCAGGTACTGCGGGTCGGGGTGCCGGACGACGCCGACGGCGGCGTGGGTGGTGCGGTGGCCGGTGACGCGCGGGTGCCGCAGCAGCGGATACAGCCGGGCACCGGCGAGCTGCGCCTGGTGCCCGAGGAGAACGCCAGGGCCGGGGCCGGGGCGTCGGCCGGTGTCACGGGTTCCGTCGCGGCTCCCGTGGCGGTCGACGACGGGGCCGCGGCGCTCCTGGAGGTCGTGGGCCGGCTCGTGGAGCGGGCGCGGACGGCGGGTGAACTGCGGCCGGACGTATCGGTGTCGGACGTCCTGCTGGTGATAGCCACGGCGGCGCCCTCGCTGCCCGACGCGGCCCAGCAGGCGGCGGCTTCGACCCGGCTGCTGGACATCCTGCTGGAGGGGCTGCGGTCACGGCCGGCGTGAGACGGCGGCGGAGTCGTCGGACGGCCGGCTCATCCTTCCCCGAACGGCTGAGCGTTATTACCGCGGCACGGCAAGTCCCCACAGACGAGTGATGGTCGGCACAGGGGGGTTCTGAACAAAAGCCAATATGGCACGCTGACCCGGTGTTCGGACTGGCTGGGCAGGTTGGCGGGGGCTTTCCGCGATGAGCGTTGACGGGCGGGACGGGTCACTCGGCGGCGACGGGGAGAACGGCCCCGGTGACGTCGAGACGGGCGACACCCGGGACGGTGACGCGCCGCAGGTGCCGGGCCAGGGCGGCCCGGCCCACGGCCGGCGAGGCGGTGCTCCCGAGCAGGGCGACCGGCTGGCCGAGGACGGTGGCCGCGGGGGCCCCGTCGAGGACGGGGACCGTGCGGGGACCGGGGTTCCGGCGCAGCGCGAGCTGCACGAGGACAGCGTCCTGCCACCGCCGCGGGAGCTGTACGACGACGGCGTCCTGCCGCCGCCGCGGGAGCTGCCGGCGTCCGACGCGGAGCTGATCGAGCGGATGCGCTCGGGCGACGACACGGCCTACGAGGAGCTGTACCGGCGCCACGCGGACGCGGTGCGCCGGTACGCGCGCACCTGCTGCCGCGACGCCCACACCGCGGACGACCTCACCGCCGAGGTGTTCGCCCGCATGCTCCAGGCGGTGCGCGGCGGTTCGGGACCCGAGTACGCCGTGCGCGCCTACCTGCTCACCGCGGTCCGGCGCGTCGCCGCCGGCTGGACCAGGTCGGCCGGTCGTGAGCACCTCGTCGAGGACTTCGCGGTGTTCGCCGCGCAGGCCGCGCACACCGCGAAGGCGGACGACGACACCCTGGAGCTGGGCGCCGATGTCCGCGCCCTGCACGAGGCCGAGCAGTCGATGGCCATGCGGGCCTTCCGGTCGCTGCCGGAACGGTGGCAGGCGGTGCTGTGGCACACCGAGGTCGAGGACGAGTCGCCGAGCGAGGTGGCCATGCTCTTCGGGCTGGACGCCAACGGCACCCGCGTCCTCGCCAGCCGCGCCCGCGAGGGTCTGAAGCAGGCCTACCTCCAGGCCCATGTCAGCGACGCCCTCGCCACCGACGAGGAGTGCGCCCGCTACGCCGACCAGCTCGGCACGTACGCGCGCGGCAGGCTGCGCGTCCGGGCCGAACGCGGGCTGCGCAAGCACCTGGACGATTGCGCCAGGTGCCGGCTGGCCGCAATCCAGATCGAGGAGGTCGCGAGCGGCATTCCCGCCGTGGTGCCCGTCGCGGTCATCGGCTGGTTCGGTGCCGCCGGGTACGCGAAGGCGGCCGGGCTCATCGCCGGGGGCGCGGGCGCCGGTGCGGCGGGCGCCGCAGCGGCGAGCGGCGGCTCCGGCGGAGCGGGCGCCGGGGGCGGAGCGGCGGCCTCCGAGGGGCTGGGCGCACCGGTGAAGGCCGGTATCGCGGCCGGTGTGGTCGCGGTGGCCGCCGCGGCGGCGCTGGCCCTCGCGCTGGTCGGCGACGACTCCCCGGACAAGGAGCCGCCGAAGGCCGCCCCGCCCGCCTCCTCACCGGTGGCGCAGCCCGCCCCGGACACCCCCACGCCCTCGACGCACCCGCCCCGCCCGCCCGCGCCGGTGACAGCACCCAAGCCGAAGCCGTCCCCGAAGCCGACCCCCACACCCACTCCCGAGCCCACCCCGAAACCGAAGCCGAAGCCGACCCCCACACCCACCCCGACCCCCACTCCACCCCCGACAACTCCACCGCCATCACCACCGCCCGCCCCCGCCGTCTACCAGTGGAGCGAGCTGGCGTACGACGTGAGCGGCGACGGCACCGGCCCCGAGATGCGGCTGGCCGGAAGCAGCTGGGTCTGGCAGCGCTCCGCCCTGACGATCGACGACGTGTCGTACGCGCACGGCGTCACCGTCCACGGCCACTCCTCGGTCACCATCGACCTCAACCGCGCGTGTTCGTCCTACGACGCCCTCGCCGGCATCGACGACCTGACGATGAAGCTGGGCAAGGTCCACTTCTCGGTGTACGGCGACGGCGTCCGGCTGTGGAACTCGGGGATGGTCAAGGGCGGGGACCCCGCGGTACCGGTCCACGTGGACATCACGGGGCGCGAGACGCTGCGGCTGGTGACCGAGCCGCACAGCCCCTTCGACTCGGTGGCCCTCGCGGACTGGGCCCAGTCCCGCTTCACCTGCGCGTAGGGGCCCGCGGGACCGCCGCCGCCAGCTCCCCGACGACGTCCCGTGCGGTAAGGACGGCCCCCTCGGCCAGTTCCACGGCGTACCGCTCGGCGCCGAGGGCGGCGCGGGCGGCGGCCTCGGCGCGCTCGGCGTGCGCGCGGTCCGGCATGGGGCGCGGGCGGTCGCCGCGCCAGTGGCCCGCCGCCCCGAGCAGCCGCACCGCACGGGCCTGGTCGCCGAGGTCGCTCAGCAGGCCCGCCGCGCTGTCTACGAGGGTCGCGACGACCAGGTCGGCGCACCGCTCCTCGACGGCCGTCCGTACGGTGTCCGCCAGCAGCGGCAAGGCCTCCCCCGGGCCGGACTCGCCCGCCGTCACGAGCGCGTCCACCAGGCCCAGCATGGCCAGGAACTGCGGTGGCGGCGTGCCGCGCAGGCACTCCTCGCGGGCGGCCGCCCACAGGACGCGCGCCCGTGCGAAGTCCTCCTCCACCACGGCGAGCCCGGCCCGCAGCATCAGGACGAAGGCCTTGGAGTCCACGACGCCGTACCGGTCCGCCGCGGCGCCGGCCTCGTCGAGCACGCCTAGTGCCGTGCTGTGGTCCCCCTCGCGGTAGGCGATCTCGGCGAGCCGGGCGATGAGGAAGGGCGCCTCCGCGAAGGCGCCCACCTCCTCGGCAAGCCGCAGGGCCTCCTCGTACTCGGCCCTGGCCTCCTCGTAGCGGCCGCGCACCATGGCGGCCTCGCCGAAGGCGCTGCACACCTGGGCCTCCACCAGACGGTCGCCGACGCGGCGGCTGAGCACGCGCATCTCCGCGAGGTCGTCGTCGATGCCGGCCGGGGTGCCCGAGAGGTCGACCACCGCGTGGGTGCGGAACATGAGGCTGGCGGCGATCTCCCACTCGCCCCCGTACGCACGGCAGTTGGCGACGGAGGCGTCCATGGAACCGCGGACGTCGCCCGAGTCGCTGACGAAGAACTCGGTCAGCGGCCACACGAGACCGGGCACCCGGGCCGCCTCGGGGCCGCCCGCGGCGAAGTGGTCCCGCACCCGCCGGACGTAGGCCCGCATGCGCTCGTCCAGCAGCCCTTCCCTCGGCTCGGTCTCGAAGGTGAGGAGGATGTGCATCATCCGCACCTGCATGCGCAGCGGGTCGAGCGGGTGCGGCGGGCTGTCCTCCGGCAGGGCGAGCAGCGCGTCGACGGGGTCCGCGGCGGCCGTACGACGGGCGAGGACGTCCGCCGCGGGCACCCGGCCGTCCCCCGCGTCCAGGGCGGCTCCGAGGCGCAGTACCCGGTCCAGCCATCTGACGCCCTCGTGGCGGTAGTTGCGCAGCCACCAGAACCAGCCCATGGCGAGCGCGAGGGCGGCGGCCTCCGGCTCGTCGCCCGCGGTGAGCGAGCGGTCGAGGGCCGCGCGGAGGTTGTCGTGCTCGGTCTCCAGCCGGGCGATGTACGGCAGTTGCCCGGCCGAGCGCAGCCGCGGGTCGGCCTCCTCGGCCAGGGCGCGGGCCCACGCGCGGTGGGCCCGTTCGGCGGCGGCGCGCAACCCGGGGACCTCGGCGGCGCGTTCCCCGGCGTACTCGTGGATGGTCTCCAGCATGCGGTAGCGCATGCCGGCGCCCACGACGCCCGGATCGGCGACGACCAGGGACTTGTCGACGAGGGCCCCGACGAGCTCCGCCGCGGGACCGGTGGCCACGGCCTCCGCGGCCGCGAGGTCCCAGCCGCCCGCGAAGACGGACAGCTCGCACAGCGTCGTGCGTTCCGCCTCGTCGAGGAGGTCCCAGGACCAGTCGACGACCGCGCGCAGCGTCTGCTGGCGGGGCAGGACGGTACGGCTGCCCGAGGTGAGCAGGCGGAAGCGGTCGTCGAGCCGGTCGGCGATCTCCCGCGGGGTGAGCAGCCGCAGCCGGGCGGCCGCCAGCTCGATGGCCAGCGGCAGTCCGTCGAGGCGCCGGCAGATCTCGGCGACGGCCGCCTCGTCGCGCAGTACGGCTTCGGCGTCGGGGCGTACGGCGCTCGCGCGCGCGGTGAACAGGCGCCGCGCCTGCTCGGGGGTGAGCGGCTCGACCGGGCGGACCGACTCGCCGGGCACGCCCAGGGGTTCCCGGCTGGTGGCGAGGACGGTGAGGCCCGGGCAGCGGGTCAGCAGGGTCTCGGCGAGCCGGGCCGCCGCGCCGATGACGTGCTCGCAGTTGTCGAGGACCAGGAGCGGGCCGCGCCGGGCGCAGTACTCGACGAGCAGGGCGACGGGATCGTCCTGCACGGCGGGCCGGTCTCCGGTCAGCAGCACGGTCTCGCGCAGCCCGAGGGCGTTGACGACCGCGCCGGGCACGGCCTCCGGACGGTCGAGCGGAGCCAGCTCGACCAGCCACGCCTGGTCGAGCCCGGCGGCGGCCTCCTCGGCGAGGCGGGTCTTCCCGGACCCCCCGGGCCCGGTGAGGGTGACGAGGCGGGACCCGCGCAGTTCGGAACGGATGGCGTCGAGCTCCAGTTCCCGTCCCACGAAGGTGGTCAGCCGGGGCCTGATGTTGCCCCGACGACCGTCGGGAGCCCTCTCGGAAGCTCGCGTGGGTGCCTGGGAGCTGCCCACCGTGCCCTGGGCGCCGAGCAGTTCCGCGTGCAGGGCGCGCAGCCGGGGCCCGGGCTCGGTGCCGAGCCCTTCGGCGAGGGTGCGGCGAGCGCTCCCGTAGGCGGCCAGGGCGTCGGCGTCGCGGCCGGTGGCGCGCAGGGCGCCGATGAGGAGGGCGTGCAGCGGTTCGTCGTACGGGTGGGCGGCGGTCAGTTCGCGCAGCCGCGGTACGGCGTCGTGGGCGTCGCCGAGGCGCAGCCCGGCCTCGATACGGGTGCGGGTCGCCTCCAGGTGCAGGGCCTCGGGGCCGGCGGCGTGACCGGGGAGGTCGGCGAGGGCGGGGCCGCGCCAGAGGGCGAGTGCGTCGTCCAGATGCCGGGCGGCGGTCGCGGCGTCGCCGTGCCCGAGGGCGGTGGTGCCTTGGCGTACGAGGCGCTCGAAGACGTACAGGTCGACGTCGTCGCGGGTCGCCGCGAGCCGGTAACCGCCCGGGGCGGAGTCGACGGCCTCCTTGCCGACGGTACGGCGGAGGCGGCCGACCAGGGCCTGGAGGGCGGCCGGGGCGTCCTGCGGCGGGTCGTCCCCCGCCCAGACCTCGTCGATCAGCGTGCCGGGCGCGACGACGTCACCCGGGCGCAGGGCGAGGGCGGTGAGCAGCGCGCGCAGGCGGGGGCCGCCGGGGCTCGCGACGGTGCCGTGGTCCTCCGTCTGGGTGACGCCCAGGATTCTGTACCGCACGGGGCCATTGTCGCCGCAGCGGCCGGGTGGGGGCACCCGGCGTCCCTTCGTCACCCGGCGTGGCTGTGGCCGCGGGGGTGGGACGCGCGGCCCGGCGCTAACGGGGCGCCGCCGCGCCCACCCGTGCCGCCCCAGCGGCACGACTGCCCGCAGCTGGGGCGGGGGGGCGACGGCCCACAGCTAGGGCGGCGTGACGACGGCCCGCAGCGGGGCGGGGGCGGCGGTCCACAGCGGGACGGGAGGCGACGGGCCGCAGCTAGAGCAGCGCGGCGGCGGCCCGTAGCTGGGGCGGCGCGGCGACAGCCCACAGCTAGGGCGGGGGACGGCGGCCCACAGCGGCCCACAGTTAGAGCAGCGTGGCGACTGCCCGCGGCTACGCGCACGCGGTGGGAGAGCCGCGTACGGCGGGAAGGGGCCCGGAGGGCTGGCGGGCCGCAGCCGCGTACGGCGGGAAGGGGTCGGGTCGGGGGGTGTCCGCCCGCAGCGGTTGGCGCGTCAACGCCCCGCACCTCTGCAAACACCCGATTCCGCGCCGTTCCGAGGACGGACACCCCCCGGCGCGGCCCCGACCCACCCACCGGACGCACCGCGCAACGCGCACCCCCACGCACCCCGCACAGGCGCCGCAGGCACCCGCCCCCGTCAGACCCGCCGCGCCACCGTCCCGGCCCCGCCCAGCGCCCCCCGCTGCGGCGCGATGCCCGCGGGGACCGCGCGTTGGCGGGCCGGGGTCCCGGTCCAGCAGGTGCCGCGGCGGGCGAGGAGACGACGGAGCCACAGCTCCAGCGAGACGAGGTCCGCCAGCCCGTCCAGCGGCAACGGCTCCCCCGCGGCAGCCGCCCGCACCGCCTTGCGCACGACCCGCGCCTCCACGAGCCCCGCCTCCGCGAGCAGCGGCGTGTCGAACAGCCCCAGCAGCGAGTCCGCGGCGACCCGCAGCCCCGTCCGCGCCGCGGAGGCCGCCAGCTGCTGGGTGGGCGCCCCCCATCCGCTGGGCAGCTCGCTCACCCCCGCCCCCTCCAGCACCGTCCGCAAGATCGCCGCCCGCGCCCCCGGCTGCACCCGCAGCGCCTCCGGCAGCGCACGGCAGGCCCGGACGACCTGGTTGTCGAGGAACGGCGTGTGCAGCCGCTGGAAGCGGATCTCCGCGGCCTGCTCCAGCACCCGCACCTCCGAAGCGTGCCGCGCCAGCGCCGCCCGCGCCCGGAAGTCCCCCGGCCGCTGCCCCGGCCCCACCCCCGACCGCTGCGAGGACGTCTGGAGGCGAACCGATACTTCAGCCAGCGCCTCTCCGGTCAGCCACCGCGCCGCCGGCCCCGCCCCGGCCCAGGTCAGCGCGGCCAGCGAGGCGTCCATCGCCCCGTCGCCCGGCGTGTCGAACCGTCTGCGCAGCAACCGCTCGGCGAGCACCTCCAGGCCGCTCCGGTACGGCGTGCGCGCCAGCCGCCGCGCCGCCGCGTACACGCGCGCGGGGACCAGTACCGACCCGTCGGCCCGGGCGAGCGCGGCGACCGGCCGGACCAGATGCCGCCGTTTGCGGTCCATGAGCAGATCGGCGAGGCGTGCCGGATGCGCGTCGAGGACCTGCCGCGCCCCGTACCCGGTGAAGTGGTCCGCGCTCCCCGCGGCGAGCCGCGCCCGGTGCCGCGCGGCGGCGACCAGGGAGGAGCCCGGTTCGTCGGTCAGCGGCCCGTCGAGCGCGGCGTACGGCAGCATGTCCTCGCCGCCGGTGACCACCACGTGGTGCAGCCGCGGGTTGGCCGCCAGCGCGCCCGCCCGCGCCAGCTCGGGCTCCTGCCCGCCGACGGCGAGGTCGTTGAAGGTGACGGCCAGCAGCCGCTCCCCCGCCCCGGTGCCGTGTCCGAGCACGGTCCCCGGCATCCCCGGCAGCCCGGCCGCCAGCAGCGCCAGCGTGCCCGAGGCCGGCCCGCCGGACAGGTCGGCCCCGATCCCCGGCACCGGCATCCCGCGCGCCGCCCGGCGCTCCGCCGGCCCCATGCCCGGAACGGGCCCGGGGTCGATGCCGTCCCCGGGGACGTGCCGGGGCGCGGCGAGCCGGGTGCGCACCGCCTCCACCAGGGCGTCCCGCACACCGTCCACCGCGCGGTCGGGGTCCGCCACCGGCGCCGCGACGGCGAGCGAGGCCACCGGCTCGTACCCCGCGACCTCCCGCGCCCCGGCGCGCAGAATCAGCGCATGCCCCGGCGGAACGCGCTTCACGCCGTCGTACGGGGTGGAGTCGTCCAGCGCGGCCGGCACGTCGGGCGTGGCGAGCAGCGCGGCGAGGTGGCCGAAGTCGAGGTTGGCCTCGACGAGGTCGGCGAGCGGCAGCGCGGCGGTCGCGTAGGCGGTGCCGCCCGCCCAGGGGGTGTGGAAAACCGGCCGCGCGCCCGCGAGGTCGCCGCAGACGGTGATCCGCCGCCCCACCTGGACGACGGCCGTGTAACTGCCGGGCCACGCCGTCAGATGCCGCAACGCGCCCCCGCGCGCCGCGAACAGCGCGACCCGCAACTGCTCGTCGCTCGCACCGCAGATGCCGAGGACGGCGATCCGGGTCTGCGGGTCGGCGCTGACGACGCGCACCTCGTCGGGGCGCCAGTCGCCGACGGCCCACAGCGGATCGGGATCGCCCCACAACGGCTGGGCGCCCACGGGCTGCACGGTCTCACCGTCGTAGCCGGTGGCCCCCGCGGAGCCGGCCGCCCCGGCGATCCCGGCTGCTCCCACGGCGGCGCTGCTCCACCCCACCAACCACCGCATCGACGCCTCCACAGGCTGGGGACAACCAGTGCACCGTACGAACTGGTTCCCCATGCTGCCATGAAGGGCGCGCCACAGAGCGTCGGCGGAGCCGCGTGTGCTCCCTGCGGGCGCTCTCGCGGAAACTCACGCGAGAACACCGGCTCCCTCGCACCACCCCTGGACCCCGTCCGGGAGAGGGTGAAGACGACGCGAATGCGCCCCCGCAACGCGCCCCTTGGCTCCCCCACGCGCCCTCAACTCCCGTGGTGAGGGCGGTAGTACCCCGAAATCACCAGAGGTGATTTTCAGCCAAATCGACGTCACGCAGCCGCACTCGAACACGCTCCGTACAACCCCCGCACACCTCTGGGCGGCATGCCGCCGGCGCGTGGTCCGGGGGGCGGGACTCGCCCCCCGGACCGGTCCGCCGCCCGCGGGGATGTAGGCGGCGGCGTCCCCCAGCCCACTGGATCCAGTACAGCGGGCCGACCCACGCACCGCCCATGGAAACGCTCCCGCCGTGGCCGGAGAAGAGCGCACGCACGGGCGCACGGCCACACATCGGGAGCACGCGGCAACGGACCGTGCATGCACCGCACTTGAGTACGGACCACAATCCCGCCATCCGGAACAATGCCTCTTAACGCCTGGGATGCGGCGAACTACGCTGGGTTTACGAATGCCGCGTGGTTATGCCAGCGCGGCAGCCGTCTGTGTCGAGGGGTGGCGCATGTCCAGGGAGCAACGCGGGCCGAACGAAAAGCTCGGCGCCGTTCTCGCCCTCGCGGGAATCAGCAACGCAGGACTCGCCCGGCGCGTCAACGACCTCGGCGCCCAGCGCGGGTTGACGCTTCGCTACGACAAGACGTCGGTGGCGCGCTGGGTGTCGAAGGGGATGGTGCCGCAGGGTGCGGCGCCGCACCTCATCGCCGCCGCCATCGGCCAAAAGCTCGGCCGCCCGGTGCCGCTCCACGAGATCGGCCTGGCGGACGCGGACCCCGCCCCCGAGGTGGGCCTCGCCTTCCCGAGGGACGTCGGCCAGGCGGTCAGGTCCGCCACCGAGCTGTACCGTCTCGACCTCGCCGGCCGCCGGGCCGGCGGCGGCATCTGGCAGTCGCTCGCCGGGTCGTTCGCGGTGAGCGCCTACGCGACGCCCGCCTCCCGATGGCTGATAACCCCGGCCGACAGCTCGGTGGCGCGCGAGGTGGGCCCGGCCGAGGGCTCCGGCGCACCGCTCAAAGTCGGCCACAGTGACGTGCAGAAGCTGCGCGAGGCCGCCGAGGACGCCAGACGCTGGGACTCCAAGTACGGCGGCGGCGACTGGCGTTCGTCGATGGTCCCCGAGTGCTTACGCGTCGAGGCGGCCCCGCTGCTCCTCGGCTCCTACTCCGACGAGGTCGGCCGCGCCCTGTTCGGCGCCTCGGCCGAACTGACCCGCCTGGCCGGGTGGATGGCCTTCGACACCGGCCAGCAGGAGGCGGCCCAGCGGTACTACATCCAGGCCCTGCGCCTGGCCCGCGCGGCGGCCGACGTCCCGCTCGGCGGCTACGTGCTCGCCTCCATGTCCCTCCAGGCGACCTACCGCGGCTTCGGCGACGAGGGCGTGGACCTCGCCCAGGCCGCTCTCGAACGCAACCGCGGCCTGGCCACGGCCCGCACCATGAGCTTCTTCCGCCTGGTGGAGGCCCGCGCCCACGCGCGCGCGGGCGACGCGGTGGCGGCCGGGGCGGCCCTGAAGGCCGCCGAGAGCTGGCTGGAGCGCGCCCGCCCGGGCGACAGCGACCCGTCGTGGCTGGGTTTCTACTCCTACGACCGGTTCGCCGCCGACGCGGCCGAGTGCTACCGCGACCTGAAGGCACCACGCCAGGTCCGCCGCTTCACCGAGCAGGCGCTGTCGCAACCGACGGAGGAGTTCGTACGCTCGCACGGCCTCAGGCTCGTCGTCTCGGCGGTGGCCGAGCTGGAGTCGGGCAACCTGGACGCGGCCTGCGAGCAGGGCGTGCGGGCGGTCGAGGTGGCCGGCCGCATCTCCTCGGCCCGCACCACCGAGTACGTGAAGGACCTCCTGCACCGCCTGGAGCCGTACGGCGACGAGCCGCGCGTGGTGGAGCTGCGCGAGCGCGCCCGCCCCCTGCTGGTGACTCCGGCCTGACCCGGCGCCCGCTTCCGGGTTTGAAGGCGTTGTCAGTGGCGCAGTGCACTATCGACGTCGGGAGGTGGACCGGGACATGGAACAGGCGTTCGACTGCGAGGTGCTGGTGATCGGCGGCGGGATCGTCGGCCTGTCCACGGCGTACGCGATCACGCGCGCCGCCCCGGGCACCCGCGTCACGGTCCTGGAGAAGGAGCCCGGTCCCGCCCGCCACCAGACGGGCCGCAACAGCGGCGTCATCCACAGCGGTGTCTACTACCGCCCGGGCTCGCTGAAGGCGCGCTACGCGGTCCGGGGCGCCGCCGAGATGGTCAAGTTCTGCGCCGAGTACGGCATCGCCCACGCCGTCACCGGCAAGCTGATCGTCGCCACCGACCGCGCCGAGCTGCCCCGCCTGCACGCCCTCGTCCAGCGCGGCCGGGAGAACGGCATACCGGTGCGCGAGCTGAGCGGCGCCCAGATCCAGGAGTACGAGCCCGAGGTCCGGGGCCTGGCCGCCATCCACGTCGGCTCCACCGGCATCTGCGACTACGGCGCCGTGGCCCGGCAGCTCGCCCGCGCGTCCGGCGCGGAGATCCGCTACGGCGCCGAGGTGCACCGCGTCGACCGGCGTCCCGGTCTGGGGGTCGCCGTCCGCACCCGCGCGGGCGACGTGCTCCGCGCCCGGGTCCTGGTCAACTGCGGCGGGCTGCACTGCGACGGCATCGCCCGGCTGACCGGGGACGACCCCGGCATGCGGATCGTCCCCTTCCGGGGCGAGTACTACGAGCTGGCGCGACCGGAGCTGGTGCGGGGGCTGGTGTACCCGGTGCCGGACCCGGCGTTCCCGTTCCTCGGGGTGCATCTGACCCGGGGCATCGACGGCGGCGTGCACGTCGGGCCGAACGCGGTGCCGGCGCTGGCGCGCGAGGGGTACGGCTGGGGCGTGGTGCACCCCCGTGAGCTGGCCGCGACCCTGGCCTGGCCGGGTTCGTGGCGGATAGCCCGGCGGCACTGGCGGTACGGCGCGGGCGAGCTGCGGCGGTCGCTGTCCAGGACCGCGTTCACGACGGCGGTCCGCAGACTGCTCCCGGCGGTGGCGGAGGGCGACCTGGTCGCCGCCCCGGCCGGGGTGCGGGCGCAGGCGGTGCTGGCGGACGGCACCCTGGTGGACGACTTCCTGATCAAGGAGGGCGCCCACGCGGTGCACGTCCTGAACGCGCCGTCACCCGCGGCGACCGCGTCCCTGCCCATCGGCCGGGAGGTGGCGCGCCGGGCGCTGGCGATGCTGGCGCGCTAGCGCACCTCCCCGGCGCGGCCCTCAGTCCCGCCCGGGCGCGCTGCTGCCCTGGTACGAGCCGAGGCCCTCGATCAGGGCCACGAGGGCCGGGTCCCCCGCGAAGCGCTCGGCGTGGATCTGCCGGATGCGCTCGCCCGTGGCCGGGTCCTCGTCGTCGGTCAGGTCGTGCGAGACCATGTGCCGCACCAGCGGCAGCCCGAACTCGTCGACCCGCCGGTGCAGCGGATCGTGCATGTACGCCCGGTAGCCGTCGATGTCCTCGACCGCGAACATCGCTCCGTAGTCGAAGTCGCCGCCCACGTCCCGCCCGACCGCCCAGTACGCGACGGCGTCGATCTCACGGCCCATCCTGCGGAGCATCTCCAGCGCCTCCGCGACCTTGTCCTGCGGTGCGTCGGGGCGCATGGCGAGGCGGATCTGGTGGTGAATCACGGCGTCTCTCCTCCACGGTGCGGCATACAGTGCGACATACGGCTTTGCTCTATCGCTTGCGTTAGAGACTCTAACTAGTTCGATAGGCCATCGCAACCGCGTGCGCGGACTAAAATCGACGCATTGTGTCTGACTTCCACCGCGCCCCCGAGGCCGACGCCGCTCCCCCGCCCTCGGCCGGGGCCTCCCCGCGCCCCGTCCGCGCCAAGGGCGAGCCCCGTTTCCCCGACGGCCCGAAGGCCGATCCCGCCGGGTCGCACTTCGAGCGGCGGATCCGGAGTTTCCAGCCCCGGCGGAGCCGGGTGACCACCGGGCAGGCGGACGCGTTGCAGCGGCTGTGGCCCGTATGGGGACTGGACATCGACGGCCGGCGGGTCATCGACCTCGCCGAACTCTTCGGCAACGACCGCCCCGTGGTCCTGGAGATCGGCTTCGGCATGGGCGAGGCCACCGCGCAGATGGCCGCCGCCGACCCGGACACCAACCTCCTCGCCGTCGACGTCCACACCCCCGGCCAGGGAAACCTGCTCGCTCTCGCGGAGCGGAAGGCGCTGTCCAACATCCGGGTGGGCAACGGCGACGCGATCATCCTGCTGCGCGAGATGCTCACCCCCGGCTCCCTCGCCGGGCTGCGCGTCTACTTCCCCGACCCGTGGCCCAAGAAGCGGCACCACAAGCGGCGGCTGATCCAGCCGGAGTTCCTGTCCCTGGCCGCCACCCGGCTCGCCCCGGGGGCCGTCGTGCACTGCGCCACCGACTGGGAGCCGTACGCCGAGCAGATGCTCGAGGTGCTCACCGCGCACCCGGACTTCGAGAACACCGTGCCCGGCGGCGGATTCGCGCCCCGTCCCGAACACCGGCCGCTGACCCGTTTCGAGGGCCAGGGACTGGACAAGGGACATGTGGTGAACGACCTGCTCTTCCGTCGCGTACAGCACAAGGAGCTGCCCCCCACCGGTTAGGGTCCATGCCGTGGCCACCTGTCCCCCGTACCCGACCCGTGCGCACCGGCATACGCACTGGTGGCAGCGCCCCTGGGTCCGTTACGGCGCGCTGATCACCCTGCTCGCGCTGTCCGGGCTGGTGATCCTGGCCCTGGTGCGTGAACAGACCGGCACGCAGGGCTTCCTGGTGGGGCTGGGCCTGGCGGTACTGCCCGTGCCGCTGCTCATAGCCGCGTTCCGCTGGCTGGACCGGGTGGACCCCGGCCCCTGGCGGAACCTGCTCTTCTGCTTCGCCTGGGGGGCCTGCGCGGCGGCGCTGATAGCGATCGTCGCCAACAGCTTCGCGACCCGCTGGATAGCGACCGCCACCGCCGACCCGGCCGGCGCGGACACCCTGGGCGCCACGGTGATAGCGCCGGTCGTCGAGGAGTCCGCCAAGGCCGCCGCCGTCCTCCTGGTCTTCCTCTTCCGCAGACGGGACTTCACCGGCATCGTCGACGGCGTGGTCGTCGCCGGGGTCACCGCCACCGGCTTCGCCTTCACCGAGAACATCCTGTACCTGGGCACCGCCTTCGGCACCGACCAGCTCACCGGCGACAGCGGCATCGCCTCCGTCACCGCGGCGACCTTCTTCGTGCGGGTCGTGATGTCGCCGTTCGCGCACCCGCTGTTCACCGTGCTCACCGGCATCGGCTTCGGCATCGCCGCGCTCTCGGCTGGCCGGCACCGCGTGCGCCGGTCGCTGCTCCCGTCGGCCGGGCTGCTGCTCGCGATGGGCGTGCACGCCCTGTGGAACGGCTCGGCCGCGTTCGGCCAGTACGGCTTCTTCGCCGTGTACGCGGCGTTCATGGTGCCGTCCTTCGGCCTGCTGACCTGGCTGGTGATCTGGTCCAGGCAGCGCGAACTGGGCACCGTACGGGCCGAGCTGCCCGCGTACGTCGTCGCCGGGTGGCTCACGCCCGCGGAGCCGTACGCGCTCGGCTCAATGCGGGCCCGCCGCATCGCCCGGCAGTACGCCCGCCGGCACGCCGGGAAGGAAGGGGCGCGGGCGGTGGCGCGGTACGAGGCCTGCGCGACCTCGGTGGCGTTCCTCAGGCAGCGCGGGCGCCGGGGCCGGGCGGGCGCCGACTTCACCGTGCGGGAGCGGGCGCTGCTGGAGGCCCTGTGGCACCTGCGGGACGTGGCCCGCCCGGCGCTGGACCACGCCGCCCGGGCCACAGCACCGCCGCCGCCCGTGCCGCGGCCGATGCCGCCGTGGGCGTACCCGTACGGCGGGGCGCACCCCGGGTACGCCCCCCGCAGCGCGCCCGCTCCGTACGCCCCGCACCTCCCGTACACCCCGTACGCCCCCTACGGACCGCAGGCGCCTCTCGGCCCGTACGCGCCGCCCCACCCGGGCGCCCCGTACCCGCCGCCCGGCCCGCACCGGCCGTAGGTTCGCGCCGTCCGTCCGCTCAGGCGGACGCCCGCGTCAGGCGGACGCCCGTGTCAGCCGCCCGACCTCGTCCGCCGTCAGGCTCAGCTCGGCCACGCCCAGCAGCGCCGGCAGCTGCTCCACCGTGCGCGCGGACGCGATCGGCGCCGCCACCGTCGGCTGGGCGGCCAGCCAGGCGAGGGCGACGGTGGCGACCGGAGCGTCGTGGGCCTCGGCGATCTCGTCCAGGGCGGCCAGCACCCGGCGGCCGCGCTCGCTCTCCAGGTGCTTGGCCGCACCGCCCGCCCGCGGGCTGTCCACCGCGGTCCCCGGCCGGTACTTGCCGGTGAGGAAGCCGGCCGCGAGGGCGTAGTACGGCACGGCGGCGAGACCGGCCTGCTCGGCGAGGTCGCGCAGCTCGCCCTCGTAGGTGTCGCGGGAGACCAGGTTGTAGTGCGGCTGGAGGGCGACGTACCGGGCGAGGCCCTCGCGGTCGGAGAACTCCAGGGACGCGGCGAGCCGCTCGGCGGAGATGTTGGAGGCGGCGATGTGCCGCACCTTGCCGGCCTTCACCAGCTCGTCGAGGGCGCCGATGATCTCCTCGACCGGCACCTCGGGCTTGTCGTAGTGGGTGTAGTAGAGGTCGATGTGGTCGGTGCCCAGGCGGCGCAGCGAGGCGTCGGCCGCGGCCTTGATGTTCGCGGCGGACAGTCCCGGGTACTCGGGGTGCTGGCTGACCTTGGTGGCGAGGACGACGTCGTCACGATTGCCGCGGGCCGCGAACCACCGGCCCAGGACGGTCTCGGACTCGCCGCCGCTGTTGCCGTCGGCCCAGGCGGAGTAGGCGTCGGCGGTGTCGATGAAGTTGCCGCCCGCCGCCGTGTAGGCGTCGAGGACGGCGAAGGAGGCGTCCTGGTCGGCGGTCCAGCCGAAGACGTTGCCGCCGAGGGCGAGCGGGAAGACCTCGAGGCCGGAGGAGCCGAGTGTGCGCAGAGAAGTCATGTAGGGCGTCAACGACCGCACCGGAGCAGGTCATTCCGGCCAAGGCGCAAAAATCCGGCAAACCGGCGGCCCTGACGCCGGGGGGTTGCCGTCAGGACCGCCGGGTTCAGCGGGGTGGTCGGGGAGCGGGGTGGATCAGGGCGTGAGGCCCTTGCTCTGCAGCCAGGCCATCGGGTCGATGCCCGAGCCGCCTGCGGTGTGGACCTCCAGGTGGAGGTGGGCGCCGGTGACGTTGCCGGTGGCGCCGACGCGGCCGATGACGTCACCGGTGGTGACCTTCTGGCCGACGCTGACGCTGATGGACGACTGGTGCGCGTACCAGAGTTCGGTGCCGTCGTCGAGGGTGAGCACGGTCTTGTAGCCGTACGAGCCGTCCCAGCCGGCCGACGTGATCGTGCCGCTGTGCACCGCCTTGAGCAGGGTGCCCGTGGGGGCGGCGAAGTCGAGGCCGGTGTGGTGGCCGGAGGACCACAGGGAACCGGCCTGGTTGAACGTGGAGGAGATGGTGTACGAGGAGGTCGGCAGCGTGTACTGCTTGGCCAGCTTCGCGAGCCGCTCGGCCTCGGCCTTCTTCGCGGCCTCCTCCTCCGCCTTCTTCTTGGCGGCGGCGGCCTTCTCCCGGGCTTCCTTCTCCGCCTTGGCGGCGGCTTCCGCGGCCTTCTTCTCGGCGGCGGCCCGGGCCTCGGCGGCGGCCTTGGTCTCGACCTGCGCCTGCTGCTGCTCGGCCTGCGCCATGATCCGGGCCCGCAGCGACTCACCGGCGTCGGTGGTGCCGGTGCCCTCCGCGGTGTCGGCGGCGACGGCCTGGGTGATGCCGCTGAGCGGGGTGGCGGAACCCTCGGGCTCCGGCGTCCCGTCGTCGCCGGGCAGGAGTGAGCCGACGTTCGGCAGGTCCGGCATGGAGATGGACACCGGCGGCTTGCCGGTCTGCGCGCTGGCCATGCCGCCCGCGCCGACGGCGGCTATGACCCCGACGCCGAGGACGGTGGAGCTGCGGGCGAGCCCGCCGCGCTGCTTGGCGACGCGGTGCCGGCCGCGTACGGGGCGGATGGATTCCGCGGTGGGATTCCACTCCTCCCAGGGACCCTCTTCGGCACGGGGGGCGTCGTAGCCGAAGGTGTCGGTGCCGTGCCCGGCGGGCACGAACGGGGCCTCGGGGGCAGGCCGGTTGGACGCCACGTGGGCGTACTCCTTTCCTTCCTTTCGCCTACCGGGTTAGCTGACGGGTTCGGAGCAGGAAGGTCTCCTACGGGTGTGCGCCGACCGTGCGGACACGGCGGCAGACGCCCGATTCACCCCAATGTGGTGGTTCCCCGGTTCCCTTGCGGGATTCGGCGCGTGCGCACGGAGCCGCCTTCTGTGACGGCTGGGACGACCGCGCTGCGTTATCGAACGTTAATAGACGCGGGGCTCTGATTCCAAGCCGTTCCTCTTGATCGTTAACGGAAACGACTGGGACGTACGCCTCACGATCGGTGAAAACCGGGCGAGTTGACCCCGTCTCAGTATTCCCCTTCACGCCAGGTTTTTCTGACGGTATGTCAGTCGTTATGCGGAGGGGTGTCGGGCCGTCACGGCTCGTGACAACGATCATGTTCGCCGCGCCGGGGCCGCCGTACGGCGAGCAGCGCCATGTCGTCCGCCATGCCGCCCCCGGAGTGCCGGCGCACGTCCTCGGCGAGGGTGTCGAGCAGGGTCGCCGGATGCCGGAAGACCCGGCCGGTCAGCCGCACCTGCGGATCGTAGAACTCGCCCTTCGCGTCCCGGGCTTCGGTCAGTCCGTCGGTGTAGAGCAGCAGCGTGGCCCCGCCGGGGAAGGGGATCTCCTCCGCCCGGTCGGGCCACACGCCCAGCTCGCCCATGCCGAGCGGCAGCGCCGACTCGCGGGCGGGCAGCGGGCCGAGGGTGCCGTCGGCGTAGAGCAGCAGGGGCGGCGGATGGCCGCGGTTGACGATGCGGACCGTCCCGTCGCCGTGCGGGAGTTCGGCCAGTACGGCGGTGGTGAAGCCCTCGAAGGCGTCCAGTCCGTCGCGCCGGGTGCCCTCGCGCGCCAGCGCCCGCTCCAGCCGCTGCGCCACCGCCTCCAGCGTCGCCTCCTGCTCGGCGGCCTCCCGGAAGGCACCGATCACGACGGCGACGGCGGCCACCGCGCCCATGCCCTTGCCGCGCACGTCCCCGACGATGAGCCGGACGCCGCGGGCGCTGTCCTGCACCGCGTACAGGTCGCCGCCGATGAAGGCGTCCGCCTGCGCGGCCTCGTAGCAGACGGCGATCTCGAAGCCCGCGATCCGCTCGGCGGGCTGGGGCAGTACGGCGCGCTGGGCGGCCTCGGCGATCTCGCGGACGGAGACGAGGCGCTCGCTGCTGCGCCGGACCATGCCGTTCACGAGGACGGCGAGCACGGCGACGGTCGCGATGGTGATCAGCTCGGTGAGGGAGTCGACGTAGTGGATGACGCCCTTGCCGAGTTGCAGCCCGATGACCGCGGCGACCACGGCGACGCCGGTGAGCGCCGTGCCGCGCCGTGAGTAGAGCGGGGCGGCGATCAGGGGCGCGGCCGTGTAGAGGGGCCCGGCGGTGAAATACCTCGGGGTGAAGACGTCGTACAGGATGGCGACGACGATCAGCAGCACGGGGAGCGCGTGCACGAAGGCGCGCCCGTACCGGGTCCGCCGGTGCGGTGGTGGTGCCGGGGCCGAGAGGGGCTGCGGCTCGTCGCCGAGGCCGAGACCCGGGTCGGGCACGGGGTCGCCGGGGAGTCGGCCGCCGGCTCGGGCGTACGCTCCCTCGTCGTCCACGTCACCTGGCCGCACCACTCGTCTCCCGCCGCCCCGCACGTCCGCGCCGCTTGCCGTCCCGGACTCCAGGTTTCCGGGAGCGGGGGCGGGCGGCGAGCGGTGAGGGGCCGACCGGATGACACGCGACGCGTGCCGAAACGCACCGAGGGCCGGAACCCTTTCGGATTCCGGCCCTCGGCCTTCAGTAGCGGGGACAGGATTTGAACCTGCGACCTCTGGGTTATGAGCCCAGCGAGCTACCGAGCTGCTCCACCCCGCGTCGTTGTGTTCACCACTGTACGTCATCCCGGGGGCGGAATGCACATCGGTGTCTCCCGCCCGGCTCCCTACCCCTCCAGATGGCGGTTCGGCGCCTTCGCCCGCTGCGCGTACTCGGGCAGTACGACGACGGCGGCACCCCCCGCGGCGAGCATCCCGCTCCCGTCCGCCCCCGCCACGAAGGTGTCCGGCTCCCGCCAGGCCGTGACCACCCGGCGCACCCCGGCGTCGAGGATCAGCCGGGCGCAGGGGGCGGGCCGGGAGGCGCGGCGGGCGCAGGGCTCCAGGCTGCTGTACACGGTGGCGCCCGCGAGCCGCCGGTCGGCGGGACCGACCTTGGCGAGCGCGGCCTCCTCGGCGTGCACGACCGGGTCACCGCCCTCCCGGGAGTACCCCCGCGCCAGCTCGCTCCCGTCGGCGGCGACCACGACCGCCCCCACGCTGAAGGCGGTGTCCGACGGCGGGCACAGCTCGGCCAGCTCACAGGCGAGCGCCAGCCAGTGCCGGTCGGCGGCGGCGACCCGGTCGCCGGTGCCGGGGGCGGTGGGCCGGTACCGCATCAGGACGACGTCCTCGATCCGCCGCGTCTCGACCAGCGCGAGCCGCCCGCCCTGGTAGGCGCCGGGTCCGAACAGCCGGGGCGCGGCCGGGTCCCCGACCAGGAGGGGCGCGAGGACGAGGTGCAGTTCGTCGGCGAGCTCCTGCTGGAGCAGCTGGGTGTGCACGGTCCCGCCCCCTTCGACCATGAGCCGCCGCACCCCGCGCCGGTCGTGCAGGTACTCCAGCGCCGCACGCCAGTCGAGCACCGGCCCCAGGGACACGACCTCGGCACCGATGCCGAGCGCGCGGGCCCGCCGGGCACCGTCGTCCGTGGTCAGCAGCACCTTCTCCCCGCCCGTGTGCCAGAACCGCGCCGCCGGGTCCAGTTCGCCGCCGCCGCTGACGGTGACCTTGAGCGGGTACTCCGCCCGTCCGGCCGCGGTGCGGGCCGCCCGCCGCTCGGCCGAGTTCACCAGCAGCCGCGGGTTGTCGGCCCGGATCGTGCCGGCCCCGACCAGGATCGCGTCCACGGAGGCCCGCACCTCGTCGACCCGGTCGAAGTCGGCGGGGCTCGACAGGAGGAGCCGGTCGGGGCCGGTGTCGTCCAGGTAGCCGTCGAGGGAGACGGCGGCGGAGAGCAGGACGTGGGGCAGGGGCATGGGTGGCTCTCCGGTGGTGCGGGCGGACGGGCGGGCTGGGCGTGGAGTGCCGCCATTGTCGGTCATGGTCCGGCAAGGAACGCCAACGACGAGGAGCCGAAGCCTGCGCGGGCTTGACTCGCCAGTGGCTGGAGACCGCAGGGTGGGCCCATGAACGGCGCGATGCCCCCGTACTCGATCGGCGAACTGTCGGCCCGTACCGGCGTTCCCGTCCGGACGATCCGGTTCTACTCGGACACCGGACTGCTGCCGCCCACGGACCGCACCCCGGCCGGATACCGCCGCTACGACGACGCGGCCCTCGACCGGCTTCACCTCATCGGCGTACTGCGGGAGCTGGACGTCGACCTCGCCACGGTCCGCCGCGTCCTGGACGGCGGTCTCTCCGTCGCCGAGGTCGCCGCCGCGCACGCCGACGCCACCGCCCTCCAGATCCGCGCCCTGCGGCTGCGCCACAGCATGCTGCGGCTCGTCGCCCGGCGCGGCTCCAGTCCCGAGGAGACCGTTCTCATGCACCGGCTCACCCGGCTCACCGCCGACGAACGACGGCACATGGTGGCCGACTTCATCGCCGGCCTCGGCGCCGACACGCCCCGGTCCCGCGACGCTGCCGCCGTCCTGCGTACGGCCCTGCCCGACCTTCCCGACGAGCCCTCCGACACCCGGCTCGCCGCATGGGTGGAGCTGGCCGAACTCATCGCCGACGACGACTTCCGCGCGCGCATCGCGGACGCGGCGTTCCCGCCCGCCGACGAGGACGCGCTGCCGGGGGTGGCCTCCGAGCAGGCGGCCGAGCTCGTCCCCTTCGTCAGGGGGGTCGTCGCCGAAGCGAGGGAGGCGGGCATCGATTCGGCGGCCGCCGACGCCGTCCCGGTGGTCGACACCGTCGCGGAGCGCTTCGCCGCCGTACTCGGCCGCGCCGACGGTCCGGAGCTGCGGGAGTGGCTGGCGGGGCGTTTCGAGGCGGGCCACGACCCGCTCGTCGAGCGGTACTGGCGCCTGGTCTGGGCGGTCAACGACTGGCAGGTGATCCCCGGTCATCTGCCCTTCCAGCCCTGGATGATCACGGCACTGCGCCGGTCCGGCGGCCGGGTCAGCCCCAGTCGCCGTTGACCCACGCGAGCAGGCGGGCGCGCCTCGTGGAGGAGCAGAAGGTGTGGTCCGCGCCGGACGTGGGGTACGACCCGGAGCCGTACCGCACCTCGTACTCCTGGTCGCCGGGGCCGTACTCGCCGTCGCGGCGGCCGTCCAGGTCGTCGGCCCAGTCGAGGAGGCCGAAGTCGAGGCCGAGGCTGACGAAGTACCGCCCGGGGTCGGCCGGTTCCACCGGGGCGGGGCGATCGTCCGACGCGGCGGCGTGCCTGTCCTCCAGGCAGCCGTCGGACCGCACCGGCTGACCGAGCCACCACCCGGCCAGGAAGACGGCGTACAGGAAGGCGACGACCCCGAGGCGGCGCGGGGTGATCCAGGCGGGCATCCGGCCCTACCTCCAGTCGCCCTCGAACCACGCGCCGAGACGGGGCCGTTCACTCATGTCGTTCGTGCAGGCCACGGCGTAGGACGTATACGTCAGGGACATCACGTTGTCGTTGCCCACCACCAGCGAGTCGGAGACCGGACCCACGATCGGTGCGGGCGTGGGGGGCGGCTGGGTCCGGTACCGCTCGGCGGCCCGGTCGATCGCGGCCTGGTCGGCCTGGCACTCCGGGGTCACGGGCTGCCCCAGGTACCAGCCCGCGACGAACACGCCGTAGACCGCGGCGGCGGCACCGAGGCGGCGCGGGGTCATTCGACGGGGTCGAAGGTCAACCCGGCCTGCACCGTGCGGAGTTGTGCTCATGCCGGAGGACTCTACCCGCCGGTGTGACGGGCCCCCGGGTCACTCACCCTCGGTCCGGGGGACAGCGAAGGCGCCCGCGGCGGCCGCCAGCACCGCGGCCCGCGCCGCCCGTTCCGGCAGGCGCGGGTCGGGATCGGCGCGCAGGAGCACCAGTTGGTGGTAGAGCGGCGCCGTGGCGGCGATCAGCAGGCCGCGGGCGTCCACGTCCCGTGCGGGGAGTTCGCCGCGCTCGACGGCGCGCTCCACGAGGACCTCGCACTGGGCGTACCGGTCCGCCCACAGGCGCGTCTGGGCCCGGGCGGCCTGCTCGGAGTGGAACGACGCGGCCATCAGGGCGACGGCGAAGGACGGCCGTACGACGAGGGACTCCTGGATCTCCCGGTTGAGCGCGGTCAGATCACCGCGCAGGGAGCCGGTGTCCGGCGGCTGCCAGTCCGTCTCCCCGGCGGCGTCGATGACGTCGACCAGCAGCCCGCCCACGTCGCGCCAACGCCGGTAGACCGTGGTGCGGTGGACCCCCGCGCGGGCGGCGACGCCCTCCACGGTGAGCCCTTCGTGCCCGGCCTCGGCGAGTTCGGCGCGCACCGCGTCGAGGACCTGGGCGCGGATGCGGGCGGTACGACCACCCGGACGGCGCTCCGGCGTCATGGCTGTCGGGTCCGTCGGGTCTGTCCGGGCCGTCGGGTCTGTCATCGGGGGTCCCTTGTCCGGTTGATCGATGAGGCTGGACCGTGCGACCCTCCTAACGCTACACCTGTCGCACTAGTGATCCGCCGAGAGGATCCGCCTTGCCGATGCCCGCGCTCCCCGCCGATCCCACCGTGCTCCACCCGATGCCCGAACAGCCCCGGGTCGTGCTGCTCAAGCCCCTGGTGAAGTCCCCGCTGATCGAGGTCGGCGAGTTCTCCTACTACGACGATCCGGACGACGCGACCGCCTTCGAGACCCGCAACGTGCTCTACCACTACGGGCCCGAGAAGCTGGTGATCGGGAAGTTCTGCGCCCTGGGGACCGGCACCCGCTTCCTCATGAACGGCGCCAACCACCGCATGGACGGCCCGTCCACCTTCCCCTTCCCCACCATGGGCGGCTCCTGGGCCGAGCACTTCGACCTGCTCACCGGCCTGCCGAACCCCGGGGACACGGTGGTGGGCCACGACGTCTGGTTCGGCAACGGCGCCACCGTGATGCCCGGCGTCCACATCGGCCACGGCGCGATCATCGCCACCGGGGCCGTGGTGACGAGCGACGTGCCCGACTACGGCATCGTCGGCGGCAACCCGGCCCGCCTGATCCGCACGCGCCACGAGGAGCGGGACATCGCGCGGCTGCTCGCGGTGGCCTGGTGGGACTGGCCCCTGGAGCACATCACCGAGCACGTCCGGACGATCATGTCGGGCACCGTCACGGAACTGGAGCAGGCCGCCGCCGTTCGGCGCTGATCGACCTCAGGTTCCCCCGTTGCCGAGAAGACGCTGGGCTCCCGCGACGGACCGTGAGCGCGACTGCCGGAACTCCGCGTTCTGGTGGTTGAGCCGCTCGTCCATGTGCTCGAAGGTGAAGGCGCGGTCGAACGCGATCTCGAAGCGGCACATGTTCCCGTCGTAGGTCCCTTTCGCGAGGTCGGCCATGTCCTCCGGGCCTGCCACCCGCTTGCCGCGCCCGGCGCCCCGCGGTTCACGCCGGGCCGCCACGAATCGCGCACCTTGAGCTGAGGTGTCGCAGCGACCACTAGAGCCGAAGCTTCTTGGGCGGTGACAACCGTTTCGTCACGCCAGGACGGCTTTCAGTACCTGCGCTGTGTTGGCCAGGCTGTCCAGCACGACATCGGCGCCGGCCTCCCGCAGCTCGGCAGCAGGCGTCTTCCCCGTGGCGACTGCCACGACCCGCACACCTGCCGCGTGCCCGCCTTCCACATCAGCCGGGGTGTCCCCAAGGAACACAGCCTTACTCGCGGTCACGCCCGCCCGAGTGAGCGCCTTGCGCAGCAGCTCCGGCCGCCCTTCACCGTCCTCGCCGAACGCTCCCTCGCCAAGGAGCACATAACTGTCCAAACCGAAGATCGCCAGCTTCACCTCGGCGGCCACACGTACGTTGCCAGTCACTACCGACTGCCGCACCCCGCGCTCCTCGATGGCCGCCAGCGCCGCAGCGGCACCCGGCAGTGCGTGTCCGCGCTCGCGCAACTCGCCCGCTCGTCGCACGTGCACCGCACCGAGCGCATCGGAGAATCGAGCGAACAGCGCCTCGTCGTAATCCACACCGTGCAGCCGCGTGGTCTCGCGCAGAATGACCCGCTCCGTCGACCCCGTCACCGACGCCTGCTCTCTCAACGGCAGGCCCGTCACCTGTTCGAAGGCCACGGCCCACAACTCACCGCCCACCCCGCGCGTCGCCATCAAAGTGTGGTCGATGTCCCACAGCACCAGTTCCGGCACCGACGCCTCCTCTCTCTGCAACAACGGGGTCCCCACGCTTCGGGCACCCTACGCTCAGAGGACCGAGCAAGGAGCGGGCGATGGTTGCAGCAGACCTCCCCATCGGGGACCGGATCAGGCACCACCGCGGCGGGCGCCGTCAGGACGCTGTCGCCGGGTTGGTCGGCATCAGTCCCGACTACCTGTCGCAGATCGAACGCGGCCTGAAGGTCCCGTCGCTGCCGATCCTCTACGCGCTCGCGCAGGAGCTGGGGGTGCCGGCCGCAGCGCTGCTGTCAGAGCAGGCGCCCGCGACCGAGGAGGCGGCGGACACCGCCAAGGCAGCGGTCGGCCGGGCCTTCCTCGGATACGGCCCCGCCCGCGGCACAAGACCCGTGCCCTCGGCCGTGCTGCGGGACCGGGTGGAGGCCGCCTGGCAGTCCTGGCAGACCAGCGGCAATCGCTTCACGGAGGCCGCCGAGACGCTGCCAGACCTGGTCACCGATGTCGAGCACGCCACCCGGGCTGCCCGAGCCAGCACCGACCCAGCCGAGCGCCGGGCCGTACTGCGTGCCGCCGCCGATCTCTACTGCCTGCTCCGCTCGTACCTGCGGCGCACGGGCCGAGTCGACCTCGCCACCATCGCCGCCGACAGGGCCAAGCGCGCCGCCGAGGACGCCGACGATCCGCTCCGTATCGCCGCCGCGCAGTGGAACTTGGGCCACGTCCTCCTCGCTGCTGGCCAGCCCGCTGAGGCGGAGGAACTGGCGCTCCGCGCCGCCGAGCAGGTCGCCGCCACGACGATGCCCGAGACCGAGCAGGCCGCCATGGTCGGGGCTCTCCAGCTTGTCGCTGTGGTCGGGTCCGCCCGGCGCCGCCGGTGGTGGGAGGCCCGGGACCGGCTGACGCAGCAAGCAGCGAAGGCCGCCCGGCAGGTGCCGGACGACAGCAACGTGGCCTGGACCGTATTCGGGCCGACGAACGTCGCACTGCACGCCCTGTCCATCGACATGGAGGCCGGTGAGACCGGCGAGGCTCTGCACACTGCGGACGCCATCGACACCAGCGGCCTGCCCAGCCGGGAGCGGGAGTTCACGTTCGGCCTGGAGGTCGCGGCCTGTCACTCTCAGCGCCGCGACGACGCCGCCGCACTGCTCGCCCTCCGCGACCTGGAAACTCTCGCCCCTGAAGACCTTGCGCGCACCCCCCTCGCCCGCCAACTGGTGCTTACGGTTATCCGACGCGCCCGGGGCATGCACGCTCGTCAGGCCGAGCAGTTGGCCGAGCGGATCGGTCTCGTCTAAAGGACGAGCCCGTGGTCCACCCGAACTCACAGCTCGGGTGGACCGGTCAACACCTACATACGGTCACGGTTCTGAGACAGACCGCGATGACCGTAGAGGCGTAATCATGACCAACGAACGGGCACTTTGTCCTGTCGAGTCAAGACCGGGCGTACTGGTGCATCCAGCGGGCGACCGTCAGCTGGCCGCGTCTCGCTGGCTGCTGTCGACAGTCCGGCACCAAGATCGGGCCCGGATGGAGTGGCAGGAGCACGGACTCACGATGCTGCCGTTGGGCACACTGTTCTCCGCAGTCCGTCTGCCACAGCGCCTGGTGCTCGCCGTCACTGGCGGGACCGGCCCCTCGCCTGAGGTCGACGCGGTCCTCGGCGAGGCCCTCGGCGGCGGCCCGGTCATCTGCGACCCGCACGGCCACCGGTATTACGCCCTCGTCCCGGCCAGCACCCCCACCACGTGGCACCAGGCGGTCGACGACTGGCGTGTGGTGGACGTCGACTGCCTCGGCCGCCACACCTACCTGGGCGTGCCGCGCGTCGACCTCACCGCTTTCGACCGACGGACGTACGCGTCGTACTGGGCGGTGCCGATGCCGTCGATGGCCACGCTGTGCGCACCGATCGCTGTCGCCCGCCTCATCGCCGTCGGCCGGCACCAGCTGACCGAGCAGCCGGACGAAGAGAGACCGGCGTAGCGGGGGGACCCCGAAGCCCCCGCCCCGGGCCCCAACCCTGGACAGGTAGAGCCCCGGGGCGGGTTGCTCAGCGGCCGGAGACCGCTTCTCCGCAGGAGACAACCCAGACACTGGAGGCAAGTAATGCAGCAGAACCTGTACGCGCTGTCGGCAGCCGACGCGTCCACCCGGAAGTGGTGCGGTGGCAACCTCGGTGGCGACAACGAGACCTGCGTGACCACCGTGCCGCTGGCGGGCGCCGTGGATGCGTACGCCGTCGGCGACTCCAAGGCCGAGGCGAACGGCAGCGAGCTGCGCATGACCGGCGCGGAGCTCGACTCGTTCGCCATCGAGTGGGCCCGGAACCGCGGCCTCGCGCTCTAGGCTGTCCGCCCACCTTCACGCCCACCACGGTCCGCCCTGCGCGCGGGGCGGACCGTCACTGAAGGGATCTCATGACCGTTACCGCACCCGAACGAGTGAGTCTGAGCAGCCAGTCCTGGACGGGCCACTGGCACGGTTTCGGCCCCTGGACCGGGTCACCCGCGAACTACTTCAACGAGGGCAACAGGCGGCCCGCACACGAGATCCTGCCCGACCCCGGTGCGTCCTGCGCCGACCGATACCGAGAGGCTGCCAGCGAGTTCACCAACGGGTCCCTGCCTCCGCTGATGACCGGGCACTGGCTGCTGAAGCGCGGGCAGGCCGCGCGGGCCCGTACCTGGACGGACGCCGCCGACGCCACAAAGTGGCTGAAGGAGCAGTACGTCAGCAGCCCGCCCTTCGAGCGGACGGATGGAGGGCAGGCGTATGTCGGGCTCGACGTGAAGCTCGACTATGCCCTCAACGTGCTCCCGCGAGGCGTCGATGTCTCCTGGGTCCACTGGACGCCTTCCCGCTCCCTGTTTGCCGCTCAGGTCGTGTGCTGCCCGAACCTCCATCACTCGAATATCACGTGTCCCCTGCCCCCCTCGTGATCTGTGAGGAGAGATCATGTCCCTCCGCTTACTGCTGCCCGCCGAGGGCGTAGCCGGCCTCCTGTCCGCCTGGGCCGATCAGCCCCGCGTGTACGACCGCGGACTGACCGAGGTCGACGAGGCCCTGAGCCTGGACTACTTCAACGAGCTGGTCGACACCGGCTGTGCGCCTCCTGACGAGGTCGCCGTGATCAAGGCGGGGCCCTCCAACCGGGCAGCGTTCCTCACGAACGGCCGCACCGACCCGGTCAAGCTGAGCGGCTTGCGGGATCAGGGCTATACGATCCGCTTCGGAAATCTGCAGCGCTGGCTGCCTGCCTTCCACCGCATCTCCCAGGACATTCAGCGGGAGACCGGCTACTCGAACTACATGCACGCCTTCCTGACCCCCGGGGGCGAGCAAGGACTGCTGCATCACTGGGATCAGCAGATGGCCGTCATTGTTCAGGTGTCCGGCACCAAGACCTGGCAGTTGTGGAAGCCGCCCGTTGAGTCCCCGATGCGCGAGTTCAACGAGTCGTTCCGAGTGTGGCGCGAGGACTTCATCCCCGCATGGGAGGCCGCTGGCCCCGACCTGACGGTCGAGCTGGCGGCCGGACAGACTCTGTTGCTGCCTCGCGGCTGGGTCCACAACCCGCATGCCCTGAATCACAGCGATCCCAGCCTGCACCTCACGTTCGCCATCCGGGAGCGCACGCCCCTGTGGCTCGCCGAACAACTGCTCGCGGAGGCTGTCCATCAGCCGGAGTTCCGCCGCGTGCTCCTCCCCGCTGAGCTGGAGCTGCCGGCCCTCGCCGAACGGCTGGCCGAGACCAAGCAGGCCATCGCCGCGTTCCTTGACACGCTCGACATACCAGCAGCGGCGGCTCGCGTACGGAGAGCGGCCCTGACCGCGCAGGAGTACAGCACCTGACGGGGACGGGCTGGCGGTCGCTGCGGTGTGTCCTGTCCGCCCAGCCGCTCCGCGCCGCGTCAGCTCCCCCAGCTCTCGGGCGGGCCAGCGACGGGCCAGCAAGCGATCACGAGGGGGGTCAAAACGGACGAGACCCCAGCTCATTCCAACTGTGAGCTGGGGTCCGGCCGGTAGGCCCTGTGGGACTCGAACCCACAACCAATGGATTAAAAGTCCACTGCTCTGCCAATTGAGCTAAGGGCCCCAGGCGGTGTCTCGCGCGGTGTCGCGTGATGTTGCCACACCGAGCATAGCCCGACGCCGCCGGGACGCCGATCGGGTATCGGGGTCACGGCCGCGTCGGGGGCGTGACTGCCCCGGGTTACGGGTCCACCGGCTCGGGGGCGCTCGCCCGGGCGGCGGCGCGGGCGCGGGTGCGGGCGTGGTCGGGGTTGAGGAACCAGTGCCGGGCCGAGGCCAGCCACCAGGTGGCGGCGAAGCCCAGGACGACCAGGACGGCGACGGGCGCGTAGTTGAAGGTCTCCCAGGTGACCGGGGAGACCTGGGGCAGCATGAACAGGACGGTGATGACGCCGACCCACGTCACCGCGATCACGCCCACCGGCCGCGACCAGCGGCCCAGGTGCCACGGCCCGCGTTCGAAGGCGGCGCCCTTGCGGACGCGCAGCAGGGTCGGGATGACGTAGGCGATGTAGAGGCCGATCACCGCGATCGACGTCACCGCCGCGTACGCCGTGACGTTGATCAGGTACGGGAGGCCCAGGACCAGCGCGGCCAGGGCCGCCAGCCAGACCGCCGCGACCGGCGTGCGGGTGCGCGGGTTCACCGAGTGCCAGACGTGGGACCAGGGCAGCGCGCCGTCCCGGGAGAAGGCGTAGATCATGCGGCTGTTGGCCGTCACCGACGCCATCCCGCAGAAGAGCTGCGCCCCGATGACGACCAGGAGCAGCAGCTTGCCCGCCGTCGCGCCGAGGGCGTCGAGCAGGATCTGCGCGGGCGGCGCACCGGTCGGGGACGTCAGGGCGCCGTCGTAGGACTGGATGGCGAAGGTGAAGCCGAGGAGGAGGACGAAGCCCGCGATCCAGGAGGTCCAGATGGAGCGGACGATGCCCTTCGGACCGGCCGTGGACGCGTCGTGCGTCTCCTCGGTCATGTGGGCGGAGGCGTCGTACCCGGTGAAGGTGTACTGGGCCATCAGCAGACCGATGAGGACGACGTACGCCCCGCTGCTCCAGCCCGTGTTGTTCACGAACTCGCCGAAGACGAAGGACGCCGACTGGTGGTGGTCGGGCGCGAAGGTCAGCGCGCCGACGATGACCGCGACGCCGAGGACGTGCCACCACACGCTCACGCTGTTCAGCAGGCCCACGATGCGGACGCCGAAGGTGTTCAGCAGGCCGTGCAGGATCAGGATGGCCGCGAAGAGCAGGATCGTGCGGCCCGGCGTCACCTCGAAGTCGAACTGCAGGTTCAGGTAGGCGCCGAGGAAGGACGCGGCGCCGAAGTCGATGCCGGCGGTGACCGCGACCTGGCCCAGCACGTTGAACCAGCCCGTGAACCAGGCCCAGGCCGCCGCCGTGCGCGGGGGCGCCAGGCGGTGCGCCCAGAAGTACAGGCCCGCCGAGGTCGGGTACGCCGAACAGATCTCGGCCATCGCCAGGCCGACGAAGAGCGTCATCAGGCCGACGGCGACCCAGCCCCACGTGATGACGGCGGGGCCGCCCGTGTTCATGCCGAAGAGGTAGAGGGTCAGGCAGCCCGACAGGACCGAGATGATCGTGAAGGAGACCGCGTAGTTGGAGAACGCCGACATGCGGCGGGCCAGCACCTGGGTGTAGCCGAGCTGGGCCAGCCGTTCCTCGTCCGACAGCCCACTCGCCTTGGCGTCATCTGTCATGCCCCCAGCAATTCCCTCGCGGCGGGCGTGACATGCGTCACTGGGTGGCCGAAACCGGACCGCAACGCGAAGCGCCGTGGCCTCCACCCGGTGGGGCGGAGGCCACGGCGCGTCTCAGCTGGTCAGGCGTCAGCCGTTGCGCTTCCAGCGCGGCTTGTCGTCACGGCGGCCGAAGGACGAACCCCGGTGGTCGTCGCGGCGACCGTACGGGCGGTCGTGACCGCCGGTGCGGAAGCCGGGACGGTCGCCGCCCTGGCGGTCGCGGTTGAACGGACGGTCGCTGCCCCGGTGTCCGCCGCGCTCGCCGCGGTCGTCCCGGCGGAAGCCGCCACGGTCGTCACGACGCTCGAACGGACGGCCACCACGGTCGTCACGACGCTCGAAGGAACGCCCACCGCGGTCACCGCGGTCGTCGCGGCGCTCGAAGGAACGCCCACCGCGGTCACCGCGGTCGTCGCGGCGCTCGAAGGAACGCCCGCCACGGTCACCACGGTCACCGCGGTCGTCACGGCGGAAACCGCCACGGTCGTCACGACGCTCGAACGAACGGCCACCACGGTCACCGCGGTCGTCACGACGCTCGAAGGAGCGGCCACCACGGTCGTCACGCCGGTCGTCACGACGCTCGAACGAACGCCCACCACGGTCACCGCGGTCGTCGCGGCGCTCGAAGGAACGCCCGCCACGGTCACCACGGTCACCGCGGTCGTCACGGCGGAAGCCGCCACGGTCGTCACGACGCTCGTACGAGCGCTCGCGGTCGTTGCCGCTGCCGGTGCGCTCCGTCTTCTCCACGTCCCGGGCGCCGGGCTGCTCGGGCAGCGAGACCTCGGTCTCGGGCGACGCGGCGGCCACCTCGGCCAGCACCGTCTCCGGGTCCTCGCCGCGCTCCCGCGCGGCCCTGGCGACCAGGCGGTCGGCCTCCTCGCGCAGCTCGGTGGCACGGCGCTGGGCCCGCTCCAGCTCCTTGGTGAGCTGGCCGACCTCACGCTCGGCCTGCTGCGCCGCGTTGCCCGCCGATTCCGCCTGCACCTCGGTCATCGACCGGGCACCGGTGATCTCGGCGACCTCGGGGTCGAAGGCGGCGCCGCCCTGGATGATGTGGCGCGTGGCGTCGACGCCCGCGTCCTCCATCAGCCGGAAGATCTGGCGGCGCTGGTGCGGCAGGGACAGCGAGACGACCGTGCCGGTGCGGCCCGCGCGGGCGGTGCGGCCGGCGCGGTGCAGGTAGTCCTTGTGGTCGCCGGCCGGGTCCACGTTCAGGACCAGGTCGATGCCGTCGACGTGGATGCCGCGGGCGGCGACGTCGGTGGCGACGAGGGCGTTGACGTAGCCCTTCTTGAAGTCCTCCAGCACCCGGGTGCGCGCGCCCTGGGTCATGCCGCCGTGCAGCGCGTCGGCCTTCACACCGGCGTCGCAGAGCTGCTCGGCGATGCGGTCGGCGCCGAGCTGGGTGCGGACGAAGATGATCGTGCGGCCCTTGCGGGCGGCGATCGCGGCGGTGACCGGCGCCTTGTCCTTGGGCTTCACCACGAGGATGTGGTGCGACATGGTCGTCACGTTGCCCTGGGCGCTGTCGACCTCGTGCGTGACCGGGTCGGTCAGGTAGCGCTTGACCAGCGTGGAGATCTCGTTCTCCATCGTGGCCGAGAAGAGCATCCGCTGGCCGCCCGCGGGGACCTGGTCGAGCAGCTCGGTGACCTCGGGCAGGAAGCCCAGGTCGGACATCTGGTCGGCCTCGTCGAGGACCGCGATCTGCACGTTCTCCAGGGAGCAGGCGCCGCGGTTGATGATGTCGCGCAGCCGGCCCGGGGTGGCGACCAGGACGTCGACGCCGCGCTCCAGGGCGTAGATCTGGTTGCCCATCGAGGTGCCGCCGCAGACGACCTTCATCTTCAGGCCGAGGACGTCGCCGTACGGCTGGAGCGCGTCGGCCACCTGCATGGCCAGCTCGCGGGTCGGGGTGAGGATGACGGCGCGGGGCTTGTGCTTCTCGGTGCGACCGCCGGCCAGCGTGGCCAGGGTCGGCAGCCCGAAGGAGAGGGTCTTGCCGGAGCCGGTGCGGCCCCGGCCGAGGATGTCCTTGCCCGCCAGCGCGTCCGGGATGGTCGCGGCCTGGATCGGGAAGGGGGTGGTCACGCCGTTCTGCGCGAGCTTGCGCACGACGCCCTCGGGCAGACCGAGGTCGGCGAACGTCGGACCGGGAGCCTCGGTGGTCTCCGTGGCCGGGGAGGCGGCTACGGCCTCGACGGCCTCCGGCGCGCTCTCGACGCCCTCGGCGTTCTCGGGCACGACGACGTGGTCAGTACTGGTCATGGACATGCGAATGCGAAACCTTCCGGAGTCTCTCGTCGGCACGCGCCCGTCAACTCCGTGAATCGCGATTCGCAATACGACCGCCTCAATGCGGTCCACCACGGCAGGGGGAGAGAACGCGCCACACGGCGCGCTCTGCGGTGGCGCCGGGCAAATGGGATCAAACGATCTACCACCATACGCACCCCCCACCCCCGAACGCAAACCGGCCGCACATGCCCAGCTCAGCGGGCTGCCGTCACCCTGTTCAGCGTCCCGCCCGTCCTACACCGGTGCCCCGGCCGCCGGTGCCGGCTCCCGCTGCTCGAGCTGGGTCCCGGGCGGCTCGTGCGCCGACGAGGACGGCTCGGCCACCGTCGGCTCCGGCGTCGGGGAGGCGGGCGGCTCCGCGGTCCGCGTCGGCTCCGGCTCGGCGGTCCGGGTGGGCTCCGCCGGGGGCGTCCAGGTGGGCTCGGGGCCGTGGTTCCCGCCGTTCGGCGGCGGCGCTCCGGTCGGGCCCGCGGCCGGGGGCTCCGAGGCGGACCCGTCCCTGCCCTTGCGGCCCTCGCCGCCCTTCCCCTTGCCGTCGCCCTTGCCCTTGGCCTTGGCCTTCTTCCCCTTGCCGTGCCCGTCGTCGGCCGCCGCGTCGTACCCGGCGTTCCCTCCGGAGACCGCGGGGCCGCCCCCGGACGCCTCGCCGCCCCGCTCCCCGGCGGAGTGCGACGGCCTGGCGTCCCCGCCGGACTCCTCGCCGACGCTCATGCAGCCGGCGGCCGCGGCGACGGCCAGGGCGGTGGCGGCCAGACGGACGGGTACGTACAAGGGGCGCACGGGCGGCCACCTCCGGGGGTCAAGGAGTCGACGTGCCCAACTCCCGTCACCCACAAGAGGACACGCGCTCGGCGAGGCAGACTTGACCCGGGCGCGTCACCCGTACCCGAGGGAGTGCAGCCGCGCGTCGTCGATCCCGAAGTGGTGGGCGATCTCGTGAACGACCGTCACCTCGGTCTCGGCCACGACGTCTTCCCGCGTCGCGCAGAACCGCAGCGTCGGCCCCCGGTAGATGGTGATCCGGTCCGGCAGCACGCCCGCGTACCACTCCCCGCGCTCCGTCAGCGGCGTCCCCTCGTACAGCCCGAGCAGCTCGGGATCGTCCGCCGGCGGTTCGTCCTCGACGAACACCGCGACGTTGTCCATCAGCCGCGTCAGCTCCGGCGGGATCCGGTCCAGGGCCTCGGCGACCAGTTCCTCGAACTCCTCGCGCGTCATCTCCAGCACACGCCCATTGTCGGGTACGACCGTGGAGTACGACCCGCATATCCGCACCGGGCCCTGGGCATACGGGACCAATGGCCCGCGTCCCCGCCGCAGCCCCGCACGTCCTGGCCGAGGTGATGAACCGCATCCGCAACGCCCCGCGCATCCTCACCCGCCGCTCCCGCGACCGGCTCGCCCGCCGGGACCGGCCCGGGTCCGCCACCCCCGAGCTCGCCGCCCGCCCCCGCCCCTGGTCCCGCGCCGCCGGCCTCGTCGCCGTCGTCCTGCTCGGCGCCTGGCTGGGGCTGCTGGTCGTCGGCAACGTCCGGGCCCCGGTCGGCCCCATGGACACCACCATGACCCTGCGCCCCTCGCTGGCCGGCGGCACGAAGATCAACGTCTCGCCACTGGGCGCCCTCCAGCTCGACAGCCACGTCGCCCCGGTCCGCCTCGACGTCAACGTCGACCAGCTGGACCCCGCCCGCGCCCAGGCCCTCGTCGACCACCCCGAACGCCTCTCCGGCCTCCAGGACGAGGTCGCCCGGGACGTCGAGCACGGCACGCTCGATCTCGCCGTCCGCTCCTGCGTGGCCGTCGTCACCGGCGCCACCGCGCTCGGCCTCGCCGTCTACCGCCGCCCCCGGCGCGCCCTCGGCGCGGGCGGACTCGCGCTCGCCCTCCTGGTCGCCTCCGGCGGCACCGCCTACGCGACCTGGAACCCCGACTCCGTCCTGGAACCGAAGTTCTCCGGCCTGCTCTCCTCCGCGCCCTCGCTCGTCGGCGACGCGCGCAGCATCGTGACCGAGTTCGACGTCTACCAGAAGGAACTGGCCCGCCTGGTGACCAACGTGACCAAGCTCTACGACGTCACCTCGACGCTCCCCGCGTACCAGCCGGACCCGACCACGATCCGCGTCCTGCACGTGTCGGACATCCACCTCAACCCGGCGAGCTGGAAGATCATCGCCTCGCTGGTGCAGCAGTACAAGGTGAACGTCATCGTCGACTCCGGCGACACGATGGACCACGGCACGGCCGCGGAGAACGGCTTCCTGGACCCCGTCGAGGACCTCGGCGCCCCCTACGTCTGGGTCCGCGGCAACCACGACTCCCGCGGCACCCAGGAGTACCTGAAGCACCTGAAGAACGTGCACGTCCTGGACGACGGCCACGCCCGGACCGTCGCGGGCCTGCGCTTCGCCGGGATGGGCGACCCGCAGTACACCCCCGACCGCTCCGAGGCGGACGGCGCCGAGGCCAGCCAGGAACTGGCCGGCGCCCGCCTCGCCTCCGCCCTGCGCGACCAGAGCGCGGCAGGCACCCCCGTGGACGTCGCCATCGCCCACGAGCCGTCGGCCGCCCGCGAGGTCGACGGCGACGTCCCGCTGGTGCTCGCCGGGCACCTGCACCACGAGGACATGAAGGTCATGAAGTACGGCACCCGGCTGCGGGTCGAGGGCTCCACCGGCGGCAGCGGGCTGCGCGCGGTCGAGGGCAGGTACCCGGACCCCATCCAGGCGTCCATCCTCTACTTCGATCGGGACACCCGGCGCCTCCAGGCCTGGGACGAGATCAAGCTGGGCGGCCTGGGCCTGACGACGGCCGAGGTCAGCCGCCATCTGCCGAAGGAGAACCAGCCGGGCGCCACCCCGTCCCCCACCGCCACCAGCCCGTCCCCCGCCTCCACCAGCCCCTCTCCCTCCGTTCCGGTCAGCCCCGCCCCCAGCACTCCGTAAACCGTTTTGGCGATACCTCCCGCCATCCCATATGCTTCTCACGTCCCCGACGCGCTGCGAAGCGCCCAGGCGGGCCGATAGCCCTCATCGTCTAGCGGCCTAGGACGCCGCCCTTTCAAGGCGGTAGCACGGGTTCGAATCCCGTTGGGGGCACGCAGTACATGTGCGACACTGTCGTACAAGCTTGGTCCTGTGGAGCAGTTTGGAGTGCTCGCCACCCTGTCAAGGTGGAGGCCGCGGGTTCAAATCCCGTCAGGACCGCTGAGGTTTCACGTGAAACCTCGCGGCTGGGTAGCTCAGTTGGTACGAGCGATCGCCTGAAAAGCGATAGGTCGCCGGTTCGACCCCGGCCCCAGCCACAGCAAAGGCCCCGATCTTCGGATCGGGGCCTTGTTGTATGCGGCCTGTACGCGGCCGCGGCAAAAGCGTTCGCCAGGATTTTCCCGAGGATGAGATCCTGGAACCCGTATGTCTACGCACCCTGCCCCCGCCCTCGGCACCCTCGCCCCCCGGCTGACCGAGCTGTCGCTGCGCGACGCGCACCGGCTCGGCCGCAGGCTGGAGGGTGCGCGGAAGATCCGTAAGCCGGAGGCCCGCGCCGCCGTCCTCGCCGAGATCGAGACGGAGGTGGCCAAGGCCGAACAGCGCATCGGCGAGCGCCGGGCGCGCGTGCCGGCCGTCAGCTACCCCGAGCAGCTCCCGGTCAGCCAGAAGAAGGACGAGATCGCGGCGGCCATCCGTGATCACCAGGTCGTGATCGTCGCCGGTGAGACCGGCTCCGGCAAGACCACCCAGATCCCGAAGATCTGTGTCGAGCTGGGCCGCGGCGTCCGCGGCATGATCGGGCACACCCAGCCCCGCCGGATCGCCGCGCGCACCGTCGCCGAGCGGGTCGCGGACGAACTGGACACCCCGCTCGGGGAGACCGTCGGCTGGAAGGTGCGGTTCACCGACCAGGTGAACCCGCAGTCCACCTTCATCAAGCTGATGACGGACGGCATCCTGCTCGCCGAGATCCAGACCGACCGCGAGCTGCGCGCCTACGACACGATCATCATCGACGAGGCCCACGAGCGGTCCCTCAACATCGACTTCCTGCTGGGCTACCTCTCCCAGCTGCTGCCCAAGCGCCCCGACCTCAAGGTCGTCATCACCTCGGCGACCATCGACCCCGAGCGCTTCTCCCGGCACTTCGGCGACGCCCCGATCATCGAGGTCAGCGGGCGGACGTATCCCGTGGAGGTGCGGTACCGGCCGCTCCTGGAAGAGGACGGCGAGGACGCCGACCGGGACCAGATCACGGCGATCACCGACGCCGTCGAGGAGCTGATGGGCGAGGGCAAGGGCGACATCCTCGTCTTCCTCTCCGGCGAGCGGGAGATCCGCGACACGGCGGACGCGCTGGAGAAGAAGAAGTACAGATTCACGGAAGTACTGCCGTTGTACGCGCGGCTCTCGCACGCCGAGCAGCACCGCGTCTTCCAGCAGCACACCGGACGCCGGATCGTCCTCGCGACCAACGTCGCCGAGACCTCCCTGACCGTCCCGGGCATCAAGTACGTCATCGACCCGGGCTTCGCCCGCATCTCCCGCTACAGCCACCGCACCAAGGTCCAGCGGCTGCCCATCGAGCCGATCTCGCAGGCCAGCGCCAACCAGCGCAAGGGCCGCTGCGGCCGTACCTCCGACGGCATCTGCATCCGGCTGTACTCCGAGGAGGACTTCGAGGCGCGCCCGGAGTTCACGGACGCGGAGATCCTCCGGACGAACCTCGCCTCCGTCATCCTCCAGATGACCGCGGCCGGCCTCGGCGACATCGAGAAGTTCCCCTTCATCGACCCCCCGGACCACCGCAACATCCGCGACGGTGTGCAGCTGCTCCAGGAGCTGGGCGCTCTCGACCCGGCGCAGAAGGACGTACGCAAGCGGCTCACCGACACCGGCCGCAAACTCGCCCAGCTGCCCGTGGACCCGCGGCTGGCCCGGATGGTGCTGGAGGCGGACAAGAACGGCTGTGTCCGCGAGGTCATGGTCATAGCCGCGGCGCTGTCCATCCAGGACCCGCGGGAGCGCCCGGCGGAGAAGCAGGCCCAGGCCGACCAGCAGCACGCCCGGTTCAAGGACGAGAGCAGCGACTTCCTCGCGTTCCTCAACCTCTGGCGGTACGTGCGCGAGCAGCAGAAGGAACGCGGCTCGTCGTCCTTCCGCCGGATGTGCAAGCAGGAGTACCTCAACTTCCTGCGCATCCGCGAGTGGCAGGACATCTACACGCAGCTGCGCACGGTCGCCAAGCAGATGGGCATCCACCTCAACGACGAGGAGCACCCCGCACCCGACGACCGGGTGCACGTGTCGCTGCTGGCCGGTCTCCTCTCCCACGTCGGCATGAAGGACGTGAAGGAGGGCGCGAAGAACGAGTACCTGGGCGCCCGGAACGCCAAGTTCGCGATCTTCCCGGGTTCGGCGCTCTTCAAGAAGCCCCCGCGGTTCGTGATGTCCGCGGAGCTGGTGGAGACCTCCCGCCTCTGGGCCCGGGTCAACGCGAAGATCGAGCCGGAGTGGGTGGAGCCGCTCGCCGGACACCTCCTCAAGCGCACCTACAGCGAGCCGCACTGGGAGAAGGACCAGGCGGCGGTGATGGCCTACGAGAAGGTCACGCTGTACGGCGTGCCGATCGTGGCCCAGCGCAAGGTGAACTACGGGCGGATCGACCCCGAGGTCAGCCGCGAGCTGTTCATCCGCAACGCCCTGGTGGAGGGCGACTGGCGCACGCACCACAAGTTCTTCGCGGACAACCGCCGGCTGCTGACCGAGGTCGAGGAGCTGGAGCACCGCGCCCGGCGCCGGGACATCCTGGTCGACGACGAGACGCTGTACGACTTCTACGACCAGCGGGTGCCCGAACACGTCGTCTCGGGCGCGCACTTCGACTCGTGGTGGAAGCACAAGCGGCACGAGCAGCCCGACTTCCTCGACTTCGAGCGCGAGATGCTCATCAACGAGAAGGCGGGGGCGGTCACCAAGGACGACTACCCGGACTCCTGGCGGCAGGGCCCGCTGAAGTTCCGGGTGACGTACCAGTTCGAGCCGGGTGCGGACGCCGACGGCGTGACCGTGCACGTGCCGCTCCAGGTGCTCAACCAGGTCACGGACGAGGGCTTCGACTGGCAGATCCCGGGGCTGCGCGAGCAGGTCGTCACGGAGCTGATCCGCTCCCTGCCCAAGCCGGTCCGCCGCAACTACGTGCCCGCGCCGAACTACGCCCAGGCGTTCCTGGACCGTGCCGTGCCGCTTCAGGAGCCGCTGACGGTGACCATGGCGCGGGAGTTGAAGCGCATGGTGGGGGTGCCGTTCGACGCCGAGGACTTCGACTGGTCGAAGGTGCCCGACCACCTGAAGATCACGTTCCGGATCGTCGACGAGCGCCGTCGCAAGCTGGCCGAGGACAAGGACCTGGAGGCGCTGAAGCTCCGGCTGCGCCCGAAGGCGCGCCAGGCACTCTCGCAGGCCGCGGCGGCCACCGCGGAGCGCAGCGGCGGCGAGTCCCTGGAACGCTCCGGGCTGACGGACTGGACGATCGGCACGCTGACCCGGGTCTTCGAGACCCGCCGGGCCGGCCAACCGGTGAAGGCGTACCCGGCGCTGGTCGACGACGGACCGAAGGCCGGCACCGTCTCCGTCCGCCTCTTCGACACCGAGGCCGAGCAGGCGCAGGCGATGTGGAAGGGCACGCGGCGGCTGATCCTGCGCAACATCCCGGTCAACCCGGCGAAGTTCGCGTCCGAGAAGCTGACCAACCAGCAGAAGCTGGGCCTGTCCGCGAACCCGCACGGTTCGATCCAGGCACTGTTCGACGACTGCGCCATGGCGGCGGCGGACCAGCTGATCGCGGACTTCGGCGGCCCGGCGTGGGACGAGGAGTCGTACCGCAAGCTCTACGACAAGGTCCGCGCGGAGATCGTCGACACGACCGTCCGCACGGTGGGCCAGGTGCAGCAGGTGCTGGCCGCCTGGCAGGCCTGCGAGCGCCGCCTGAAGGCCGTACGCAGCCCCGCGCTGCTGGCGAACCTCCAGGACGTGCGGGGGCAGCTGGACGCGCTGGTGAAGCCGGGCTTCGTGACGGAGGCCGGGATCAAGCGGCTGCCGGACCTGATGCGCTACCTGGTCGCCGCGGACCGCCGGCTTCAGCAGATGCCGACGGGCGTGCAGCGGGACACCTCCCGCATGGAGAAGATCCACGAGATGCGGGACGAGTACGCGTGGCTCCTGGAGCAGATGCCGCAGGGCCGGCCGGTGCCGCAGCAGGTCCTGGACATCCGCTGGATGATCGAGGAGCTGCGGGTCAGCTATTTCGCCCACGCGCTGGGCACGGCGTACCCCGTCTCCGACAAGCGGATCGTGAAGGCCATCGACGCCCTCGCGCCCTGACGGAGCCGTGACCGAGCCCGCACGGAGGGTGAGTTCGACCGGCGGCCCACCCTCCTGTACAGTCTCTTCTCGCAGCGCAACGCAGCAAAAGCGCCGCGAAACCTGGTCCTGTGGAGCAGTTTGGAGTGCTCGCCACCCTGTCAAGGTGGAGGCCGCGGGTTCAAATCCCGTCAGGACCGCAAGAAAGCCCCGCGTCGAGAAACCGGCGCGGGGCTTCTTCGTACGCCGCCCCCCGCCACCCGCGACGCGCTGGCCACCCTGTCGAGGTGGAGGCCGCGCCCGCGGCACAGCCGCAATCGGACACAGCAAATCCCGTCAGGACCGCAAGAAAAGCCCCGCCCCGAGCAATCGGCGCGGGGCTTCTTCGTTGCCTGGCTCGATACCGAACCGTCCAGCACCCCCAGCACCGCCCGAACCCCCTGCACCCCCAGCGGTCCCCAGAAGCCCCCAGTGGCCCTCTCGCGGCCTTGACGGCGTCGGATTCGCTCGGTACTTCAAAGGGCAGGGCACACCCCTCGTGTGGCCCCTGGAGGTGGCGTATGACGACGACGGTCAGGCACGAGACGCGGGCCCTGCTCCGCGCGCACCTGTCGGCCGCGTCGTCGCTCGGTCACGCGACGCGCCACTGCCCGATCTGCCACCGGCTCCTGCGGCTCGCGCTGGACGCGCCGGCCCCACAGTCTCCGACAGGCCGTCAAGAGGGCGTCGAGAGCGGGAGCGCGCCCACGGCGTGAACCCCGCGAGCCCCAACGCCCTTGCCCCGCAGAGCTACTGGAAGCCGAGCCTCCCTTAGCGCACCGGTGCCCGGCCCAACAACCACCGTGCGATGTGACGGGTGTCACCGCACGAGTTTTTGAAAGGGTGGCCCTTACGCCTCTCCTACAACTCATCAATTTAATATGTGCAATTGCACCACCCCGACGGCGCTCGCACAGCCGATCCGACACCCCTCCCCAGACTCCGACAAGCCCGCGCACAGAAGCGTCCGCCGACCCGCCCACCTGGCACAGGACCGGACAAGGACCGTGGCGGACGACCGCGGCGGAGGACCGGGCGCCGGCCCCGGGACCGGGACCGGGCACAAAAAAATCGCGCTGGACCCGGCGGAGTCCAGCGCGATCAACGACGCACCTCTGTTGGGGCAGGGACGGCGTCGCTTGGAGCTGTGGTCCAGGCGCCCCGACAGGTTGGGGGACCTGCCGTTCTGCCCGGTTATTCAGTTGTTCAGGCCTCGCTGCGCTGCTGCGGAATGCCCGCGAGCAGGGCGCGGACCTCGGCTTCGCGGTAGCGGCGATGCCCGCCGAGCGTGCGGATCGACGTGAGCTTGCCGGCCTTCGCCCAGCGCGTGACCGTCTTCGGGTCGACGCGGAACATGGTGGCGACCTCAGCCGGGGTCAGCAGCGGCTCGGCATCAGGGGTGCGAGCGGTCATGAGCGGCCTCCTCGGGAGAACCGAACCTTCTCGGTTCATTCCTCTAAATTCTGCACCTTGACCCGCGTTGCCCGAAATGGCGGACGCGAGTCGAGTCGGTTATAGGACGAACGGCTTGTCCTCGGCACTACAACTACACCATCTGTCCAGCCGCGTCGGCCAAACCGATGGAATTGCCCTCCCAGGTGTTCATCAGCGACGGAAGCCGATGGACCATGCCATAGCGGACAGTCACGCCACTGTGACGAACAGTCACAGGGGCGATCAGGAGTCACCAGACCCCCCAAAGCGTGCAATGCTGAGATTCCACCCACAGTGCATCACGGCAGGACGGAAGGAGCCCTCCCCGGGCTCCTTGTCCTATTTTGGCATGAGGAGGGGGAAGCGGCGCAAGAGTGATGTACGTGCGGTCCGTCACGCTTGACGCATACGCCCGGATCGGGACCTACGTCCCTTGCCGCCAAGGGGTCGGCTCACCCCGACCGGGCGGCGTAGCGGAAGACGGAACCCCACATCGGGCGGTACGTCAAACGTCAGTTCGCGGAGCGCCGGTCCCGGACCGCCCGCCAGCGCTCCACCAGCCGCCCGTACGCCGCCCCCGCGGCTCCCCCGTCGCCGTGGCGCAGCGCCTCGATCCCCTCGGCCACGTCCGCCGCGGAGTGGTCCGCCTCCAACTCACCGGCCGGCAGGGCGTGCACCAGCCCGCCGTAGTCCAACTCCACCAGGGACCGCGGGTGGAACTCCTCCAGCCAGCGCCCCACGTCCACCAGGCCGTCGATGAGCGGCCCCTCGGACACGGCCTCCCGCAGGGCCCGCAGCCCCCGGGCCACCCGCCGGCGGGCCTGCACCATCGGCGTCCGGTAGCGCAGCACCGGCGCGGCCGCCCCCTCGCCGTCGCCCCCGTCGTACTCCCGCTCCGCGTCGGAGACCAGCACGAACCAGTTGATCGGGACCTGCCAGGTGGCCGTGCGGATCCAGGGCCGCGCGTCCGGGTTGCGCTCCAGCCAGCGCTCGTAGTCCTGCGCGCTCTGGCGGCGCACGACCGGCGGGATCAGGGCGTCCAGGACCGGCTCCGGGAAGTCCTCGGCCAGCTCGCCCAGGGCCTGCCAGCCGCGCAGCCGGGTCCGCCAGGGGCAGACGCAGACCACGCCGTCCACCTCCGCCACGAAGGCGTCCGCGCTCTCGTGCACGGGCACCGCGACGGGCGGGGTGGGCAGCAGGTCGGCCAGGGAGCGGCGCAGCTCGTCCTGGTAGGAGGGCCGGTCGGGGCGGCGGGCGTAGCGGGTCCAGTGCGCGCGCTCGTCGTCCGGGAAGGCCGCCAGCGGCTCGTACACACGTAGGTACGCCGCGTACGGGACGATCACCGAGGACACCTTGGGCACGCCTGCTCCCTCCCCCGCGCACCGACGCGAAAACCTGCGGAAACCCGTGGAAACGGATCACAAACGCGCGAGAATCTCTGCAAATCGTCGCACGCCCGTACTCCGTGCGGAGGTGATCCTGAGCACTGTGCGGCGGGCCGGCACCCCCAGGCTCTAATCTCGTGCCACAGTCCCCGCCACCTTCACGGGGCCTGCCACCCATCGCCGCACCTACACAGGAGTCACCACCGTGACCGACGTAAACGGCGCACCTGCTGATGTACTGCACACCCTGTTCCACTCGGACCAGGGGGGTCATGAGCAAGTCGTGCTCTGCCAGGACCGTGCCAGCGGTCTCAAGGCCGTCATCGCCCTCCACTCCACCGCCCTGGGCCCCGCGCTCGGCGGTACGCGCTTCTACCCGTACGCGAACGAGGCGGAGGCCGTCGCCGACGCGCTGAACCTCGCGCGCGGGATGTCGTACAAGAACGCCATGGCCGGGCTCGACCACGGCGGCGGCAAGGCCGTGATCATCGGTGATCCGGAGCAGATCAAGAGCGAGGAACTGCTCCTCGCCTACGGCAGGTTCGTCGCCTCGCTCGGCGGCCGCTACGTCACCGCGTGCGACGTCGGCACCTACGTCGCCGACATGGACGTCGTGGCCCGCGAGTGCCGCTGGACGACCGGGCGCTCCCCGGAGCACGGCGGCGCGGGCGACTCCTCCGTGCTCACCTCCTTCGGCGTCTACCAGGGCATGCGGGCCGCCGCCCAGCACCTGTGGGGCGACCCGACGCTGCGGGACCGCACCGTCGGCATCGCGGGCGTCGGCAAGGTCGGCCACCACCTGGTCGAGCACCTGCTCGCCGAGGGCGCCCACGTCGTCGTCACCGACGTGCGCAAGGACGTGGTGCGGGCCCTCACCGAGCGGCACCCGTCGGTGGTCGCCGTCGCCGACACCGACGCGCTGATCCGGGTGGAGAACCTGGACATCTACGCGCCCTGCGCGCTCGGCGGCGCGCTGAACGACGACACCGTGCCGGTGCTGACCGCCAAGGTGGTGTGCGGCGCGGCCAACAACCAGCTCGCCCACCCGGGCGTGGAGAAGGACCTCGCCGACCGCGGGATCCTCTACGCGCCGGACTACGTGGTGAACGCCGGCGGTGTCATCCAGGTCGCCGACGAGCTGCACGGCTTCGACTTCGACCGGTGCAAGGCGAAGGCGGCGAAGATCTACGACACCACGCTGGCCATATTCGCACGTGCGAAGGAGGACGGTATCCCGCCGGCCGCCGCGGCCGACCGGATCGCCGAGCAGCGCATGGCGGAGGCCCGTACCCGGCGATGATCCGACGGTCGTACGGCGGTGGTCCGGCGGGATCATCACGGGTTTGACCGGTACCCGTCGGGGCGCAGTTGGAGAGAACTCTCACTTATCCCGGCGGGTCGACCGTCGAAACGTGGTTAAAATCGCCTGTGACCAGCGAGGACGGGGCGCCTCGGCGGTCCTGGGCAGGGCCACGTGGTGCGGGCGACGTACCGTATGGGCGTGGGCTCAGGTACCGTGGAAGCCCTACGGACCGGTCTCTCCGAGGAGAGCCCGTTCCGGACCATGAACGCGTGTCAAGACTCTGGGGCCGTCGAGCCCCGTCGTTGAGGGGGTCGAGCCATGGGGCGCGGCCGGGCCAAGGCCAAGCAGACGAAGGTCGCCCGCCAGCTGAAGTACAACAGCGGTGGGACTGATCTCTCCCGCCTGGCCGAGGAGCTGGGCGCATCGCCGTCGAATGCACAACCGCCTAACGGCGGGCCATTCGAGGACGATGAGCAGGACGATGACGTGTACGCGAAGTACGCCGACCTCTATGAGGACGACGACGAGGACGAGGACGGCCAGTCCCCTTCCCAACAGCGACGCGGCGCTTGACCTTGCACTGAACACCTTCCCGGTCGGTGACTTCTGTCACCGACCGGGTTCTGTGCTACCCGCGTCGCCTGTGGCCTCCGCGGCAGCTCAGACGGCGTAGTCGCCCACCAGCGCCGCGCCCGTCCCGTGCTCGCCGCGGTCGGTGATCTCACCGGCCACCCAGGCGTCCACGCCGCGGTCGGCGAGGGCCGTCAGGGCCACGTCCGTCGACTCTTCGGGCACGATCGCGATCATGCCCACGCCCATGTTCAGGGTCTTCTCCAGCTCCAGGCGCTCAACCCGGCCGGTCCGGCCGACGAGGTCGAAGATCTCACCCGGGGTCCAGGTGGAGCGGTCGACCACGGCGTGCAGGCCGTCGGGGATCACGCGGGCCAGGTTGGCCGCGAGTCCGCCGCCGGTGACGTGGCTGAAGGTGTGGACCTCGGCGGTGCGCATGAGGGCCAGGCAGTCCAGGGAGTAGATCTTGGTCGGCTCCAGCAACTCCTCGCCGAGGGTGCGGCCGAGACCGTCCAGGTGGGCGTCGAGCGCCAGGCCGCCCTCGTTCAGCAGGACGTGGCGGACCAGCGAGTACCCGTTCGAGTGAAGCCCGGAGGACGCCATGGCGATCACCGCGTCACCCGTTCGGATGCGATCCGGGCCCAGCAGCCGGTCGGCCTCCACGACGCCCGTACCGGCGCCGGCGACGTCGAAGTCGTCCGGGCCCAGCAGGCCGGGGTGCTCGGCCGTCTCGCCGCCCACCAGGGCGCACCCGGCCAGCACACAGCCCTCGGCGATGCCCTTGACGATCGCGGCGACCCGCTCGGGGTGCACCTTGCCGACGCAGATGTAGTCGGTCATGAACAGCGGCTCGGCGCCGCACACCACGATGTCGTCCATGACCATGGCGACCAGGTCGTGGCCGATGGTGTCGTAGACGCCCAGCTGCCGGGCGATGTCGACCTTGGTGCCGACGCCGTCGGTGGCGGAGGCGAGCAGGGGGCGCTCGTAGTTCTTGAGGGCGGAGGCGTCGAAGAGGCCGGCGAAGCCGCCGAGGCCGCCGAGGACCTCGGGGCGCCGGGTCTTCTTGACCCATTCCTTCATCAGCTCGACGGCGCGGTCGCCCGCCTCGATGTCGACGCCGGCGGCTGCGTAGCTGGCACCAGTTGTGTCAGGCATGACGATGAGAACCTTCGTGTCGTACGGCAGGGAGGCCAGGAAGCCAGGGATACGGACGGCTACGGGCGACGGATGGCGTCGGCGGCGGCCGTACCGGCGGGCCCGGCGGCCAGCTCGGTCTCCAGGAGCTGCTTGCCGAGCAGCTCGGGGTCGGGGAGCTCCATCGGGTACTCGCCGTCGAAGCAGGCGCGGCACAGGTTCGGCTTGGCGATGGTGGTCGCGTCGATCATGCCGTCGATGGAGATGTACGCCAGGGAGTCGGCGCCCATCGAGGTGCCGATCTCCTCGACGCTCATGCCGTTGGCGATCAGCTCGGCGCGGGTGGCGAAGTCGATGCCGAAGAAGCAGGGCCACTTCACCGGCGGGGACGAGATCCGGATGTGGACCTCGGCGGCACCGGCCTCGCGGAGCATGCGGACCAGGGCCCGCTGGGTGTTGCCGCGGACGATGGAGTCGTCCACGACGACCAGCCGCTTGCCCTTGATGACTTCCTTCAGGGGGTTCAGCTTCAGGCGGATGCCGAGCTGGCGAATGGTCTGTGAGGGCTGGATGAAGGTCCGGCCGACATAGGCGTTCTTCACCAGGCCGTTGCCGAAGGGGATGCCGGAGGCCTCGGCGTAGCCGATCGCGGCGGGGGTGCCGGATTCCGGGGTCGCTATGACGAGGTCGGCCTCCGCGGGGGCCTCCTTCGCCAGCCTGCGGCCCATCTCGACCCGCGAGAGGTAGACGTTGCGGCCGGCGATGTCGGTGTCCGGGCGGGCCAGGTACACGTACTCGAAGACACAGCCCTTGGGCTTCGCTTCTGCGAATCGCGAGGAGCGCAGGCCGTTCTCGTCGATGGCGACGAACTCGCCCGGCTCGATCTCGCGGACGTAGGAGGCGCCGCAGATGTCGAGGGCGGCGGACTCGGAGGCGACCACCCAGCCGCGCTCCAGGCGGCCGAGGACCAGCGGGCGGATGCCCTGCGGGTCGCGGGCGGCGTAGAGGGTGTGCTCGTCCATGAAGACGAGCGAGAAGGCGCCCATGACCTGGGGGAGGACGCGGTGCGCGGCCTCTTCGATGGTCAGCGGCTTGCCGTCCTCGTCGACCTGGGCCGCGAGGAGCGCGGTGAGCAGGTCGGTGTCGTTGGTCGCCGCGACCCGGGTGGAGCGGCCTTCCTGCTTGGGCAGGTCGGCGACCATCCCGGCGAGCTGGGCGGTGTTGACGAGGTTGCCGTTGTGGCCGAGCGCGATGGAGCCCTGCGCGGTGGCCCGGAAGGTTGGCTGGGCGTTCTCCCACACGGACGCACCGGTGGTCGAGTAGCGGGCGTGACCGACCGCGATGTGACCCTGGAGCGAACCGAGCGAGGTCTCGTCGAAGACCTGGGACACGAGGCCCATGTCCTTGAAGACGAGGATCTGGGAGCCGTTGCTGACCGCGATTCCCGCGGATTCCTGACCCCGATGCTGGAGGGCGTAGAGCCCGAAGTACGTGAGCTTTGCGACCTCTTCGCCCGGAGCCCAGACACCGAAGACGCCGCAAGCGTCCTGGGGGCCCTTCTCGCCGGGAAGCAGATCGTGATTGAGTCGACCGTCACCACGTGGCACGCCTCCGAGTGTAGGCGAGGTCGACCACTGGTCCGAATTGGGGATGTGGGCTCACCTGTGGATCACTGGTCGGCCACGGCCCGGACGGTGGTGCCGTCTTCGCTGGTCAGGGTGAGGGTTTCCTGATCGATCCGGTAGGCGACCTTGCCGTCGAACAAGCCCAGCAGCCGCTTCTCGGCGGCCATGAGTGAGCCTTCGCACATCATTCGGGTGGTGGACGGGGTGCCGAGGGTGATACGGCCGTCGCTGACGGTGGCCTTGGCGTTGACGTGGTTGCAGGGGAGCCGTCCGGAGACGGTCTTCGCCCCCTGGTCGAAGGTGAGGTGGGCGCGGCCCTCGCCGCCCTTCTGGCCCGGAGTGTCCACCGCCCACTTGGTGCCGTAGAGGGAGGCGTTTTCGGACCTGCTGAGCCGGACGGTGTCGCCGTCGGCGGTGGTGAGGGTGACCCGCTCGCCCTCGTTCTTCGTGGTGAGCGAGCCGGTGGTCAGGGCGCGGCCGAGGGACTTCTCGAAGCCGGCGGGGGTCTTGGCGCAGGCCTTCTCGGTGAACATGGCGTCGCTGAGCCGGACGCGTTCGCCGTCGACGTCGGCGCGGGCGCTGAAGCTGTTGCAGCCGGTGCTGCCCTCGGCCTCGCCGTCGTCGATCCGTACGTGTGCCGCGTCCGGCGCGCGGTGGGTGGCTCCGTCGACGGTGACGCTGTCGATGCTCCACCGGACGCCGGTGATGCGCTGTCCGCCCGCGCCCACGGTGTCGCTGCCGCCGTCGCCGGCCTTCTCGCTGCCGCAGGCGGCGGCGAGCGGGACCAGCGCGGCGACGGCCGCCACGGTCAGGGTCATGCTGCGCTGCTGCTTCTGCCTGTACATGCCGATTCGACGGAGAGAGGGAAGATCCGGTTCCCGCCCCGTTCACCCCCCGGCTTCCGCCCCTCAGCCCAGCAGGGGCAGCAGGGCTCCGAGGTCGGCCCGCTCCCCGCTCGCGCTCACCTTCGCCCCGTCCAGGGCGTCCTGCCAGGTCAGCCGTCCGGTGGCCAGCCGCGTCCAGGTCAGCGGGTCGGTCTCGACGACGTTGGGCGGGGTGCCCCGGGTGTGCCGGGGTCCCTCCACGCACTGCACGACCGCGTACGGCGGGATCCGCACCTCCGTGGAGCCGCCGGGCGCCTTCACGGCGAGCGCGTCGGCCAGCAGCCGGGTCGCGGCGGCCAGTGCCTGCCGGTCGTACGGGATGTCGAGGCCGGGCACGGCGGCGTTCAGGTCGTCGGTGTGCACGACCAGCTCGACGGTCCGGGTGACGAGGTAGTCGGCCAGCGGCAGGGCGCCCGCGCTGGTGGGAAGCAGCCTGCTCCCGGGGTGGGTGTCGAGCCGCCCGGTGAAGCGCCGCTCGACCTCGGCGAGGTGGGCGTCGAGGTCGGGGTGCTCGGCGGCGAGCCGTCGGGCCGTCCCGGCGATGGCGTCCGCGTCGGCGGCGATGGCGAACGGCCAGTCCAGCAGCCGGCCGTCCTGCCGCACCGGCTCGGGCTCGTCCAGCAGCCGGTCCACGGCGGTCAGCGCCATCCCGACGTGCGCGACCAACTCCCGCACGGTCCAGTCCCCGAGCCGCGTGGGCAGGGCCAGCTGCTCGGGGGTGAGGGTGCGGACGCCCGCCCGTACGTGGCCGAACTGGGCGAGGACGGCGGCACGGGTGCGGGCGGGGTCGTAGGCGCGGGGGCGTTTTCTGGCCGGGGGCATGGGGGGAGCCTATGCGGGGGCCGGGGAGGCGGTCACCCGTACGTGTGCACGGCCGCGGAGACCGCTCCGGGCCACCGGCACGCGGCCCACACTGGTCTGCGCCAGGAAGGGCACGCGGCAGGGGGGACATGGCCGGACGCACGCCTCAGATGTCGGTCGAGGAGTTCGAGACGATCGCTCACGCCGCTCCTGAGACCGTCACGCTCGAGTTCCTGGGCGGACAGCTCGGAGTCAAGAAGGGGATGGACGGGGACCGGAGCACCATCGTGTCCTGGATGGCCCGGCGGTGCATGCAGATCAGACCCGAGCTGGATCTGTGTTGGGGCCGAGGTCTCCGGGTCGACGCGTACCGGCAGAGCAGGGCGCGACCGGACGCCGTACTCGCGCCCGAGGCACATTTCGCCGGGCACGGAGAATGGTCCGACCCGGACGGAGCGCTCATGGTCGTCGAGGTCACCTCGTACGACTCGGACACGGACCGGCGGGACCGGCACGAGAAGCCGGCTGCGTACGGGCAGGCCGGAATCCCCCTGTACCTGCTGATCGACCGGGACAACTGCACAGTCACGGTGCACAGCGGTCCGGACCGACAGGTCGGCGGCTACCGGGACGCCCGCGTAACGAAGTTCGGCGAGACGCTGGTCCTGCCGGACCCCGTCGGCATCGAACTCGACACGGAGATCCTCAAGAACTACGTGCGATAGCCACGAAGAACGCCGAGGCCCCGTCCGGAACCGGACGGGGCCTCGGCCGTGCAGGCGTGCTACGCCAGCAGCCCCGGGATCGTGCCCTCGTGGGCCTCGCGCAGCTCGGTCAGGGGGAGGGTGAACTCGCCCTGGACCTCGACCGCGTCGCCGTCGACCACGCCGATGCGGGTGACGGGCAGGCCGCGGGCGCCGCACATGTCGTTGAAGCGGACCTCCTCCGAGCGCGGGACGGCGACGACCGCGCGGCCCGCCGACTCCGAGAACAGGAAGGTGAAGGCGTCCAGGCCGTCCGGTACGACCAGACGCGCGCCCTTGCCGCCCAGCAGCGCCGACTCGACGACCGCCTGGACCAGACCGCCGTCGGACAGGTCGTGCGCGGAGTCGATCATGCCGTCACGGGAGGCGGAGATGAGGATCTCGCCGAGCAGGCGCTCGCGCTCCAGGTCGACCTGCGGGGGCAGGCCGCCGAGGTGGTCGTGGATCACCTGGGACCAGGCCGAGCCGCCGAACTCCTCGCGGGTGTCGCCCAGCAGGTACAGCAGCTGGCCGTCCTCCTGGAAGGCGACCGGCGTGCGGCGGGCCACGTCGTCGATGACGCCGAGGACCGCGACCACCGGGGTCGGGTGGATGGCGGCCTCGCCCGTCTGGTTGTACAGCGAGACGTTGCCGCCCGTGACCGGGGTGCCGAGCTGGAGGCAGCCGTCGGCCAGGCCGCGCACGGCCTCCGCGAACTGCCACATGACCGCCGGGTCCTCCGGCGAGCCGAAGTTCAGGCAGTCGGAGACCGCCAGCGGCTTCGCGCCGGTCGTGGCCACGTTGCGGTACGCCTCCGCCAGCGCCAGCTGCGCGCCCGTGTACGGGTCGAGCTTGGCGTAGCGGCCGTTGCCGTCGGTGGCGATGGCGACGCCGAGGCCGGACTCCTCGTCCACCCGGATCATGCCCGAGTCCTCGGGCTGGGCGAGGACGGTGTTGCCCTGCACGAAGTGGTCGTACTGCTGGGTGATCCACTGCTTGGACGCCTGGTTGGGCGAGCCGACCAGCTGGAGGACCTGGTCCTTCAGCTCGTCGCCGGTCTGCGGCCGGGGCAGCTTGTTCGCGTCGTCGGCCTGGAGGGCGTCCTGCCAGTCCGGGCGGGCGTAGGGACGCTCGTAGACCGGGCCGTCGTGGGCGACGGTGCGCGGGTCGACGTCGACGATCTTGCCGCCGTGCCAGTAGATCTCCAGCCGGTCGCCGTCGGTGACCTCACCGATGACGGTGGCGATGACGTCCCACTTCTCGCAGATCTCCAGGAAGCGGTCGACCTTCTCCGGCTCGACCACCGCGCACATGCGTTCCTGCGACTCGCTCATGAGGATTTCCTCGGGCGAGAGCGTCGAGTCGCGCAGGGGGACGTCGTCCAGGGTGACGCGCATGCCGCCGGAGCCGTTCGACGCCAGCTCGCTCGTCGCGCAGGACAGGCCGGCCGCGCCGAGGTCCTGGATGCCGACGACCAGCTTCTCGGCGAACGCCTCCAGGGTGCACTCGATGAGGAGCTTCTCCTGGAAGGGGTCGCCGACCTGGACGGCGGGGCGCTTGGAGGGCTTGGTGTCGTCGAAGGTCTCGCTCGCCAGGATCGACGCGCCGCCAATGCCGTCGCCGCCGGTGCGGGCGCCGTACAGGATGACCTTGTTGCCCGCGCCGGACGCCTTCGCGAGGTGGATGTCCTCGTGCCGCATGACGCCGATGGCACCGGCGTTGACCAGCGGGTTGCCCTGGTAGCAGGCGTCGAAGACGACCTCGCCGCCGATGTTGGGCAGGCCCAGGCAGTTGCCGTAGCCGCCGATGCCGGCGACGACGCCGGGCAGCACGCGCTTGGTGTCGGGGTGGTCCGCGGCGCCGAAGCGGAGCGGGTCCACGACGGCGACGGGACGCGCGCCCATCGCGATGATGTCGCGGACGATGCCGCCGACACCGGTGGCCGCGCCCTGGTAGGGCTCCACGTACGACGGGTGGTTGTGCGACTCGACCTTGAAGGTGACCGCGTAGCCCTGGCCGACGTCGACGACACCGGCGTTCTCGCCGATGCCGACGAGCATCGCCTCGGACTGGGGGGCCTTCTCGCCGAACTGGCGCAGGTGGACCTTGCTGCTCTTGTACGAGCAGTGCTCGGACCACATGACGGAGTACATGGCCAGCTCCGCGCCGGTGGGGCGGCGGCCGAGGATCTCGACGACCCTCTCGTACTCGTCCTTCTTCAGGCCCAGCTCGGCCCAGGGCAGCTCGACGTCGGGGGTCGCGGTCGCGTGCTCGACCGTGTCCAGAGGCGTCCGGCTCATGCGTTGACCAGCTTCTTGAGGATCGAGGTGAAGAACGGCAGGCCGTCGGTACGGCCCGTACCGATCAGCGGCTCGACGGCGTGCTCGGGGTGCGGCATGAGGCCGACGACGTTCCCGGCGGCGTTGGTGATGCCGGCGATGTCGTTGAGCGAGCCGTTGGGGTTCATGTCCAGGTACCGGAAGGCCACCCGGCCCTCGGCCTCCAGCTCGTCCAGCGTGCGCCGGTCGGCGACGTAGCGGCCGTCCATGTTCTTCAGCGGGATGTGGATCTCCTGGCCGGCGGTGTAGTCGCTGGTCCAGGAGGTGTCCGCGTTCTCCACCCGCAGCTTCTGGTCGCGGCAGATGAAGTGCAGGTGGTCGTTGCCCAGCATGCCGCCGGGCAGCAGGTGGGCCTCGGTGAGGATCTGGAAGCCGTTGCAGATGCCCAGCACCGGCAGACCGGCCTTCGCCTGGTCGATGACGGTGTCCATCACCGGCGAGAAGCGCGCGATGGCGCCGGCGCGCAGATAATCGCCGTACGAGAAACCGCCGCACAGCACCACGGCGTCGACCTGCTTGAGGTCCTTGTCCTTGTGCCAGAGCGCGACGGGTTCGGCACCGGCGACGCGGATCGCGCGCTGCGTGTCCCGGTCGTCGAGACTGCCGGGGAAAGTGACGACGCCAATACGAGCGGTCACTTCGCCGCTCCCGCGACCACGTCTTCGGACTCGACCTTGACGGTGAAGTCCTCGATCACGGTGTTGGCGAGGAAGGATTCCGCAAGATCATGGATGCGGGCGAGGGCGGCGTCGTCGACCGGCCCGTCCACTTCCAGTTCGAATCGCTTTCCCTGACGGACGTCCGAGATCCCTTCGAAACCCAGCCGCGGCAGTGCGCGCTGCACCGCCTGGCCCTGGGGGTCGAGGATCTCCGGCTTGAGCATGACGTCGACTACGACGCGTGCCACTGGCACTCCCGGTGTGTGGTGCTGAGCAGGTTCCTTCAGACTACCCGTACAAAATTTCTACGCGCGTAGCCTTGGAGGAAACTACGTGACCCCAGTCACGATTCGGTATCGGGAGGGGGCCGTCGCGAAAAGCTTCGGGAAAGATCCCGGATGGCGCACGGACACCTATTGCCCTACGGACACGCCAAGAGATTTAGTCGGGCTTCCCATTGCAATGCCAGGCACTGTACAAATGAAAAGTCATTAGCCGATACTTTGCCCAATTACAGGCGAACAGTCGGCATCATCGCGGCGTCTTGGCACGTTCGGGCACGTCATCGCGGAGATGCCGCACGAAGGGACCGATATTCGTGGCGCAGCGTGTCGTGGTCACTCTCTTTGACGACATCGACGGCTCGGAAGCGGCGGAGACGATCGCCTTCGGAGTCGACGGCCGGATGTACGAGATCGACCTGAACGAAGCCAATGCCCGGAAACTGCGCAAGGCGCTCGAGCCGTACGTCTCGGCCGGCCGCAAGCGCTCCCGGTCCGGCAAGGCCTACCGGCAGACGGAGGTCGCCCCCGACCCGGCGGCGGTCCGCGCCTGGGCGCAGGCGAACAAGATGGACGTGCCCGCGCGGGGCCGGATCCCGAAGAAGGTGTACGAGGCGTTCGCCGAGGCGCAGTGAGCCGTGCGCCCGGCACGGGCGGCCGACGGCCGCTCAGTCGCCCCTCGCGGCAACCGACTTGCGCGGCACCCCGGGTGATCAGCTAAAGTCTGGAGCACGCCGAGGGGCGAGGCCGGAAGGCCCAGCTCACGGAACATGCGGGTGTAGTTCAGTAGTAGAACATCCCCCTTCCAGGGGGAAGGCGCAGTGTGCAATTCCTGTCACCCGCTCTGCATCGCCGTACCGGTCACTCGTTGGGATCAGGTAGGCTGGTGCTCGCACCGATCGGTGAAGGCCGGTCGGGGGCAATGCGGACGTAGCTCAGTTGGTAGAGCGCAACCTTGCCAAGGTTGAGGTCGCGAGTTCGAGCCTCGTCGTCCGCTCGGGAATCAGACCCCGGTCCTCCAGGACCGGGGTCTTTTCGTGTGCCCGGCTCCCGCGCCCTCCTCCGGTCCGTCCCCGCCCTGACATTTGTCATGCCGGGCGATGACGGGCCGCACTGTCGTCCCGCCCCGGGCGCCGGAATGCTCGAAGCATGCAAACCAACGAACACGAACACGTGATTGAGGTCACCGGCCTGCGGCGTGTGTACGGGGGCGGGTTCGAGGCCGTGCGCGGGATCGACTTCTTCGTGCGCCGCGGTGAGGTCTTCGCGCTGCTCGGCACCAACGGCGCCGGCAAGACCTCAACGGTCGAGCTCCTGGAGGGGCTCGCCGCTCCGGCCGGCGGGCGGGTGCGCGTCCTCGGGCACGACCCGTACACCGAGCGGGCCGCCGTACGCCCCCGCACCGGGGTCATGCTCCAGGAGGGCGGCTTCCCCTCCGAGCTGACGGTCGCCGAGACGGCACGGATGTGGGCGGGGTGCGTCAGCGGCGCCCGGTCGCCGGCCGAGGTGCTGGCGCTGGTCGGGCTGGAGTCGAAGACCGGCACCCGTGTGAAGCAGCTGTCCGGGGGCCAGCGGCGGCGCCTGGACCTGGCGCTCGCGCTGCTCGGCGACCCCGAGGTGCTCTTCCTCGACGAGCCCAGCACCGGCCTGGACGCCGAAGGCCGCCGGGACACCTGGGAGTTGGTGAGCGGGCTGCGCGACGCCGGCACGACGGTGCTGCTGACCACGCACTACCTGGAGGAGGCCGAGAACCTCGCCGACCGGCTCGCGATCATGCACGAGGGCCGGATCGCCGCCACCGGCACCCCGGCCGAGGTGACCGCCGCACAGCCGTCCCACATCTCCTTCGAACTGCCCGCCGGGTACTTCGTGGGCGACCTGCCGCCGCTCGCCGAACTGGGCGTCGACGACCACGAGACCGACGGCCGCATGGTCAAGCTGCGCACCCGGGAACTCCAGCGCGCCGCCACCGGACTGCTGGTGTGGGCCGGACAGGCCGGAGTGGAGCTGCGCCGCCTGGACGTGCGCTCGGCGTCCCTGGAAGAGGCCTTCCTCAGCATCGCCAAGGAAGTGTCCGCGAGGACGGCCCCCACCACGACGGAGAAGGAGTACGCGGCATGAGCACCACCGACGCACCGGCCCGCCCGCAGCGCGCCGGGGCCCCGGCCACCACGCCGATGGGCCGCATGACTGCCCTCGCCCGCGCCGAACTGATCCTGCTCGGGCGGAACAAGGGCACCGTCTTCGCCGCGCTCTTCGTGCCGCTCGTGCTGCCGTTCAGCGTGCGGGCGGGGGCCAAGGAGATGGACCTCGCCGGGGCCGGACTGACCACCGGCACGCTGGTGCTGCCCGCCGCGATCGGCTTCTCCCTGCTGTTCGCCGTCTACTCGGCCCTCGTCGGCGTCTTCGTCGTCCGGCGCGAGGAACTCGTCCTCAAGCGGCTGCGCACCGGCGAGCTGCGGGACGTGGAGATCCTCGGCGGGTCCGCGCTGCCGGCCGTCCTCAGCGGACTCGTGCAGTCCCTGCTGCTCGCGGTGGGCTGCGCGGTGCTGCTCGACCTGTCCGCGCCGTCGGCGCCCCACCTGACCGTCGTCGGTCTGCTGCTCGGCCTGGTGATGTGCGCCGCGCTCGCGGCGGTCACCGCGAGTTTCACCAGGACCGGGGAGAGCGCGCAGGTCACGTCGCTGCCGTTCATGTTCGTCTCGATGCTCGGCTCCGGACTGTTCTTCCCGCTGGAGCTGCTGCCCGACCGGCTGGCCTCGGTGTGCGAGTTCCTGCCGCTGACGCCCGTCATCACCTTGGTGCGCGGCGGCTGGACCGGCGACCTGTCGGCGGCCGACGCGCTGGGCGCGGTCGTGACGGCGGTGGCCTGGACCGTGCTCGCGGTGTTTGCTGTACGGCGGTGGTTCCGCTGGGAGCCGCGGCACTGAGGTACGGGGCGAGGGCGAGTGGGAGCGGCGGACGGATGCGCAGGCCGGGCGGATGGTGGCGGATCAAGAGCACGCCGGAGAAGGTGGAGACGTACACGCGGTGGTCGTTCCACTTCTTCGGGGTCATCGAGGTGCTCGCCCTCGGGGTGACCGCCTACGGCCGGACCGGCGTCGGGCCGGCCACCGTGCTGTGCCTGCTGGTCGTCGCGCACGCCGCCGTCTGCATGCTGGCCTCCTCCAGGGTGCTGGACTGGACGCTGGGCCGTCGCCCGCAGCCCGTACGGATGCTGTGGGTGCTGGTCGCCGTCACCGCCGTGGTGGCGATCACCGCGGTCGGGATCGCGGACCGCGGACCGGGCGGCGAGGTGGAGACCGCGGCGGGCTCGGTCTACGGCGGGGTCATGTGCTACGCCGCGGGTGTCGTCACCGTCGGGGTGCGGGGCCGGCGGCGCCGGGTCACCGTCGTCGGGGGCTTCGGACTGGGCGCGGGGCTCCTCACGTTCCCGCTGGAGATGCCCGCCCTCGCGTCGGTGGTGGTGACCGGCCTGGTGCTGGTGACCGGCGGGGTTCTCGCCGCCACCTCGATCTTCTCCCTGTGGCTGCTCAAGGCGGTCTACACGCTCGACGACGCCAAGGAGACCCGGGCCAGGCTCGCCGTCGCCGAGGAGCGGCTGCGGTTCGGCCGGGACCTGCACGACGTGATGGGCCGCAACCTGTCGGTGATCGCGCTCAAGAGCGAGCTGGCGGTCCAGCTGTCCCGGCGCGGCAGGCCCGAGGCGGTGGAGCAGATGATCGAGGTGCAGCGCATCGCCCAGGAGTCGCAGCGCGAGGTCCGGGACGTCGTGCGCGGCTACCGGGAGGCCGCGCTGGAGGTCGAGCTGGCCGGTGCCCGCGGTGTGCTGTCGGCGGCGGGCATCGTCGCGGAGGTCACCGGCGAGACGGCCGGCCTGCCCTCCGAGGTGCAGGCGGCGCTCGGCTGGGTGGTGCGGGAGGCGACCACGAACGTGCTGCGGCACGGGGACGCGAAGAAGGTCGCCGTGACGGTGCGGATGTCGGAAGGGCGGGTAGTGCTGACGGTGGAGAACGACGGCGTGGCGGAGACGACGGGAGACGGCCCCCCGGCGGGCTCGGGCGGCTCCGGGCTCGCGGGGCTGCGCGAGCGGCTGTCCGCGGTGGACGGGACGCTGGAGGCGGGACCCGCCGGCCGGGGGGTCTTCCGGCTGACGGCCGAGGTGCCGCTGCCCGCCGCCGCGGCCGGGACCGCGCTGGAGGTCGCGTCATGACGACGACCGTGCGCGTCCTGCTCGCCGACGACGAGCACCTCATCCGCGGGGCGCTGGCGGCCCTGCTCTCCCTGGAGGACGACCTGGTCGTCGTCGCCGAGGCGGCCACCGGTCCCGAGGCACTGGCGATGGCGCGGGCGCACGCGCCGGACGTCGCCGTCCTGGACCTCCAGATGCCCGGCGCCGACGGTGTGAAGGTCGCCACATCACTGCGGACCGAGCTGCCCGCGTGCAAGGTGCTGATCGTGACCAGCCACGGGCGCCCCGGGCACCTGAAGCGGGCCCTCGCGGCGGGGGTACGCGGGTTCGTCCCCAAGACCGTCAGCGCCCAGCGGCTCGCCGAGCTGATCCGCACGGTGCACGCCGGAAACCGGTACGTCGACCCCGAGTTGGCCGCCGACGCGATCTCCGCCGGGGACTCGCCGCTGACCGCGCGCGAGGCCGAGGTGCTGGAGCACGCCGCCGACGGGGCGCCGGTCGCGGAGATCGCCGAGCGGGCCGCGCTGGCCGAGGGGACCGTGCGGAACTACCTGTCGTCGGCCGCGAGCAAGCTCGGTGCGGAGAACCGGCACACGGCGGTGCGTCTCGCACGGGAGCGGGGTTGGGTATAGTGGCTCTCGCGTCACGGCGAAGTCCACGACGAAGCCCGCGCAGTGCGAACGTAGCTCAGTTGGTAGAGCGCAACCTTGCCAAGGTTGAGGTCGCGAGTTCGAACCTCGTCGTTCGCTCCGTGTGAGAAGCCCCCGGCTCCGGCCGGGGGCTTCTTCGTGTGCCGCCTTTCGCGGCCCGTTACGACCAGCTCTGGCCGGTCAGCAGCTCGTAGGCCTCCACGTACTTGGCGCGGGTGGCGTCCACCACCTGCTGCGGCAGCGGCGGCGGGGGCTGCTCGCTCCGGCGGTCCCAGCCGGACTCCGCCGAGGTCAGCCAGTCCCGCACGAACTGCTTGTCGTACGAGGGCTGCGCGCGGCCCGGCTGCCACTGGGCGGCCGGCCAGAAGCGGGAGGAGTCCGGGGTGAGCACCTCGTCGGCGAGGACCAGGTCGTCCCCGTCGAAGCCGAACTCGAACTTGGTGTCCGCGAGGACGATGCCCCGCTCGCGGGCGATGTCCCGGGCGCGGGAGTAGACGGCGAGGGTGGCCTGGCGCAGGGCGGCGGCGGTCTCCGCGCCGACCTGGCGGGCGACCTCCTCGTAGGAGACGTTCTCGTCGTGCTCGCCGACCTCGGCCTTGGTGGCCGGGGTGAAGATCGGGGCGGGCAGCTCCGAGCCGTCGACCAGGCCCTCGGGGAGGGCGAGGCCGCAGACGGTGCGGGTCTCGTCGTACTCCGCCAGGCCCGAGCCGGTGAGGTAGCCGCGGGCCACGCACTCCACGGGGACCATCCGCAGCGACTTGCAGACCAGGGCGCGGCCCTCCCAGTCGGCGGGGGCGCCGTCGGGCAGCTCGGTGCTCAGGACATGGTTGGGGGCCAGGTCGGCGAGCTGCTCGAACCACCACAGGGAGAGCTGGGTGAGGACCCGGCCCTTGTCGGGGATCTCGGTCGGCAGCACCCAGTCGTAGGCGGAGATGCGGTCGCTGGCGACCATCACGAGGTCGCCCGCCTCGTTCCGGTACAGCTCGCGCACCTTGCCGGTGTGCAGATGCACCAGACCCGGAACCTGGAGCGGCTCGGGCTTTTCAACGAATCCGGACACGGTTCCTCCCCGTGGTTCTGTCCAATGCCTTGATTGTCCCGTACGTCGTGGGGAGGGCGGACGCCGGGTCAGTCCCGTTTGCAGATGCGGTCCAGGAGGTTGGCCGTGGCGCGCTGGACGCGCGGGTCGACGTGGCCGGGGCGGTCCAGGGCCGGGGACCAGGCGAAGGTGCCGGACGCGAAGACCCAGGCGCCCGACGGGGCCCGGTACAGGGACGTCTCCTGGTGCCGCCGGACGCCGTCCACGTCGGTGTACGGGGAGTGGGCGAGCAGGACCCGCTCGTCGTGCTCGGGGAGCGCGGTGCGCGGGAAGTACCGGTCGGCCTCGCCCGCCACCAGGTCCTCGATCGCGTCGCCCTCGTGCGCTCCGGTGGCCTCCCAGAGCCAGTGTCCGGCGTTGCGCACGATCATCGGGTGCGGTTCGGGGACACGGCCGGCGTACTGGATGCCGAGCAGCTGCTGCTCGGGGCGGTCGACCTCCCGCCACAGCGCGGGGCGGCCGGGTCCCTTGCGTTTGCGGCAGGTCAGCAGGCGGTCGGGGGTGCCGGACGGGGAGGGCGCCAGCTCCACCTGCCAGTACATGGTGTTGGCGGAGAGGAAGACCAGGGAGGTCCCCCGGTCGCGGGCCAGTTCCGCGGTGCGGCGCATGGGGACGGACCAGTACTCGTCGTGGCCGGGGAAGACCAGGCCACGGTAGCGGGCCGGGTCGACGCGGCCGGAGTGCAGGTCGCGGGCGTCGGCGTAGGCGAGGTCGTAGCCGTAGCGCTCGGCGAAGCGGATGAAGTCGTAGGCGTGGCCGACGTGCAGCGGCAGCCCGGCGCCCGCGTAGGGGCGATCGAAGGAGACGGTCGTCGCGGCGTCCGCCTCGCCCAGCAGCCGGCCCTCCTCGTCCCAGGCGTGGTACAGGCTGGCCCCGGTGCGGCCGTCCTCCGGATACAGGTTGTACGCCTGCCAGGTGACGTCCGGCAGGAGGAGGAGCAGGTCGGCGGGGTGGTCGTCGCGGACCGTGAAGGGCACGTGGGAGCGGTAGCCGTCGGCGGTGGTGAGGACGGCGACGTACGCGCCGACGGTCCAGTACGTCGGGATCTGCAGGCGCCAGGACAGCCACCAGTGGTGGCAGGAGACCGTGCGGTCGGCGGTGAGCGGCGGGGGCTGGACGATGCCGGACAGGCGGGGGCTGGTGGTGATCTTGGCGGCGCCGTCACCGCCGTAGTGCCCGATCCGGTAGACGTCGACGCTGAACTCCTGCGGCGGGTCGACGGTGACGTGGAAGTCGATGGCCTCACCGGGGGCGGCGGCCCCCGTCGCGGTGAAGCCCTTGATCTGGCGCCGGACGTCGTCCGCGGCGCGGGGACCCCCACCGGAGTGCGTACGAGAGCCGGTGCCGGCCTGGTCCTGGTCCGCGTACCAGGCGACGACCTGGCCGGTGTCACCGAAGTACGTCTCGCCGCCGCGCAGCCAGGGGACCGGCCCCTGCCCGAAGGGGTCCGTCACGGCGTGCGCGAGTGCTCCCGACTCCCAACGGCGGATCTGCTCGGGCCCCATGGGACAGTCCCCTCCCTCATGCCCCCGTGGTCGTGCGTATGACGAACGCCTTTGCCATGTGCGCGATCGGTCCCAGCACATCACATTTCGCACGTGGGCTGTCACTGTTCGTTGCGAAGTGGCCGAAAGTGGAAGGGGAGGGTCCGGTTCATCGGAACCCGGGGCGCGCGCGGGCGGACGAGGGGCGCTCTGCGGGAGTCAGACCAGGCGCACCGGCTTCTCCGGCCGTATGCCGACTTCGGTCATCCAGGCACGCAGCGGGCCCGGGTCGCCGGTCTCCACCAGGCTGAGCACGCGGGGTGCCAGGTCCGCGGTGCGGGCACCGCCGAGGAGGAGCGACGGCCCGTCGAGCCAGTCCAGGGCGGGGGCAGCGCCGGCGGTGTCCATCGCGGCGCAGCACACCATCGCGGTGATGTGCGCGGTGAGGATCTCCCGCCCGGTGCGCGGCGGCTGCAACGGCAACAGGGGCAGCGCGCGGTCGTCCCAGAGGGCGGCGTCGGGACCGGCGGCCGGTCCCGGGGCGGAGGCGGGGGCCGTGGCTCCGGTGGGCCGCACCTCGGCCTCCTCGCGGGCCAGCTGGGCACTGAGCCCGGCGGCCAGGGCGGCACCGCGGGCGGTGGTGCCGTCGAGGTCGTCCTCGTCGTCGGCGTCGTCGTCGGCGGGGGTGTCGGGGCCGCCGTGGGACGGGGCGTCGGTGCCGCCGTAGGGCGGGTGCGGGGCGTCGTGGTCGCCGTAGGGCGGGTGCGGGGCGTCGGTGAGGGCGTCCGGGGCGCTTCCGGGGTCCGCCTCGGCGTCGGCTACGGCGTCGGCGCGGGTGCCGGTCCCGGCGGCAGGGGTGACGGTGACCGGGGCGTCCGGGGCCGTGAGGTGGTCCAGGACGCGGGCCAGGGTCGGGCCGTCCGTGCCCGGCGCGGTGCCCTCGGCGGCGCGGCGGACCCCCAGGGTGTCCAGCACGCGGTGCAGGCGGGCCGCGTCCGTGCGCCAGGTCCGGTCGACGACCTCCTCGGGATACTCCTCCCATCCCACCGGCGACCAGTCCGGACCGGTCTCGGCGGGCCCGCCGTGGAAGAGGCGGGCGGCGAGGAGCGAGACCGCCTCGTCCATCACCCCGGGCTCCTCCAGCAGGTCACAGGCGGGACGCTCCCCCAGACGGGAGGCGAAGCCCTCGGCCAGGCGGTCCCGGCGGGACAGCTCCGTGAGGGCGGCGACGACCCCGACGTCCAGCCGCGAGGGCCAGCGGCCCATCCGCCAGGCGGGCAGCGCCACCCGGGTCAGCAGCCGGTCCCAGCCCGCGTAGGCGAGCCCGACCTGCTCCTGGGCGACGATCCGCAGACCGTAGTCCACAGCCTGTGCACGCTCGGCGGCCGCGGCCGCGACCCCGCGCTCCATCTCGGCCGCGTGCCCCCGGCAGCTGCGCAGCAGCAGCCGGGAGGCCCAGCCGAGGCCCGCGCACGCCACGCGGGAGAGCGGGTCGCGTCGGCCCGCCGAGGCCACCGCCACCGCGGCGTCCAGGCCCCGTATGAAACGCCGGGCCGCGGCTATGTCGGGGTGCGCCGAGGGTCCCGTACCGGCGACGACCGGGGCGAGGACGGCGCGCAGCTCGCCCACCCGCATCCACCACAGGAACGGTGAGCCGATCACCAGGACGGGCGCGGCGGTACTCCGGCGGTGGCCGGGTCCGCCCGGGTCGGCCAGGTCGTCGTCGTGCCTCTCCGCGGGCGGCGGGCCGTGGGCCGGGTGGGTGCGGTCCTCCAGCCAGCTGTCGCAGTCCGGGGTGAGCGCTATCGCCGAGGGGGCGGGGACGTCGAGCCGGTCGGCCAGGTCACGCACCATGCGGTAGAGGTCGGGCGCCGACTCCTCGGCGACCGTGACCGTGGGCGTCACGGCGGGCCGGGAACGGGCCACGACCAGGGCGACCCCGGCGGCGGCCAGCAGCACGAACAGCGCGAGGACGGAGACGACCCAGCGCAGGACGTCCCAGCCGCCGCCCGCCAGGCGCCCGGTGGAGCCGCCGACGAGGAGGATCACCGCGGCGGCGGCGGGCAGCAGGGCCACGGCCAGCGCGCGGCTGCGCACCCGCAGCACCGCCAGTGCCCGGGAACGCGCGGCCTGCGCGCCCATCTCCACTCCACCGATACCGGTCACGGCCGGACCTCACCCCCTCATCGCTGTCCTGTCTGTCCTGGACCGTCCTGCTGCTCTGCTGTGCTTCGGGTCGTGCTCACTCCACCCACTGTGGCACCCGGCACTGACATCGCAATGCCGGTGGGCCAAGTGCCGGAATGCTTGCGCGGCACCATAGTTGGGGCCCTGGCCCCAGTCAGCCGTATGGCCCATCGGTCACCCGATGGAATGGCTTTGGGGAAAGGTGGAGACGGACAGCAAAGGTCAGGCCCCGGCTCCTGGGACGGGAGCCGGGGCCTGTCGGGTTCGGTGACCGGGGAGGGGCGGGGGCTTACGCGCCGGCCGCCTTCGCCGCGATGTCGGTGCGGTGCTGCGAGCCGTCGAGGCCGATGCGGGCGACGGCCCGGTAGGCACGGTCACGGGCCTCGGTGAGGTCGGCGCCGGTGGCCGTGACGGACAGGACGCGGCCACCGGCGCTGACGACGGCGTCGCCCTCGGCGCGGGTGCCGGCGTGCAGCACGTAGGCGTGCGGGGCGTCCTCGGCGGCCACCGCGTCGAGGCCGGTGATCGGGTCGCCGGTGCGCGGGGTGCCGGGGTAGTTGTGCGAGGCGACGACCACGGTGACGGCCGCCTCGTCGCTCCAGCGCAGGGGCTCGAGGTCGGCGAGGTTGCCGGTGGCGGCGGCCATCAGCAGACCGGCGAGCGGGGTCTTCAGGCGGGCCAGCACGACCTGGGTCTCGGGGTCGCCGAAACGGGCGTTGAACTCGATCACGCGCACACCGCGCGAGGTGATCGCGAGCCCGGCGTAGAGGAGCCCGGAGAACGGGGTGCCGCGCCTGCGCATCTCGTCGACGGTCGGCTGGAGCACGCTCTGCACCACCTCGTCGACCAGCTTCGGGTCGGCCCAGGGCAGCGGCGAGTACGCGCCCATGCCGCCGGTGTTGGGGCCCTCGTCGCCGTCGAGGGCGCGCTTGAAGTCCTGGGCGGGCTGGAGCGGGCGGACGTTCTCGCCATCGGTGACGGCGAAGAGGGAGACCTCGGGGCCGTCCAGGAACTCCTCGATGACGACGCGCTCGCAGGCGTTCGCGTGCGCCCGGGCCGCCTCGACGTCGTCGGTGACGACGACGCCCTTGCCCGCGGCCAGCCCGTCGTCCTTGACGACGTAGGGGGCGCCGAAGGCGGCGAGGGCCGCGTCGACCTCGGCGGGGTTCGTGCACACGTAGGAGCGGGCCGTGGGCACGCCCGCGCCGGCCATCACGTCCTTGGCGAAGGCCTTGGAGCCCTCCAGCCGGGCGGCCTCCGCCGACGGGCCGAAGACCGGGATGCCCGCCTCCCGGACGGCGTCGGCGACCCCGGCGACCAACGGCGCCTCGGGCCCTACGACGACCAGCTCGGCGCCGAGACGGGTGGCCAGCGCGGTGACGGCCGCGCCGTCGAGGGCGTCGACCTGGTGCAGTTCGGCGACCTCGGCGATACCGGCGTTGCCGGGTGCGCAGTGCAGCGCGGTGACGTCGGGGTCGAGGGACAGGGAACGGCACAGGGCGTGTTCGCGGGCGCCGCCGCCGATGACAAGGACCTTCACGGGGTGCAGCCTAATGGGAACGGGCCGGTGGGGTTTGTGCGGGCTTCCGAACGGACGGGACACGCAGGCTTGTGCCTTCCTCCAGCCCGGCCCTTCCAGCCCCCCCGGGGGCTACTCGTTCACGATCTCCTCGACCACCGTGGCGCCCAGCTCGCGGACCAGCAGCTCCTTGCCGGAAAGCGCCGACTCGTCCAGGTCCGGATCGTCGTCCTCGGGGGTGTCGTCCTCGGGGGACACCGGGGGCGGCTCGGGCGCCGAGGGGCGGGGCGCGGGGGCCGGAGCGGGCGCCGGGGCGGGAGCCTGAGGCGGCGCGGCGGACGCGGGAGACGACGGCCGCTGGGCGGACGTGCCCCCACCGAAGCCGCCTCCACCACCGCCGCCGCCCCCGGAACCGCCGAAGCCGCCGGAGGGACCGGACGGGCCGGCGGCGGGCGGGGGCGCGGAGCCGCCGCCGGACGGGTCGACGACGGCGTCGATCTTCCACTGCACGTTGAACTGCTCGGCCAGGGCCTGCCGCAGTACGTCCTCGCTGCCGCTGCTCACGAAGTTGTCGCGGGCTCCGGCGTTGACGAAGCCGAGCTGGAGGGAGGTGCCGTCGAAGCCGGTCACCTGGGCGTTCTGGCTGAGCAGGATCCAGGTGAACCGACGGCGGTTCTTGACCGCTTCCAGGATGTTGGGCCACAGCGAGCGGGGGTCGACCCCGGAGGCACCCGGCGACGGGGAGCCGGGCGCGGGCGCGGCCGCCGCGGGAGCCGGGGCCGGGGCTGAGGCGGGGCCGGCACCGGCCCCGGAGCCATGACCGGGAGCGGGACCGGAGGAGGCCGGTGGCCGGCCCTGCCCACCGCCCGCCGGAGCCGCCGTGGGCCATCCGCCGGGGCGGCGCCCGCCCCCCGCCGGGGCCGCGGTCGGCCAGGCACCGGGCGCGGGCCCCGAGGCGGGCGGGGTTGCGGCAGGCGCGGGTGCGGGTTCGGTGGGGGCGGTGGCGGGAGCGGCGTCGACGGAAGGAGGCGCGGCCTGCGGGTGCCCACCACCGGCAGGACGGCCCCCCACATCGGACGCAGGACCGGCACCGGCACCGTGACCAGCACCCGCACCGGCCGCCGCGTCGGCGGAAGGGCCACCGCCCGGTACACCCGCCGGGGCACCGGCGCCCTGCCCCGCACCGGCACCGGCACCGGCACCGGCACCGGCACCCTGCCCCCGTACCGCCGCACGGGCCGCCGCAGGCCCGCCGCCCGGCGGCACCGGAGCCGCGGCGGGCGCCGCACCCCCCGCACCGGCATGCGCCTCGGGCCCGGGCACGTACCCCATGGCGGGAGCGCCCGCACCGGCCGAGAACTGCACCCCGCGCTCGATCCGGTCCAGCCGGGCCATCACCGACCGCTCGTCGCCGTACGCGGCGGGCAGCAGCACGCGCGCGCAGATCAGCTCCAGCTGGAGGCGCGGCGAGTGGGCGCCGCGCATCTCGGTGAGGCCCTCGTTGACGATGTCGGCGGCGCGGCTCAGCTCGGCGGCGCCGAAGGACCGGGCCTGCTCCTGCATCCGCTCGACCACGTCGGCGGGGGCGTCGATGAGCCCCTTCTCCGCGGCATCGGGCACGGCGGCGAGGATCACCAGGTCACGGAGGCGCTCCAGCAGGTCGGTGACGAAGCGCCGCGGGTCGTGGCCTCCCTCGATCACGTGGTCCACGACCCCGAAGGCAGCGGAGCCGTCCCCGGAGACGAAGGACTCGACGACGGAGTCGAGCAGCGAGCCGTCCGTGTAGCCAAGCAGGGCGGTGGTCATGTCGTACGTCACACCGTCGGCACCGGCGCCCGCGAGCAGCTGGTCCATGACGGACATGGAGTCACGCACGGAGCCGGCGCCGGCCCGCACCACGAGCGGGAGGACGCCCTCCTCGACCGCGATGCCCTCCCGGCCGCACACCTCGGCGAGGTAGTCGCGCAGGGTGCCGGGCGGCACGAGCCGGAACGGGTAGTGGTGGGTCCGCGACCGGATGGTCCCGATGACCTTCTCGGGCTCGGTGGTCGCGAAGATGAACTTCAGGTGCTCCGGTGGCTCCTCGACGACCTTCAGCAGAGCGTTGAAGCCCTGCGGGGAGACCATGTGGGCCTCGTCGATGATGTAGATCTTGTACCGGCTGGAGGCGGGCCCGAAGAAGGCCTTCTCGCGCAGGTCACGGGCGTCGTCCACACCACCGTGCGAGGCGGCGTCGATCTCGATGACGTCGATCGAACCCGGCCCGTTCCTCGCGAGGTCGCGGCAGGACTGGCACTCACCGCACGGGGTCGGTGTGGGGCCCTGCTCGCAGTTCAGGCAGCGCGCCAGGATCCGGGCGCTGGTCGTCTTGCCGCAGCCGCGCGGACCGCTGAACAGGTACGCGTGATTGACCCGGTTGTTCCGCAGCGCCTGCTGCAGCGGGTCGGTGACATGCCCCTGCCCGATGACCTCGGCGAAGGACTCCGGGCGGTAACGGCGGTAGAGCGCGAGAGACGACACGCATACGAGGTTATAGGCGCCCACCGACAACCGGACCGCCCGCAAAGGAGACGCCCCCCACGCACCCGCCAGAGCCAACCTACCCTTGCTGCCTTCCGGCCCTGGGGGAGTTCAGTCAGATAGCGCCGCGTGAGGGGCTGAGCCACACGTTACCCGATGTGGGGCCCTCGGAACGAGTTCGCAAGCACTCTCCGACGTCATGTAATGTTTGCCGCGGAGGATTCGCCTAGAGGCCTAGGGCGCACGCTTGGAAAGCGTGTTGGGGGCAACCCCTCACGAGTTCGAATCTCGTATCCTCCGCCAGTGCCTCACCGGGCACGATGTCGAAGGGCCCCACCGTTCGCGGTGGGGCCCTTCGACATGAGGGCTGTCGGGCCGCAGCCGCGTACGGCGAGCAGGGGTCGTGTCGGGGGGTGTCCGCCCGCAGCGGTTGTCGCGTCAACGCCGGTGAGATCTGTGGCCGACCGATTCCGCGCCGTTCCGAGGACGGACACCCCCCGGCGCGGCCCCGACCCACCCACCGGACGCACCGCGCTACGCGCACCCCCCACCGAAGCCGCACAGGCCGCCGCAGGCACCCGCATCCGGGCGGCACCCGCAGGCACCTATTCGCCGGCGGACTTCGCCGCCTTCGCCGCCTTGGCCGCCTTGGCCGCCGCCTTCATCTCCTGCTTGTGCGCCCGCACCTTGGTCAGGGACTCCGGCCCCCTGATGTCCGCGACCGACCGGAACGCGTCGGGCTCTCCGTACGCCCCCGCCGCCTCGCGCCACCCCTCGGGACGCACGCCCAGCTGCTTGCCGAGGAGCGCGAGGAAGATCTGGGCCTTCTGCTTGCCGAACCCCGGCAGCTCCTGGAGCCGTTTCAGCAGCTCCTTCCCGGTGGACACCCCCCGCCAGACGGCCTCGGCGTCACCGTCGTACGTCTCGACGAGGTACCGGCACAGCTGCTGCACCCGCCCCGCCATGGAGCCGGGGTAGCGGTGCACGGCCGGCTTCTCGGAGAGCAGCGCGGCGAACCCCTCGGGGTCGTAGGCGGCGATGTCATGCGCGTCCAAATCCTCCGCCCCCATGCGCCGCGCGATGGTCGACGGACCCTTGAACGCCCACTCCATGGGCACTTGCTGGTCCAGCAGCATGCCGACCAGCGCGGCGAGCGGGCTGCGCCCGAGGAGTTCGTCGGCCTCGGGGTCCTGGGCGAGGTGAAGTGTGACGTCCATGGTCCCGATGATCGCGCGTACGGGCTCAGGTCGCGCGCCAGTACCCCAGCGCGTTCACCCGCTGCTTCGGCACCCCCAGCTCCTTGCGGACGTACGACGAGAGCGTGCGCGTCGTCGCCGTGTCGCAGGCGATCCAGACGAACGGCTCCGCGGCGGCCCCCAGCAGCTCCGGCAGCTCCTCCTTCACCCGTGCCACCAACTGCGCCCCCGCGTCCCGGCGCGCGACCGCGCGGACCTCGTGCCGTGCGGGGTCGGTGCGGAAGGGCAGGCCGTCGTCCGTGCCGCCCTCGAACCAGACGGTCGCGGGCACCGGCCCCAGCGCGTCGAGGAGGGAGTTGAGCGCGGGCAGGGACGCGGGGTCCGCGACCGCGAAGACCCGCGAGGGAAGCGGCTGCGGCACCTCGAACCCGGTGCCCTGCACCGTCGCCTCGATCGTGTCCCCCGGCTTCGCCGCCCGGGCCCAGTCGCTCGCGCACCCCTCGTGCAGGGCGAACTCCATGGCGAAGGTCCCGGCCGCCGGGTCCGGGTCCACCAGCGTGTACCCCCGCTGGTGCGGCTTGCCCGCGTTGTCGAACCACAGCCGCACCCACATCGTGGGGTGGACGCCGGTCACCGCCAGCATGCCGCCGTCGCTCAGCCGCAGCCGCCGGTAGTGCGGGGTCACGTCCTCGACGCCCGTCACGGTGAACTCGAAGTCCTTCGCGCGCATCAGCTTGAGGACCGCGCCCTCCCAGCCCCGCCCCTGCCCCATGTTCCTTCACCTTTCACGTACTATTCGGCCACGACACACAAACTTAGGTGAGCCTAACCTAAAGGAAAGTAGAGGCACAGGGGTGAGCGCCGAGACCTACCGCGACGCCTGGGGAATCCCGCACCTGCGCGCGGACACCCCGCACGCACTCGCCCGCGCCCAGGGCCGGGTGACCGCCCGGGACCGCGCCTGGCAACTGGAGGTCGAGCGGCACCGCGCCCAGGGCACCTCCGCGGCCTTCCTCGGTCCCGGGGCCCTGTCCTGGGACCGCCTCGCCCGCCGGGCCCGGCTCGCGGACACCGCACGCCGCTGCTTCACCGCCCTGGAGCGGAAGGACCCGGAGACGGCGGCCTGGGTGCGCGCGTACGTCGACGGCGTGAACGAGGGGCTCGCCGAGACCGGACGACCGGCCCCGGAGTTCGCCCGCACCGGCCTCACCCCCGGCCGCTGGGACCCCTGGACCCCGCTCGGCGTCTGGCTCGCCACGCACCTCCTCTTCGCGGGCTTCCCCGCCAAGCTGTGGCGCGAGCACGTCTCCACGCACCTCGGCCCGGAAGCCGTGCCCCTCTTCGCCGCCGACGGCCCCGGCACCGCGGGCAGCAACGGCTGGCTGGTGAGCGGCGAGCGGACCACCACCGGGCAGGCGATCATCGCGGGCGACCCGCACCGCTTCATCGAGGACCCCGGCGTCTACCAGCAGATCCACCTCTCCTGCCCGGAGTTCGACGTCGTCGGCCTCGCCGTGCCCGGTGTTCCCGGCGTCGCCCACTTCGGTCACGCCGGCACGGTCGCCTGGGCCATCACCAACGCGATGGCCGACTACCAGGACCTGTACCGCGAGCGCCTGCGCCGCACCGGCGCCGGTGTCGAGGCGCTCGGCCCGGACGGCACCTGGCACCGCGCCGCCCGCCACACGGAGCGCATCGACGTGGCCGGGGAGGACACCGTCGAGGTCGAGATCATCGAGACCGGCCGCGGCCCGGTGATCGCCGGCGGCCCCGAGGGCCTAGACGACGGCACCCCGGCCGCCCTCAGCCTGCGCTACCCGCCCCGCGTCACCGCCGACCTCGGCTTCGGCGCCCTGCTGCCGCTGCTGCGGGCCCGCCGGGTCGCCGACGTGGACCGCGCCCTGGACGCCTGGGCCGAGCCGGTCAACGTGGTGCAGGCCGCCGACACGGAGGGCGGCCTGCTGCACCGCGTCGCGGGCCGGGTCCCGGTGCGCCCCGCCGCGAACGGCCTGCGTCCGGTGCCCGCCTGGGAACCCGGCCACGAGTGGACCGGCTGGCACGCCCCGGCCCGCGCCGGGCTGACCGACGGCGTCGCCGTGATGGCCAACCAGCGCGGCCCGTCCACCCCCCTCGGCGTCGAGTTCGCCCCTCCGCACCGCGCCGACCGCATCGCCGCCCTGCTCGCGGGCAAGGAGCGCTGGTCGGCGGCGGACATGCCCGCGATCCACACGGACACCCACCTGGGGTCGGCCGCCGCCCTCCTGGACCACCTCGCCGCTCTCACCACGACCACCCTGGCCCCCGAGGCCGCCGCCCTCTGCGACCGCCTCCTCGCCTGGGACCGGCGCATGGACGCCGACAGCGCCGACGCGGCGGCGTACGCGGCGGTGCGCTCGGCGGTCGTGCGAGGACTGGCGGCGCACCCGGCCCTGGCGTCCGCCGCGGCCCCACCCGCGTACCCCGAAGTGCTGCAACCGTGGCTCGCGCTGGTGCCGCGCGTCGCGTACGCCCTCGAACACCTCCTGCGCGCGGACGACCTGTACGGCATCGACCGCGCGGCGACCGTGCGCGCGGCGCTGGAGGAGGTCGCCGCGCGGCCGCCCGCCGGCACCTGGGGCGACACCCACCGCCTGGCCCCTTGGCGGGCGCTGCCGGACCCCGCCACCGCCCGCGAGGACGAACCCGGCCTCTCCGGCGACCACGACTGCGTGCTGTGCACCTCCCCCGTGCCCGGCCTCACCGACCGCGCCGCACGCGGCCCGGCCGCGCGGTACGTCTGGGACCTGGCCGACCGCGGGAACAGCCGTTGGGTGGTGCCGCACGGCGCCTCGGGCGACCCGGACTCGTCCCACCACCGCGACCAGCAGCCACTGTGGCTCGACGGGGAACTCGCCCCGGTGATCACCGACTTCGACCGGCTCACGAAGGAATCCGATGACTGACCCGCAAGCGCCGGCCCCCAAGCCCGCGCTCCCGTACGCCTCCCGCACCCCCGTCCACGAACAGCACCTGGACGGCTTCGGCACCGTCCGCGTCCTCCCCCTGGACCCCGTCGCGGACGCCGCGGTGGTCCACGGCTGGGTGAGCGAGGAACGGGCCGCCTTCTGGGGCATGAACGGCCTGACGGAGCAGCAGGTCGCCGCCATATACGCGCACATGGACACCCTCGACACCCACCACGCCTTCCTGGTCGTCAAGGACGCCGAGCCGGTCGCCCTGTTGCAGACCTACGACCCCGCGGCCGACCGGGTGAGCGAGTGCTACGCCACCGAGCCCGGCGACATCGGCGTCCACCTGCTCCTGGCGCCCGCCGGGACCGGGGGCGCGCGCCCCGGCTGGACCGCCGCCCTGTCGGGCGCCCTCATGGCGTACGTACTGCTGGGCCTGGACCGGACGCGGATCGTGGTCGATCCGGACGTGGACAACGAGAAGGCGATCGCCCGCTTCCTCAAGCAGGGCTTCACCGCCGGACCCCGGGTGGTCCTGCCCGAGGTGGACCTGCCGGACGTGTACCTGCCCGAGAAGAAGGCGCAACTCGCGTTCCTGCGCCGGGAGGTAGCGTTCGCCGGGTGACTGACACGCCGACCGCCGAGGACCTGATCGCGCACTACGCGCTGGAACCGATCCCGCGGGAGGGCGGCCTGTTCCGGCGCACCTGGGCCGGGCCCGACCGCCCGGACGGACGCCCCGCGGGGACCGCCATCGTGGCCCTGCTCACCGCCCGGCCGGGCGACTTCTCCGCCCTGCACCGCCTGCCGGCCGACGAGGTCTGGCACTTCTACCTCGGCGACCCGCTGGAGCTGCTGCTCCTCGCCCCGGACGGCGGCGCCCGCACGGCCGTGCTGGGACCGGACGTGCTCGGCGGGCAGCACGTCCAGTTCACGGTCCCCGCCGGTACCTGGATGGGCGGCAGGGTGGCGGCGGGCGGCCGGTGGTCCCTCTTCGGCTGCACCATGGCGCCCGGGTTCACCTACGGGGACTACGAGCACGGCGACGCCGCCGACCTCACGGCGCGCTACCCGGCCGAGACGGCGCGCATCATGGCACTGTGCCGCCCATGACCCCCTCCCCTTCCACATCTCTCCTCGACGGCCAGGTGGCCCTGGTCACCGGCGCGGGCGGCGGCATCGGCCGGGGGATCGCGCTGCGCTTCGCCGAGGAGGGCGCCGCGGTCGCGGTGCACTGCCGTACGGCGGTGGCGGCGGCTCGGGAGGTGGCGGAACGCATCCGCGAGCGTGGCGGACGCGCCACCGTCCTGCGCGCCGACCTCACCGACGAGGACGCCTGCCGGCGCCTGGTCGGGGAAGCCGCCGACTGGGGCGGCGGACGGCTCACCGCACTGGTCAACAACGCGGGCGTGCAGCCGCTGCGGGAACTGCCCGGCATGACGGCGGCCGAGTGGCGGGCGGTGGTGGACACCAACCTCACCGGCGTCTTCGCGTGCACGCAGGCTGCGGCCGACGTCATGCGGGACCAGGACGGCGGCGGCACGGTCACCCACATCGCCTCCATCGAGGCGGGCGCCCCGGCTCCCGCGCACGCGCACTACAGCGCCTCCAAGGCGGCGGTCGTGATGCACGCCCGGTCGGCGGCGCTGGAGTACGGCCCGTGGGGCGTCCGGGTGAACTCCGTCTCACCCGGCCTCGTCGACCGTGCGGGACTCGCCGAGTCCTGGCCGGAGGGCGTACGGCGATGGCTGCGGGCGGCGCCGACGGGACGGCTCGGGCGCCCGGAGGACGTGGGCGACGCGTGCGTATTCCTCGCCTCGCGGCTGGCGTCCTGGGTGACCGGCCATGACCTGGTGGTGGACGGCGGGGTGACGGCACGCCCGTCGTGGTGAGGAGCCACTGAGCACGGCGGCCTCCGCGTCCGTACGTATCCCCGAGGCAGTGGGTCCGGACGACGGAGATACGACGTGAGGTGTGACGACGGTGCACACGCTGGACACCGGGGACGAGGGACGGAACGGGCCGGGCCCCCGCTGGGCCCACGAAGCCCGAGGAGGCGAAAGCGCTCCTCGCGCCCTCCCGAACCGCTGGGGTCACTGGGTCGGCCGCGACCTCCGCTACCGCCGGGGACTCCGGCGGCTGGTGTTGTTGGGTGTCGTGCTGGGGCTGCTTCTCCTCGGGGGCGTCGGGACCGCGTCCGCGCACGCCGCGCTCGGCTCCACCGACCCCGGGGAGGGAGCCGTCCTCCAGCGGGCCCCCGGCCACGTCACCCTGACGTTCAGCGAGTCCGTCGGCCTGCGCGACGACTCCTTCCGCGTCCTGGACCCGGGCGGTCACCGCGTCCGTACGGGGGCGGCCGGACACGCGGACGGACGGGCCGACACGGTCCGGGTCGCGCTGCCGGGCGAGCTGGGGGAGGGCACGTACACCGTGGCCTGGCGGGTGGTGTCCGCCGACAGCCACCCGGTGTCGGGCGCCTTCACCTTCTCCGTGGGCACGCCGTCGCAGACGACCGCACCCGTGGACACCGGCCCCACCGAGGACCCGCTGACCGCCGCCCTCCACAAGCTCGCCCGCTACCTCGCCTACCTCGCCGCCGCCCTCCTCATCGGCACCGCCGCCTTCGTCGCCCTGTGCCGCCCGCCGGACCCGGCCCCGCTGCGCCGCCCGCTGGTGGCGGGCTGGTGGACCCTGCTGGCGGCCACCGTCGCCCTGCTGATGCTGCGCGCCCCGTACGAGGCGGGGACGGGCCCGTCCTCGGCCCTGGACGCCGGCGCGCTCGCCGACACCCTCACCGCCCGCCCCGGCGTGCTGCTGCTGACCAGGCTGGCGCTGCTGGCCCCGGTCGCGCTGTTCCTCGTCCGGATGTCCCGCGCGGACCCGCACCGGCGGCGCGACCCCCTCCTCGGCGCGGTGGGCGGCGCCCTGGCCGTCGGACTCGCCCTCACCTGGGCCGCCGCTGAGCACGCCTCCGCCGGTATCCAGGTGCCCCTCGCGCTGACCTCCTTCACCCTCCACCTGCTCGCCACCGCGGTCTGGCTCGGCGGCCTCACCGCCCTGGTCCTCACCCTGCGCTCCACCGCGGACGCCGCCACCGTCGCCCGCTTCTCCCGCGTCGCCCTCGCCTCCGTGACCGTCCTGGTGATCACGGGCGTCTACCAGTCCTGGCGCGGCCTCGGCTCCTGGGAGGCGCTCACCGGGACGACGTACGGCAGGCTGCTGCTGGTCAAGGTGCTCCTGGTGGCCGTGCTGCTGGCCGCGGCGGCGGTGTCCCGGAGATGGACGACGGCGCTGGCGACGGCGCCACTCGTCGTACGGGAGCCCGACCGGGCGCACCAGCGGGTACCGCAACCAGCGGGCGGCCCGCCGCCGCAGGCGCCGAAACCGCCGCCCCCCGATCCCGGGACCGGCGCCGGCCCCGACACCGATCCCCTCCTCCGCCGAGGTCTGCGCCGCTCCGTCCTCGCCGAGGCCGCCGTCGCCTCCGTAGTGCTGGCGGTCACGACCGTGCTGACCGCCACCCTGCCGGGCCGTGCGGCCGACGAGGCGGCGCGGACGGCCGTACCGGCGGACGGGGTGCTGCCCGCGTCCGTCACCACGATCCCGTTCGAGATCGGCACGGCCGGCCGCGGCACGGTCCAGATCACCCTGGACCCCGGCCGCACCGGCGACAACGCCGTCCAGGCCGTCGTCTTCGGCCCCGACGGCAGCCTGGCCGCCGTACCCGAACTGCGCCTCTCCTTCACCCTCCCCGACCGGCGCGTCGGCCCCATCGAGGCGGCCCTGGTCGACCGCGGCGGGTACTGGAGCGCCAACACCGTCACGCTGCCCCTCCCGGGGACCTGGACGATGAAGGCGACGGTCCGGGTGTCGGAGATCGACCAGGTGAGCGAGACCCGGCGAATACGGGTGGAGCGGTAGCCGCCGGTCCGGCGTGACCGGCGTGTGCGGCGGGACGGGTCGGCCGGGCGGCTGCTCGACCGCTAGGGCTCCTCGGTGGCCGGTCCTTCCTCGCGCTGGCTCAGCCTGGCCTTGATCACCGGGCTGACGAGCAGGTCGTACACGAGGACTCCGACGACCCCGCCGACGAGCGGGCCGACGATGGGAATCCACCAGTAGCCGCTGAACCAGTCGAAGGTGCCGGGCAGGGCGATGGCGCCCCATCCTTCGAAGAAGGTGAACAGGCGGGGGCCGAAGTCGCGGGCCGGATTGATCGCGTACCCGGCGTTGGTGCCGAAGGCGAGACCGATCGCGACGACGACGAGCCCGATGAGGAACGGGTGGAGGTTGGCCCGCGGAGCCGTGTTGCGGGTGTCGACGAGGGCGCAGATCAGCAGGAGCAGGACCCCGGTGCCCACGATCTGGTCGAGCAGGGGACCCCACCAGGAGTCGCCGAAGTACTCGGCGGGGAACGTGGCGAAGATCGAGTACGTGCTCAGCGACGTCTCCCGCGTCTCGCCCGCCTTGGCGATGGCCGCGTCGATCGCCCACCGGTAACAGGCGTACACGAGCGCGGCGGCGACGAAGGCGCCCACGACCTGGGCGAGCCAGTAGGGCAGGACCTTGCGCCACGGGAAGTCCCGCCGGACCGCGAACCCGAGGGTCACCGCGGGATTGAGGTGCGCTCCGCTGATGCCGCCGGCCACGTAGACGCCGAACACGACGGCCAGGCCCCATCCCCACGAGATGATGAGCCAGTTGGCGGGCCCGAAGTCCGCGGTCTGCCGTCCCGAGCCGGGCAGCCCGGCGACCGCGACAGCCACCGAGCCGATGCCGAACAGGATCAGAACGAACGTCCCCAGGAACTCGGCGCACATCTCACCGCCGAGGCCCTTTCGATAACCGCGTCGATGAACAATGCGTTCGGCCACCGGCCCTCCTTCACTGGAACGGAACAGACCAATCCGCCCATACCCGGAAAAAGACCGCCCGGATGCTCAACCGGGTGACGGCACCTGAAGACACCCGAGATTCCCCCTCGATGGAGCAACGCCGCGCGGCCAGGTCGTGATCGCGCGGACCTTGGGAGGTACCTCCAGGCGGCACGGGGGGGCGAGGCGGCCGCCCGCGCCGGGTGCCGAGGGAGCGCCGGATCGCGTCAGCCCCGTGGAGCAATCCGGCTGGCGTGGGTGTTCCGGCTGCTTTCAGCATGGGGCATGACCGAACCACCTAGCGGGTCCCCCGGTGGGACGCCGTACGACGACCGCGGGGTGCACGCCCGGCACGGGGCGGGGCGCGGGCCGGGCTCGGGGCGGCAGGAGCCGGAGCCCGAGCCGGCCTTCGAGGGGCCGCTGCACCTGCTGTCCCGCGCCGCCTGGCAGACCGTGCTGTTCACCGGTGCCGCCTCGCTGGTCCTGGGCGTCCTGGTGCTGGTCTGGCCGGGCGCCTCACTGCTCGCGGCCGGCGTGCTCTTCGGCCTCTACCTCGTCATCAGCGGCGTCCTCCAGCTGGCCGCCGCCTTCGGTACGCACCGGCGGACCTCGCTGCGGGTGCTGGCCTTCATCAGCGGCGCGGTGTCGATCCTGCTGGGTCTGTTCTGCTTCCGCGGCCCCTTGCAGTCGGTGCTGCTGCTCGCGCTCTGGATCGGCATCGGCTGGCTGTTCCGCGGTGTCACCCAGATCGTGGCCGCCGCGCACGACCCGGCGATGCCGGCCCGCGGCTGGCAGATCTTCCTCGGTGCCGTCACCGTCGTCGCCGGCATCGTCCTGATCGACTCGCCGGTCGAGTCGGCCACCGTCCTCATGCTGGTCGGCGGGTGGTGGCTGGTCGTCGTCGGCGTCGTGGAGATCGTCACGGCGGTGCGGCTGCGGGGGCGGGCGCGTCAGGTCCCGCGCGCCCTGTGAACGGCGCCCGCCCTACGCCGAGCGGGCGGTTCTGGCCCCCGGTGCGATGGACGGCGTACGCCGGGCGGGGACACGACTGAGATGAGCCCCGCCCCGCACGCCGCCGCCCGCCGTGGCGCCTGGCTGCGGGCCCTGGTGCTGCTGCTCGCCCTGATCGTGCCCTGTACGCACGTGACGGCGCAGTCGGCACCGGTGGAGGTGGTGGCCGGGGCGGGCGGCTCGGCGGGCGGTTCGGCGGGGGAGTACGACGCTCTCGACTCCGCCCTGCGCGTCGTGGCCCGGAGCGGCCGACGCGCCACCGTGCCGCGGCCGGTCCCGCCGTCCTTCGCGGCGGACCCGCCTCTTCGATGCGACGCCCGTTCCGTACAGGCCGCCGCCCCTCCCCGCGGCCCGCACTCCGTCGTTCTGCGCTCCGTCGTTCTGCGCTGCTGACCGCGCCGGGCCGGCCCCGTGCCGGTCCCCCGCGGACAGGGACGAACACGTGACGCACCAGGAACGAGGAAATCGCCATGCCCACCGACCCCTACGCCGTCCTGCGCGCCCTCCTGCGCGCCGAGGCCGCCCGCCGTACGCCCAAGCCTGGTTCCGCACCTCGGAAAGCCGAGGAACGGCGGCTCCCGGAGCGGGAACGGGGGCGCGGCTGACGGGAGCGTCCGGGCGGCGGGGGTGGGCACCCCCGCCGCCGCCCCCGTCTCCGCCGTCGGCGGAGTGCCGATTGATCCGGTTTACGGCGTCTTTTCCGGCGCCGCACTCCGGCGCCATGGCTGCGCCCGCAACGTCCGGGCCGGTAGGCTTTCCGTGTGATCTTCAAGCGCATCGGAAACGGCCGGCCGTACCCCGACCACGGCCGGGAAAGCACCCGGCAGTGGGCGGACGTCGCGCCGCGCCCGGTCCGCCTCGATCAGCTCGTGACGACCAAGGGCCAGCTCGACCTGGAGACGCTCCTGGCCGAGGACTCCACCTTCTACGGCGACCTGTTCGCGCACGTCGTGAAGTGGCAGGGCGATCTGTATCTGGAGGACGGCCTGCACCGGGCGGTGCGGGCCGCGCTGCAACAGCGCCAGGTGCTGCACGCCCGGGTCCTCGAACTCGACTGACGGGCGCCGAGAGGCTTCCGCTTGACCCTTTCGGGTTGCGTTGCGCCGCACCGCGGAACGTCGACTGATCATCTAATAGGCATCACCGCTCCGGCGCACTACGCTGCGCTCATGAGCATGCTGACTCCTCCCGGCATGGGTGGCCAGTACAAGATCACGGGGGACAGGTACCCGCGGATGCGCCCGGTCCGGCGGCGTGGCCGGGTCGCGTTCGTCTCCGTCGCCTGTGTCACCGTTCTCGGAGTGCTGGGCTGGGGCACGCTACAGCTCATCGACGTCTTCACCGGCGGCGACAAGGCCTCGGCGGCCGGTGCCGCGGGCTGTGTCACCACCGCGCGGGCGAGCGCCTCGCCGGCCGCTGCCGTGCTGCCGAAGCCCGGTCAGGTCACCGTCAACGTGCTCAACGCGACCACCCGCGGCGGCCTGGCGCAGAAGACCGCCGACGAGCTGAAGAAGCGCGGCTTCCGCGTGGGCGACGTGAGCAACGCGCCCAAGGAGTACGACAAGAAGGTCACCGGCACGGGGCTCCTGCTCGGGCCGGCCGCCTCCGAGAAGGGTGCGCTCCCCGTGCTCGGCACGCAGCTGCCCGGCGCCGAGCACCGCACCGACGCGGCCCGCAAGGGCGCCGCCGTCGACCTCATCATCGGCAACGGCTTCAAGGGACTGGCGAACCGCGCGGACGCCGACACGGCGCTGGTCAAGCTGACCGCGCCGCGGTCGACGCCCGCCGCGGAGAAGAAGAGCTGCTGAGCAGCCGTACGAGGTACTGGGTACGCGGTACTACTCGGCTGCTCCGTACATGCGGTCGCCCGCGTCGCCGAGGCCCGGGACGATGTAGCCCTGCTCGTTGAGGCGCTCGTCGACCGAGGCCGTCACGACCGTCACCGGGGTGCCGGCCAGCTCGCGCTCCATCAGTTCGACACCCTCGGGGGCGGCGAGCAGCACCACGGCCGTCACGTCGTCGGCGCCGCGCTTCATCAGCTCCTTGATGGACGCGACCAGGGTGCCGCCGGTGGCCAGCATCGGGTCGAGGACGTAGACCTGGCGGCCGGACAGGTCGTCCGGCATACGCGTGGCGTACGTCGACGCCTGGAGCGTCTCCTCGTTGCGCACCATGCCGAGGAAGCCCACCTCGGCGGTCGGCAGCAGCCGGACCATGCCGTCGAGCATGCCGAGACCGGCCCGCAGGATCGGCACCACCAGCGGGCGCGGGTGGGAGAGCTTGACGCCGGTGGTCTGCGAGACCGGCGTGTGGATGTCGACCTGTTCGGTGCGCACGTCGCGCGTGGCCTCGTAGGCGAGCAGGGTGACCAGCTCGTCGGCGAGACGGCGGAAGGTCGCGGAGTCGGTGCGCCGGTCGCGCAGCGTGGTGAGTTTGTGGGCGACCAGGGGGTGGTCGACGACGTGGAGACGCATGTCCACCACAGTAACCGGGCGCCGTGGGGGCGGCGTCCCCGCGGCGGGCAAGGCCGCTGGACGCGGAACCACTCGTTCACGGGCGTCAAACCGCCCGGCCGGGGGAAGGTGGGAGAGACGGACGCTAGGTGGTGAGACTGTGCCTGACCGGGACATCCACACAACGCCGTCCCCCGGCGCGGGGCGGGGTACGGAACGCGGGGCCGAGCCGAGAGCGGTGCCCGAGGACGAGCGGGAGCGGGGGCGCGAGGCGGAACGGCGTCGGCGCCGGGCCCAGTTCCTGCGCGATCTGGCGGAGGCCCGGCAGTTGCGGGACCGCGTGCAGCCGCGCCGGGTCAAGACCGCCCGGCTGCGGCACGCGATGCGCATGCGCACCTTCCGGTGGTAGTCCCTCCCCGGCTCCCGGGAGAAGTTCCTGACCCGGCCGGGGAAGATCGCGCGCCGCGCCGAGGTTGGTGGTGACGGACATACGCGGGGACCGCGAGAATCCGCGTACGATCCGCACGTGGCGGCGACGAGAACGCTGCTGGACGGCTGCCCGGGTACGCACCTTCCGGGACGCCGGTCAAAACAGCCGGACACAGGGCGCCGAAGACGTCCCCTGAGTGCCTTGTTTCTGCCACGATTCCGAGTGGGTGGGGCTCGGAGCACCGCTCCCCCGCCCGCAGCCTCCGCCGGGGGGACCCCCAACCGGCACGCCTAGGACCAGTGGGAGAGTCACGGTGTACTTCGCCGCACTGCTCGCGCGCACCGAAGACGGGTGGGAAGCGAGCGACACAGAGCTCGACGATGTGGAGACCCTGTCGGATCTTGCCGACCTGGCCCGGGAGGCCTCTCCCGACGAGGACACGGTGCTCGTGCTGATCGAGCAGGAGGACGCGTGGTTCGGAGTCGTCCGGGTGGACGGTGAGGAGGACCCTCGTATCTACGTCTCGGACGCCGCCGCGGCCGCCCGCAGCAGCTACGGCGAGATCCTGCTCACCGACGAGCTGCTCGGCCGGGACCCGGGTGAGGACGGCGACGTCCTCGACGCCCTCGACCTCGACGGCACCGAGGACGGCGAGTCCGACGACGACGAGGAGGACGACGGCGACGGCGCCGCCGCCGCGGCCACCGGCTCGGGCGAGGCCGTGCCGCACGGGCCGGTCGGTGACGCCGAGGTCCTCGACGACCTCGGGGTGAGCGAGAAGGAACTGCGCTCGATGTCCGGGGACGCGGTCGGGGAGATCGCCGAGGCCCTGGGCGCCTCCGAGGTCCTGGAGACCGTCCGCTGACCGCGCCGGCCGGTCAGTGGCCCGAGGAGGCACCGCCCGATCCGGTGCGCGACCGGTGGCGGGCCGCGATGCGGCTCGCCCTCGTCGAGGCCGGGCGGGCGGCGGAGGGCGGGGACGTGCCCGTCGGCGCCGTCGTCCTGGCGCCGGACGGCCGCACCGTGCTCAGCGCCGGACACAACGAACGCGAGGCCACCGGGGACCCGACCGCCCACGCCGAGGTCCTCGCGATCCGGCGGGCCGCGGCGGAACTGGGCGAGTGGCGCCTGTCCGGCTGCACGCTCGTCGTCACCCTGGAGCCCTGCACGATGTGCGCGGGCGCGCTCGTGCAGTCCCGCGTGGACCGCGTGGTCTACGGCGCCCGCGACGACAAGGCGGGCGCGGCCGGCTCCCTGTGGGACGTCGTGCGCGACCGGCGCCTCAACCACCGTCCCGAGGTGATCGAGGGCGTGCTCGCGGACGACTGCGCCCGGCTGCTCACGGACTTCTTCCGCGACCGCTGACCCGGCCCGGACGGGTGCCGGGACGGGTGCGGGGACGGCCGCCCGTACGGCCGTTCGTCGGCCGCGATACCGATTTCTGAGCATGCCGCTGTGTGCTGTAAGGTCTGTCTCGGTAGCGTGTCCGAGCGGCCGAAGGAGCTCGCCTCGAAAGCGAGTGTGGCGCAAGTCACCGAGGGTTCAAATCCCTCCGCTACCGCTTTGAAAGGGCCCCGTCGAAAGACGGGGCCCTTCGTGCGATCATGAGCGACCGAAGGCGTGAGTCGAAAGGGACAGGGGAGGCCGCGGTGGCGGTGAACTCGAAGAAGATCGCCGTCTACGTGCTCGTGGTCTTCGTGCTGTACGTGATCATCACTGATCCCGCCAAGGCAGCCGACTACGTGGAGATAGGTTTCCAGGGCGTGTCCGACGCGGCGGGCGCCGTGGGCGACTTCATGACCTGGGCCGCCAACGGAGGAGAATGATGATCCGCCACCTCGTCCTGTTCAAGCTGAACGACGGCGTCGGACGCGACGACCCGCGCGTCGTGGAGGGCGCCGAGGCCTTCCGGGCGCTCGGCGGCCAGATCGACGACCTCCGCTTCTGGGAGTGCGCCTGGAACATCAGCGACCGGCCCATCGCCTACGACTTCGCCATCAACTCGGCGGTGGACGACGCCGACGCCCTCCGGCGCTACCTCGAACACCCGGCGCACCAGGCGGGCGTCGCGCTGTGGCGGGAGTTCGCCACCTGGGTGATCGCCGACTACGAGTTCTAGTAGCCCCGCGGGCCCCTGAGCCCCCTCGGGCCGCGCCCCGGCCCCGCACCAGCCCGGTGCGGGGCCTTTCGCATTCACTCAACACGACCTTATGCGGTGCTTGCACACAGTGGACATGTCTTGTGATGCTATGACCGCTTTTGACGGATGAGTTGACGGAAGAGTTGACAGATCACGAGGTGGAGTTGACCGTGCCGGCCAGTACTGCGCCTCAAGCACCGCCCGCGCCGCCCGCCCAGGCCCAGGAGGCCCCCGCGCCGCAGCGCAGCCGGGGTGCCGACACCCGGGCCCTCACTCAGGTGCTCTTCGGTGAACTGAAGGGCCTCACCCCGGGCACGCCGGAGCACGACCGGGTGCGCGCGGCGCTCATCGAGGCCAACCTCCCGCTGGTGCGCTACGCCGCCGCCCGGTTCCGCTCCCGCAACGAGCCGATGGAGGACGTCGTCCAGGTCGGCACCATCGGGCTGATCAACGCCATCGACCGCTTCGACCCGGAGCGGGGCGTGCAGTTCCCGACGTTCGCGATGCCCACGGTGGTCGGGGAGATCAAGCGGTACTTCCGCGACAACGTCCGCACGGTGCACGTACCGCGCCGGCTGCACGAGCTGTGGGTGCAGGTCAACAGCGCCACCGAGGACCTGACCACCGCCTTCGGGCGCTCCCCGACGACCGCCGAGATCGCCGAGCGGCTGCGCATCACCGAGGAGGAGGTGCTGTCCTGCATCGAGGCGGGACGGTCGTACCACGCCACCTCGCTGGAGGCCGCGCAGGAGGGCGACGGGCTGCCCGGACTGCTCGACCGGCTCGGCTACGAGGACCCGGCGCTGGACGGGGTCGAGCACCGCGACCTGGTGCGCCACCTGCTCGTCCAACTCCCCGAGCGGGAGCAGCGGATCCTGCTGCTGCGCTACTACAGCAACCTCACGCAGTCCCAGATCAGTGCCGAACTCGGCGTCTCGCAGATGCACGTCTCCCGGCTACTGGCGCGTAGTTTCCAGCGGTTGAGGTCGGCGAACCGGATCGACGCGTAAGCTCGGCCACGACTTGGGGCGGAGTCGAAAGCGCGAGCGAGGGGTCACCGGCGAGAGCGAATCGCTCACCAGGGCCGTTGCGGACGGAATCGGGCTGAAAGCCCATCAGACCCCTTGTTTCCAGGGGGTATTCGCATCTCAGATGTCGACATGTCACTACAGCGCGTTGCCGACATGTGACATTCTGCCGGAGACGCGTTTGCCGGAGCGTCGGCTCCGGTATTCAGGTGAAGGCTGCGTTCCCGGCGTGGGAGCGTGTGCCGCGACCGTCCCGCGACCCAAAGGGGGTGGCATGTCCGCACAACAGGGCAGCTCGAAGGTGCTTGCGCTCGCGGAGAGCGAGACCGCGCCCGACTCGATCGAGGCGCTCGCCGTCGTCGAGCCCGTCGGCCCCATCGACTCCGTCGGCCCCGTCGACGGCCTTCAGGCCGGCGACGCCGTGCCGGACCTCGACGCCGTGCCGGCCCAGGCCCTCCCGGCCACGGGGGCCATCGACACCCGCACCCTGTCCCGCTCCCTGTTCCTGCGGCTCGCCGCCCTCGCCGAGGACAGCCCCGAGCGTGCCTACGTCCGGGACACCCTGATCGAGCTCAACCTCCCGCTGGTGCGTTACGCCGCCGCGCGCTTCCGCTCCCGCAACGAGCCGATGGAGGACATCGTCCAGGTCGGCACCATCGGCCTGATCAAGGCGATCGACCGCTTCGACTGCGAACGGGGCGTCGAGTTCCCGACGTTCGCCATGCCGACCGTCGTCGGCGAGATCAAGCGGTTCTTCCGCGACACCTCGTGGTCGGTGCGCGTCCCGCGCCGCCTCCAGGAGCTGCGCCTGGCCCTGACGAAGGCCAGCGACGAGCTGTCCCAGAAGCTGGACCGCTCGCCGACCGTGGGCGAGCTGGCCGCCGTGCTCGGCGTGTCCGAGGAGGACGTCGTCGACGGCCTCGCGGTCGGCAACGCCTACACCGCCTCCTCGCTGGACTCCCCGGCCCCGGAGGACGACGGCGGCGAGGGCTCGCTGGCGGACCGCCTGGGCTACGAGGACACGGCGCTGGAGGGCGTGGAGTACCGCGAGTCCCTCAAGCCGCTGCTGGCCAAGCTGCCGCCCCGGGAGCGGCGGATCATCATGCTGCGCTTCTTCGCCAACATGACCCAGTCGCAGATCGGCGAGGAGGTCGGCATCTCGCAGATGCACGTCTCCCGGCTGCTCACCCGCACCCTGTCGCAGCTGCGCGAGGGGCTCATCTCCGACTGAGGCCCGTCCCGGGACGGTCGGCAGGACAGCGCGGCGACCGCCGCGGCACCTCGGGGGTGCCGCGGCGGTCGTCTTCGTGTGCGCCGGTACCGGCCGGAGGGGCCCGGTGCCCCTGGCCGGTGCCCGTGCCTAGCCGAGCGCCAGCCAGGCCACGGCCGCGACGACGATCACGGCGGCCACGATGCCGACGATCAGCCCGACGCGGGGCCCGGAGGAGGCGGCGGGGGCCGCCTGCCGGCTCTGCGGGGCGTCGTCGACGAACGCGCGGAACATCTGGGTGCTGCCTGCGGGGTCGTTGGTGCCCTGGGGGCCCTGGGTGTTAGCCATGGGCCGAGACACTAGCGAATCCCCGGGTGCGGCCCAAGTGCGGGGCCGCTCAGCCCTCTTGACCCGGCCCACCCCTTATCACCTGCGCATTTACTTTCGCAATACTTGCCTTTGCCAACTTTTTATGCCGCGGCGACCGTTTTTGCTTGCCTGTAGCAACTAACTGATCCTATGGTTGCCCTAAGCAACGAACCGGGAGGTGCGCATGGCCGAGAGGGCGCAGTACGAGGAGCTGATCCGCCAGTTCAGCGCCTTCGGCGCCGTGAAGCGGGAGATGGGGCGGTTGCTGCCGTCCGACTGCCCCGGCGGGTCCGTCGCCGTACTGACCCTGCTCGGCCGCCACGGGGACATGCGCATGAGCAAGCTCGCGGAGCTGCTCGCGGTCGACATGTCGGTCACCAGCCGGCACGTCGCCCACGGCGCCGAGCGGGGCTGGATCGAACGTCTTCCCGACCCCGCGGACAAGCGCTCGCGCATCCTGCGCCTGACGGCCGCCGGACAGGACCAGCTCGACGAGATCGCCGAGCGGACCACCCAGCTGCTCTCCCACCGGCTGAGCGACTGGTCCGACGACGAGGTCGGCCAGCTCTCCCGGCTCATGGCCCGCCTCAGGGCCAGCTTCGACGACTGCCGGGCCCCCGCGGCCCGGCCTCCCGCACTGTCCGGGGACGAACAGTCCACCCGTACACCCGCGATCACCACGTAAGTAAAGGAAGTCCATGGCAACGACCACACCAGCCGGTGTGCGGGCTCATGCCAAGCACGGGGGAGGCTCCTCCGGAGACGCTCCGATGACGCACCGGCAGATCATGGAGGCATTGTCCGGGCTGCTGCTCGGCATGTTCTGCGCGATCCTGTCCTCGACCATCGTCACCAACGCCCTGCCCGAGATCATCGGTGACCTCGGCGGCGGCCAGAGCGCCTACACCTGGGTCGTCACGGCCTCGCTGCTGACGATGACCGCCTCCACCCCCCTGTGGGGCAAGCTCGCGGACCTGTTCAGCAAGAAGGCCCTGGTCCAGATAGCCCTGATCGTCTACGTCATCGGCTCCGTCGTGGCCGGTCTGGCGCAGAACCCCGCGATGCTGATCACCGCGCGGGCCATCCAGGGCCTGGGCGCCGGCGGTCTGTCCGCCCTGGCGCAGATCATCATGGCCGCGATGATCGCCCCGCGTGAGCGCGGGCGCTACTCCGGCTACCTCGGCGCCACCTTCGCCGTCGCCACCGTCGGCGGTCCGCTGCTCGGCGGCGTCATCACCGACACCAGCTGGCTCGGCTGGCGCTGGTGCCTCTACGTCGGCGTGCCCTTCGCGATCCTCGCGCTGATCGTGCTCCAGAAGACGCTGCACCTGCCGGTGCTCAAGCGGAAGGTCAAGGTCGACTGGGCCGGCGCCTTCTTCGTCACCGCGGCCGTCTGCCTGCTGCTCGTCTGGGTCACCTTCGCGGACGACAAGTACGACTGGATGTCCTGGCAGACCGGCGCCATGGTCGGCGGCGCGATCGTGCTGACGCTGCTCTTCCTGCTCGTCGAGTCGAAGGCCAGCGAGCCGATCATCCCGCTGCGCCTGTTCCGGAACCGCACCATCACCCTGGCCTCGCTGGCCTCGCTGTTCGTCGGTATCGCGATGTTCGCGGGCACCGTCTACTTCAGCCAGTACTTCCAGCTGGCCCGGGACAAGTCCCCGACCATGTCGGGTGTCATGACGATCCCGATGATCGGCGGTCTGTTCATCTCCTCCACGGTCTCCGGTCAGGTCATCACCAAGACCGGCAAGTGGAAGGGCTGGCTACTGGCCGGCGGCGTGCTGCTGACCGCGGGTCTGGGCCTGCTCGGCACCATGCGCTACGACACCCCCTACTGGCACATCGGCATCTTCATGGCGCTGATGGGTCTCGGCGTCGGCATGATGATGCAGAACCTGGTGCTCTGCACGCAGAACCAGGTGGACCCGAGCGACCTGGGTGCCGCGTCCTCCACGGTCACCTTCTTCCGGTCCCTCGGCGGCGCGGTGGGCGTCTCGGTGCTCGGCTCCGTGATGTCGACCCGGATCAGCCACTACGCCTCGGACACCATCGGTCAGCTCAGCCCGCAGGAGCAGGCGGCGGCGGCCAAGGCGTCCGGCGGCGGCTCGATCCCCGACATGGATCTGCTGCCCCCCGGCATCCGGGAATGGCTGGAGAGCGCCTACGGGCACGGCATCGCGGACATCTTCCTGATCGTCGCGCCGATCGCCCTGCTCGCCTTCCTGGTGACGCTGTTCATCAAGGAGGTCCCGCTGCGGACCAAGGGCGCCCTCGCCCAGGCCGCGGAGTCCTCGGCCGAGTCCGCCCCGCCGGTGGCGGGCACCCCGGCGGAGGCCGTCCGCGTTGCCGACGAGCCGGTTCCGGCCGCCGCGATGGCGTCCGTGTCGGCCTCGCCGGCCGGTGATCCGGCCGTCTCGGCGGTCTCGGACACCTCGGCCGCCCCGGCCACCACGCAGCGACTGGCCGCCGTCGCCACCACGACCGGCTCCGGTGAACCGCAGGCGCCCGTCTCCGGCGGCATCGCGGTGCGCGGCTTCGTCCGCGGCGCCGAGTCCGCGCCGGTCCCGCAGGCCGCGGTCACGCTGATCTCGCTGGCCGGCCGCCAGCTCGGCCGGTCCGTCGCCCAGGCCGACGGCTCCTACGCCGTCGACGCGCCGAGCGCCGGGTCGTACGTGCTGATCGCCTCCGCCGACGGCTTCCAGCCGCAGGCCTCCACCATCGTCGTCAACGACGAGCCGGTCGCCTACGACATCCTGCTCAGCGGCACCAGCGGGCTCACCGGCCTGGTCCGTGCCGAGGAGAGCGGGCTGCCGGTCAAGGACGCCATGGTGATCGTCACCGATGTGCGCGGGGACCTGCTGGCCAGCGCCGCCACCGGTGAGCAGGGCGAGTTCGCCTTCACCGAGCTGGTGCCGGGCACGGTGACCGTCGCGGTCAACGCCGCCGGCTACCGGCCCCGTGCCCTGCCGCTGGAGGTGGGCGGTACCGGCGTCACCCGCGTCGAGGTCGACCTCCAGGCCGGGGCGCAGGTCCAGGGCGTCGTGCGGGCACCGCACGGTCCGCTGGCCGACGCCCGGGTCACCCTGGTGGACGCGGCGGGCAACGTGATCGGCACGGCCACCACCGGGACGGACGGGGCGTACGCCTTCACCGACCTGGACGCCGGTGAGTACACCGTCATCGCGACCGGCTACCCGCCGGTGGCCACCGCCCTGACGGTCTCCGGCCCCGGTGCCGACGGCCACGACATCGAGCTCGCCCACCCCGGCGAGTAGCGGAACCCCGGCCCGTGGTGGCGTGCGCGCTCTGAGCGGAGGTGCGCCCGCCCACCACGGGCCGGTTTCTTTACGACCACTTTCTGAGCCTTTGCAGGGAGAAAACGGGATGGGACTGACCGCGAGGATCCGAACGCGGGACGGATGGGCCGTGTCGCACGCGGTCGTCACGGTGACCGACATGACCGGCACGCAGGTGCTGCGCGCCGAGGCGGACACCGAGGGGGCCGTGCGGGACACCACCGCGCTGACGCCGGGGGCGTACACCGTCATCGTCACCGCGGTCGGCTACGCGCCGGCCGCCTCCAGCGCGATCGTCACCGCGAGCGGCCGGGCCGAGGTCGGCACGGTGACGCTGGCCCGCCAGGGCGGCACCGAACTGCCGCCGCCGGGGCCGTGGACGGTCGACCCGGCGCACTCGAGCGTGGCCGCCGTCGCGCAGCACCTGGGCATCTCCAGCGTGCGCGGGCGTTTCACCGACTTCGCCGCCACCGTCGAGATCGCGCCGGACGACGTCACCAAGTCCCGGGTGGAGGCGGTGATCAAGGCGGCCTCGATCGACACCGGCAACGGCATGCGCGACACCCACCTGCGCTCGGCGGACTTCCTGGACGTCGAGCGCCACCCGGAGATCACCTACCGCTCCACCGGGGTGAGCGAGGCGGGCCCGGACCGCTGGACCGTCCACGGCGAGCTGGGCCTGCACGGGGTGGTCCGCGAGGTCGACCTGGACCTGGCCTACCTCGGCACCGGCGCCGACCCCTGGGGCGGCACCCGGGCGGCCTTCCGGGCGACGGCGGAACTGCACCGCGAGGACTTCGCCATGAACTACAACCAGGTCGTCCAGGCCGGCATCGCCGCCATCGGCACGACGCTCAGGGTCGAGCTGGACATCCAGGCGGTCCAGGGGGAGTCACTGCCCGCGGTGTGACGCACCGCCGGACGCCCGGGCCACCACCTGGGCGCACAGGTCACGGAGCTTGACGTTCCGGTCCTGTGAGGCCCGGCGCAGCCGCTCCATGGCCCGGTGGGCGTCGATGCGCTCCCGGGCCATCAGCATGCCGACCGCCTGGTCTATGACGCTGCGGGAGAGCAGGGCGGTGCGCACGTCGGCCGCCGAGGCCCGCTCCCGCTCGATGCGCAGCGCCTCGTTCACCGCCTCCGCGGCCCGCTCCGCGAAGGCGCCCGCCGCGTCCAGCCCCTGGGCCAGGGAGTCGGGCTGGAGGCCGTAGAGGTTGAGCGCGGCACCCGTCTCGCCCTCGACGGCCAGCGGCAGCGCCAGCACACAGCGCACGCCGGCGGCCAGCGCGTACTCCGTGTACGGGGGCCAGCGGGTCTCGGTCGCCAGGTCCGGGGAGTACTGCGCGCTGTCCGTCTCGGCGGCGTCCACGCAGGGGCCCGAGCCGTTCTCGTACTGGCGCAGGTCCAGGCCGCTGGGCAGGCCGGTGCTGCCCGCCAGCGTCATCAGCCGGTCGGCGCGGCGCACGGTGACCGAACAGGCGTCGGCGCCGGGCACCTGCTGGACCGCCCGGTCGGTCAGGTCGCGCAGCAGGGTGTCCAGGCCCTGGGCGCGGGCGAGGGCGTGGTCAAGCGTCTGCGTGCTCGGGTCCGTGCCCGGGTCCGTGGTCTGCGGGGTCATGACCGTACGGATGTCCCCTCACCGTTCGGTCACACCTCGTCCACCGGATGCGGAGTTCGCGTCGACGATGCGGCGGGCCAGGTCGCGCAGCTTCACGTTCTCCCGCTGCGAGGCCTTCACCAGGGAGTCGAAGGCACCGGCCGCGTCGATGTCCAGCCGCTCCATCAGGATGCCGGTGGCCTGGCCGATCAGGTCCCGGGTGCGCATCGCCTCGGTGAGCTGCTCGCGCACGGTCGCCGAGTCCAGGGCGAGGGAGACGTGCGCGACGAACAGCCGCCCGACGCGGGTGGCGTCGTCGTCGAAGGCCTGCGGCTTGCGGGCGTAGGCGGTCAGCACGGTCAGGCGGCGCCGGTCGGCGCGCAGCCGCAGGGACAGCGCCGAACGCAGGCCGAGCCCGGACAGGACGTTGCCGCCGCCGTCGGCCTCGCTGTCGTCCGTGCGCACCACGGGCGTGGTCCACAGGCGCTCCCAGTCCGGGTGCGGGGTGTGGCCGCCCTGCCGGGGCTCGGCGTCGAAGCGCACGGTCTCGTCGGTCCAGGCCAGGGTGCGCAGCCGGCCGCCGCGCTGGATCTCCGCGATGCCCGCGTGCTCGGCGTCGGGCAGCAGGCGTACCGCCAGGGCGACGGCGGTGTCCATGGTGGCGTCGGGGGTGTCCGTCCCGTGCAGATGCTGAGCCGCCGCGGTCAGCGCCTCGGCCAGCTCGAAGCCCACCGGAAAACGCGGCAAATCAGTAAATTCGGACGCAGCCACCACGAACCTCTTCGGCAAGCGCGGCCTCACGGCCGTGCGCAGGAGAGCTCCGCAGCACATTCCCGACTGCGAGCACAGGACGAACAGCACTTTAGCTGCTCGGTTGCGTGCCGGTGACGCGCGGCCGACGGACCGGGCGGGCGGCCGGCCGGTGCGCCTGTCGCGCCGCCCCGCGGCATGGTGCAATGGGGAGCGGGTCAGGAAGCGGCCCGGCCGGAAGCCCGACGGACGTCTGTCAGGTGAGTGCTGTGACCTTCCCTCCCCAGTCCCAAGAACCCTGTGAGCCCTGTGATCCACCCGGGTGCGCCGTGCTCGCGATGCCCCGCGAGATCGACTTCTGCAACGCCTCGGGACTGCTGCCCCTGATCACGACCGCCGTGGAGCAGCGCTCCGACGGACTGCGCCTGCTGGTCCTGGACCTCTCCGCGACCCGTTTCATGGACTCCCAGGGGGTCCGTCTGATCGCCGCCGTGCGCCAGGGGCTGCCCGACGGGGCCCTGCTGCGCGTGGTGGCCGTCCCCAAGGGCGTGCCGAGCCGCGTCCTGGAACTCTCCGGGCTCCGCCGCGACGTCCCGGTCCACGAGAACCTCGCGGAGGCGCTGCGCACCGAGTGCGGGACGGCGCCCTAGGCTGGCGGCATGGCACCGAACATCGCGACGAACACCCGTGTCTCCCTGGCCGAGTTGCTGGACTTCGTACGCCCCCGGCACCGGGCGATCCTGTTGACCCGGCGGGCCGACGGCAGCCCGCAGGGGTCGCCGCTGACCTGCGGGGTCGACGACGCCGGCCGGATCGTCGTCTCGACCTACCCCGAGCGGGCCAAGACCCGCAACGCGCGCCGTGACCCGCGGGTCAGCCTCATCGTGCTCAGCGACGAGTGGAACGGTCCGTGGGTCCAGGTCGACGGCACCGCGGAGGTCATCGACGCGCCCGACTCCGTGGAACCGCTCGTGGAGTACTTCCGCACCATCTCCGGCGAGCATCCCGACTGGGACGAGTACCGGCAGGCCATGGTCGCGCAGGGCAAGTCCATCATCCGGGTGACGCCGGAGAAGTGGGGACCGGTGGCGACGGGCGGCTTCCCGGCGCGGCTGACCGCGGACGACTGAGGACCCTGCGCCGAGGCGGGCGACCGGCGCCCGGTCAGTCCCGTCCCACCATGGCGTCGATGCCCGCGACGAGCAGGTCGAGGGCGAACTCGAAGTCCCGGTCCAGCATCTCCGCGACGGTGTCGCCGCCCCGGGCCGCCATGATGTCCCGGGCGTCCTCGATGACGCCCGCGGTGTCCGGCAGCTCGGTCGCCGCGCTCATCGAGTCCCGGTAGTACTCCTCGGGGCTCAGCCCGGTGTCCGCCACCCGGGCGAGGAAACGGCCCTCGATGGTGCCGTAGCCGTAGACGAACTGGAAGACGGCGGAGATGGCGCCGGTCAGCCGGTGCGCGGGCAGCCCGCTGCGGCGCACGACGTTCTGCACCGACCGGGAGAACGCCAGCGAGTGCGGCCCGATGTTGAGGTAGGTGCCGACCAGCCGGGACGTCCAGGGGTGGCGCACCAGCAGCGCCCGGTTCTCCCGGGCCAGCGCGCGCAGCTCCTCGCGCCAGTCGAGGCCGGCGTCCGGGTCGGGGTGGCGCAGCTCGCCGAAGACGGCGTCCAGGGCGAGTTCGAGCAGCTGGTCCTTGGTGTCGACGTACCAGTACACGGACATCGCGGTGACGTTCAGCTCGGCGGCCAGGCGGCGCATGGAGAACCCGGTCAGGCCCTCGGCGTCCAGCAGCCGGACGGTGACGCCGGTGATCCTGTCCCGGTCGAGCCCGGACGGCTGTCCCCCACGGCGCCCACTGCGCCGCCCCTCCCCCGACAGCCACACACTGTCCCGCGGCCCCTCCCGCCCTGTCTTCGCCATGCGCACCTACCTCGCTCTCCCCATCACCGATCATGCCAGGCGCCCCTGGCAGGAGCGCGGGGAACCGCGCGACCAGCCACGACCTGCCCACGGCCGCGAACATGCCCCACTTCCCGACCTCTTAGGCGTCCACCCGTTCCGCCCGCCGCAGCAACACCGCCGCCACCACCCCGCCCAGCAGCACCGCCACCGCCCCCACCAACTGACTGCTCTCCACTCCGGAGGAGAACGCGTCGAGCACCCGCCCCCGCTCTCCCTCCCCCTCCGCCGAAGCCAGCGCCGCGGGCAGCGACGCCGCCGCGACGGGGGCCAGCGCCGCGAACCGCGAGGTCAGCACCGCGCCCAGCACGGCCACGCCCAGCCCGTTGCCGAACTCGGCCAGCGTGCCGTTGACGCCCGCGCCGACCCCCGCCTTGGCCGGCGGGATCGCGCTCATCAGCGCGTGGGCCATGGCCGGGTTGCCGAGCGCGCATCCCACGCCGATCAGCAGCAGCCCCAGCAGCGTGCCGGCGTAGCCCTGCCCGGTCAGCGTGGCGATGGCCACCAGGCCCGCCGCCATCAGCACCATGCTCAGCAGCACCGCCACCGGCGTGCCGAGCCGTGCCAGCCACTTCGCCGCCACCCCGGAGAAGTTGAGCAGCACCACCGTCAGGGCCAGCGGCGCGGTCCGCAGCCCGGCCTCCAGCGGGCCGTAGCCGAGGACGAACTGAAGGTGCTGGGTGAGCAGGAACAGCGCACCGCCCATGCCGAAGGTGATCAGCACGAGACCGGCCACCGCGCCGGTGAACCGCTGGTCGCGGAAGAAGGCGAGGTCGAGCATCGGGTACGGGACGCGGCTCTCCCAGTAGGCGAAGAGGGCGAGCACGCCCACGGCGGCGGCGGCCGTGGCCAGGACCCGTCCCGACGCCCAGCCGTGCTCCGGACCGGAGATGATCGCGTAGACCAGCGCGGCCATGCCGATGGTGGAGAGGACGGCGCCGAGCAGGTCGGGCCGGTCGCCCTGCCGGTTCTTCGACTCCGGGACCAGGGCCACGACCGCGACCAGGCCGAGGGCCACCACCGGCAGGTTGATCAGGAAGATCGCGCCCCACCAGAAGTGGTCCAGCATGAACCCGCCGATCAGCGGCCCGCAGGCGAAGCCGAGCGCGCTGACCGCGCTCCAGATGCCGATGGCCTTGGCGTGCTCGGCGGGGGCGAAGATCTGCATGACCACGGCGAGCGTGGTGGTCAGCAGCAGGGCGCCGCCGACGCCCATGCCGGCCCGCGCCGCGATCAGCTGGCCGGTGGTGTCGGCGAGTCCGGCCGCCAGCGAACCGATCCCGAACAGGGCGAGGCCGGTGGCCAGCATCTTCTTGCGGCCGTACCGGTCGGCCGCGCTGCCCGCGGTGAGCAGCAGACCGGACTGGACGAGCGAATAGGCGTTGATCATCCACTGGATGTCCGAGGTGGCCGCGCCCAGCTCGTCGGTGAGCGAGGGGATGGCCACGTTCAGCACGGTGTTGTCCAGGACCACCGTGAGCTGGGCGAGGCTGATGACACCGAGGATCAGCCAACGCTGCGGGTGGCCCTGGACCGGGGGAACGGTTCCCCGTTCCCTGGCGGATTCCTGGGGTGATGTCGTCATGTTGTACAGCGTAGAGGACTCTCCTCTACGCTGTACAACGGTTTCTCGTCCGGAGTGGTTCAGTCCGTCGGTGCGGTGAGGTCGTAGAAGGTGGCCGAGCCTGCCGTCACCTTCTTGAAGGTGGCCTCGACCCACGCGGTGATCTGCGCCCCGGTGCCGGAGTCGCCGCCCATTCCGCCGCCGGTGCCGCCGCCGATGAAGTAGTGGATCCGGCCGTCCGCCACGTACTGCTTGAACTGGGCCAGGGTCGGTGCCGGGTCGGTGCCGTTGAAGCCGCCGATCGCCATCACGGGGTCGCCGGTGCCGAGCTGGTAGCTCGCGGCGTTCTGGGAGCCGATCGCGGCGGCGACCCAGGTGTACGCGTCGGCGTCGGTCTCCAGCAGCTTCCTCGCCTCGGAGTCGACTTCGGCGCCGTTGAGCAGGCCGCCCATGCCGCCGCCCGCACCCATGCGGCCGCCTTCACCGGTCGGGCCGTTGGGCGTCCGGCCGGTCGGGCCGGTCGGGCCGGTCGGGCCGTTCTGGCCGTTCTGGCCGTTCTGGCCGTTCGGCGTCCGGCCGTTCGGGGTGGTGCCGCCGGCGCCCGGGGCGGTGCCGCCGCCGGGGAAGCCGCCACCGCCGGGACCGCCCTGCCCCTGACCCTGACCGGGTGTGGTCCCGCCGCCCGGGAAGCCGCCGCCACCGGGGCCCCCGCCCCTGCTCGCGCCGGCCGGACCGGCCGTGACGATGGAGCCGCTGTGCCCTTCCCGCACGGTGCTCAGCGTGTACGCGGTGGGCGCGGCCAGCGACGCCACGAGGGCGAGCCCGGCCGCCGCGAGGGCGGTCCGCCGCCCCACCCGCCCGGCGAAGACCAGCCCCAGCGCGGCGACCAGGCCGCCGACCAGCACCGGCACCCTCAGCCAGGGCAGGTAGTCGGGCGTGCGGTCGAGCAGGACGTACCCCCAGGCCGCGCTCGCCGTGACGGCGGCGGCGAGGGCGAGCGACGCCCAGGGGCGCTCGCGGCGTTCCCACAGGGTCGCGGCGCCCATGCCGATCACGGCCGCCAGGTACGGCGCGAGGGCCACCGTGTAGTACTGGTGGAAGATGCCGGCCATGTAGCTGAAGACGGCCGCGGTCGTCAGCAGCGAGCCGCCCCAGACCAGGAGGGACGCGCGCGCGGTGTCCGTGCGGCCGGCGCGGCGCGTGGCGAACAGGCCCGCGGCGAGCAGGATCAGGGCGGCCGGGAGCAGCCAGGAGATCTGGCCGCCGATCTCGGCGTTGAACATCCGGTCCCAGCCGGTCTCGCCCCACTGCCCGCCACCGCCACCGCCCATGCCGCCGCCCCCGCCGCCGACGCTGCCGGTCTCCTCGCCGTTGAGACGCCCGAGGCCGTTGTAGCCGAAGGTCAGCTCCAGGAAGCTGTTGTTCTGCGACCCGCCGATGTACGGGCGGGACGAGGCAGGCCACAGCTCGACGACCGCGACCCACCAGCCGCCGGAGACGACGATCGCCGCGGTCGCCAGCGCGAGCTGCCCGAGGCGCTTCCTGAGCCGCACCGGTGCGCAGACGCCGTAGACGAGGGCGAGGGCGGGCAGGATCAGGAAGGCCTGGAGGGTCTTCGTCAGGAACGCGAAGCCGATCGCGACGCCCGCCCACACCAGCCACTTGGTCCGGCCGTCCTCCAGCGCCCGTACGACGAGGTAGCAGGCGGCGGACATCAGCAGGGCGAGCAGCGCGTCCGGGTTGTTGAACCGGAACATCAGCGCCGCGACCGGGGTGAGCGCGAGGACGGCGCCCGCGATCAGTCCGGCGGCGGGGCTGAACCGGCGGCGTACGGCCGCGTACACGACGGCGACCGTGCCCACCCCCATCAGCACCTCGGGGACGAGAATCGACCAGGAGGAGAGGCCGAAGATCCGCACCGCCAGCGCCATCGGCCACAGCGCGGCCGGGGGCTTGTCGACGGTGATGGCGTTGCCGGCGTCGAGCGAGCCGAAGAAGAACGCCTTCCAGGACTGGCTGCCCGCCTGCACTGCCGCCGAGTAGAAGGAGTTGGCGTAGCCGGAGGCGCTCAGGTGGGTGAGGTAGAGGAGGGCGGTGGCCAGCAGGAGGCCGAGGAAGGCGGGGCGTACCCAGCGCGGGTCCTCGGGCCGGCCGCACCATACCCGCCCGAGCCGGGACCGGGACCGGCGGGGCTGCCGGTGGGCGCTCGGCGGTCCCCCGTCCGCGCCGGCGGGGGTGTGCGTGCCGTCGGCGTGCGTGGTCGGGTCGTAGTGCGTCGTCATCGGGCGTCGCTCCAGGTGCGCTGCGGGTCCGGGAGGTGAGATCCCGTGAGGTGGGGTTCCGGGGCGGGGGCCGTGGGCGGCGGGTCGGGGAACACCCAGGCGCGGAAGAGCAGGAAGCGCAGCACGGTGGCCGCGAGGTTGGCGGCGATCAGCACCGCCAGCTCGGTCGAGTGGTCCGGGTCGGCCGTCGCCGCGCTCAGAGCGGCCAGCGAACCGCTGGTCAGCGCGAGCCCGATGCCGAAGACGACCAGCCCCTGCGCCTGGTGCCGCACGGCGCCGCCCCGGCCCCGTACCCCGAAGGTCAGCCGCCGGTTGGCGGCGGTGTTGGCGACCGCCGAGACCAGCAGCGCGAGCGCGTTGGCGGGCTGGGAGCCGGCGAAGTGGCGGAAGCCGCTGTAGAGGAGCAGGTAGCAGAGGGTGGACAGGGCGCCCACGACGCAGAAGCCGACGAGTTGCCGGGCCAGCCCCTGCGGGACCCCGGCCAGGTCGCGGTCGCGCGGGTCATCGCCGAAGGGGCGGGCCAGCCGGTCCAGTGGCAGCGAACCGGTGGCCAGGGCCTTGCCGACCCGCCACACGCCCTTGAGGTCCTCGGTCGCCGTCCGCACGATGTGCACGGTGGAGTCCGGGTCGTCCACCCAGTCGACCGGCACCTCGTGGATCCGGCACCCGGCGCGCTCGGCGAGCACCAGCATCTCGGTGTCGAAGAACCAGCCGCTGTCCTCCACCAGCGGCAGCAGCACCTGGGCCACGTCCCGGCGGATCGCCTTGAAGCCGCACTGGGCGTCGGAGAAGCGGGCCTGGAGGGAGCCGCGCAGGATGAGGTTGTAGGAGCGGGAGATGAACTCCCGCTTGGCGCCGCGCACCACCCGGGAGCTGCGGGCGAGCCGGGAGCCGATCGCGAGGTCCGAGTGACCGGAGATCAGCGGCGCCACCAGCGGCAGCAGCGCGTTCAGGTCGGTGGACAGGTCCACGTCCATATAGGCGAGGACCGGGGCGTCCGAGGCCGACCAGACGGTGCGCAGGGCCCGGCCGCGCCCCTTCTGCTCCAGCCGGACGGACCTGACCGCGGCGAGGTCGGCCGCCAGGCGGGCCGCGACGTGCGGGGTGCCGTCCGTGGAGGCGTTGTCCGCGACCGTGATGCGGAAGGCGTACGGGAACGTCCGGGTGAGGTGCTCGTGCAGGCGCAGGACGCACGGTCCGAGGTCCCTCTCCTCGTTGAAGACGGGGACCACTACGTCCAGGACAGGCGTACCGGCTCCTGCGGCCGGGAGGTGCTCCCGCGCCGGCAGGGAGCCGGGAGAAGAGTCGGTTCGCATGCGACCGACTTTTCTCAACTCCCCTGTCGCACCCGTGTGGTGGGACTGTGCTGCGCCTGTGAGTGCGTCCGCTCGCCCGGCCGGTCGCCGACGGCGGGCAGGTGGACGGTGAAGACCGTCCGGCCCGGGGCGCTGTCGACCGTCACGCCACCGCCGTGCGCGGTCGTCACGGCCTGCACGATGGCGAGTCCGAGGCCCGTCGAGCCGGTCGCGCGGGACCGCGCGGAGTCCCCGCGGGCGAACCGTTCGAAGACGCGCGGCAGCAACTCGGCGGGGATGCCCGGCCCGTTGTCCTCCACGTCCACGCGGAGCCAGGCCCCGTCGCGCCGCACGCGGGCCGTGACGGTGGTGCCCGGCGGGGTGTGGTTGCGGGCGTTGCCCAGCAGGTTGACCAGCACCTGCTGGAGCCGGGCCGGGTCCGCCGACACCAGGGCCGGTTCGTCGGGCAGGTCGAGCCGCCAGGTGTGGTCGAGGCCGGCCGCGCGGGCGTCGCTGACGGTGTCCACGACGAGCGGTACGAGGTCGGTGTGCCCGAACTCCAGCGGGCGTCCGGCGTCCAGGCGGGCGAGCAGCAGCAGGTCCTCGACCAGCAGGGTCATGCGATCGGCCTCGGACTCGATGCGGCCCAGCGCGTGCCGGGTGTCGGGGCCGACCTGTTCGCGCCCCCGGCGGGTGAGTTCGGCGTACCCGCGGATGGAGGCGAGGGGCGTGCGCAGTTCGTGGCTGGCGTCGGCGACGAACTGCCGTACCCGGGTCTCGCTCTGCTGCCGTGCGTGCAGGGCGCCGTGGACGTGGTCCAGCAGCCGGTTGAGCGCGGAGCCGACCCGGCCGACCTCGGTGTGCGGGTCGCACTCGGACTCCGGGACCCGTTCGTCGAGGTTCACCTCGCCCGCGTGCAGCGGGAGTTCGGAGACCCGGCCGGCGGTGGCGGCGACCCGGCGCAGGGGGCGGGTGGCGACGCCGACGATGACGGCTCCGGCGAGGGAGGCGGCGACGAGACCGGCGGCGGTGACGCTGGCCTCCACGAGGATCAGGGTGTTGATGGTCTCGGTGACGTCGGAGGTGGGCAGGGCGGCGTAGTAGCCGTCGTGGTACTCGACGCGGTAGTCGCCGAGGCCGGGGATCTCGACGGTGTGCGGCCCACCGTCCCGGGGGACGGAGGCGAGCGCGGTGCGCTGGGCCTCGTCGAGGGAGACCGCCGTCGTCCTGCTGGGGTCCGTGCTCTCGTCGTCCTTCTCGCCGTACTTGGCGTCGACGACGGCGCCGTCCCGCGTCTCGGCGACGATCGTGTCGCGCGGCTGCGGTCCGCCGTGCGTGACGAACTCGCCGAGGTCGATCCGCTGCTTCACCCCGCCGCCGGGCCCCGGTTCGCCCGGCGGTCCGAAGCCGGACACCCGGGCCGCGACCTCGCGCACCTGTCCGTCCAGTTGCTCGTACAGGTGCGAGCGCAGCGCCACCGTCGTCACCGTGCCGATCACCGCGCACACCACCGCGATCAGCGCCACGGACGCGACGACGAGCCGCGTCCGCAGGGTCCGCGGCCGCGGTCGTCGCCCGCGGCTCATGCCACCGCGGGCTTGATCAGGTAACCGGCGCCGCGCCGGGTGTGGATCATCGGCTCGCGCCCCGCGTCGATCTTGCGGCGCAGGTAGGAGATGTACAGCTCCACGACGTTGGCCTGGCCGCCGAAGTCGTAGGACCACACGCGGTCCAGGATCTGCGCCTTGCTCAGCACCCGCCGCGGGTTGCGCATCAGGAAGCGCAGCAGCTCGAACTCGGTGGCGGTGAGGTGGATGCCGTCGCCGCCCCGGGTGACCTCGTGGCTGTCCTCGTCGAGGGTGAGGTCGCCGACGACGAGGACGGAGTCGGAACGCCGGTCGGCGGCGCCGGAGCGGCGGATCAGTCCGCGCAGCCGGGCGACGACCTCCTCCAGGCTGAACGGCTTGGTGACGTAGTCGTCACCGCCCGCGGTCAGCCCGGCGATCCGGTCCTCGACGGCGTCCTTGGCGGTCAGGAACAGCACCGGCACGTCCGGCAGGTCGCGGCGCAGCCGCCCCAGCACGCTCAGGCCGTCCATGTCGGGCAGCATCATGTCCAGCACGACGGCGTCGGGCCGGAAGTCGCGGGCGGCCTGGACGGCGCCGTGGCCGTCCCCGGCGCTGCGGATCTGCCAGCCCTCGTAGCGCAGGGCCATGGACAGCAGCTCGGTGATGGACTGCTCGTCGTCCACTACAAGCACCCGGACGGGGCTCCCGTCCGGCCTCAGCAGTTCGGTGCGCCCCTGGGGCGAGGTCGTGGTCATGGCGGACACCATGTCGGGGCGCTCTGAGAGGGCCCTTTCCCCCAGCTGTGATTTCTCTGAGAAACCCGCCGGCGCGTCCCGGGCACCGCCCTTCAGGCCCCGCCGGTCAGCCCCTCGGCCGTGAGGGTGAGATGGCGGACCAGCACCTCGGCCGCGGTGTCGGCGTCGCGGGCCAGCGCCGCCTCCTCCAGCCGGCGGTGCTCCTCGACGCCGTCCCGGCCGGGGTTGCGGTGCGTCGACCAGCGGCGGGCCAGTTCGCTCGCCGTCCACAGCCGGTCGAAGGTCTCCAGCAGGACCGGGTTGCCGCAGCCCTCCATCAGGGCGCGGTGGAAGAGCCGGTGCGCCTCGGACCACGCCTCGCTGTAGTACTCGCCCTCTTCCGGCGTGTACGCGGGCGTGCGGGACAGCCGGTGGTGGGCGGCGCGCACCCGGGCCTCCCAGTCGACGTCGCCGCGTTCGACGGACATGCGCAGCAGGACCGGTTCGATGGTGCGGCGGGCCTCCGCGATCTCCTGCCAGCGGCGGTCGGAGTACGCCGGGACGGCGAAGCCGCGGTTGGGCAGCCGGTCGGCGAGCCCGTCGCCGACCACCCGCACGAGGGCCTCGCGCACCACGGCCAGGCTCACGCCCTGCTCCTTGGCGAGATCCTGCGGCTTCAGGGCGGCGCCGGGGGCGTGGTCGCCGCGCATGATCGCGTCCCGCAGGTGCGCGTAGACCTGCTCGGAGAGCATCCGCTTGCCCGTCGGCGGGGGCGAGGTGGGGCCGGTCTGAGTCATGGGGGCAGCATAGACGATCCCTTGAATAATCGATTATCAGTGTTATGGTCGATCTCAGTGGCCGACACAGCCGACCGCACCGCATACGGCTCGGCACGGCCCGGCACGGCCCGCGGGGCCGGCCCGCCCGAAAGGAAAACGACGCGATGAGCGCCAACAACCCGTTCGCCCGCCTCCCCGAGGCGGCCTCCTTCACCCTCACCAGCACCACCGTCACCGACGGCGCCCCCTGGCCGGACGCCCAGCACTCCTCCGGCGTCCCCGGCGGCAAGGACCTCTCCCCGCAGCTGTCGTGGAGCGGCGCGCCGGAGGGCACCAGGAGCTACGCCGTCACCGTCTACGACCCCGACGCCCCCACCGGGTCCGGGTTCTGGCACTGGGCGGTCGCCGACATCCCCGCCACCGTCACCGCCCTTCCCGAGGGCGCCGGCGACGACACCGGCTCGGGCCTGCCCGAGGGCGCCTTCCAGCTCCCCAACGACGCCCGCGCCGCCCGCTACATCGGCGCCGCACCGCCCGCCGGGCACGGCCCGCACCGCTACTTCGTCGTGGTGCACGCCCTCGACGTCGAGTCCATCGGCGTCCCGGCCGACGCCACCCCCGCCGTCCTCGGCTTCACCATGGCCGGGCACACCCTCGGCCGCGCGGTCCTGACCGCCACCGCCGAGACCCCCGCCTGACCCACCCCGTGTCCAGGCTCATCGACACCACGGAGATGTACCTCCGCACCGTCCTGGAGTTGGAGGAGGAGGGCGTGGTCCCGCTACGCGCCCGCATCGCCGAGCACCTGGACCAGAGCGGCCCCACCGTGAGCCAGACCGTCGCCCGCATGGAACGCGACGGGCTGCTGCGGGTCGCCGCCGACCGGCACCTGGAGCTGACCGACGAGGGCAGGCGGCTGGCGACGCGGGTAATGCGCAAGCACCGGCTCGCGGAGTGCCTGCTGGTCGAGGTGATCGGCCTGGAGTGGGAGCAGGTGCACGCGGAGGCGTGCCGCTGGGAGCACGTGATGAGCGAGGCCGTCGAACGCCGCCTCCTGCGTCTGCTGCGGCACCCGACCGAGTCGCCCTACGGCAACCCGATCCCGGGCCTGGCGGAACTGGGCGGCAGGGACACCCCGGTCCCGCACCCCGCCGGGAGCACGGTCAGCCTCGGTGACCTGCGCCCCGGGCCGGACGGCGCGAGTGCGGTCGTCCGGCGCATCGGGGAGCCGGTCCAGACCGACCCCGGGCTGCTGTCCGCCCTGCGGCGGGCCGGGGTACGGCCGGGCGCGGTCGTGTGCGTCACGCCGTGGCCCGGCGGCGTGACGGTCGGCGGAGTGACGGCTGGCGGCGGGACAGCTGGCGATGGCGACCGGACCGCCCGGCTCCCGGCACGGACGGCCGCGCACGTCTTCGTCGCCCCGCTCTGAGCCCGCACCTCAGCGCCGCCGGCCCTCCTCGTCCTCTCGGGCCTCTTGGGCCTCTTGGGCCTCTCCGCTGGTCGGCAGCCCGAACAGCCGGGCCGCGTTCTCGTGGCACACCCCGCGCAGCCACGCGTCCCCCAGCTCCAGCCGCTCCAGGGCGTGCAGTTGGTGCAGGTAGGGATACGGGATGTTGGGGAAGTCGGTACCGAGCAGGACGCGGTCGCCCAGGTCCGCGAGCCGGGGCAGCGCGCGGCGCGGGAAGGGCGCGAGACGCTCACTGAAGTCGGTGAACGCCATGGTCGTGTCCAGCCGGACCTCCCCGTACCGCTCGGCGAGGTCCAGGAAGTCCTCGTACTCGGGCATCCCGAGGTGCGCGACGACCAGCCGCAGCCGGGGATGCCGCGCCAGCACCCGTGCGATCGGCTCCGGTCCGGTGTGCTTGCCGGGCGCCGGGCCCGAACCGCAGTGGACGACGACCGGGACCCCCGCCTCGGCGAGCACGCCCCACGCCGGGTCGAGCAGCTCGTCGGCCGGGTCGTACGCCCCCACCTGCACATGGGCCTTGAAGACCCGCGCCCCGGCCTCGACGGCCCGATGGACGTACGTCTCGACGCCCGGCTCGGGGAAGAGGGTGGAGGTGTGCAGGCAGTCGGGGGTGCGGCGGGCGAAGTCCACCGCCCAGTCGTTCAGCCACTGGGCCATGCCCGCCTTGTGCGGGTAGAGCATCGCGGTGAAGGCCCGCACCCCGAACGCGCGCAGCAGCTCGGCGCGTTCGTCCTCCTCCTGCCGGTAGGTGATCGGCCACTCGACCCCGCCGGTCAGCGGCCCGAGGGCGTCGAAGTAGGCCCAGACCTTGCGCAGTACCCGCTCGGGCATGAAGTGCGTGTGCACGTCGATCAGCCCGGGCAGCCCGAGCCCCTCCCAGAACCGGCGGACCTGCCCCACCTCGTGATCACTCATGCCGCCACGATGGCGCCCCGCGCTCCCCTGAACAAGGGGGCCGGAGGAGGCCCGGAGAGGAGGTGGAACAAGGGGGCAAGGGGTCTCCCGGAGACCGAGGGGACTCCCGGAGACCGAGGGGACTCCCGGAGACCGAGGGGACTCCCGGAGACCGAGGGGACTCCCGGAGACCGAGGGGACTCCGGGAGACCTACAGGGCTCCCTGAGGCAAGGTCAGAACAGACCGTCCTGCACTCCAGCCGCCCGTTTCAGCTCCCGCAGGGGCACCGCGCACGGCTGCTCGCCCCCGGCGGCCAGCAGCTCCCACCCCGTCATCAGCCGGGTGTCGAGCACGACGACCCCGCGCTCCGTCGCCAGATGCAGATCCGGCCCGGCGGCGGCCACCAGCTCACCCCCGATCGCCCCGCCCGCCACCAGCTCGGCCACCTCCGCCACCGCGGCCGGCCCGCGCTCCGGCCCCGTGATCCCGAAGACGCCCGCGTGGTCGACGCCCCGGAACGGCTCCGGCGTCAGCGCCTCCGGCCAGCCGCCGAGCGCCGCCGCCCGCGCGTGCAGCCCGGCGATCTCGGCCGTCCGCTCCGCCTCCGACTCGGGCAGGGCGGCCCGCACCGCGCGCTTGTGGGCGTACGGGATGCGGTCGGGCACGCCCAGCGCGGCCCGTAGCAGCTCCTCGGTCCGGCGCGCGGCCATCAGCGGCCCGTGACCCAGCCAGCTGAAGCACACGGCCCCCTGCTCGAGGAGCCGGGCGGACCCCCGTTCGTATGCGGTGATCCCCACCTTGACCAGGCCCGGACCGAACCACGCCAGATAGACGCGGTACGGCCGCGGGTCGTCCGCCATGGTGTCGGCGGCCACGGAGTGGGCCCGGTCCAGCCGGGCGCACTCCTCGCACCGCGCCCCCGTACTCCGCCCCGGCACGCCGGCCCGCACCGGACACGCGTTCCCCCGTGCTCCCACGCACGTCCGCACACCCCCCTCGGCGACCGCGAAGGCCACCCGCTTCCCCCGGGCCAGCACACTGCGCCGGCCCCCGACCCACGTCAGCACGGGACCGTCCGCCGCCCAGCGCAGCCCCGCGCACTTCCATGCCTGTGCCATCCCCACCGACAGTAGAGGGCACCACTGACAACGGCCGGTGACGGGAGCCCGCGACGACGTCCGGGCGGGCACTCACTCATGGTGAGCGCCCGCCCGGACGTACCGTATGACCATGGCAGAAAGTGAACCGATGTGCCCCGAGCGCCTGCTCATGGAGCACGTCACCAGCCGCTGGGGCACCCTGGCCCTGATCGCTCTGCTCGACCGCCCCTACCGCTTCAGCGAACTGCGCCGGGAGATCGGCTCGGTCAGCGAGAAAATGCTGGCCCAGACCCTGCGGACCCTGGAGCGCGACGGTCTGGTCGACCGCGACGCCAAGCCCGTGATCCCGCCCCGCGTGGACTACTCCCTCACCGACCTCGGCCGCGAGGCCGCCGAACAGGTCCGGGACCTCGCGCGCTGGACGGAACGCCGGACGGCGGCGGTGGAGCGGGCCCGGGGGGCGTACGACGCGTCCCAGGCGTGACGTCCCGCCGCCCCCGCCGGCATCACGACTTCAGAAGCGCCTTCACGACTTCAGGACCGCCTTCATGACGCTCTTGGCGATGGGCGCGCCGAGCCCGCCACCGGAGATGTCCGCACGGGAGATGTCCATGTCGGTCGGGTCGATGAACACGGCCACCGCGACGGAGGACCCGTCGTCCTTCTTGCCGTAGGACACGAACCAGCCGTACGGCACCTCGTCGTTCACGTCCACACCGCGCTGCGCGGTACCGGTCTTGCCGCCGACCGTGATGCCGTCGATCTGGGCGCGGCGGGCGCTGCCCTCCTTGGCGGTGAACTCCATCATCTCCTGGACCTTCTGCGCGGTCTCGGCGGAGACCGCCTCGCTCATCACCGCGGGCTCGGTCTTCTCCAGGGTGTCCAGGTCCGGGCCCTTGACCTCGTCGACGACGTAGGGCTGCATCACCTTTCCGTCGTTGGCGATCCCGGCGGTGACCAGGGCCATCTGCATCGGCGTACTGGTGAGACTGCCCTGGCCCATGCCGGTGAGCGCGGTGCCGGGCTTGTCGAGGTCCTCGGGGTAGAGGCTCTTGGCGGCGAGCAGGTCGCCGAAGTCGTCGGAGTAGACGTCCTCGTTGAAGCCGAACTTCTCGGCCGTCTCGCGCATCTTCTCCTGCCCCACCTTGGAGGCGGCGTCGAGGAAGACGTTGTTGCAGGAGTGCTGCATGGCGGTCTTCATCGAGGCCTTGTTGCAGACCGCGTCACCGGCCTCACTGCCGATCTTGTTGGTGGACTGCGGCAGCGGGTACGGGGAGACGGCGTCCGTGCGGGCGTCGACGTCGGTGACGATCCCGTGCTCCAGCGCGGCGGCCGCGGTGAGGATCTTGAAGGTGGAGCCCGGCGGGTAGGTCTCCCGCAGCGCGCGGTTGGCCAGCGGCTTGTTCTTCTTCTTGTCCAGCGCCACGAAGCGGTCGGACTCCTTGAAGGTGCTGCCCGCGAACGCGGACGGGTCGTAGGAGGGCGCCGAGACCAGCGCCAGCACCTTCCCGGTCTGCGGGTCGAGCGCGACCACGGCCCCCCGGGCGCCCTTCAGGTCGGTCAGCCCGTCCCAGGCGGCCTTCTGCGCCTTCGGGTCGATGGTGGTGACCACCGAGCCGGGCCGCCGCCCCTCACCGCTGACCACGTCGGCGAACCGCTGGAAGGCCAGCCGGTCGTCCTTGCCGGTGAGGATGCCGTCGTAGGTCTTCTCCAGCAGCGTCATGCCCTGGGCCTGCGAGGCGTATCCGGTCACCGGCGCGTACATCGGCCCGTCGACGTAGGTGCGCTTGTACTTGAGGTCGGTGGTCTCGGTCTCCTTGGAGCCGGTGACGGCCCGGCCGCCGACGACGATGTCGCCCCGCGGGGTGGCGAACTGCTCGATCTGCACCCGCCGGTTCTTGGTGTCGGAGGCCAGCTCGGGGGCCCGGACGTACTGCAGCCAGTTCGCGCGGATCAGCAGGCCGAGCACCAGCAGCCCGCAGAAGATCGCCACGGCCCTCAGCGGCTTGTTCACCGTCGGCCTCCGTCGAGGCTCGTCCGGTCGGATATGAAGACTGGTCCTCTCAACATGCGTTCACCCTAGACAAAGTCGCGGACGTCATCACGTCCGGTCGCCCGTAACCGCCGTGTCGTCCAACTCCCGTTGCCTTTGGCCGTCGAGTCCCGGCGGCGACAATCCGTCGATACCTGTCACTAGTGCCACTGGGACCCGCCCCGTCCCCTGCATAGCGTGCCCGCATGAACCTTGCCGACCTCCTTCCCTACGTCATGCCGGTCGCCATCGGCCTCGTCGTCGTCCTGCTGCTGTCCCTCGTCCCGGACCGGCACCGCCGGCCCCTGAACGCCCTCGGGATCGCCGGGGCCGGGGGCGTCTACTTCTCGGGCGGCGGCCTGGACGCCTGGGAGCTCCCCTTCGGCGCGCTCATGCTGTACGTCGCCTACCGGGGCCTCACGTCCTGGACGTTCATCGGCATCGGCTGGCTGCTGCACACCGCGTGGGACGTCGTCCACCACCTGAAGGGCAACCCGATCCTCCCCTTCGCCCACGGCTCGTCCCTGGGCTGCGCGATCTGCGACCCGGTCATCGCCCTGTGGTGCCTGCGCGGCGGCCCGCCCCTGCGCGAACTCCTCCCGGGCCGTCGGGCTCCCCAGGAGCGAATGTTCACCTGACGGCCTACGTCTACTGATTCCGACCACTCCCCGTGCAGCCCGCCGCTGACGGCACGTCACGGCACCGCTGGTCCTGGTGCGACTGAAGCGCGACGCCACCGAAGACGACGCCGCAGACCAGGCCGACCACGACGGCCTGGCCGACCACGGTCACCACGGCCCTGACCCGCGCGGCCACCGCGGCCGCCGCCCCGGCGAGAACCCCGACTCCACCGACGGCGGCCAGGTAATCCCACAGAGGGTCGGGCGAAACGCTCTCCGCCGGGTCGAGCTGGAACCCGGACAGGAACCAGAGCCCGAAGATCACCGCCAAGGCGATCAACTCCAGGAACACGAGCCCGCACCCGGCCCCGATGTCGGCCCCGAGATCCGCACGGCGCCGACGCCGGGCGCCGTCAGTGGCGTCGAACGCCGGCGGGGCGACAGGCAGCTCCATACCCCCCACCCTCACCCGCCCGCGAGCCGGGCACATGAGTACGTCTACTCAGCTCCCGAGCCTCGCGCCCCCTTCGAATGGGAGTCAGCCGAGGTACGGCCGATTTCGGTTCTCGAGAAAGTGCCGAATCCGCAGCCGCTGGGTGTGATGCATGGGCAGTTCGGCCACATCTCCCGCCGGAACAAATCGCAGCTCAGTGGATTCGTCGGAGATCGCGAGCCGACCACCGACCACACGGGCGGTGAAGCAGACGTTGAACGGACATGGCGGCGCCGACCGGGCTGAGAGCTGCCGCGGAGCTGCGCACCGACCGGTGACCGGTCGGTGTCGGTGCGGACCCGGTCTACCGGTTCGCGGCTTCGCGAGAGGCGATCGGGTTCGTGCGACCGACCGCGCGGCCCACCGCGTTGCGCATCGCGAGGCCCGGCCGGGTGCGGGGCACCATGAGCCTGGAGAGCAGACCGACGCGTCGCTGCCGCGGGCCCACCTCACGGCGGAGCCGCGACTCGTAGGCGGCGAAGGCGCGGTCGTGATCACCGGGGTGGGCGGCGAGCTCTTCTGCGAGGGCGTACGCGCCCGCCATCGCCATGCTGGACCCGTCACCCAGCAGGGCCGTCGCCGCCGCCGCGTCCCCGAGCAGTACGACCCGTCCGCGGGACCACGAGGGCACTCTGACGGTGGTCAAGGGGTCGAAGAACGGAGCCGGGTGGTCGAGGAAGGCTGCCACGAGTTCCGGTGCCCGCCACCGCACGTCGGCGTAGGCGTCGGCCACGGTCTGCTTGTGAAGGGCGATGTTCTTGCGGTCGTGGGGCGTCGGCCGTGCGGCCCGGAAGGTGAAGATCGCGAGCGGGGTGGTCCGCGAGGGATGGACAACCAGCATCCGGTTCGGCACGGTCAGCATCGTCATCTCGGTCGGGTCCTCGACGGCGTCGGGTTCCAGCGGGACGGTCGCGCCGTACAGGCCCAGGTCGCCGGCGAACTGCCGCTCGGGCCCGAATACCAGGCGCCGTACGGTGGAGTGCATCCCGTCGGCACCGACGACCAAGTCGAAGCGCCGTGGCGCGGACCGCCGGAAGGTGACGTCGACCCCGCCTTCATCCTGGTCGAGAGCGGTGACCGTGTCGTCGAACAAGAACTCGGCATCGGTCTGCGCCGACCGGTGGAGCACCTCGGACAGGTCGGCTCGGGTCACCTCGACCGTCGGCGCCTTGTCCGAGGTGAGCGGGAGTTGCAGGATTCGCCTGCCGTCGGGGTCGAGCAGGGTCAGCGACCGATTGCGGGTGGCGAGTTCGCGGAGCTGCGGCAGGATGCCCATGCGCTCGGCGACCGGGATCGCGGGCCCCTTCACGACGATCGCGCTGCCACCGGAGCGCAGCTGCCGGGCGTGTTCGACGACCGTTGGCCGGTATCCATTCCGGGAGAGCCAGTACGCGAGTGCGGGCCCTGCGATTCCGGCACCGACTATCAGCACCTCGGGCTTCTTCATGACGATGACCTCTCGGAGTGTCGATGACCAGGTCTCCGGCGAGTGCCGGGCCGGGTCTGGGGGGCGCGGCCGCACGGGGCGGTGCAACCGGACCGAGGTACGAAGAATTTCGTACCTCAGGGAAGCACGCCCTTCAGGTACGATGCAAGTCGTACCTGAAGGAGGTGCCGCATGGCCGGGAGGAACCTGGACGGCCCGGAGGCCGATGCGCTCGATCTGGGTGCGGTGTTCCGTGCCCTCGCCGACGAGCACCGTCGTTCGGTGATGACGGAGTTGGCCACCGACCGCAGCGACAGCGAGCGGGGCTGCAACTCGTTCGATCTCCCGATCTCGAAGCAGACCCAGACCCACCACTTCCGGGTCCTGCGTGAGGCAGGTCTCATTGACGAGATCGACTACGGCAACCGCAAGGGCGTCCGACTACGGCGCGCGGACATCGAGAAGAGATTCCCCGGGCTCCTCGCGCTCCTGGAAGCAGGGCCCCCGGCCGATACCGCTCCTCGCTGAGCACAACTGAGGGGCGTCCGATTCGGCCCTGAGCCGCAAGTTCGACCGAGTCCAGCTCATGCCCGGCTCGCAGGCAGCCGGGCACGAAGGGGATCGGTGTCGCTTCGATCACCGTCCCGCGCTCGTGATCGGCGCCGAACGCTTCCGCGCGCGCTCCCTCACGCCACCACTCACTGAGGTTTCCTCAACCTGCGTGCGGATCGGGGCCACTGGGGGTGAGGGCGGGGTTGGGACGCAGAGAGGCTCCTGGTAGACGGGTGCGTGTCGAGTCCAAGCCATCCGGCCAGGAGCTTCCGCATGCTCGTCTACCCAGCCGGGGTCGATCTGTCCACCTCCGCTCTGCGCTTCCTCGCCCGCGAGCTGACCGTACGTCGTCTTGCGCAAGGGACACGATGGCGCCGGCCAGCCACCGGACGGCAGGCGCTGCTCGTGCCGGCTCATCTACGATGCGGCCCTACCTACGCCCAGCTCGCAGCCGGAATCGGCGTGGGCAGCCTCCGGTAAGGGGTTCGTGATCCTGGACGGTACGTTGCCGCCGATCGACCGGATCGCCGCCGACCGACCCTTCTACTCCGGGAAACACAAGAAGCACGGCACTGAGCTGACTCCCGAAGCCAAGGACCGGACCACCCGTCAGCCTGGACGGCCTCGGTGATCCCGACGCACGGGCGAGGAGGAGCATCGGAAGGCTGAGAGCGTCTCTCCGGACACACTGATGTCAGCCGTTGATGTCAAAGGCCCCGCCGGATTTCCCGGCGGGGCCTTTGACCTGTGTGCACTCGGCAGGATTCGAACCTGCAACCTTCTGATCCGTAGTCAGATGCTCTATCCGTTAAGCTACGAGTGCTTGTGTTGTTCAGTTTTACTGCCGCTCCCGTTCCTTCCGGCCCGCTCGCGGCGACAGGAAGAACATTACATGACTGCCGCCGTCATGTGAAATCCATTGGCCGCACCCCTTGTGACCTGCGCAAACGCCGCCTGGGGCCCGCCTGCAACACGGAAGCCCCGGCCGTGTGGGCCGGGGCTTCCGTGATCGGTGCGGAGGCGGAGGGATTTGAACCCTCGATGGGCTTTAAGACCCAAACCGCATTAGCAGTGCGGCGCCATAGACCGGACTAGGCGACGCCTCCAGACAACATCACCACCTCGCGTGCGAGCGCGAGTGGCGCGTGCCGATGATGACACAGTTGAGCGCGCTGTCACCAATCGACCCCTACGGTACTAGGCGGGCGGGCCGCAGAGCAAAGCCCTTACGGCGTAGTCCACGGCCGGTCGCGCAACGTCCGGGCGGCCCGCGCGTTGGTCAGGTCATGTTCCAGGTCACCCGCACCCCCGCCGCCCGCCTCCTCGGCGCCGCCGCCCTGTCCGCCGCCGCCCTCGCCTCCGTCTGCGCCGCGCACCCGGCCGCGGCCGCCGCTCCCGGTGCTCCGGACGGTGACCACCTCACGGTCACCGTCCGCGACGCCGGCGCGGGCGTCGACGGCACGTACGAGCTGTACTGCCACCCCGCCGGCGGCGACCACCCGCACGCCGAGGACGCCTGTTCCGTCGTCGACGGCGACACCCGCTGGGGCCGGGAGGTCTTCGCGCCGGTGCCCGAGGGCAGCGTCTGCACCATGCAGTACGGCGGCCCCGCCACCGCGCACGTCACCGGCACCTGGGCCGGGCGCCCCGTCGACGCGACGTACGACCGCCGGGACGGCTGCGAGATCTCCCGCTGGGACCGCATGGTGCCTCTGCTGCCCGAGATCGGGGACCCGGCCCGGTCCTAGAGACGGAGGGCGGCCGACGGACATCGGTCACAGGTTCTACATCACCTGATTCTTGCGAAGCGCCCGTATCCGCTGTCGGCATGCCCAAGGTGAAGCGAACGCGTGTGCCTGTGATCGCTGGTCGGGGTGGCGGTTGTGGGACCTGCGGGTGTGTGCGGCTGTCGTACGTATGGTCCTTCGCGGGGTTCGGGACGGCACGGTGTCCTGGACACAGGCCGTGAGGGGGTGCGAGATGACGCAGTCGGGGACGGATGGTCATGCCCGGTACACGTACCGGTTGCGGGTGTCGTCCGCGGCTCGCGCATCTCTGGCGGCGGAGTGGGGCCGGTGTCGCTGGGTGTGGAACGAGTGCGTCGCCAAGTCCAGGGCGGTGCACCTGCACCACAGGGCGACCGGTGAGAAGGCCACGTGCGGACCGGCGCAGCTGGACAGGATGCTGACCGAGGCCCGCGCCCGTACGCCGTGGCTGCGGGAGGGCTCCTGCGTTTCCCAGCAGCAGGTCATCCGCGACTTCGGGCGATCCCGCGCCAAGGCCCAGCAGGACATGACAGCCGGCCTGCCCCTGGCGCGCCGGGCCGGGATGCCGACGTGGAAGACCCGGCGCGAGGCGCCGGCGACCCTGAACTACACCCGGCGCGGGTTCCGGATGAAGGACGGCCGACTACACCTGGCGGGCGGCATCGTCCTGAACGTGGTGTGGTCGAGGGAGCTGCCCGACGAGCCGTCCTCGGTACGCGTGTACCAGGACAGCCTCGGGAACTGGTACTGCTCCTTCGTCGTCCCCGCCGAGGTCCAGCCCCTGCCCCCTACGGGCCGCGTCCTCGGTGTCGACTGAGGCGTGCGGGAGACGGCGACGACCACATCCGGCGCGCACGACCTGCCGCACCCCTCGCACGGTGGGAAGGCGAAGGAGAAGCTCACCCGCTACGACCGGATGATGGCCCGCCGCAGGCCGAGGGAGGGGACGGCCGGATCGAGGGGCTACCGTGAGGCGAAGAGGCTGCGGGCGAAGGCGTACAAGAAGGTCGCCAGGCAGCGTGCCGACACCGGCCGCAAGTGGGCCAAGAAAGTCGTCCGCGACCACGATGCCGTCGCAATCGAGGACTTCCGGCCGAAGTTCCTGGCCCGGTCGACGATGGCCCGCAAGGCCGCGGACGCCGCCATCGGCGCCACCAAGGCCGCTCTGATCGAGATGGCCCGTAAACACGGGCGGGACATCCGCCTGGTCCACCCCGCGTACACCACGATGGACTGCGCGCAGTGCGGAGCGAGAGCCAAGCACGCCCTGCCGCTGGGTGAACGCACCCACACCTGCACCGCCTGCGGAACCACGTCCCCCAGGGACAAGAACTCCGCACACGTCATGCTCGTCCGGGCTGGTCTCAACCCGGCTGGTGCCGACGGCGGAAGACCTCCTGGAGCGCCGCTCCAGAAGGCGGCCTGAGCCAGGAATTCCCTCCCTTCAGGGAGGGGAGGACTCAATTCCTCGTGCGACCTCCGTCCCATCCGACCCCGCCCGGCGGGCCCCAACCCTTAGACTCCCTCGCGTGACATGCTGCGGGCACGGTTGGCAAGATGGCCCAGGCGGTCGGCAAGTGCGGTAACAGGAGGGAAGCGTCTCGTGAGCAGCAGGCCATCCCGAGGCACTGCTCGCCTCGCAGCCATACTGGACGCGCTGCCGGACGCGTTGGTCCTGGTCAACGCCAACGGCACCGTGGTCAACGCGAACACCATCGCGCTGGAGGCGTTCGAGACGCCGGGCACGGCGCTGGTCGGGCGGGGACTCCTCGATCTGCTGCCGCAGTTCGACTCGCGGCTCATCCCCGGCTCCATGCGGCGCCCCGACCACGTCGACCCGCGGGCGCGCACCAAGCCGACGCGGATGGTCGCGCGGCGCACCGACGGCTCCGAGTTCCCCGTCGAGGTCACCAGCGCCAACCTGGAGACCGGTCAGCAGGCCTACGACACCTACGGCTACACCGGCGACGAGCTGCTGATGCTGGTCGTCCGCGACCTCTCCGGCACCGTCGACACCGAGGCCGAGCTGGCCCGTTCGCAGCGGCAGACCGAGATGATCCTGCGGGCCGCCTCCGAGGGCGTCGTGGGCACCGACACCGACGGGCGGATCGTCCTCGTCAACCCGGCCGCCGCCCAGATCCTGGGCTACCGCGCCGGTGAACTGGGCGGCCGGGAGCTGCATACCCTCGTCCTGCACTCGCGCGCCGACGGCTCGCCCTTCCCGTACGACGAGTCCCCGCTCGCCGACACCCTGCGTTCCGGGCGCAAGCACCGGGTGCGCGGGCAGGTGGTGTTCGCCAAGAGCGGGGACCCGCTGCCGGTCGACCTGACGACCGCACCCGTGCGTGACGGCGACCAGCTCGTCGGCGCCGTGATGACCTTCACCGACCGGCGCCCCTACGACGCGCTGGTCAAGGAGCACGAGGAGGCGGAGCGGCGGCACGCCGAGGAACTGGAGCGGCTCGCCGAGGAGCACGCCTCCGAGCTGACCGCGCTGCGTCAGCAGCACGTCGCCGAGCTGGAGGAGCTGCGGGAGCAGCACGCGGAGAAGATCGCCGCGGACGCCGACCGCTACGCCGCCCTCGGCGAGCGGGAGAAGGACCGGTACGAGGCGATCGCCGGACGGCACGAGCAGTTGCTCACCCTCCTCGGCGACTCCCTGCGCGGCCCCCTCGACGAGCTGCGCCGGGAGCTGGCCGCGCTGGCGTCGGACGACGCCGGTCAGTTGTGGCCCGAGGCCAACCAGGTGCTGCACCACCTGTCGGCCGGCTACTCCCGCATCACCACCCTCATCGACAACGTCCTCGGCTACCAGCGCCTCGACATCGGCACCGAACAGGTCGCCCGTACGAAGGTGATGCTCGACGCCGTCGTCGCCGGGGGTATCGACGGGGCCGTGGAGCTGATCGGGCCGGGGCGGGTCCAGTTCGCCGTGCACGCGCCGCCGATCGAGGCCGAGGTCGACCCGCGGCTGCTGGCCACCGCACTCGCGCACCTCGTCGCGGATGTCGCGGGCGTCGACGCCACCGGCAACTCGCCCGTCTCGGCGACGGGCGGCTACCTGGACAACACCGTCGTGGTGGCCGCGGCGCAGCGCGGCGAGGTCGTACGCATCGAGGTGCGCGGGCCGTACGCCGGGGGAGACCCGGTGCACGAGCCGATCGTGCGCGGGATCGTGCGGGCGCACGGCGGCGTGTTGCAGACGCACGAGGTGCCGGGCATGAGCGGCAGCGCGTACGTGCTCGAGGTGCCGATCGGGGGCGGCGCGGGTGCCGTCGCGGTCCAGGGCGCCGAGTCGGCCCAGGTCGCCCCCGCCGCACCGGGCGCCGGGGCCGACGCGGCCGGTGTCGCGGGCGGCGCGGGGAACGCCGTGGCCCTTCGGGAGCCGGCTTCCGGGGGCGGACGGCGGCGTGCGCGCCGGGCGTCCGTCGACGCGTTCCTGGAGAGCGGGGTCGCGGGGACGCCGGACGAGGGCGATGCCGGGCCCGAGGCGGAGAGCGCCGCACCGACCGGACGGCGCAGGCGGCGTGCGACCCAGGGCCAGGCCCAGGCCCAGGATTTGGTGCAGGCCGAGGCCGAGGGCAAGACGGAGGCCCGGGCTCCGCTTCCCCTGCCCGCGCAGGCGGGGCCCGGCGAGGGTGCCGGGGCCGGTGGTACCGGGCGTCGGCGCGGACGGCCCGCGGAGGGTTCGGGCGCCGAGGTCGCCGGGGTGCCCCAGGGATTGCCCGCCGGGGTCTCCGAGGGTGCCGTCGTCATGGCCGGCGAGCATCGCGGAGGGGCCGCGGCGTCCAACACCGGGCTGGGCGGGACCGTACCGCCGCAGGGCGTGCCCGCGCCCACCGGACGCCGGGGCGGGCAGGACGGCGGCGAGCAGCACGCGCTGCCCCCGGCGCTGCCCGCGCAGGCCGGCGAGTCGGACCCGGCGGACGCGGACCACGACCGGCCGACGGGGCGCCGACGCCGTGCCCTGGCCTCGGCCAACGAGCGCGCCGCGGCGCAGGAGGCGGCCCCGCGCCAAGTGTTCGCCCTGCCGCCCGTCGACGCCGACCGTCCGTCCGAGGGGACGGCGGAGATGACCGGCCAGGGGCAGGTTCAGGGACCGGCGCAGGGATCGGTGCCGGGACAAGGAGCGGTACCGGGACAGGGACCAGTGCCGGGACAGGGACCGGTACCAGGACAGGGGCCGGTGCCGGGACAGGCACGGCCCGGTCGGGTTCAGGTGCCCGGGCCCGCCGCTCCCGGTGACGTCCGGCCCGACGACGGCCGCCACGACGCCGTACCGCACGACCAGTCCGAGGACCACACGCCGCCGCAGGCTCACCCGGCCGAGGCCCCCACGGGACGCCGTCGCCGGGCCGGGGCCGCCCGCCCGGCCGACGAACCGGCGCCGGTCCAGACGGGGAACGCGCCCGCGCAGAGCGTCCCGGTGCAAGGGGCGCCGCCGGCGCACGGGGCCCCCGTGCCCGCCCCGGCCGCCGCCCGCGCCGACGGGCAGGCACCCCGGCCCACGGCGCCCGGTGCCGACACCGCCCGTCCCGACACCGCGACGCCCGCCACCCCCGGCCGGCCCGCCCCCGCGCCGCAGCCGTGGCCCGCCGCCGCGGACACCCCGGGCGCGGGCGCCTCCGTATCGCCGGGCACCCCCGTATCGCCAGGCGCTCCCGTATCGACGGGCGCCTCAGTACCGTCTGGCACCCCGGTACCACCCGGCACCCCCGTACCGCCTGGCACTCCCCCCGTACCGCCCGGCACGGGCACCGCGCAGGCGCCCGCGACGCCCGCGGCTCCGGCAAGTCCCGCGGCACCCCCTGCCGCCCCCGCCGCCCCCGGCGCTGCGCCGCAGGGGGTCCCCGCCGCCACGCCGAGCCGTGGCACCCCGCTGCCGCCCGAGAACGCGCCCGCCCCGCGTGCGGCCCAGCCGCTGCCCGCCGAGGCGTCCGCGCCGGTCGACCCGAACTCGACGCAGGGACGGGCGATCAGCGTGCGGACCCTGGGCCAGGGGTTGCCGTTCAACCGGCAGGCGGTCCAGGTGCAGCAGCCGTCGGCCACACCCGCCCCGCACCACCCGGCCGGCGGCGGGCGGCGCCGCAAGCTGGGCACGCCGCCCGACCCGGCCACCCTCCGCGCGGAACAGCCGGCCCGCCCGCACCCGGCCGCCGAACAGCCGCCGGGCACCCAGCCCGGCACCGCGCAGCCGCCCACCGGCCGGCCGAGGCAGCAGTCCCAGCCGCAGACCCCGCCGCAGCAGGAGCAGGCGTCCCTGGCCGGCGGTCAGGGACGGCTCGCGCCGGTCACCGAGGGCGCCGGACGGTCGTACGCCATAGGGGCACCGGACCGGAACGCCGCCGAGGGGCCCGAGCCGCTGGACGGGCCCGGCGGAGCGGTCGAGGTGGCCGATCCGCCGCGTCCGCAGCCGATGGACGACGAGTTGCCGCCGGAGCCGCTGGACAACCCGCGCCGGCTGCTGGTGTGGCCCGCGCCGGACGTCTCCACGCAGCAGGCGCTCAGCGACCGCGGCTACCGGCCGGTGATCGTGCACTCGCGCGAGGAGGTCGACGCGCAGATCGCGGCGTTCCCGGCCGCGCTGTTCGTGGACCCGCTGACCGGGCCGATCACGCGTACGGCGCTCCAGTCGCTGCGGCAGGCGGCGGTGGCCGCCGAGGTCCCGGTGCTGGTCACGGCCGGACTCGGACAGGCCTCGCGGGACGCCGCGTACGGCGCCGATCCCGCCGTCCTGCTGAAGGCGCTCGCGCCCCGGGACAGCGAGCAGCACCCGCCGCGCGTGCTGCTGATCGAGGAGCACGCGGAGATCGCGCTGGCGCTGACCTCGACGCTGGAGCGGCGCGGGATGCAGGTGGCGCGGGCGGCGAGCGACGCCGACGCGGTGACGCTGGCCGGGCAGTTCCGGCCGAACCTGGTCGTGATGGACCTGATGCGGGTGCAGCGGCGCCAGGGTGGGCCCGCCGGGATCGTCGACTGGCTGCGCGCCAACGGGCAGCTCAACCGCACCCCGCTGGTCGTCTACACCGCCGCCGTGGACCAGGACGACCTGCCGCGGCTGGCCTCGGGCGAGACGGTGCTGTTCCTGGCGGAGCGTTCCACCAGCGGTGAGGTGCAGTCCCGGATCGTCGAGCTGCTCGCGCGGATCGGGACCAACTGATCGGGATCGGCTGAGGGCACCCGCACCCCCCTGAGGGCGCCCCGCCGCGTGACGGACCGGCTCTACATGGCGGGCCGCCTCCGCGTGACGGGCCGGCCCCGCGTGACGGACCGGCTCCGCGTCAGCGGGCGACGATCCGCCGGGCCGCCTGCTTGATCGAGTCGCGCAGGCGGTCGGCGTCGCCGTCCTCGCCGCCGACCAGGATGCGTTTCATCTGCGGCACGACGACCGCCCAGTTCGCCATCGCGACCAGCAGGAACAGGAGGTCGGGCGCGGGGATGGCGTCGGTGATCACGCCGCGCTCCTGGCCGTCCCGCACGGCGGCGACCTTGCGGGCGTAGTGCGCCTGGCGTTCCGCCTCGTGGGGCAGCTCGGCGGTGCCGTACTCCATGCCCTCCCAGAAGAGCAGGTGCAGCAGCTCGGGATGGGCGGCGTGGTAGTCGAGCAGGCGGTCGATCCAGCCCTCGATGTCGTCGGGGTCGACGGGGACGGAGATCGCGAGGTCGAGCATCTTCTTCTCGAGGACGGACGCGAACAGCTCGCCCTTGTTGCCGTAGTAGGCGTAGATCAGCTGTTTGTTGGCCTTGGCGTCGGCCGCGATGCGGTCGATGCGGGCGCCGGCGATGCCGTGGCGGGCGAACTCCGCCACCGCCGCCTCGAAGATCCGGGCCTTGGTGGCCTCGGGGTCCCTTGCTGCCATGGGGCCAGGGTAGCGGGATGGCGGCGGTAACCAACTATTTGGTTGACACCGATCGGGAATGCGAGCCAGACTCCCGGGGTTGGTTCCAACCAACCAGTTAGTTGCTAGTTAGCGCGCACTCGAAGGAGTCGCTCCCCCTCATGTCGTCATCGCCCTCATCACCGCCCTCGCCGTCATCGCCGCCCGCCCCCGCGATCCCGCAGGCCGGGCTCGGACCCCGTCCCATGCGTCCGCCCAGGGGAACGTCGTCCGGGGCCGGTCCGTCCGGCGCCGCCGGCCGCCTCTTCCTCCCCCTGATCGCCCTGTGCACCGCCGTGACAGCCGCCAACATCTACCTCGCGGCGCCGCTGCTCCCCCTCATCGCCCACGACATGGGCTCCACCGCGTCGGGGGTCGCCTGGCTCGCCTCGGTCGCGCAGCTGGGGTACGCGGCCGGCCTGCTCTTCTTCGCCCCGCTCGGGGACAGCGTGAACCGGCGCCGGCTGGTCGCCGTCCTCTCGCTGGTCGCCACGGCGGCCCTGCTCGCCGCCGCCGCGTCGGCCGGGACCGGCGCGCTCGCGGGTGCCGTCCTGGTCGCCTCGGCCGCGACCGTCGTGCCGCAGCTGCTGGTCCCGCTGGTCGCCGAGCGCGCCCCCGCCGACCGCCGGGCCCGGCACGTCGCCGCCGTCATCGCGGGCCTGTTCACCGGCGTGGTCGCGGCCCGGGTGCTCGGCGGTCTCGCCGGGCAGGCGTTCGGCTGGCGCTCGGTGTTCGTGGGCGCCGCCGTCCTGACCGCCGTACTGGGACTGGCGACCGCGTACATCCTGCCCGCGGAGCGGCGGCAGCGGCAGGGCCCGCTGTTCGCGGGGCTCGTCGCGATACCGGGCGTGGTGCGCCGCTCGCCCGACCTGTGGCGGGCGTGCGTGCGCCAGGCGGGTATGTACGGCGCCTGGAGCGCCCTGTGGACCTCGCTCGCGCTGCTGCTCGCGGGGGACGAGGGGTACGGCATGACCACCGCCGCGGCCGGGCTGTTCGGCCTGTTCGGGCTGGTGGCGAGCGTGGTCGCGCCGCTCGCCGGGGGTCTGGTCGACCGGTTCGGCGCCGCCAAGGTCGTACGGTCCGCGTACGCGCTGGCCGCCCTGTCGGTGCCGCTGTTCTGGCTGGGCGGCCGGGCGATGGCGGCCCTGTGCGCGGCGGCCGTCCTGGTGCACGCCGCCCTGGTCGCCTCGCACGTCGCCAACCAGACCCTCGCCCTGACCACCACCCCGGCCCCGGCCACCGCCAACACGGCGTACGTCGTCGCCGGCTTCGCGGGCGGCGCGCTGGCCTCGGCCCTCGCGGGGCCCGCGTTCGCCCACTGGGGCTGGGGCGGCGTGTGCGCGGTGGCGGGGGCCTGGCTGGTGCTGGGGTGGGCGGCTACGGCCGTGCGCCCGGCGCGGTGAGGGCGGCCGGGGGCCGGGGGCCGGGTCAGCACGGCTCGCGCGGTGAGGACGACCGGGACCGCACGGCCCGCGCGGTAAGGACGGCCAGGGCCGCACACCCCACGCGATGAGGACGACCGGGACCGCACACCCCACGCGATGAGGACCGCCGGGGGCGCCGCCCGCGCGATGAGGACGGAAGGAGTGCCGGGCGCGAGGCCGTGGGGCCCGCCGCCCGGCATCGTCGTGCACGCGCCGGTCAGAGCCGGGTGACGTCGAGACCCCCGTCGGCGTACTGCCGGCGCAGCACCTTCTTGTCGAACTTGCCGACGCTGGTCTTCGGCACCGTCTCGATGACCGTCCAGCGTTCCGGGAGCTGCCACTTGGCGATCTTGCCGTCCTCGGCGAGGAAGGTGCGCAGGGCGGCGAAGTCGACGTCGGCCCCCTCCCTGAGGACGACGGTGGCCAAGGGACGCTCGCCCCACTTGTCGTCCGGTACGGCGACCACGGCGGCCTCGGCGACGTCCGGGTGGGCCATCAGCGCGTTCTCCAGCTCCACTGAGGAGATCCACTCGCCGCCGGACTTGATGACGTCCTTGGCCCGGTCGGTGAGGCTGAGGAACCCGTCCGGGGAGATGGTGCCGACGTCACCCGTCTTCAGCCAGCCGTCCTCGCTGAACTTGTCGTCGGGACGCAGCGGCTCGGCGCCGGGGCCGTTGTAGTAGGCGCCGGCGATCCAGTTGCCGCGCACCTCCAGCTCACCGGCGGACTCGCCGTCCCAGGGCAGGCGCTCGCCGCCGGGACCGGTGAGGCGGGCCTCGACACCGGCCGGGAAACGGCCCTGGGTGAGGCGGTACGCGAACTCCTCCGGCGTCCCCACCACGTGGGCCGGCGGCCGGGCGACCGTGCCGAGCGGCGAGGTCTCCGTCATGCCCCAGGCGTGGCAGACCCGCATGCCGAGCGCGTCGAACGCCTCCATCAGCGACGGGGGACAGGCCGAGCCGCCGATGGTGACCTGGGTGAGGGAGGAGACGTCGCGGGGCTTGGCCGTCAGCTCGGCGAGCAGGCCCTGCCAGATGGTGGGGACGGCGGCGGCGTGCGTGGGCCGCTCGCTCTCGATCATCGCGGCGAGGGGCGCGGGCTGGAGGAAGCGGTCCGGCATCAGCATGTTCACGCCGGTCATGAAGGTGGCGTGCGGCAGACCCCAGGCGTTGACGTGGAACTGCGGGACCACCACCAGCGAGGTGTCCTGGTCGGTCAGGCCCATCGACTGGGCCATGTTGACCTGCATGGAGTGCAGGTAGATGGACCGGTGGCTGTAGACCACGCCCTTGGGGTCGCCGGTGGTGCCGGAGGTGTAGCACATGGCCGCCGCGGCCCGCTCGTCCAGCTCGGGCCAGTCGTAGGCGGCGGGCTTGCCGGCGATCAGGTCCTCGTACTCGTGGACCTGCACGGACGCCCCGTCCAGCAGGGAGCGGTCGCCCGGCCCGGAGACGACGACGTGCTCGACCGGCTTGAGGTGCGGCAGCAGCGGGGCGAGCAGCGGCAGCAGCGATCCGTTGGCGATCACGACCCGGTCGGCGGCGTGGTTCACGATCCAGGCCAGCTGCTCGGGCGGGAGCCGGAGATTGAGGGTGTGGAGGATCGCGCCCATGGCGGGGATCGCGAAGTAGGCCTCCACGTGCTCGGCGTTGTTCCACATGAGGGTCGCCACGCGTTCGTCGTCGCCGACGGCGAGGTCCTCGCGCAGGGCGTGCGCCAGCTGGGCGGCGCGGGCGCCGATCTCGGCGAAGGAGCGGCGGTGCGGCTCGTCCTCACCGGTCCAGGTGGTCACCTGCGAGCTGCCGTGGATGGTCGACCCGTGGGCCAGGATCCTCGAAATCAGCAGCGGTACGTCCTGCATCGTGCTCAGCACGGTGTCCTCCCGGGGCGACATTGCCTACGCGGCGGCAAGGGCTGCGCTGATTCTGCGCACATACCGCGCGGTATGTCACTAGTCCCGGGTGATCGATCAGTGGGCGGGGCCGCCGACGCGGTCCCACCGAGGATCCACAGACCGGTTCAGGACCGGACAAACCCCAGCTCAGGGTCTTCCCGGAGCTTGCCGAGGGCCCGGGAGACCGCCGACTTCACGGTGCCCACGGAGACACCCAGCACTTCCGCCGTCCGGGCCTCGCTGAGGTCCTCGTAGTACCTGAGGACGACCATCGCGCGCTGCCGTGCGGGCAGCTTCATGATCGCTCGCCACATCGCGTCATGCAGGGCCTGCCGCTCCGCCGCGTCGTCGCCGCCGGGCGCGGGCTCCGGCTCGGGCAGCTCGTCACAGGCGAACTCGTCGACCTTGCGCTTGCGCCACTGCGAGGTCCGGGTGTTCAGCAGCGCCCGGCGCACATAGCCGTCCAGGGCACGGTGGTCCTCGATGCGCTCCCAGGCCACGTACGTCTTGGCCAGCGCGGTTTGCAGCAGGTCCTCCGCGTCGCTCGGGTTCGCGGTGAGCGACCGGGCGGTACGCAGCAGCACCGGCTGGCGTGCCTTCACGTACGAGGAGAACGACGGGTAGGGGAAGGTCTGCGCCCTGGCCGTGGCCGCGGCCGGTGCCGTGGCCGGCGCCAGGGCGGTGGCGGCGTTCGAAGCGCTGGTGCAGACGGGTGTGGTCATGGCTCAACGCTATGAGCGAGGGGATACCCGGCGGATCGGCCGCAGGTCCCGAAGCAGAGTCCGCCTCAGGTTGTAGGGGTGGTGTTGGCCCCACCTCCTGTAGGTGGAGTGGGGGAGGAGGGGCGGTCCGGGTCACCCCCTGGGGGTTCCGTGCGGGAGGGGCGCCCGCGCGGAGGGCTCCCGGCGCCCGGCGGGCACGAAAACGCCCGGGCGACGGTACCGAAGTACCGCCGCCCGGACGCACTGCGACCCCATGAAGCACACCCGCACAAGGAACCGGGGCCGGCGCGGCAGCGCACCCGCGCCGGCCCCTCAGCTCACCACCACAGCGGGGAGAAGCTGACGGCCACGTTCTCGTTGCCCTGGTTGATCGCCGTGAAGGCGGAGCCGTCGACCTGCGCGGTGTTGCTCTGGTTCGAGGCCCCCGAGCCGACCGCCTGCTGCTGCGTGGTGGACGAGTTGCCGTTGTTGCTGCCGCCGACACCGCTGCCGAGGATGCCGGCGTTGGCACTGGCGGCGGTCGCGTTCGATCCGTCGTCCGCGAAGGCGCCGTTGTCCGCCGTGGCGATCCCGCCGAAGAGAGCGGCGGCGAGCGGAAGGGCGGCGACGGCGGCGACGACACGGGCGGTACGGATGCTTGCCATGTTGTTCCTCCAGAACAAGTGCGCACCGGCTTCCAGCCGACAACGCGAGAAGTAAGTGAACTAGGGCTTGTGCCAAGGCAGTTGGCCGACCGCCTCGACGCTGTGCACGACGTCGCGTGATCAGAATTGCCCACCGGGTCCCGACGAACCACCCCGGAAGCCCTGATTCGCCCTCAAGCGTGAGGACAAGTCGATAAACCCCTTTGCTGCCCTTCCGCCGCACCACGGGACAGCACGGACGACTCCTCCTCAAGCCCCGCAAGGGGTGAAGCGTTCCGCCACTTTCTCCCCCGCCCCCGCCTCACCGGCGTGTCGCACCCCTCACTCTTCCCTTTGTCGAACATGCGTACGAACATAGACCCATGGCCACCACCGACCGGCAGGCCACGACGCTGGCCCTCGCCCACGCCCTGTCAGCCGCGGAACGCGGGCTGGCCGTCATCCCGCTGGCCCGGACGAAGCTCCCGGCGCTGCGCTCCCCCCACCGCGACGCCCCGGCGCCGGAGCCGTTCACCTGCCGCGGCGAGTGCGGACGCTTCGGCCACGGCGTCCACGACGCCTCCACCGACCCGGCCCGCGTCCGCGCGCTGTTCGCCGCGGCACCCTGGGCCACGGGCTACGGCATCGCCTGCGGCCTGCCGCCGCACCACCTGATCGGCATCGACCTGGACACGAAGCCGGACGACGCGCAGGCGGACTCCTCGACCGCCCTGCGCGAACTGGCCCTGCGCCACCTCTTCACGATCCCGCCCACGGTCGTCGTCCTGACCCCCAGCGGAGGCCGCCACCTCTGGCTGACCGGCCCGCCCGACCGCGTCGTCCCCAACTCGGCCGGCCGCCTCGCCCCCGGCATCGACGTCCGCGGCGCCGGCGGCTACCTGGTCGGCCCCGGCTCCGTCACCCGCCACGGCGCCTACACGACCGCGCCCGGCACGTCCCACCTGGCCCCCGCGCCCTGCCCGCCCGCCCTCCTGCGCCTGCTGCTCCCGCCGCCGGTGCGGCGTGCCGGGGGCGGGACGACGGGCGGCGACGGCCGGGGCCTGGTCCAGTTCGTCCTCGCCGCGCACCGGGGTCAGCGCAACACCCGCCTCTTCTGGGCGGCCTGCCGCGCCTACGAGGACGGCATCGGCGCGGCCCTGCTGGCCCCCCTGCTGGAAGCCGCACGCGCCACCGGCCTGACGGACCGCGAGGCCCGCGCGACCCTCGCCTCGGCGGCCCGCATGACGGGCCACCACCCCTGACGAACGCCGAGCCGCCCCCGCCTCCGCATCCCCCGGCCACCTGGGCGCCCGTCCCACCCGGCACGCAACCGAAAGACGCCGATGCACGACCGCCCCAGGGTGCCGACCCTGTCGCTGACCCGGATCACCCTGTCCTGCGGCCGCAGCGTCGACCTGACCGACCTGCGCCTCACCCCGACCTACGGCGACATGCCGTACGGCTACCCCTGCCGCCCCGCCAACGACCTGCGCATCCGGGCCCTCCTGCACACCGCCGCCCGAATGCTCCCCACCCTGCCGGTCCACCTGATCCCACCGCCGCGCACGTACCCGGACCAGTACCCGGGCCCCTTCGGCCCCGTCGAGACCCTCCCGCACGTCGCCTGCGTCGGCCGCTTCTCCTCGACACCCCTGACCCCGGCCAACGACCCACTCACCCACCGCTCCGGCCTGACCGTCATCTGGTTCCAGCCGACGCCCCGCATCCCGGACCCGTACGACCCCGACCCACCCCTGCGCAACATCGCCTGGCCAGCCCTGGCCCGGGACTACGAGCTGGGAGATCCGCCGTAGACGCCCTGAGCCCTCCGCCTCCCGCTGCCCCTTCCGTGCCGTGTTCGGCGGGCAGCGCACACGGCGACGGCCCCCGACCGTCATGCCTGGTCAGGGGCCGTCAAATACCGCGGTGGGTGTGGGATTTGAACCCACGGTGACATCGCTGCCACGACGGTTTTCAAGACCGTTCCCTTAGGCCGCTCGGGCAACCCACCCCCGCGCCGTCCCGCCTGGGGCGGAGCGGGTACAGCCTACCGGCACCGTCTGCCGTGCGGGGCTCACGTGGGGTGTGGGGGGCGGGCCGCCTGCCAGGCCGCCTCGATCATCGGGAAGATCTCGTCGAGGGCGGCCTCGGGGTCGGGGGCCTCGCGGGACACCGAGTAGGCGTCGATCACGAACCGGGCGAGGGTGCGGGCGGCGGTTTCGCTCCGGGTCAGGGCGGGGTCGGCGGCGATGGCCTTGGCCAGGGCTTCCGCGTGGCGGAGGCGGACCGACTCGTCGTACTTCCGCAGGGCGGGGGACGCGTCGATCATGCGCCAGATCGGGGCGGCGCTGTCCGCGGTGCAGTGCCGGACCAGGGCCAGGATCTCGCGGCGCAGCGCGGGGATCAGCGGTTCGTTCGGTGCCCGGTCGGTGACCGCGCGCGTGAGGCGGTGTTCGAAGTCCTCGTCCTGCTCGAAGACCAGGGCCTCTTTCGAGGCGAAGTGGGAGAAGAGCGTGGTGACGGCCACGTCGGCCTCGGCGGCCACGTCGCGGATGCCCACCGCGTCGTACCCGCGTTCCAGGAAGAGCCGCAGCGCGGTGTCGGCGATCTTCTGGCGGGTCGCGGCCTTCTTGCGCTCACGGCGGCCCGACTGCTGCACGGTCATGCCCGGCAGGCTAGCAGGTACGGAACAATAACCGTTACGGAACACTATCCGTTAGTGTTACGGTCGCCGCATGAAGAAAGTGAGCTTCGAGGAATTCGGTGGTCCGGACGTTCTGCGGCTGGTGGACGCCGAGGAGCCCCATGCGGGGCCCGGTCGCATACGTGTCGCCGTGCGGGCGGCGGGGGTGAATCCCGTCGACTGGCGGGTCAGGGAGGGGCAAGTGCTGGGGGCCCATCCGATCGAGCTGCCCTCCGGGGTCGGGCTGGACGCCGCCGGAGTGGTGGACGAGGTCGGCGAGGGGGTGACCGGGGTCGAGGTCGGGGACCGGGTGTTCGGCGAGGGCGCCGACACCTACGCCGAGTTCGCCGTGCTCGGGGCCTGGGCGCGGATGCCGGAGGGGCTGACCTTCGAAGAGGCGGCCGGGTACCCCTCCGTGGTGGAGACCGCGTTGCGCGTCATCCGCGAGGTCGGTGTGCTGCCGGGGCAGACGCTGCTGGTCAGCGGGGCCTCGGGCGGAGTCGGGTCGGCGGTGGTGCAGATCGCCCGCGATCGCGGCATCAGGGTCATCGGTACGGCCGGTGCGGCCAACCAGGACTACCTGCGCGGCCTCGGTGCCGTCGCCACGACGTACGGCGAGGGCTGGGTCGAGCGGGTGCGGCGGCTCGGCGAGGTCGACGCGGCTCTCGACCTGGCCGGTTCGGGGGTGATCCGCGAGTTGGTCGAGCTGGCCGGGGCGCCGGAGAAGGTCGTCAGCATCGCCGATCTCGGGGCGCCCGAGTTCGGCGTCCGGTTCTCCGGCGTGGCCGGGAGCGTGCCGGCGGCGCTCGCCGAGGCCGTCGACCTGATCTCGCGCGGGAAACTCCGCATCCCGGTCGAGAAGTCGTACCCGCTCGCCGAGGCCGCGGCCGCGCACGTCGACAGCCAGGCCGGTCACACGCGCGGGCGCCGGGTCATCGTCGTCTGAACCGGGGTCCGCACCCCCTGACGCACTTCGCCACCGGGGCGGCCCCGGTGGCGAAGTGGGTGGAACGTGAGGGTGGAGAACGCCGGTCAGTCGTCGCCGAGCTTCGAGCCCAGGGTGACCTCGGTCGTGTGCTGCTTGCCGCCGCGCTCGTAGGTGACGGTGACCTTGTCGCCGGGCTTGTGGGTCCAGATCTCGCCGATCAGGGTCGGACCGCTGTCGATCACCCGGTCGTCGAGCTTGGTGATCACGTCACCGGGCTTGAGGCCCGCGTCGTCGGCCGGGCCGCCCTTCTCGACCGGGTCGGAGCCGCCCACGCCCTGCTCGGTGAGCTTGGCGCCGTTCGTCGTCTCCTCCAGCGAGACGGAGGCACCGATCTTCGCGTACACCGGCTTGCCGGTCTTGATCAGCTGCTGGGCGACGAACTTCGCCTGGTTGACCGGGATGGCGAAGCCCAGGCCGATGGAGCCGGCCTGGCCGGTGCCGAAGCCGCCGTTGCCGGTCGACTGGATCGCGGAGTTGATGCCGATGACGTTGCCCTGCGCGTCGAGCAGCGGGCCGCCGGAGTTGCCCGGGTTGATCGACGCGTCGGTCTGCAGGGCGCTCATGTAGGACGCCTTGCTGTCGGCGCTGCCGTCGCTGGAGGCCACGGGGCGGTTCTTGGCGCTGATGATGCCCGTGGTCACCGTGTTGGACAGGCCGAAGGGGGCGCCGATGGCGATCGTCGAGTCGCCCACGGCGACCTGGTCGGAGTCGCCGAGGGGGAGGGGTTTCAGGTCCGAAGGGGCGCTCTCGAGTTTGACGACCGCGACGTCGTAGCCCTGAGCGTGGCCGACCACCTCGGCGTCGTACTTCTTGCCGTTGGGGAAGGTCGCGCTGAGCTTGCCGCCGTCGACCGCCTCCGCCACCACGTGGTTGTTGGTGACGATGTGGCCTTCCTTGTCGAAGACGAACCCGGTGCCGGTGCCGCCCTCGCCGTTGCTTCCCTCGGCCTGGATGGTGACCGTGCTCGGCAGCGCCTTGGCGGCCACGCCCGCGACGGTGCCGCCGTCACGCTTGACGGAGCCGCCGGTGTCGGAGGCGGAGACCGTGGTGGAGCCGCCGTCGTCGTTGTTCTTGGCCAGGGTGTAGCCGAGACCGCCGCCCAGACCGCCCGCGACCAGCGCGGCGATCAGGACGCCGGCAAGCACACCGCCACGTCCGCGGCCCGGCTTCGGCGCGGGCTGCTGGTACGAGGCGCCCCAGCCGCCCGCTCCGCCGCCGGCCCCGTCACCGGAGCCCTCGCCGAAACCGCCGCCGTAGCCGTAGCCGTTGTGGCCGCCTCCGCCGTACGCCGGTGTCTGGGCGGCCGGGGTGCCCGGCGGCGGGGGCGGGGGCCACGAGGCGTCGGGAGCGGTGGAGCCCTGCGGGACCTCACCGCCCTGGGGTGCCTGGTGCACCTGCGGCTGGGGCGCCTGGGGCTGGGGTGCCTGGTGTCCCGGGGGTGCCTGCCGGTCCTGCGGCGACGCGTCCTGAGGCACCGTGTGACCCTGCGACACGGTCGGGGCCTCGGCGGGGGGAGCCGCCGGGGCGTCGGGGGCGGAGGCGGGCGCCCGGTGCGGGGCGGGCGGCGCGGGAGGCTGGGCGGAGGCAGCGGGAGCATCCACCGGCACGGGAGGTGCGGACGGGGCCGGGGGTACCGCGGTGCCCTCGTTCTCGGTGCTCACAGCTTCTCTCCTAGTTCCACGGCTGGTTGTCGCTCACCCTGGTCGCGCTCAGCCACGCTCACGCGCTGCTCCACGGTCCGGCGCGATGCGGATGTGCTGGTGCTTTTGTATGCCATCAGCTTTTCCCACGGGCCGTCAGAGCACCATAAGCGGTAGCTGTGGGTCCCCGACCATCCTTTATATAGGTCATCCAAGACTAAACGGACACGGTGCCGTTTCAGCCGGTGGCACGTCTACCCGCCCGCGGTGGCACCATGACGCGGTGACCCACGCACGACAGCACCGGATTCAGGTCGTCGCCCACCGTGGCGCCTCCGAGGAGGCACCCGAGCACACCCTCGCCGCGTACCGCAAGGCGATCGAGGACGGGGCGGACGCCCTGGAGTGCGATGTGCGCCTGACCGCCGACGGCCACCTCGTCTGCGTCCACGACTGGCGCGTCAACCGTACGTCGAACGGTCGCGGCGCGGTGTCCGCGCTGGAGCTCGCCGACCTCGCCGCCCTCGATTTCAGCGCCCGCCGCACCCGGGAGTTCTGGCGCACGCGCGACGAGCAGCCCGACTGGGAGCACCGGCCCGAGGACCGGGAGGAGACCTCCGTCCTGACCCTGGAACGGCTGCTGCAACTGGTCGCCGACGCGGGACGGCGCGTGGAGCTGGCGATCGAGACCAAGCACCCCACGCGCTGGGCGGGGCAGGTGGAGGAGCGGCTGCTGCTCCTCCTGAAGCGGTTCGGACTCGACGCCCCGGCCTCGGCCGAGGAGTCCCCGGTGCGGGTGATGAGCTTCTCGGCGCGGTCGCTGCACCGGGTGCGGGCCGCCTCGCCGACACTGCCGACGGTCTATCTGATGCAGTTCGTCTCGCCCCGGCTGCGCGACGGGCGGCTGCCCGCGGGTGTCCGGATCGCGGGCCCCTCGATCCGGATCGTGCGCAACCACCCCGCGTACATAGAGCGCCTGAAGCGGGCCGGCCACCAGGTGCACGTCTGGACGGTGAACGAGACCGCCGACGTGGATCTCTGCTCCGACCTGGGCGTGGACGCCATCATCACCAACCGGCCGCGCGCGGTCCTGGACCACCTGGGCCGTTGATTCGTCCGCGGCTCTTGACCCGGCGGCCCGGCTGCCCCATTCTCCGGTCTCGGCCACACCGACCAGAACCAGCCAAGTGACTACAGGGAGTGCACCGGCGCGTTCGGTACGTGTTCGACCGTGTCGAATGCGTCACCGTGCGGCGACCGGCCGGTTTCCGGCTCAGGGCGATGGGGCATCCACACCGTGGCGTGGGGCGAAGGAGGTCTCGGGGGTGGCGTTGGTGGTGGCACAGGAAGTGCCCACGTCGTCGAGCATGGCCGTGCCCCATGGCCCTGCGGGCGTGGGGGAAGCGAGACACCGCATGCGCGATCAGCTGCGCAGGGGCGGGGTGGCGGAATCGGTCATCGACGACGCTGTACTGGTCCTTTCCGAACTGCTGAGCAATGCGTGCAAGCACGGCCGGCCCCTGGGCGACGCCCTGGCCGGGGACGGCGACGTCCGGGCCGCGTGGCAGGTGGACGCGGGCGGCCGGCTCCTTGTGGAGGTCACGGACGGCGGCGGCCCGACCCGCCCGGCTCCGGCGACCCCCTCGGTCACCGCGCACGGCGGCCGCGGGCTGAACATCATCACGGCGCTCGCCGACGACTGGGGCGTACGGGACGACCCCCGCGGACAGGTCACCGTCTGGGTCGTCGTCCACGACGACGTGCACGACCCGGACGCCGGGCACCGGCGCGACGACTTCGCCACCCGGATCTCGGCACCGGCGGTGTCGGAGATCCCCGGCCTGGACTTCGCGGACGCCCTCGATGATCTGGCCTGACCCGTACGACGACTCGCGCCGATCCGGTGGTGGCGTCTCACGCCGATCCGGTGGCGGTGCCTAGCGCCGCTTCGGTGGTGGCGTCTCGCGCCGATCGCGGTGGCGGTGCCTCGTGCCGATCCGGTGGCGGTGTACGAGGCCGGGTGTGGCGGCGAGTTGTCCACAGGCGGCCCGTCGTCCACAGGGTCCCGACGGCCGGAGTGGGAACGGCTAGGCTCGCGCCCGTACGAGTAGAGCCGTAACCGGGAGACACCCACGATGGCCAAGAAGCGACCCCAGACGAAGGCCAAGCGGCCCCAGCTCGACGATGCCGAGATCCCGGTCGTCGGCGCCCGCGAGCCCTGCCCCTGCGGCAGTGGCCGCCGGTACAAGGCCTGCCACGGCCGGACCGCCGCGCAGGCCACGACCGCGCTGGTGCAGCGCCCGTTCGAGGGGCTGCCCGGTGAGTGCGACTGGGTGGCGCTGCGGGAGCTGGTGCCGGCGGCCACGGTCGAGCTGACCCTGCGGGACGGCCTGCCCGAGGGCGTCCCCTCGGTCACGCTGGCCACGGTGCTGCCGATGGCCTGGCCGGCCCTGCGCCGCGACGACGGCTCGGTCCTGCTCGGCCTGCAGAACGACACGGCGTCGGGCGACATCAGCCGCGACCTCGCCGACACCCTGGCGCGGGCGCTGACCGCCGAGCCGGGCACCCCGGTGCAGGGGCGCCGCGCACCGGCCGACGGTCCTCGGCTCCAGGACCTGCTCGCGCCCGAGGGCGCGTTCGAGCCGGAGGTGCACTCGGGCTTCGAGTTCTGGGTGCCGGACCCGGCCAACGCCACGCCGGACGTCACCGCCTCCCTGGAGCGGGCCAACGCCGCGGCCATCCCGACCGTCCGGCTTCAGGGCGTGGACGCCGCCTACTGGTGCGAGACGCCGGACAAGAACCACCTGCGCTGGGTCATGCCGCACGACGAGGAGCGGCTTCTGGACGCTCTCGCCCGGCTGCACGCCGCGGGCCGGTCGTCCCTCGGCGAGGGCACCCGCCTCGTCGGCTCCTTCCGCGCCCACGGGCTCACCGTGCCGGTGTGGGACCTGCCGAGCGAGGTCACCGCGCAGGACATCGAGAAGCCGGCCGCGGAGTTCGCCGAGCGCCTCGCCGAGGCCCTGGCCACGGACGCTCCGCTCACGCATGACGAGCGCCGGGCGCGCGGCGGCCTGACCAACCGGCAGGTGACGCTCAGCTGACGCACAGCCGTGCGGGCCGCCCCCGGCTGACCGACCGGTCAGCCGGAGCGGGGGCTCGTGGACGGGTGACTCCGGTCACAACTCCCGTTGCGGACAAGCCAGTCGGTGACCGGAAAACAAGAGATCGAATTTGCTAACCGCCGATCTCTTGTTACCGTTCCAGTAGCCCGGTTGCTGGTGCATCCCCCGTCGCCAGCAACCGGGTCTTTTCATGCGCCCGGTCGAGCACTCACCGCAGTCGCCGGTCAACTCCCCGTCCCCGAGGGCGGTTTGCCGGCGCCGCTCCCGGCGCCTTCCTCGTCACCGCCGCCCTCGTGGTCCCCGCCGCTCCCGCCGCTTCCGGCCCGCAGCAGCAGCGGCCCGTACCCGGCCCGGCGCGCGAACTCCGCCACCGCGGCGTACCCCGCCAAGCCGCCCCCGCTCGCGCCCTCTGTGTCTTGCGGCGGTGTCTCGCAGGTGCCCGGCGCGTCCTCGACGCCGACCGCGCAGCTGGTCCGCACGCTGCGTCCGTCGGGTCCCATGAGGCTCAGTACGGACTCGAGCGGGCCGCCGGTGGCGTTGCGGTAGTAGGTCCGCGCCCAGGTCTCCGTCCCCCGGGCCAGGACACAGGTCTGCGCCTCGACGCCCGCGGGCGAGGTGAGTTCGGGGCCGCAGCGCGCGGCCAGCGCGGGGCCGGGCGGCAGCGGCGAACGGGCCGGGGACGGTGCGAGTCCTTCCGGGACGCGGTCGAATCCGCCCGCCCCAGACCCTGGCCCGGACCCAGACCCGAGCCAGGGCCCCGATCGGTCCCCCGCCCCCGCCGCGGAGGACGGCGCCTTGCCGTCACCGCCCCGCGCGAGAAGCGGCACGGCCGTCGCGCCCTCGGTGGCCGCGTCGCCCGAGGGCCCCGCGGACGCCACCGCGAACGGCAGTACGACCGCGCACACCACGACACCCGCGAGCCCGTACAGACGGATCCGCCGGCGGTCCGGCCCGCGTCGGGGCGACCCGGTGCGGCGCGGCCCGACGGCGCGGTGCTCCCCTGCATGAAGCGGCATGCCCGGACCATAACGACCGGGGACGGGCGCGGACTTCCGCGCGCGCCGACACCCCCTACAACTCGGGGGCGCTCACACCCGTACGAGTGAGGGCGTCGACCACCGCGTCCACCACGGCCTCCACGTCGGGCACCCAGGGCGAGGCGGAGCCGGGCAGCGGCGCCCGCTCCCAGCGGACGGCACCGGCGCCGGTCTCGGACGGGGGCAGCGCGAGATAGCCGCCCTCGCCGTGGAAGCGCAGGGAGCCGGGGACGAAGTCCTTGGCGTACAGCAGCTCGCCCAGCTGCTCCATGGAGTACGGCCGGACCAGCAGCGACCAGCGGGTGGGCGAGGCGACGACCGGGCCGAGCCGCAGCCCGGCGCGGTCGAGCGCGGCGAGGGCGTGGGCGGCCGGCAGGGCGGGCAGGGAGACGGCGCACGGGGCGCTGCCCCCGGTGGCCATGACGATCGGCGCGGTCGGCCGGTTGGTCCACCACCAGCGCACCATGCGCGCGTCGGTGGTCGCCGCGAGGAGACCGGGTTCGAAGGGATGGGCGCCCGGCACCGTGCACTCGGGGTCGGGGCAGGCGCAGCGTGACCGCGCCCGCGGTTCCGCCGCCACGCCCGGGAGTACGGGCCACCGCCATTGTGTCGCGTAGGTCAGGGCCGCGCCGATCAGCTCAGGCTGCCCGTCGTCGTGCTGGGACAGGAGCCTGCGTCGCCTTCCGAGGATCTCGCGCATGAGCGCTCGTTCCTTTCCGTTGCACGCCTGGCAACACCGTGGTCTCTTCACACCATGTGTCGATCACTTCGCTGTGCGTTGCTGGTGGCGCATCACACCCCTGCCGGGACACGTCCCCACGGGGGCACGTCTCCGCCAAGGGCAAGGGAAACCCCTGTGGGTCGAGCACTGACTGCGTCCGTGACGGTTCCGGCCACTGCGTCTGTCAAAAGCTGGCGTGGCGCGGGGGTGGCGAAGTCTGGCGTTTTGCCGTCGCGCGTATTTCTCTCCGCCTCCGCCACGGGAGGATGGGGCACGGTCGTCGGTGGATAGGACGCCCGGGTCCGTCGCCGGGTTCCAGGTGGCCCCCAACCACCCCCGGCCTTCTCCGAGTACGTACCCATCACGACCGCTGTGACGCTCCGTGAAGCACCCCCAGTCGACCGCAACAAGCCGTCCTCTGGGGCAGTTTCAAGCCAAATTCGTTTTTCCGCAAGGGGCCGGGAAGGAGGCCGCTCCCACCCCACGGACACCAGGAATACCAGCAGGACAATGCTGGACATCCCCTTACGAGTGCGTGTACATGTGGAGACACTGCTAGCGGCGCAGAATGACATGGGGGTTTGCGATGCTTTTGAGCAGTAAGCGCCGGTCGGAAGACCGGACGCCATGAACGCCCCGCACCCTGCGAAAGTGGCCGGAATCGATTCAACGGTTCCGTCCCCCGCACACACTGTCGCGTCCGCCGCCACGGACACCTCCCAGGCGGCCGAGCCCCCCACGACGGACGCCGCGACCGTCACGGACGACTCGGGCACACCTGGTGCCCCCGGGGCCCTGCTCCAGGACCGGCTGGCCGGCTGGGTCTCGGACCTCACGACCCTGCACGAGCTGACCGAACGCCTGGTCCGCACGGACACCCTCGCCGACGGCCTCCAGGAAGTGCTGCGCGCCGGAGCCGCCCTGGTCGGCGCCCGGCGCGGGCTCCTCGTGCTGGAACCGGCCGACGGACTCGGCCCCGGCACCACCGTCGGCCTCGGCCTGGCCCGCGCCGACCTCGGCCACCTCGAGACCGTGCCCCGCAGCTGCCTGTCCTACGGGCGGATCCTGGACGGACTGCCGGTCGCCCAGGAGGGCATCGCCGAACCCGACCTGCTCGCCGAGAAGGCCCTCGACCCCCGCCACCGCGAGGTCGCCGCCCGCCTCGGTTACGCCGCCAGCTACACGCTCCCCCTGTCCGCCGAGGGCACCGGGCGCCTCGGCGCCGCCGTCTGGCTCTACGACGAACCCGCCGAACCGGGTGAGCGGCAGCGCCACCTCGCCGGCCTGTACGTCCGGTACGCCGCCCAGCACCTGGCCCGCCTGCTGGAGGTCGAGCGCACCCGCGCGTCCATGGCGACGATGGCCGAGGAACTGCTGCCCTCGCGGCTGCCCCGGGTGCCCGGCGTGCAGCTCGCCGCCCGGCACCGCACCGGTCCGCTGGGCGGCGGCGACTGGTACGACGCCCTGCCGCTGCCGGACGCCGCGCTCGGCCTCGCCGTCGGTTCCGTCACCGGGTCGGGGCCCAGCGCGGTCGCCGCGATGGGGCGGCTGCGCGCCTCGCTGCGGGCGTACGCCGTGATGGAGGGCGAGGACCCGGTCGCCGTCCTGTCCGACCTGGAACTGCTGCTGCGGCTCACCGAGCCCGCTCGCTCGGCCACCGCGCTGTTCGGCTACTGCGAGCCCGCGCTGCGCCGGATCACCCTGGCCGGCGCCGGGCACAGCCCGCCCCTGCTGATCGGTCAGCGGCGCACCGAGTTCGTCGAGACCTCCGTCTCCGCACCGCTCGGCATGCTCGCCTGCTGGGAGGCGCCCAGCGTGGAGGTGCAGGCCGAGCCGGGAGAGACGGTTCTGCTCTACACCGACGGGCTGCTGCACCGCACCGGCGACCCGGCCGACCGTGCCTTCGCCCGGCTGCACGCGGCGGCGGCCGGTGTCCCCCGGGCCGCGCGGCAGGACCCGGACGCGGTCGTCGAGCACGTCCTGCGCACCGTGCTGCCCGACGGCAAGGCGGAGGCGCAGTGCGAGGAGGACGTCGTTCTGCTGGCCGTCCGGTTCGAATAACGGTCACCTGGGGTGCGCCAACGCCCCGCACGTCACGCATAGCGGACGGCAGCACTCCGTGTAACAGGCCCTTCGGCCCTGGGCCCCCTTCCGTACGACCGTACGATGGGGGGTGGTCCAGTGCCGTATCGAGGAGGATGACCGTGGCGGAGGAGCTCAACCCGGCAGTATCCGATCCTGCTGCTGACGCAGCGGGCCCGGACGAGACCGAGGAGCCGATCAAGCAGCGCAAGAACGGCCTGTACCCGGGCGTGTCCGACGAGCTGGCCGAGAACATGAAGTCCGGCTGGGCCGACACGGAGCTGCGCGACCTGGAGCCGATCCCCCAGGCCGCCGAGACCGCGGCCCGCCGTGCCGCCCTGTCCGCCCGCTTCCCCGGCGAGCGCCTGGTGATCCCCGCGGGCCGTCTCAAGACCCGCTCCAACGACACCGAGTACCCCTTCCGCGCCTCGGTCGAGTACACGTACCTGACCGGCAACCAGACCGAGGACGGCGTCCTGGTCCTGGAGCCCAAGGGGGACGGACACACCGCGACGATCTACCTCCTGCCGCGCTCGGACCGGGAGAACGGCGAGTTCTGGCTGAACGGGCAGGGCGAGCTGTGGGTGGGCCGCCGCCACTCCCTCACCGAGGCCGGAAAGCTGTACGGCATCCCCGCCTCCGACGTCCGCGAGCTGGCCGGCAGCCTGCGCGAGGCCACCGGCCCGGTCCGGGTGGTGCGCGGGTACGACGCCGGCATCGAGGCGGCCCTGACCGACAAGGTCACCGCCGAGCGCGACGAGGAACTGCGCGTCTTCCTCTCCGAGGCCCGCCTGGTCAAGGACGAGTTCGAGATCGGCGAGCTGCAGAAGGCCGTCGACTCCACCGTGCGCGGCTTCGAGGACGTCGTGAAGGTCCTCGACAAGGCCGAGGCGACCAGCGAGCGCTACATCGAGGGCACCTTCTTCCTCCGCGCGCGCGTCGAGGGCAACGACGTCGGCTACGGCACCATCGCCGCCGCCGGCCCGCACGCCTGCACCCTGCACTGGGTCCGCAACGACGGCCCGGTCCGCTCCGGCGACCTGCTGCTGCTCGACGCGGGCGTGGAGACGCACACGTACTACACCGCCGACGTGACGCGCACGCTGCCGGTCAACGGCACGTACAGCGCGTTGCAGAAGAAGATCTACGACGCCGTGTACGACGCCCAGGAGGCCGGCATCGCGGCGGTGCGGCCGGGCGCCAAGTACCGCGACTTCCACGACGCCGCCCAGCGCGTGCTGACCGAGCGGCTGGTCGAGTGGGGTCTGGTCGAGGGCCCCGTCGAGCGGGTGCTGGAGCTGGGCCTGCAACGCCGCTGGACGCTGCACGGCACCGGTCACATGCTCGGCCTGGACGTCCACGACTGCGCCGCCGCGCGCGTGGAGTCCTACGTCGACGGCACGCTGGAGCCCGGCATGGTGCTCACCGTCGAGCCGGGCCTGTACTTCCAGGCCGACGACCTGACCGTGCCCGAGGAGTACCGGGGCATCGGCGTGCGCATCGAGGACGACATCCTCGTCACCGCCGACGGCAACCGGAACCTGTCCGCCGGGCTGCCGCGCCGGTCGGACGAGGTCGAGGAGTGGATGGCCGCGCTGAAGCGCTGACCCTCACCCGCCGTACGACGGCCGGGCACCGCGCGGGTGCCCGGCCGTCGGCGTGTCCGGGCCCCGCCCGTCACACCGCCGCCAGCGGGGCGTTCTCACGCCACTTGAGGACCTTGTCGAAGCTCACCACGGCACCGGCCCGCCCCGGCGTACTGCCGATGTGGACATGGTCGGCGAGCTCCCGGATGAGACACAGGCCGCGGCCGCTCTCCGCCTCCGCCGCCGGGCGGGCGACAGCCTGCGGCCCGCCCGGAGCGGCGGCGGGAAAGCCGGGGCCCGTGTCGGCGACCTCGATACGGCAGCGCTCGCCGTCCAGGTAGGCCGTGACGCGGTACGCCTCGCCGGGGCCGCCGCACCCGTCGTCGCCGCCGTGCTCGACCGCGTTGGCGCAGGCCTCGCTCAGCGCGACGGAGAGGTCGAAGGAGATGTCGGGATCGACGCCCGCGGTCTCCATGGTGCCGATCAGCAGGCGGCGGGCCAGGGGGACGCTCGCAGCCTCGCGCCGCAAATGGAGTGACCACCAGATGCTCATGCTCCAGCCTCCCGGCCGCGGCTCGACATACCGATACGTATTGCCCCTCACACCCGGGCGTAAGCGCGCCGGGCCCGTGACACCGCTCATCTGGCGGATGTGTCGCCCTCGTCGGCCGGTGTATGCGGGGCGACTCGTACCAGAGGGTGACCTTCCGTCCCGTTCCTCGTCTTCCGGTCGTACGGCATCTTGTGGACCTGCCGTACGGCGTGCGGGCCGTGAGTGCGATGATGAGGCCGCCATGACTGCCCCCCACCCGCCAACGGCGCGCTCCGGGAACGATCTCCGGGTCCTGCGGGCCGCGGTGTTCGCCGCGGTCTGCGTCGTGCTGGCCGCGGCGGGGCACTCCCTCGCCTCCTGTGCCACCGTTCCGCTGTGGTCGCTGGGCGCGGGTTTCCTCGGGGCGGTCCTGGTCGCCGTGCCGCTCGCCGGCCGCGGGCGCTCGCTGCCCTGCATCGCGACGCTGCTCACCGTCGGACAGACCGCGCTGCACGCCCTGTTCGGGCTGGGCCAGCACGGCACCGCCGCGGCCACCGCGTCCGGTACGGCCGCCGCGTCCGGCGGTGGGGCGGGCGCGCTGTCCGACGCCTCCCTGGTCCAGCAGGCCGCACGGCTGGTCTGCGGGACCACCGCGGCGGCGATCAGCCCGACCCAGGCCGAGCGGATCCTCACCGACGCGCGCATCGCCCCGGACGTCACCACCGGCGCGGCGCACCACCAGGCCGACGCGCTGTCCACCGCCGGTACCTCCGCCTCGCTGGTGCCGTCGCTGCCGATGCTGCTCGGTCACGTCCTCGCGGCCCTGGCCGCCGGCTGGCTGCTGCGGCGCGGGGACCTGGCCCTGGCCCGGCTCGTCGAACTGTCGGCGCACTCGGCCCAGTCCGTGGCCGAAGCGGCACTCGTACGCGCCCTGCGCGCGGCGCTCGCCCTGGTGCGCGCCCTGCACGCCGGGCCGGCCGGCGCCCCCGGCACGGGCCCGCGTCCGCCGCGCGCCGCCCTGTGGGTGCCGCCGCGGCCCCGTACCACCGCGCTCCAGCACACGGTGATCAGGCGCGGCCCGCCGCGTGACGTGTTCGCCCTCGCCGCCTGACACGACGCGACCGTCATCCCGCTTCGGGAGGGGCCGCCGTCGTGCGGCACGCGCGCGCGTGCGCGCATCCCTCCTGTCACCCGGCACCGGCTGCTCGGCACCGGTGTCCCCACGAAGCGGAGTACTCCGTCCATGAAGGCTTCCCGTATCGCCGCCGTCGGCGCCGTGTCCGGCATCGCCGTCCTCGCCCTGTCCGCCCCCGCCTTCGCGCACGTCAGCGTGCAGCCGGAGGGCCCGGCCGCCAAGGGCGGCTACGCGGTCGTCGACTTCAAGGTCCCCAACGAGCGCGACAACGCCTCCACCACCAAGCTGGAGGTCAGCTTCCCGGCCGAGCACCCGCTGGCGTCCGTGATGCCGCAGCCGGTGCCGGGCTGGAAGGCCGAGGTCACCAAGGCCAAGCCGGCCAAGCCGCTGGAGTCGCACGGCAAGCAGATCACCGAGGTGGTCACCAAGGTGACCTGGACCGCCGACGGCCAGGGCGTTCAGCCCGGCTACTTCCAGAAGTTCCCGGTCTCCATCGGCGCGCTGCCCGAGGACGCCGACCAGCTGGTGTTCAAGGCGATCCAGACGTACTCCAACAAGGAGGTCGTGCGCTGGATCGAGGTGCCGCAGGAGGGCCAGGAGGAGCCTGAGACCCCGGCGCCCGTGCTCAAGCTGTCGGCCGCCGAGGACGACGCCCACGGCGCGGCGGGCTCCTCGGACGCGAAGGCCGACGACACCGAGGCGGCCGAGCAGAACACCGCCGCCGACGCCTCCTCGTCGGACTCCGGCTCCGGCAGTGACACCACCGCCCGGGTCCTCGGCATCGTCGGCATCGTCGTCGGCGCGGCGGGCGTCGGCTACGGCGTGCTGGCCGGCCGTCGGCGTGACTCCGGCGCGGCGGTGTAACGACGCCGTACCGGTGCGTCGGCGCCACCTCGCCGGCGCATCCTCTCGTCCGGTGCGCGCCGGACACCGTCCGTCGGTCCTCCGACGGGCCCCGGCGCGCACCGGAGCACCTCACATCTGGGACATTTTTCTATGCGCAAGAAGACGTTCGCCACGGCCGCCCTGCTCGCCGCCGCCTGCCTGACGCTGTCCGCCTGCGGCGGCGGCGCCGACAGCGACAAGCCCGTGTCCGTGGTCTCCGAGGACAACAGCCGGCAGGCCGCCACCGTCCTCGACCAGCCCTTCGAGAAGCCCGACCTGGTCCTCACCGACACCCGGGGCAAGAAGTACGACCTCCGCGAGCAGACCGCCGGCAAGCCCACCCTGGTCTACTTCGGCTACACCCACTGTCCCGACGTCTGCCCGCTGACCATGAACAACATCGCCGTGGCCAAGAAGCAGCTCCCCCGGGCGGAGCAGGACAAGCTCCGCGTCGTGTTCGTCAGCACCGACCCGGAGCGCGACACCCCGGCCGCGCTCGGCACGTGGCTCAAGGGCATCGACGCGCAGATCGTCGGCCTGACCGGCGACTTCGACACCATCCAGGCGGGCGCCCGCACCCTCGGCATCTCGATCGATCCGCCGACCAAGGACAAGGACGGCAAGATCGTCTCGACCCACGGCACCCAGGTCGTCGCCTTCTCCCCGAAGACCGACGCGGGTTACGTCCTCTACGGCGAGGACGCCACGGTCGACGACTACACCAAGGACCTCCCCAAGCTCATCAAGGGGCAGAACCCGTGAGGCGGCCCGCGGCAGGGCCCGTACGGCGCCGCCCCGCCCTCGCCGCCGTCGCGGTGATCGGTGCCCTGGCCCTGGCGGGCTGCGGCGGTTCGGACTCCGACTCGGACTCCGCGGCCTCCGGCGCCGAACTCTCCGTGGACGCCGCCTACATACCGCAGCCCGTCTCCGACTCGATGGCGGCCGGGTTCCTCACCATCACCAACAAGGGCGACGCCGCGGACGAACTGACCTCCGTCACCAGCGAGGCCGGCGAGGTCACCGTGCACGAGACCGTCGACGGGACCATGAAGGAGGTCGACCGCCTTGAGGTCCCCGCCCACGGTCAGCTCGTGTTCAGGAGCGGCGGAAACCACCTGATGTTCGAGAAGCTGAAGCACCAGCCGAAGCAGGGGCAGTCCGTCGCCGTCGAACTGCACTTCGCGCACTCCGGCCCCGTCACGGTCAAGCTGCCCGTGAAGGCGGCCACCTACCAGCCCACCACCGGACACTCCGGGCACTCCGAAGACTCCGGACACTGAGGGAGGGACCACCTTGACGCAGACCATCGCCCCGCGCCTGCGGACCCTGGTGCTGCTGCTCCTGGCCGCGGCCTGCGCGCTGCTGGCCGGCGCCGGACCGGCCTCCGCGCACGCCGCGCTCACCGGCAGCGACCCCCGGGAGGGGGCGGTGGTCGCCAAGGCTCCGGCCCAGGTGTCGCTCACCTTCTCCGAGTCGGTCTCCATGGACGACGACTCGCTGCGCGTCCTCGACCCCAAGGGCACCCGCGTCGACGACGGCAAGCCGTCCGGCACGGGCGGCACCACGTACTCCGTGAAACTGCGCCCCGGGCTGCCCGACGGCACCTACACGGTGACCTACCAGGTCGTCTCCGCCGACAGCCATCCCGTCTCCGGCGCCTACACCTTCTCCGTCGGCGCCCCCTCCGCGACCTCGGTCACCGTCTCCGGGCAGGGGGCGGGCGGCGGATTCGTCGGCGGGCTGTACGGTGTCGGCCGGTACGTGTCGTACGCCGCCTTCGCCGTCCTGGTGGGCGGCGCCGCCTTCGTCCTCGCCTGCTGGCCGCGCGGCTCCGGGGTGCGCGTCGTACAGCGGTTCGTCGTCTCCGGCTGGCTCGCGCTGACCGCCGCCACCCTCCTGCTCCTCCTGCTGCGCGGCTCCTACACCGGTTCCGGGAAGGTCGCCGACATCTTCGACCTGGGCCTGCTCGGCGAGGTGCTGCAGACCAAGTCCGGTGCCGCGCTGGTCTCCCGGCTGCTGCTGCTGGCGGCGGCCGCGCTGTTCATCGCCGTGCTCTTCGGCGCGTACGACAAGCGGGACGACGAGGAGAAGCGGGACCTCACCTTCGGGCTCGCGGTCGGCGGGAGTGTCGTGGCGGCGGGCCTCGCGGCGACCTGGGCGATGTCCGAGCACGCCTCCGTCGGCCTCCAGGCGGGCCTCGCCATGCCGGTCGACGTGGTCCACCTGATCGCCGTCGCCACCTGGCTCGGCGGCCTCACCGCACTGCTCGTCGCCCTGTACCGCGGCCCGGCGGACACCCCGGTCCCCGCCGTCGCCGTGCGCCGGTTCTCGCGCATCGCCTTCGGCAGCGTGATCGCGCTGGTGGTGACCGGCACCTACCAGTCCTGGCGCCAGCTCGGCTCCTGGACGGCCTTCACCGACACCCGGTACGGGCAGCTGCTCCTCGTGAAGATCGGGCTCGTGGCGGTGCTCGTCGGCGTCGCCTCCTTCTCGCGCCGGTGGACGGCACAGCTGGCGGAGGCGACACCCGCCGTCGCCGGGGCCGCCCGGGGCGCGGCGAAGGCGTCCGCGAAAGCGGCCGTGGAGACCGCCTCCAAGACGTCCGGGAAGGCGACCGGGAAGAGCTCCGGGGAGGCGTCCGGGACCGGGAAGGGCTCCGGGAAGGAGACGGGCTCGGGGAACGCGAAGGTCGCCGAGAAGGCGTCCGGCGCGGGGAAGGACTCCGGCGCGGGGAAGGATTCGGGCGCGGGGAAGGACTCCGGCGGTGGCTCCCGGCGAGCCGCCCAGCTCGCGCGGCAGCGCGCGGCCGTGGACGCCGCCCGGCAGAAGCGGCAGCGGGACGCCGACCCGAACCGCTTCGGACTGCGCCGCTCCGTGCTCGCCGAGGCGGGCGTCGCCGTCGTGCTGCTGGTGGTGACCACCGTCCTGACCCAGACCGAGCCGGGCCGTACCGAGGAGGATGCCAAGGCCGCCGGCGCGTCCTCCGCCACCAGCTCGGCGCCCTCCACCGGCGCGGTGACGCTGGACCTGCCCTTCGACACCGGCAGCCAGAACGGCAAGGGCGTCATACGGGTCGAGCTGGACCCGGCCCGGGTCGGCGCCAACGACATGCACCTCTACGTCGAGCGCCCGGACGGGACCGTCTTCGACATCCCCGAGGTGAAGGTGGCCCTCACCCAGAAGGCACAGAACATCGGGCCGCTGCCCGTCGCCCCCGACCACATCACCACCGGCCACTGGTCGGCGAGCGGAGTGCAGATCCCGATGGCCGGCGACTGGGAAGTCGCCGTCACCGTGCGCACCTCCGACATCGACCAGGTCACCGTCGCCAAGAACACGCAGATCGGCTGAACCGCACCATGGCTGACCAGTCCATCCCGGAGGCCCGGAACCACGAGGCGACCCGTGGGAAGCCCGGCGGCACCACCGGACCGTCCGGGCCACTCGGCTCGGAGGGCACCGAGACCGCCCAGAACGCCGAGAGCCCCACCGCTCCCGGAGGCATCTCACGACGGCGACTGCTCGGCACCGCCGGGGCCACCGGGCTCGTCCTCGGCGCGGCGGGAGCTGCCGCGGGCTACGCCGCCGCGCCCTCCTCCGCCGCGACTCCCCTCACCTCGCTCGGCAGCGAGCAGGCGATGTTTCACGGGAAACATCAGCCCGGCATCACCACCCCGCTGCAAGCCCGGGGCCACCTCATCGCCTTCGACCTCGCGGCCGGTGCCGGCCGCAGGGAGGCGGCCGCGCTGCTGCGCCGCTGGTCCGACACGGCCCGGCGGCTGATGGCGGGCGAACCCGCCGGAAGCGGTGACACGGACGTGGCCCGGGACGCCGGGCCCTCCTCGCTGACCGTCACCTTCGGATTCGGGCACAGCTTCTTCGGCCGGACCGGCCTGGACGAGCAGCGCCCGGTCGCCCTCGATCCACTCCCCGACTTCTCCTCCGACCACCTCGACAAGAACCGCAGCAACGGTGACCTGTGGGTGCAGATCGGCGCCGACGACGCCCTGGTGGCCTTCCACGCCCTGCGCGCGATCCAGCGGGACGCCGGGACGGCCGCCCGCATCCGCTGGCAGATGAACGGCTTCAACCGTTCGCCCGGCGCCACCGCCCACCCCATGACGGCCCGCAACCTCATGGGCCAGATCGACGGCACCCGCAACCCCAAGCCCGCCGAGGCCGACTTCGACGAGCGGATCTTCGTGCCGGAGGAGCCCGGGTCCGGGAAGGGCGCTCCGGCCTGGATGGCGAACGGCTCCTACGTCGTCGTACGCCGCATCCGGATGCTCCTCGACGACTGGGAGCAGCTGTCGCTCAAGGCCCAGGAGGCCGTCATCGGGCGCCGCAAGTCCGACGGGGCGCCGCTGTCCGCGGGGAGCGACGCCGGCGAGACGACGGAGATGGACCTGGAGAAGACGGACGGCTCCGGAAAGCTCGTCGTTCCGATCAACGCGCACGCCCGCATCACCCGGCCCGACCAGAACGGCGGCGCGGCCATGGTCCGCCGGCCCTTCTCGTACCACGACGGCTTCGACGCCGACGGCGTCCCGGACGCCGGGCTGCTCTTCATCTGCTGGCAGGCCGATCCGCTGCGCGGCTTCGTGCCCGTGCAGCGCAAGCTGGACCGGGGCGACGCGCTGTCGCAGTTCATCCGGCACGAGGCGAGCGGCCTGTTCGCGGTCCCGGGCGGGGCGTCCGAGGGAGAGTACGTGGGGCAGCGGCTGCTGGAGGGGTGAAACCGCGACGCGTCACCCCCCGGGAGGGGCTCGGGCGCAACCCGTGGGCCGCGCCTTCCCGGGCCCATTAGGGTGAGTACATGCCAGCCAGTTACGCGTATCTCGGCCCTGAAGGCACCTTCACCGAAGTCGCCCTGCGCACCCTCCCGGAGACGGCGACCCGGGAACTGGTCCCCTACGTCTCCGTGCAGTCGGCGCTCGACGCGGTGCGCACCGGCGAGGCCGAGGCCGCGTTCGTGCCGATCGAGAACTCCGTCGAGGGCGGCATCACCACCACCCTCGACGAGCTGGTCGCCGGCCAGCCGCTGATGATCTACCGCGAGGTGCTGCTGTCCATCACCTTCGCGCTGCTGGTCCGCCCCGGCACCAAGCTGTCGGACATCAAGACGGTCACCGCCCACCCGGCGGCGCAGCCCCAGGTCCGCAACTGGCTCAAGGCGCACCTCCCGGACGTCGCCTGGGAATCGGCCGCCTCCAACGCGGACGGCGCCCGCCTGGTGCAGGAGGGGCGGTACGACGCCGCCTTCGCCGGTGAGTTCGCCGCGGAGCGCTACGGCCTCGAGGTGCTGGAGGCCGACATCCACGACGCGGAGAACGCCCAGACGCGCTTCGTGCTGGTGGGCCGCCCGGCCCGGCCCGCGGCACCGACCGGGGCGGACAAGACGTCGGTCGTGCTCTGGCAGCGCGACGACCACCCCGGCGGCCTGCGCGATCTGCTGGGCGAGTTCGCCGCCCGCGGCATCAACCTGATGCTGTTGCAGTCCCGCCCGACCGGTGCCGGTATCGGCAACTACTGCTTCTGCATCGACGCCGAGGGGCACATCTCCGACCGCCGGGTGGCCGACGCGCTGATGGGTCTGAAGCGGTCCTGCCTCCAGGTGCGCTATCTGGGGTCGTACCCGCGCGCGGAGGTCGAGGCCGCGGACGTGGACGCGCTGCGGCCGGGCACCTCGGACGAGGCGTTCGTGGCGGCGGCGGAGTGGGTGGCGCGCTGCCAGGACGGCCGGTTCTGACCGCCGGGCCTATCTGCTGATTTTCCTTATCCACAGAAGTTATCCACAGGTCCGCTTCTCGACCTGGGGACAAGTCGACAACGAAGGGGCACATGGTCGACAAATCCCCCTACGGGACCCCACTTCGCCCACAGAGGTCCAGGTCACCCTTCGTCCACCTGTTTCTTGCCCGCCATTCTCCGGAGTGACACCGGGTGCCCCATTTCCACTCGAAAGTGGGGGCGTGGAGGGTTTGGACAGCTCGACTCCACGAATTAGGAATGATCACTTCCATGCATCCACAGATCTTTCGCACACCCTGTGGATAACTTTCCCGGGCTGTGGATTCCTGTGGACAGTCACGCCCCAAGTCCCGTTCTCCACAAGGAGATCCGGTCAACCCGCCGCCCATGCGGCGCCCCGTTCCGGGGAGGTCGCAGCATTTCCTTGACCCGCCGAACGGGACGTGCGGGCCGCGTACGGCAAGAGCGGGTCGAGAGCCGACACCGCGCACCGGTAGCCTTGACCGCGTGATTGACCTTCGCCTGCTCCGTGAGGACCCCGACCGTGTGCGCGCGTCGCAGCGCGCCCGTGGAGAGGACGTCGCGCTCGTCGACTCTCTCCTGTCCGCCGACGAACGGCGCAGGTCGTCCGGCGTCCGTTTCGACGAGCTGCGCGCCGAGCAGAAGGGCCTCGGCAAGCTGATCGGCAAGGCCGCCGGGGACGAGAAGGCCGAGCTCCTCAAGCGGGCCGAGCAGCTGAAGACCGACGTCAGGGCCGCCGACGCCGAGCGCGACGCGGCCGACGCCGAGACCCAGGAGCTGCTCCAGCGGCTCGGCAACCTCGTCCACCCCGACGTGCCCGTCGGCGGCGAGGAGGACTTCGTCACGCTGGAGACGCACGGCACGCATCGCGACTTCGCCGCCGAGGGCTTCGAGCCCAGGGACCACCTGGAGCTGGGCCAGCTGCTCGGCGCCATCGACGTGGAGCGCGGTGCCAAGGTCTCCGGCTCGCGCTTCTACTTCCTGACCGGCGTGGGCGCCCTCCTGGAGCTGGCCCTGGTCAACGCGGCGATCGCGCAGGCCACGGCGGCCGGCTTCACCCCGATGCTGACCCCGGCGCTGGTGCGCCCGCAGTCGATGGCCGGCACCGGCTTCCTCGGCCAGGCCGCCCAGGACGTCTACCACCTCGACAAGGACGACCTGTACCTGGTCGGCACGTCCGAGGTGCCGCTCGCCGCGTACCACATGGACGAGATCCTGGACGCCGACCGCCTGCCGCTGCGCTACGCGGGCTTCTCGCCCTGCTTCCGCCGCGAGGCCGGCTCGCACGGCAAGGACACCCGGGGCATCTTCCGCGTGCACCAGTTCGACAAGGTCGAGATGTTCTCCTACGTCCTCCCCGAGGACTCGCAGGCCGAGCACCAGCGCCTGCTGGAGTGGGAGAAGCAGTGGCTGACGTCGCTGGAGCTGCCGTTCCGGGTGATCGACGTGGCCTCGGCCGACCTGGGCTCCTCGGCCGCCCGCAAGTACGACTGCGAGGCGTGGATCCCCACCCAGGGCAAGTACCGCGAGCTGACCTCGACCTCGGACTGCACCGAGTTCCAGTCCCGCCGGCTGTCGATCCGCGTCCGCGAGGGCAAGAAGGTCCGTCCGCTGGCCACGCTCAACGGCACGCTGTGCGCCGTGCCCCGCACGATCGTGGCGATCCTGGAGAACCACCAGCAGGCCGACGGTTCGGTCCGCGTGCCCGAGGTGCTGCGCCCGTACCTGGGCGGCCGGGAGGTCCTGGAGCCGGTGGCCAAGTGACGGACACCGGCACCGCCACGGCCCCCGGCACCGGACCCGCCGAGGGCTTCCCCTACCGGCTGGTCGCGACCGACCTCGACGGCACGCTGCTGCGCGGCGACGACACGATCTCGCGGCGCACCCGTGACGCGCTCGCCGCGGCCACCGCGGCGGGCGCCGCCCACATCGTGGTCACCGGGCGGGCGGTGCCGTGGACCCGGCACATCCTGGACGACCTCGGTTACGACGGGCTGGCCGTCTGCGGTCAGGGCGCGCAGGTCTACCACGCCGGGGAGCACCGGCTGCTGACCTCCGTCACCCTGGACCGGCAGCTGGCCGGGGTGGCGCTGGCCAAGATCGAGGCGGAGACCGGCCCGCTGTACCTGGCGGCGAGCCGGGACGGCCTGGAGGGCGACGTGCTGGTCGGCCCGGGCTACGCGGTCGGGGGCGACCTGCCGGCCGTGCCGTTCACCGACGCCTCGGACCTGTGGTCGGCGCCGCTGAACAAGATCTACATCCAGCATCCGACCCTGTCCGACGACGAGCTGGCCGAGGCCGCCCGGCGTGCCGCGGGCGGCTTCGTCACGGTCGTCATGGCCGGCGCGGGCATCGTCGAGCTGCTGCCGCTGGGGCTGTCCAAGGCCACGGGACTGTCGCTGGCGGCCCGCCGGCTCGGCCTGAAGGCGGCGGACACGATCGCCTTCGGCGACATGCCCAACGACATCCCGATGTTCGCCTGGGCGGCCCGGGGCGTGGCGATGGCCAACGCCCACGAGGAACTGAAGGCGGTGGCCGACGAGGTGACGTCCTCCAACGACGAGGACGGCATCGCGGTGGTACTGGAGCGGCTGGCGGCCTGAGGCCGGCCCGGTGCTCTCCGGCGTAGCCCCCTCCGGCGGCCCCCGCGGTCCCTGCGGCGCACGGTCCGGACGGCGTCGGCGTCCCCGTCGGTCGGCCCACGCGGGGCATCCCGCGTGCTCGAAGCGGCCTCCCGTCGCACCGTCGCCGTCCGGCCTCGTGCATCCCCCACAGTGCCGTCACGGGAAGCCGGACGCCACCGATTAAAAGCGGACGTAGGTCGCGTTACCGACGGGGCGGGGTCACTCCTCCCCGGCGAGCGTCAGCGACCGCAGCTTCTGGCCGGCGTACCAGGTGGCGAGCACGGTCACCGCGGCGAGCAGCACCGTCGCGGTCGGCAGGCCGACGTCGGAGGTCACCAGGTTCCCGTCGGCGACCTTCTGGGCCACCGCCAGCGACCACTGCTGGACGCTGAGCGTGCGGGCGCCCGGCACCAGGGAGCCGAACAGGGCCTCCCAGACCAGGGCGTAGACGAGCCCGAAGACCACCGCGTGCCGGGACACCGTGCCCAGCAGCAGGAACAGCGCGGCGTACGCGATGGAGGCGACCAGCGCGGCGATCGTGTAGGCGACGGCGATCTGCTGGCCGTTGCCGTTGAGGATCAGACCGGCGAGCAGTGTGGGCACGGCGGAGAAGACCATCGTCACGGCTATGGCGACGATCAGCTTGGTGAAGATGATCGTCGGCCGCTTGATCGGCTTGGACAGCAGGTACACCACCGAGCCGTCGTCGATCTCGGGGCCGATGGCACCGGTGCCGGCGATGACGCCGATGATCGGCACCATGGTGGCGAGGGCGAACCCGCCCAGCACGTCCGTGGTGGTCTGGTCGTCCGCTCCGGCGAGCGCGCGCACCGCGACGGCGATGACGAGCAGCAACAGGGGGAGCGCGCCCAGGATGAGGGCCCGGCGGCGGCCGAGCAGGGCCCGGTAGGTGAGCCGGGCGACTGTGGGGTCGTACATTCTTGGGCCTCCTACGCCGCGACGAGATACGAGAAGACGGACTCGAGGGACTCGTCGGACGGCGAGACCGTGAGCAGCCGGATGCCGTGGTCGCGGGCGACCTTGGGCAGCAGGGCCGTGAACCGGCCGAAGTCGACGGCCTGGATGCGCAGGGCGCCCTCGGCGAGGTCGACCTCGATGCCGGACGTCGACGGGTCGGCGATCAGCGCCGCCGCGAGAGCCCGGTCGTCACTGGAACGCACCAGGTAGCGGTGGGGCCGGTCGGTCATCAGGCGGCGGATCTTGCGGAAGTCGCCGCTGGCCGCGTGGCGTCCGGCGACGATGACCTCGATGTGCCAGGCGAGCTGTTCGACCTCTTCCAGGATGTGCGAGGAGAACAGCACGGTGCGGCCCTCGTCGCCCATGCGCCGCAGCAGGTCCATCAGCTGCATGCGCTGGCGGGGGTCCATGCCGTTGAACGGCTCGTCGAGCAGGAGCAGCGACGGCTGGTGGACGAGGGCGGAGGCCATCTTCACGCGCTGGCGCATGCCCTTGGAGTACGTGGCGATCTTGCGGTCCTGGGCATAGGCCATCTCCACGGTGGCGAGGGCCTCGTCGGCCGCCTTGGCGCCCAGGCCGTGCAGTTCGGCGTTGGCGAGGACGAACTCGCGGCCGGTGAGGAAGTCGTACATCGCCTCCCGCTCGGGGACGATGCCGATGTGCCGGTAGATGTCCTCGTTGCGCCAGACCGGCTGGCCGTCCAGGGTGACGCTGCCGGTGGAGGGGGCGAGGAAGCCGCCCATCATGTTGATGAGGGTGGACTTCCCCGCGCCGTTCGGGCCGAGCAGGCCGGTGACGCCGGGGCCGATCGTCATGGTGATGTCGTTGACGGCGACCACGTTGCCGAACCAGCGGGAGACGTGGTCGATGTTCAGCGTGGTCACAGTCCCACCTTCTTGTAGCGGCGCATCAGCAGGCCGTAGGCGCCGGCGATCAGGCCGAGGGTGACGAGGACGTAGACCGCGCCCTCGCCGTGGCTCGGGCCGACCCCGCCGGGGAAGGCCGAGGTCGCTCCCAGGAAGGCCGCCGACACCCCGTCGATCAAGGTGATCGGCGAGAACAGGCCGATCCAGGTGACGGCCCCGGAGCTGCTCTGGACGTCCGCGATGGCCTGGAGCGTGGAGACCGCGCCGTAGGTGATGGTCAGGACGGCGATGACGGCGGCGATGCCGAAGCCGCGGCGCGGGGTGACCGAGGCCACGACCAGGCCGATACCGGCGAACAGCAGCGAGAGCAGTGCCACGGAGACCAGTCCCTGGGCGAACCCCTTGGTCTGGTCCGCGAAGTCGAGTTTGGCGAGCAGCGCGCCCACGTAGAGCACCAGCAGCGGTGCGGCGGTGAGGATGAAGAGAGCGGAGGCCAGCGACGCGTACTTGGCGCGGACGTAGTCGGCGGTCTCGATCGGCCGGGAGAAGTACAGCGGCACGGTCTTGAAGCGCAGGTCGCGCGAGACGGACTGGGGGGCCTGGGACGCGACGTAGAGGCTGATGACGGCTTGCAGGACGATCGCGTAGCGCGTGTAGTCCACGGGCAGGTCGTCGGCCTTGGTGGCGACGGCGACCGCGACCATGATGGCCGCCGGGAGGCACATCACTACGAACAGCAGCATCGGCAGCACCTTGGACTTGGCCGAGCGGCCGAGGCCGTAGGCGCCGCGCAGGGACTGCGAGTACAGCGAGCGGCGGGCGTAGGCGCGGCCGAGGCGGGGGCCGTCGTAACTGCGGTAGCCGATGTTGTGGATGCGGGTCTGGTCGCCCCGGACCGTGGCTGTGGGCTGTTCAGCTGCCATGGCCGACCGCCTCCTTCCGTGCTGCGTCGCTGTCGGTGAAGACCTCCGAGATGTGGTGCCGGCGCTGCTCCATGCGGACCAGGCCGATGCCGAGGTCGGCTATGACGTCGCGGACCAGGTCGTAGGTCTCCTCGCCCGCCGAGGTGAGCAGCAGGACGTGGCCGGCGCCGGGCAGGCCGCTGCCGTCCTGGACGGTGACCCCGCGCGCGTCGAGCGCGTCGCGCACCGCGCGGGTGCCGTCGGGGTGTGCGTCGGTGTCGGTGACCTCGATCGCGAGGGTCGTGGTGGTCTGGGTGAAGTCCGTGGTGGAGCTGGAGCGCAGCAGCTTGCCGCCGTCCACGACGACGACGTGGTCGCAGGTGCGCTCCAGCTCGCCCAGCAGGTGGGAGGTGACCAGGACGGAGATGCCGAAGTCGGTGTGGATGCGCCGGATGAGGCCGAGCATCTCGTCGCGGCCGACCGGGTCGAGGCCGTTGGTCGGCTCGTCGAGGAAGACCAGCTGGGGGTCGTGGACGAGGGCCTGCGCGAGCTTCACGCGCTGCTTCATGCCCGTCGAGTAGCCGCCGATGGGGCGGTAGCGCTCCTCGTACAGGCCGACGTGGCGCAGGGTGTCGGCCGTGCGCTCGCGGGCGGCGGTGGGCGGCAGGCCGGACATGCGTGCCATGTGGACGACGAACTCGGTGGCCGAGACGTCGGGTGGCAGGCAGTCGTGCTCCGGCATGTAGCCGACCCGCTCGCGGATGTCGGCGCCCTTGGTGGCGACATCGAGTCCGAGCACTTCGGCCCGGCCCTCGGTGGCGGGAGACAGACCCAGCAGGATCTTGATCAGGGTGGATTTGCCGGCGCCGTTGGCACCGACGAGTCCGGTCACACCGGGTCCGACGTCCACGGAGAGCCGGTCGAGCGCGGTCACCCGGGGGAACCGCTTGCTCAGGCTTTCGGTCGCGATCACAGTCACGTCAATGACACTAGTGACGCCCGCCACTGCCGTCGTCAGACCGCAGAGCCGTCTTGGCGTCAGACTCGAGTAGTACGGGCCCGTAGGGGATGCCGTACCTGAGAGCCACGGCCGGCCTGTCGAGGCCGCACGGGCCACCCGGTGAACACCCTATTGACGTTGGGTCTAACAACTGGGAGATTCGGCGGCGTCACGTTACGGGCGAGTAGCACCATCGGCGCGGACCGCGCCGGGACGGCGGAACGGGGGTGGCACGGCATGGGTGGCATGACGACGACGGCAGCCGGACTCCGCACGGAACTGCGGGGATTCCGGGAGGTGCAGCGTCTCGCCTACGCGTGCGCCGAGGCCGTGGCCGCCCGGCTGGAGCCGGGCGTGACCGAGCGGGACGCGGCCCGCATGCAGCGCGAGTGGCTGCGGGCGCGGGGCGTGCGGGACTGGTTCCACCTGCCCTTCGCCTGGTTCGGCGACCGCACGGCGTTCACCGGCTTCCGCGTTCCGCTCCAGTTCTTCCCCACCGGCCGCCGACTGGAGCCGGGGATGGCGTTCATCCTGGACATGGCCCCCGTGCACCGCGGTTTCACCGCCGACATCGGCTACTCCGGAGCGCTCGGCCCCCACCCGGTGCAGCACCGGCTGGCGGCCGACCTGGCCGCGCACCGCGAGCTGATCCTGCGCGAGGTGCGCGAACGCAGGCCGCTGCGGGAGATCTACGAGGACGTGGACCGGCTCATGGTCCGCCAGGGCTATGCCAACCGGCACCGGGCCTATCCCTTCGGCGTCATCGCCCACAAGGTGGACCGGGTGCGGGAACGGCGGCTGTCCCCGCGCCTGTTCGGCTTCGGCACCCAGTCGCTCAAGGGCCTGGCGGGCGACGCGCTGCACGGCCACCGCGAGGGCTGGTCGCCGCTGTGGTCGCCGTACCGCTTCTCCGACCACCCGCCCCGCGCGGGACTGTGGGCGGTCGAACCCCACCTCGGTTTCCGGGGTACGGGCGCGAAGTTCGAGGAGATCCTGGTCGTGACCGACTCGGTGGATCCCGAGGAGAGCGCCTTCTGGCTGGACGACGATCTGCCGCACGTGCGGCGCTGGGCGGAGGAGACATGACGGTGCTGGACGGTGCGCGGGAGCGCTGGGTGCGCTCGGGCGGGGTCGAGCTGTGCGTGGCCGAGCTGGGCGATCCGCGGCGGCCCACAATCGTCCTGGTGCACGGCTACCCGGACAGCAAGGAGGTCTGGTCCGAGGTCGCCGCCCGCCTGGCCGGCGCCTTCCACGTGGTCCTCTACGACGTCCGCGGCCACGGCCGGTCCACCGCGCCGAGCACGCTGCGGGGCGGGTTCACGCTGGAGAAGCTGACGGACGACTTCCTGGCCGTGGCCGACGCGGTCAGCCCGGACCGCCCCGTGCACCTGGTGGGCCACGACTGGGGCTCGGTGCAGTCCTGGGAGTTCGTCACGGTCCGGCGCACCGAGGGCCGCATCGCCTCCTTCACCTCGATGTCCGGGCCCTCCCTGGATCACTTCGGGCACTGGATCAGCAAGCGCCTCAGGCGGCCCACCCCGCGCCGGATCGGGCAGCTCCTCGGCCAGGGCGCCAAGTCCTGGTACGTCTATCTGCTGCACACCCCCGTGCTCCCGGAGCTGGCCTGGCGCGGCCCCCTCGGCAAGCGCTGGCCGGGCATCCTGGAGCGCGTCGAGAAGGTGCCCGGCGGCGACTACCCGACCGCCTCCCTCCCGTCGGACGCGGCGCACGGGGCGTGGCTGTACCGGGACAACGTGCGGCCCCGGCTGCGCAGGCCGCGCGAGGACGCCTACGCGCACGTGCCCGTGCAGCTCATCACGCCCCTGGGCGACGCGTTCCTGTCGGAGCGGCTCTACGACGAGCTGGAGCTGTGGGCGCCGCGGCTCACCCGGCGCACACTGCCCGCGAAGCACTGGGTGCCGCGCACCCGGCCGGACCGGCTGGCGGACTGGATCACGGAGTTCGTCACCGCCACCGAGGACGGCCGCTCCGGGGCCGGGGCGAACGGCAGGCACGCCGACCGCTTCGGCGGGCAGCTGGTCCTGGTCACCGGTGCGGGCAGCGGCATCGGGCGGGCGACGGCGTTCGCCTTCGCCGAGGCCGGCGCGCGCGTGGTGGCCGTCGACCTCGACGCCGAGGCCGCCGCCCGGACCGCGGAGCTGTCCCGGCTGATCGGTGCGCCGGCCGCCTGGGCGGAGACCGCCGACGTCTCCGACGAGCAGGCCATGGAGAAGCTGGCGGCCAGGGTCGCCGCCGAGTACGGCGTGGTGGACGTGCTGGTGAACAACGCCGGGATCGGCCTGTCCGGCTCCTTCTTCGACACCACGCCGGAGGACTGGAAGAAGGTCCTCGACGTCAACCTCTGGGGCGTGATCCACGGCTGCCGGCTGTTCGGCCGGCAGATGGCCGAGCGCGGGCAGGGCGGTCACATCGTCAACACCGCGTCGGCGGCGGCCTTCCAGCCCTCCAGGGCACTGCCCGCCTACGGCACCTCCAAGGCGGCCGTGCTGATGCTGAGCGAGTGCCTGCGCGCCGAACTGGCCGATCAGGGGATCGGTGTCACGGCGATCTGCCCCGGCCTGGTCAACACCAACATCACCGCCACCGCGCACTTCGCGGGCGCGGACCCCGCGGAGGAGAGGCGCCGGCAGCAGCGCACCGCCCGGTGGTACGGGGCGCGCAACTACCCGCCGGAGAAGGTGGCGGACGCCGTCCTGGAGGCGGTCGTGCACAACAGGGCCGTGGTCCCGGTGACGCCGGAGGCGCGCGGCGCTCATCTCCTGTCCCGCTTCGCGCCACGGGTGCTGCGGCGCCTCGCCCGGGTGAAGCCGCCCCTGTAGTTTCCACAGAGATCCCCAACCAGCCTGTGGATAACTGCACTTGACTGTGGATCAAACCTCGGGAACAAAATCGATCGCGTGACGCCCGTCTCACTGGGCAGGCTGGCGCCATGCAACAGGAACGCTCGGTGAAGGTGTCGAAGTATCTGTCGAAGCACCTGCGCCACCAGCCGGAGAGGATCGGGCTCACGCTCGACAAGGGCGGCTGGGCCGAGATCGACACGCTGATCGCCGCGGCGGCCGCGCACGGCTTCCGCTTCACCCGCGAAGAGCTCGACCACGTGGTCGCCACCAACGACAAGCGGCGCTTCGCGGTCGAGGGCACCCGCATCCGGGCCAGCCAGGGCCACAGCGTCGACGTGGATCTCCAGCTGCCCTCGGCGACCCCGCCGCCGTACCTCTACCACGGGACCGTGGCCCGGCAGCTGGAGGCCATCCGCGCCGAGGGCCTGCGGCGGATGAACCGGCACGCCGTGCACCTCTCGCCGGACCGCGAGACCGCGACCCGGGTCGGAGCCCGCCGCGGCCGGCCGGTCGTGCTCCCGGTGGACGCCGCCGCCATGCACCGCGACGGCCACGTCTTCCACGTCAGCGCGAACGGGGTCTGGCTGACGCGACACGTACCGTCCCGCTATCTGCGCTTTCCCGCTCCGCACTGACCCCGCATGATCGAGGGCATGGAGCACCTGCCCACCACCCAGTCCGCCGTCACCGCTCTCCGCGCCGTAGCCGAGGAGTACGCGCTGGAGATCGAGGTCACCGACGACATCGGCGCCGACCAGACCTCCCGGGGCACGGCCGCGGGCGTGGGGGTGACCACCGACGCCGACGGCTCGCTCCCGCACGAGGCGTTCGTCGAATTCGGCGGCGTCCCCCGGGTGAGCGTCCGCCTCTTCCACGAGGGCGACGCCCTGATCACCGTCGAGAACGTGGAGTTCCCCGATGTCGAACGCGACGACGTGCCCGCGTTCCTGCGCTCCGTCTTCGGTGGCCTCGCCTACGTCCACGGGCGCCGCTTCCCGCCCGGATACCGCCTGATCGTGCCGCTGCCGGGCGACCGGGCCCACAAGGAGCACGTGTCGATACTCCTCCTCACCCCGTGGCTGAGCGGTCGCGTACGGTGACGGCGGCGGCCGTTTCACGTGAAACCGACGCCGGCCGCATAGGCTCGGAGGCATGAGTCTGCGCCTGAGCACCGTGATCCTTCCGTACCGCCGCTGGCACGAAGGCGGCCGTTCGACCTGGACACGGGCCGAGCAGCTCGGCTTCCATACGGCGTACACCTACGACCACCTCTCCTGGCGCAGCTTCCGGGACGGCCCGTGGTTCGGTGCCGTACCGACCCTCACCGCCGCCGCGGCCGTGACCGAGCGGCTGCGCCTGGGCACCCTGGTCACCTCGCCGAACTTCCGGCACCCGGTGACGCTCGCCAAGGAACTGATCTCCCTCGACGACATCTCCGGCGGGCGGATCACGCTCGGCATAGGAGCGGGCGGCACCGGCTTCGATGCCACGGCGCTGGGCCAGGAGCCGTGGACGCCGCGAGAGCGGGCGGACCGGTTCGGCGAGTTCCTGCCGTTGCTCGACCGGCTGCTGACCGAGGACGCCGTGTCGTACGAGGGCGACTTCTACTCCGCGCACGAGGCCCGCAACATCCCGGGCTGTGTACAGCGGCCCCGGCTGCCCTTCGCGGTGGCCGCGACCGGCCCCCGGGGTCTGGCGCTCGCCGCCCGGCACGGCCAGGCGTGGGTGACCACCGGTGACCCGAAGCTGTTCGAGAACGGCACCCCCGAGCAGTCGGCCCGGGCACTGCGGCAGCAGGGCGAGCGACTGGCCGACGCCTGTGCCGCGATCGGCCGCGACGTGGGTGAGCTGGACCGGGTCCTGCTCACCGGTTTCACACCCGAGCGCAGTCGCCCGCTGGAGTCCGTGGACGCGTTCGTGGACTTCGCCGGACGCCACCGGGACCTGGGCTTCACCGAACTCGTCGTCCACTGGCCGATCCCCGACTCGGACTTCGCCGCGGACGAGAAGGTCTTCGAGCAGATCGCCATGGAGGCACCGGCACAGCTGAAGGAATGAGGGCGCAAGGAATGAGGGCGTCGCATCGAGCGGCCGCGGGGAGCCGCGCATGAGAGCCGTGGCTCACAGATGTGCGGACCCCCGCACGGGCGTGCACGCACATGCGTGACAATGACCGGGTGACCTCAGCGACCCGACAGCCCGAGCCCCCGGCCGCCGCCACCCGCCCGCGGCTCATCGCCACCGACCTCGACGGCACGCTGCTGCGCGACGACAAGTCGGTCTCCCCGCGCACGGTCGCCGCGCTGGCCGCCGCGGAGCAGGCGGGCATCGAGGTCTTCTTCGTCACCGGCCGCCCCGCCCGCTGGATGGACGTCGTCAGCGCCCACGTCCACGGGCACGGCCTCGCCATCTGCGGCAACGGCGCCGCCGTGGTCGACCTGCACGGCGGCCCCGGCCGGCACAGGTTCGTGAAGGTCCGCGAGCTGCCCCCGGAGAACGCCCTGGACGCCGTACGGCTACTGCGGGAGGCGGCGCCCGGCACGGTCTACGCGGTCGAGCAGACGTACGGCTTCCACCAGGAACCGGCCTACCCGAAACTGCACATGGAGGTCCCCGACGACCTCCTGCCCGCCGAGGAGATCCTGGCGCCGGGCGGCCGTGCCGCCGCCGAGCCCGTCCTCAAGATCCTCGCCTTCCATCCGGAGCTGGACCCCGACGGCTTCCTCACGCTGGCCCGCCTCGCCATCGGCGACCGCGCCAACGTCACCCGGTCCAGCCCCAGCGCCCTGCTAGAGATCAGCGGCCCCGAGGTCTCCAAGGCCAGCACGCTCGCCCTGTGCTGCGCCGAGCGCGGCATCTCGCACGAGGAGGTCGTGGCCTTCGGCGACATGCCGAACGACGTCGAGATGCTCACCTGGGCGGGCCAGTCGTACGCCATGGGCAACGCGCACCCGGACGTGATCGCCGCCGCCTCGGGGCGGACGGTCGCCAACAACGACGACGGGGTGGCCGTCGTGATCGAGCGGATGCTGGCCCTGCCCTGACGTCCGCCGCCGCCGGGCGGCCGGCCCGCGGCGCGTCCGGTGCCGTCACAGCGGCACCCCGCGCTGCGACAGCCACGGCACCGGGTCCAGCGCCGAGCCCATCTCCGGGGTGACCCGTACCTCGAAGTGAAGATGGGGGCCGGTGGAGTTGCCCGTGCTGCCGGACTGCCCGATCCACTGCCCGGCCTCGACCTTGTCCCCCTGGTCGACGGCGACGGCGGCGAGATGGGCGTACTGCGTGTAGTAGCCGCCCGCGTGCTCGAGGACGACCTGGATGCCGAAGGCCCCGCCGCAGGACACCTTCAGGACCCGGCCCGTGCCGACCGAGCGCACCGGTGTCCCGACCGGCACCGCGAAGTCCTGGCCGGTGTGCCGGTTGGCCCACCGCGATCCGCCGCTACCGAAGGACGCCGACAGTTCGTAGGTCTCGACCGGGGCCGTCCAGGACGCGCCGGCGGGCAGGTCCGGCTGGTCGAGACGGACCGCGCCGGGGCACGAGCCGGCCGCGACGGAGGAGTCCGCCTGGCCCTCCAGCCGGGACCGCGCCGCCTCCAGCTTGTTCTCGATCCTCTTCTTCAGCGTCCCCAGGTCGGCGTTGCGCTTCTCCAGCGCCTGCCAGGCCGCCTGCGCCATGGCTTCCTCGGCGGCGAGCCGGGTCTCCGCCCGCAGGTGCGTGCCGATGGCCCTGTCCACGGCGAGGTTGGCGCGGGAGACCGCCCGCTGACCGCGCATCAGCTCCTCGGGGTCGTCGGCGAGAAGCATCCGCGCGGTGAGCGGGAGACCGCCGCCGTCGCGGTACTGGGCACGGGCGATGCGGCCCAGGTCCTCCCGCATGGCGTCGATCTTCCGCCGTTGCCCGTCGAGCCGCCGCTCGTACTCCAGGGCCTTCGACCGCTGCGCCTCGGCCTTTCGCCGCCCGTCCTCGTACCGGCGGGTCGCCTTCGCCGCGTCCTCGTACAGTCGCGCCACCTGCGGCCCGAGACCGGCCCCGGGTCCGCCGTCCCCGTCCATGCCGTCGCCGGGGCGGGCCGCGAGCACGGCGAGCGCGCACAGCAACACCGGAACGAGCAACGGTCGGCGGCGGGATGGGCGCATGTCAGCGATCGTGGACCAGCGCGGGCCCCGCGGTCCCGTTCAGCTCGTACGAGTGGGGGACCCGTTGCTGCACACGGCTCAACGCGGCTGCTGCACACGGGGCAACACGGCGTCGGCCGCGCTCAGTACGGCGCTTCCCACCGCACCGTCGTGCCGGCGCCGTCCGCCCCGATGCCCGGCCCGAGCCGACTGCTGCCGCCCACGGACTCGGCGCGGCGCTCCAGGTTGTGCAGGCCGCTGCGCCGGCCGCCCTCGGGAACGCCGACCCCGTCGTCCGCGACGGTCAGCCGCACGCCCGGCCGGCCGTCCGGCAGGGTCGCCGTCGCGTCCACGACCACCTCGATCCGGTCGGCGCGGGCGTGCCGGAAGGCGTTGGACAGGGTCTCGCGCAGTGCGGCGATCAGGTTCTTGCCGGTCAGGTCGCCGACCGCGGTGTCGACCGGGCCGACGAAGCGGTGCGCGGGCGTGAAACCCAGCGGGACGGCGGCCATGCTGATCTCGCGCAGTACGCGGGTGCGCAGTCCCGTGGGCGCCTCGGCCGGCTGCTGGAGTGCGAAGATCGCCGAACGGATCTCCTGGATGGTGACGTCGAGTTCGTCGACCGCCCCGCCGACCCCGTCGCGCACCTCCGGCACGGCCGCTCCGCGCTGGGCGCTCTCCAGCATCATCCCCGTCGCGAAGAGCCGCTGGATGACGAGGTCGTGCAGGTCCCGGGCGATCCGGTCCCGGTCCTCGTACACGGCGAGCCGCTCCCGGTCGCGCTGTGCTTCGGCCATCGTGAGCGCCAGCGCCGCCTGCGAGGCGAACCGGTCGCCGAGCGCACGCTCCGTCCGGGTGAACGGGCGGTCCCCGCGGGCGCGGGGCATGACGAGGCACCCGAGGACGTTCCCGTCCCTGCACAGCGGCAGCAGCATGACCGGCCCGTAGGAGCGCACCGGTCCGTCGCCCAGGCGGGGGTCGGTGGTGGCGTCGTCCACGAACACGGGCCGTCCGGCGAGCAGTTCCGCGACGATGCCGTTCTCCGGCGGGATGACCGCGCCGAGCGCGTTCGTGGGGCGCGGCGCGTCGACGGCCACGATCTCCAGGCCGCCCCCGTCGGCCGGCAGCAGCACGATCCCGGCGGCCGCTCCGGAGAGGCGGCGGGCCTGCTCGGCGACGATCTGGAGGGCGTCGTCGGTGTCGCCCCCGGCCAGCAGGGCGGTGGTGACGGCGACCGATCCGTCGATCCACCGCTCCCGCTGCTGGGCCGCCTCGTACAGGCGCGCGTTGCCGATGGCGATACCGGCCTCCGTGGCCAGGACCCGGACCATGGCGAGGTCGTAGTCGTTGAAGGGCTCACCCGCGTGCTTGTCGGTCAGGTAGAGGTTGCCGAAGATCTCGCCCTGCACCCGGATGGGGACGCCCAGGAAGCCGCGCATCGGCGGGTGGTGCTCGGGAAGGCCGCACGAGCGCGGGTCCGCGGTGAGGTCGGCCGACCGGACCGGCCCGGGCTCGCGGATGAGCGCGCCGAGCAGGCCCTTGTGGCCGTCCGGGAGGTGGCCGACGCGGCGGGCGGTCGCCTCGTCGACGCCGTGGTGCACGAAGTCGGCGAGGCCCTCGCCGTCCTCGTCGACGACGCCGATGGCCGCGTACCGGGCGTGCGCCAGGTCGGCGGCCGTCTCGCAGATCCGGTGCAGCGTGGCGTGCAGTCCCAGTACGCTGCCGACGGAGCGCATCGCGTCCAGCAGTTTCGGCACCCGTGCCAGCAGCTCGGCCGAGGCTCCCTCACGGGACGGCGGGGAGCCGGGGGGCGGGGCTGAGGACATGACCCGAGCCTAATGAGACCCTTTTGTTCAGGAAAGTCGGATTAGCGGAATCCCTCGCCGATCCGTGGCCGGGCCGGCCGGTCACCGGGCTCCCACCAGCAGGTCCGCCGCCGCCTCCCGTCCGGCCATCTCCCGCAGCGGCCCCGGCACGGCCGCCAGCTCCGCGTACGTACCGCGCTGCACGACCCGGCCCCGGTCCAGGACGATCACCTCGTCCACGGCCCGCAGTCCCGCCAGCCGGTGGGTGATCAGCAGGCTCGTACGGCCCTCGGTGGCGGCCAGCAGATCGGCGGTGAGCGCGTCGGCGGTCGGCAGGTCGAGGTGCTCGGCGGGCTCGTCGAGGACGAGGACGGGGAAGTCGGCGAGCAGCGCCCGGGCCAGGGCGAGCCGCTGGCGCTGCCCACCGGACAACCGGGCCCCGTGCTCACCGACCAGCGTGTCCAGACCGTCGGGCAGACTGTCGGCCCACTCCAGCAGCCGGGTCCGCGCGAGCGCGTCGCGCAGCTCGCTCTCCGTGGCGTCCTTCCTGGCCAGGAGCAGGTTCTCGCGGACCGAGCTGTCGAAGAGGTGCGCGTCCTGGGCGCACAGCCCGACCAGCCGCCGTACGTCGTCCCCGGCCAGGGCGTAGGCGTCGACACCGGCCAGCGTGTAGGAGCCCGCGTCCGGGTCGAGGAAGCGCAGCAGCACCTGGGCCAGGGTCGTCTTGCCGGAGCCGGACGGTCCGACCACGGCGACGCGGCGCCCCTCGGCCAGCGTCAGGTCCAGCCCCGCCAGCGCGTCCCTGTCCTGCCCGGGGTGACGCGCGGCCAGTCCCTTGAGGATGACCGGGAACGGCGAGGCGGGTGCCTGCCTGGGCGCCTCCGGCTCGCGCACCGGCTCCGGGGCGTCGAGCACCTCGTGGACGCGCTCGGCGCTCCTGCGCACGCGCTCGCGGTACCGCACGGCGAGCGGCAGCCCGAGGACGGCCTCGAAGGCGGCCAGCGGGGTGAGGACGACGACGGCCACCGCCACCCCGGCGAGTCGGCCGTCGGCAGCCGCCTGGACCCCGACGAGGGCGGCGCCCGCGACGGTCAGGCCGGAGACGAGCGCGGTGAGCCCGTCGCCCAGCGCGGTGGCGGTGGCGGCCCGCGAGGCGATGCGGGTGAGGGTGCCGTCGGCCCGCCGCGCCTCGGCGGCACGACCGGGCAGGGCACCGGCCACGGTCAGCTCGGCGGTGCCGGTCAGCAGGTCCGTCACGCGGGTGGCGAGCACGCCCCTGGCAGGGGCGAGCCTGCGCTCGGCCCGCCGCGCCACGGCCGCGGTGACCAGCGGAACACCGGCTCCGGCCGCGAGCAGGCCGGCCGCGAGCACGGCGCCCGCCTCCGGCAGCAGCCAGGCCGTGAAACCGACCGAGGCGACGGAGACGACCAGCGCGCTGCCGGCCGGCAGCAGCCAGCGCAGCCAGTAGTCCTGCAAGGTGTCGACGTCGGCGACGAGACGGGTCAGCAGGTCGCCGCGGCGGCTGCGGCGCAGCCCCGCGGGGGCCAGCCGCTCCAGCCGCCGGTACACGGCGACCCGTGTGTCGGCCAGCATCCGCAGCACGGCGTCGTGCGACACGAGCCGCTCCGCGTAGCGGAACACGGCCCGCCCGATGCCGAAGGCCCGCGTCGCCGTCACCGCCACCATCAGGTACAGCACCGGCGGCTGCTCGGAGGCCCGCGAGATGAGGTACCCGGAGGTCGCCATCAGTCCCACGGCACTGCCCAGCGCCAGAGCGCTGAGCAGCAGCGCGAGGCCGAGCCGCCCGCGCCGGGCGCCGGACAGGGCACGGACCCGGGCCAGGGCGCCCTCTCGCGCCGCAGCGGGCTCGGCGGGCCGGGCGGACTCGGCGGCCGGTTCGTCGAAGAAGCCCGGAGCGGCGGTGCGGGGGCCCGCCTCCGCGGCGGCCGGCGGCCCGTCGGCGTCGGCGGACGCGGCGACCACGACCGGCGTGTCCAGCCGCACCACCCGGTCGGCCACCTCCAGCAGGGCCGGGCGGTGCACCACCAGCAGGACCGTCCGCCCCTTCGCCAGCCTGCGTACGGCGTCCACGACCTCGGCCTCGGTGGCCCCGTCCAGGGCCGCCGTCGGCTCGTCGAGCAGCAGCACCGGCCGGTCCGCGAGAAACGCCCGGGCCAGCGCCAGCCGCTGCCGCTGCCCGGCGGACAGGCCCGTTCCGTCCTCCCCGAGGACGGTCGCCGTGCCCTCGGGCAGCGCGTCCACGAACTCCAGGGCGCCCGCGTCCCGCAGGGCCCGGCGGACGGCGGTGTCGTCGGCGTCGGGCCGGGCCAGCCGTACGTTCTCCGCGATGGTGCCGGCGTACAGGTGCGGGTGCTGCGGCACCCAGGCGACGCGGGCGTGCCACTGCGCCACGTCGAGGGAGGAGAGGTCGGCTCCCCCGACCCGGACCCGCCCCCCGGTCGGGGCGACGAAGCCGAGCAGGGCGTGCAGGAGCGTCGACTTGCCCGCCCCGCTGGGGCCGACGAGCGCGACCGTTTCCCCGGGCTCCACGGTGAGGTTCACGTCCGTGACGGCCGCCGTGGCGCGTCCGGGATAGCGGACGGTCACGTCCTCGAAGGCCAGGGCACCGTCCGCCGGGACCTGCCCGGTCACCGACGCCGGTACGGGACGCTCCAGCACGGAGAAGATGTCCTCGGCGGCGGCGAGGCCCTCGGCCGCCGCGTGGTACTGCGCTCCCACCTGCCGCAACGGCAGATATGCCTCGGGCGCGAGGACCAGTACGACCAGGCCGTCGTACAGGGCCATGTCACCGTGGACCAGACGCATGCCGATGGTGACGGCGACGAGCGCGACGGAGAGTGTGGCGAGCAGTTCCAGCGCGAAGGACGACAGGAAGGCGATCCGCAGGGTCCGCATGGTCGCCTGGCGGTACTCGCCGGTGATGCGCTTGATCGACTCCGCCTGGGCCTTGGCCCGGCCGAAGACCTTCAGCGTGGGCAGCCCCGCGACCACGTCCAGGAAGTGTCCGGACAGCCGGGAGAGCAGCCGCCACTGGCGGTCCATCCGGGACTGGGTGGCCCAGCCGATCAGCATCATGAAGACCGGGATGAGGGGCAGGGTGCCGACGATGATGGCCGCCGAGACCCAGTCCTCGGTGACGATGCGGGCCAGCACCGCCACGGGCACGACCACCGCGAGGCCCAACTGCGGCAGATAGCGCGAGAAGTAGTCGTCGAGGGCGTCGACTCCCCGGGTGGCGAGGGTGACCAGTGAGCCGGTCCGTTGTCCGCTCAGCCAGCCGGGGCCGAGCGCGGTGGCCCGCTCCAGCAGCCGGCCCCGCAGCTCCGACTTCACGGCCGCGCTCGCCCGGTGCGCGGCCAGTTCGGTGAGCCAGCCGACCAGGGCCCGGCCGCAGGCGACGGCCACCAGCAGCAGCAGCGGCGTACGGAGTCCGGCGGCCGGGGTGCCGTGCTGGAAGGCGCCGACCACCACCTCGGCGATGAGCATCGCCTGCGCGACGAGCAGCCCGGCACCGACGGCGCCCAGGGCGACGACCGCCACCAGGAAGATCCGGGTGGCGCGGGCGTACCGCAGAAGACGTGGATCGATGGGTTTCACGTGAAACAGGCCTTCCTGCCCTGGGCTCCGGTTGCCCTGTGTTTCACGTGAAACACAGGGCAACCGGAGCCCGTTGGACTCAGTGCGCGGCGTCGGCGAGGTGCTGGGTGCCGATGCGCTTGCGGAACACCCAGTACGTCCAGCCCTGGTAGAGGAGGACGACCGGGGTGGCGATCACGGCCAGCCACGTCATGATCTTGAGCGTGTAGGCGCTGGACGAGGCGTTGGTGACGGTGAGGCTCCAGTCCGCGTTCAGCGTGGAGGGCATGACGTTCGGGAAGAGCGTCAGGAAGAGCATCGCCACGGCGGCCACGATGGTGACGCCGGACAGGGCGAACGCCCAGCCCTCGCGCCCGGCGTGGTTGGCCGCCAGCGCGGCGATCAGGGCGGCCACGGCCACCACGAGGGCGATCAGGCTCTTGGCGTCCCCGTTGTGGACTTGCGTCCAGAGCAGGAAGGCCAGGGCCAGCACGGCCGTGACCAGACCGACCCGCGACGCCAGGGTCCGCGCCCGCTCACGGATCTCACCGACGGTCTTGAGCGCGGTGAACACCGTCCCGTGGAAGGTGAACAGCGTCAGCGTCACCAGGCCGCCGAGCAGGGCGTACGGGTTGAGCAGGTCCCAGACGGAGCCGACGTACTCCAGGTCCCGGTCGATCTTCACGCCGTGGACGATGTTGCCGAAGGCCACGCCCCACAGGAAGGCCGGGATCAGCGAGGTCCAGAAGATCGCCGTCTCCCAGTTGCGCTGCCACTTCTCCTCGGGCCGCTTCACCCGGTACTCGAAGGCGACGCCCCGGACGATCAGGCAGACCAGGATGACCAGCAGGGGAAGGTAGAACCCGGAGAAGAGCGTGGCGTACCACTCGGGGAAGGCGGCGAAGGTCGCACCGCCGGCCGTGAGCAGCCACACCTCGTTGCCGTCCCACACGGGGCCGATGGTGTTGATCAGCACCCGCTTCTCGGCCCGGTCCCGGGCGAGCAGCTTCGTGAGCACACCGACCCCGAAGTCGAAGCCCTCCAGGAAGAAGTAACCGGTCCACAGGACGGCGATCAGAACGAACCAGACGTCGTGCAGTTCCATGACTGTGCAGCTCCCTCGGCCTAGTACGAGAAGGCCATCGGCTTGTCGGCGTCACGCAGATCGCCGCCGATCTTCGTGGGCGGACGGAGGTCGGCCTCGGTCAGCTCGGGCGGTCCCGCCTTCACGTACTTCGCCAGGAGCTTGACCTCGATGACGGCCAGGACGGCGTACAGCAGGGTGAAGACGGACATCGAGATGATGACCTCGGTGGTGGAGACACCGGGGGAGACCGCGTCGCGGGTCTGCATCACGCCGTAGACGACCCAGGGCTGCCGGCCCATCTCGGTGAAGATCCAGCCCCAGGAGTTGGCGATCAGGGGGAACGCCATGGTCCACAGCGCCAGCAGCCAGTACAGCCGGGAGAGCTTCGCCCCGAGCGGCTTCTTCAGCAGCACCAGTCGCGGGACCTCGTCCTCCCCGGTGCGCAGGGCCGGTGGCAGCAGGAACCGCTTCCGCGTGAGCCACAGGCCCAGCAGGCCGAGGGAGAAGGACGCCATGCCGAAGCCGATCATCCAGCGGAAGCCCCAGTAGGCGACGGGCACGATGGGCTTGTAGTCGCCGGGGCCGAACTGCTCCTGGAGGGCCTTGTTGGTGTCGTTGATGCCGGGCACGTAGGACTCGAAGTCGCTGTGCGCGAGGAAGGACAGCAGTCCGGGGACCTCCAGGGCGACCTTGTTGTGCCCCTTGTCGACGTCCCCGTAGGCGAAGACCGAGAAGGGTGCCGGCTTCTCGCCGTCCCACAGGGCCTCGGCGGCGGCCATCTTCATCGGCTGCTGCTCGTACATGACCTTGCCGAGGGTGTCACCGCTGACCGCGGTGAGCAGGCCGCCGACCGCCAGGGTCACCAGGCCGAGCCGGAGCGAGGTCCGCATCACCGGGATGTGCTTCTTGCGCATCAGGTGGAAGGCGGCGATGCCGACCATGAAGGCGCCGCCCGTGAGGAAGGCCGCCGAGAAGCTGTGGAAGACCTGGTTGAGGGTGGTGTTCTGGGTGAGGACCTGCCAGAAGTCGGTGAGCTCGGCGCGGCCCTTCTCCTCGTTGATCCGGTAGCCGACGGGGTGCTGCATCCAGGAGTTGGCCGCGAGGATGAAGTACGCCGACAGCAGGGTGCCGATCGAGACCATCCAGATGCAGGCCAGGTGGATCTTCTTGGGCAGCTTGTCCCAGCCGAAGATCCACAGCCCGATGAAGGTGGACTCGAAGAAGAACGCGATCAGCGCCTCGAAGGCGAGCGGAGCACCGAAGACATCACCGACGAAGCGCGAGTAGTCGGACCAGTTCATGCCGAACTGGAACTCCTGCACGATGCCGGTGACGACACCCATCGCGATGTTGATCAGGAAGAGCTTGCCCCAGAACTTGGTCGCCCTGAGGTACTTCTCCTTCTCCGTGCGGACCCAGGCGGTCTGCAGTCCGGCCGTGAGAGCGGCCAGCGAGATCGTCAGCGGGACGAACAGGAAGTGGTAGACGGTCGTGATGCCGAACTGCCATCGCGCCAGCGTCTCCGGCGCCAGAGCCAAGTCCACGTCGTCACTCTCCTCACATCGCCACACCGCCGTGGTCAGCGACGGTTTGGGCGCGTTTGTCACACCCAACGCGGGCGCAATCGGGACACGCTTGTGAACGCGTTCACATTCACAAGCAATTATGACCTACTGCTTTTCGACACCGGAAGGGGGGTCCCCTGTGACGTCAACCCCTTCGCCGGACTTCGGCGGGCCGCCGGATCCGAGGGGTGGGAACCGCGCCCACGGCATACGACATCGCGGGACGGCTCCCGGCCGTCCCGCGATGTGTCGTACCCGACGCTTCGTTGCGCGATGCGTCGTTCCGCGATGTGTCGTCCCGCCCCCGGTGGGGGCTACAGCTCCTTGCGGAACTCCTCCGACACCTTCAGGAAGATGTCGTTCGCCTCGCTCTCCCCGACCGTCACGCGCACGCCCTCGCCCGCGAAGGGACGGACGACCACGCCGGCCTGCTCGCAGGCGTCCGCGAAGGCGAGCGTGCGCTCCCCCAGCCGCAGCCAGACGAAGTTGGCCTGGGTCTCCGGCACCGTCCAGCCCTGCGCGCGCAGGGCGTCGACGACGCGGGTGCGCTCGCACACCAGCGAGCCGACCCGGCCGATCAGCTCGTCCTCCGCGCGCAGCGAGGCGATCGCCGCCTCCTGCGCGATCTGGCTGACCCCGAAGGGCACCGCCGTCTTGCGCAGCGCCGCCGCCACCGGCTCGTGGGCGATCGCGAAGCCGACCCGCAGACCTGCCAGGCCGTAGGCCTTGGAGAAGGTGCGCAGGACGCAGACGTTGGGCCGCTCACGGTAGAACTCGACGCCGTCCGGGACCTCCGCGTCGCGGATGAACTCGCGGTAGGCCTCGTCGAGGACCACCAGGACATCGCTCGGCACCCGGTCCAGGAACCGTTCCAGTTCGGCCCGCCGCACCACCGTGCCCGTGGGGTTGTTGGGGTTGCAGACGAAGATCAGCCGGGTCCGGTCGGTGATCGCGTCCGCCATCGCGTCCAGGTCGTGCACCTCGCCCGGCGTCAGCGGCACCCGCACGGACGTCGCCCCGCTGATCTGGGTGATGATCGGGTACGCCTCGAAGGAGCGCCAGGCGTAGATCACCTCGTCGCCGGGGCCCGAGGTCGCCTGGATCAGCTGCTGGGCCACACCGACCGATCCGGTGCCGGTGGCCAGGTGGGCCAGGGGCACCCCGAAGCGGTCCGACAGCTCACTCATCAGCGAGGTGCAGGCCATGTCCGGGTACCGGTTGAAGGAGGCGGCCGCGGCCGTCACCGTCTCCATCACTCCCGGCAGGGGCGGATAGGGGTTCTCGTTGGAGGACAGCTTGTAGGCCAGCGGGCCGTCGGCCGCGGCGGGCTTGCCCGGCTTGTAGGTGGGAATCCCCTCCAGCTCGGCGCGCAGCTTGGGGCTCTTCTCGCTCACCGCAGTCCTCCTCGTGGCCACCACCGGCATCGAATACTTCTCACCCTATGAGGATTCGCCGCCGCTGCGTATAGGCGGGAGCCGACCTCGTCCATGGGGGAGCAGACCTCGTCCGTCACACTGGCATCAAGGGCATCAGGGCACGAAGGCGCACGATTCGGGGGGCGCGCTGCACATATATCTACGCGCCGGTGGCTCGCGCCGTGGCGCGCATCCCTCGTGCAGGTGAGTTGAGACCTCTTCGCAACATCCGCCACCCCGCAGGCCCTCACCGGTCAACAGGTCAGGTAATGGGATGAGTGGACCCAACTGGCTTTCTTTCCAAGGGCGTTAGCCACTAATGATCATGCAGAAACGTGACTGTCAACGCGTGCATATGCGTCCGCACTACCCCGCCCCATGAGCCCTACTATCGGCTCGCCATGACAGCAGCAGGGAAGCACCAGGTGAGCCGCGCGGAAACCTCACGTCGAGGCAGCCGGCCGGGCCGGGCGGGCATCAGGGACGTGGCCGCCGCCGCCGGAGTATCCATCACTACCGTCTCCGACGCCCTCAACGGCAAGGGCCGACTCCCGGATGCCACCCGGCGCCATGTGCGCGAGGTCGCCGACCGACTGGGCTACCGGCCCTCGGCCGCCGCCCGCACGCTCCGCACCGGCAAGTCCGGACTCATCGGCCTGACCGTGACGACGTACGGGGATGAACCTTTCACCTTCACCGAGTTCGCGTACTTCGCCGAGATGGCGCGCGCCGCCACGTCGGCCGCGCTCGCCCGCGGCTACGCCCTCGTCATCCTCCCGGCGACCTCCCGTCACGACGTGTGGTCCAACGTCGCGCTCGACGGCACGGTCGTCATCGACCCCTCGGACCACGACCCGGTCGTCAGCGAACTGGTCCGCCAGGGCTTACCCGTCGTCTCCGACGGCCGCCCGGCCGGTTCGCTGCCGGTCACCGCCTGGGTCGACAACGACCACGAGGCGGCCGTACTCGGCATCCTCGACCACCTCGCCGACGCCGGGGCGCGCAGGATCGGCCTGCTCACCGGCACCACGACCGACACGTACACCCATCTGTCGACCACCGCCTACCTGCGCTGGTGCGAGCGCGTCGGCCAGGACCCGGTCTACGAGGCCTACCCGGCCCACGACCCGTGCGCCGGCGCGGTCGCCGCCGACCGGCTGCTCGCCCGCCCGGACCGGCCCGACGCCGTTTACGGCCTGTTCGACCCGAACGGCACCGACCTGCTCGCCGCCGCCCGCCGCTACGGACTGCGCGTCCCCGAGGACCTGCTGCTGGTCTGCTGCAGCGAGTCCACCGTGTACGCCAGCACCGAGCCGCCCATCACCACCCTGTCGCTGAAACCCCGCCGCATCGGCACCGCCGTGATCCAGGTCCTCATCGACGCGATCGAGGGGCTGCACTCCGACCAGCCGGTCGAGCAGGTGATACCGACCGAGCTGATCGTGCGCACGTCGTCGCAGCGGCGCCCGCCGCGTACGACGGTCAGCCCGCCGCGGTCGCCGGAGGGCGAGTAGGGCGGGCCCGGGGCGCGCGTGCGGGACCGGGGCGCGGTCGCGGGTGGTGGGCACCGCGCGTGGCGCGTCCCGGTGGGAGCGGGGCGCGCGGACGAGCGATGACGACGACGGGGCGACAGGCGCGACGGGTGCGACGGGTGGGGCCGAGGGGCGCGACGACGCGGAACGGCGCGAAACGGGGCGGCGAAGACCACATCCGCCCCATCCGGAACACGGGTGGCCCGCCGTCACGGACGGTCGAAGCCGGGCCCAATCGGGGCGAAAGCCGCAGTGAACCGGAGTCCTGTCCTGATTCACCACCCCTGGGTCATCACACAGCGCGATCCGCATTCCTATGATGGGCCCACACACCGCGGGCCGCTGCGACCAGGCAGTCCGAAGCGGTGCAGATGCGGCGCGATGGTGGAGGGGTCGATGACTCAGGGGGCCGGTCAGGGACCCGAGGTGGAGCGGACGGCGACGGTGCGCGACTTCCGGGTGCCCGCGTACGTCCACGAGACCGCTCCGTACGCTGCCCCCGGCACGCACGCGAGCGAGTCGGCGCCGCCCGCCGAGGAGGGGGTCGAGGAGGCCCTGCCCGAGGGCTACACGCCCACCCAGCGCGATCTGCCCATCATCCGTCGGGGTGACACGGTCCAGGTCGCGGTCGACCCCGAGCCGATCGTGGTGCAGCAGCAGGCCACCGGCCAGGGGCCCCTGTTCGTCGTCGGCGACGTGCACGGCTACCTCGACGAGCTGCTGGCCGCCCTGCGGGAGAAGGGCCTGGTCGACGAGGCCGGCCAGTGGTGCGCGGGCACCTCCCGGCTGTGGTTCCTCGGCGACTTCACCGACCGCGGCCCGGACGGCATCGGCGTCATCGACCTGGTGATGCGGCTGTCCGCCGAGGCCGCCGCGGCGGGCGGCTACTGCAAGGCACTGATGGGCAACCACGAGCTGCTGCTGCTCGGCGCCAAGCGCTTCGGCGACACCCCCGTCAACTCCGGCGCGGGCACCGCCACCTTCCAGGCCGCCTGGCTGCTGAACGGCGGCCAGAAGACCGACATGGACCGCCTTCAAGACCACCACCTCCAGTGGATGGCCCGCCTCGACGCCATGGAAGAGGTCGACGGCCACCTCCTGGTCCACTCGGACGCCACCACCTACCTCGACTACGGCCGCTCCATCGAAGAGGTCAACGACACCGTCCGCGAGACGCTCACCCGCAATGACGCGGAGGAGGTGTGGGACCTGTTCCGCAAGCTGACCAAGCGCTTCTCCTTCCGCGACGAGGGCGGCGCCGACGCCGTGCGCTCCCTGCTGGATACGTACGGCGGCACCCGGATCGTTCACGGCCACAGCCCCATCCCCTACCTGCTGGGCGAAGTCGGCTCCGAGGACGGCGAGGACGACACCCGTACCGCGGTCGAGGGACCGCACGTCTACGCGGACGGCCTGGCCATCGCCATGGACGGCGGCGTGACCATGGCCGGAAAGCTGCTGGTCCAGCAACTTCCGCTGGACGCCTGACGGTTCACCGGGCGGCTTTGGGGCGGCGCCGTCCGTACAGACCGGCACCCAATTTCTGGAAACCCCCTGTCACCCGCCACCGTCACCGCTCTACCATCGGCTTATCCGTAGCAGGCTCCCCTCCGTTTCTGCCCGACGGCTCGTTGGCATGCGAGCCCCAAGCCCTACGGAGCATCGGGGGATGCACATGAACAGCGTTCCGCAGCATCTGTCGAACGAGGACCGCCAAGAGTACGAGCGGGTCCTCGACGAGGCGCTGCGCTCCGCACCACACCGCCCGGAACTGGCCGCGGTCGGTCAGCGGCTCAACTCCGAACAACTGCGCACCATGGCGCTCAACGCCACCGCCCTCATCACGGCGGCGGCCACGACCGAGTACCAGCACTACGTGAAGGTCCGCGAGGAACTGCGCCACCCGGCGCCCTCGGGCCCGTCGTCCGCCACGCACGAACCCGGCTCCCAAGAGCAGGGCACGGGCGCGGGGGGACTCGCCGCCACCATGGGCGAGATGGCCGAGGCGACCGGTGCGGGGGCCGTCGCCGTCGTCGCCGTCCTGGCACCGGTCCTGGCCGGCACCGCCGCGGCCATATTCCTGCTGGTCGGCTACCTGATGAAGATGCTCGACCCCGGGCAGGCCTTCGCGCAGACCATGCTCACCACGGGATGGGTGTTCGGCGGCGTGACCGCGGTGGCGATCCTCGTTGCCGCGGTGGGGCTGCTGCTCACCGCGCTGCGCAACCGCCCCTCCGCCGAGTCCGGCTTCTACAACGCCCGCGACGAGGAGGTGACCCGGGCCAGGGATGCCTGGCACGAGGCGCTGCTGGAGCGGGGCATCCTGCCCTTCCTCCGGGAAGCGCTCAGCGAACCGGGCACGGCGGCACTGCACCGCACGGGACCGGCCACCCCGAGCGGCAGCCGCATGCCGCACCTCGGCTACGGCCGTCCCGGGTTCACCAGCCCCGACGGCGGCCCCGACGCGGGACCGCGTCCGAGCTACTCGAGCCCGGACTACAGCAGCCCGGACTTCGGGGGCCCGGAACACCGGCCCGAGTAGCCACCGGCACGGGCGGGCAGCGCTTCAGAGGATGCCCGCCCGGCCGGCGGCAGTGATCCAGGACGGGAACTCGGACAGCAGACGGTCGTACAGCTCCGGGTCCGGTACGGTGCCGATGTCGTCGACGGCGAAGAAACCGACGTTGTCGACGCGGCGGCCCGGCAGGGTGTCGAACCGCTCCAGCACCCCGTACTCGGCGCGCCCGAGCCCCACGAACTGCCAGAAGACGGGTTCCTCCACGGCCTCCCGCAGCTCCCGCTCGATCTCGGCGTTGCGGTAGACACCGCCGTCGGAGAAGAACAGCACCAGGGTCGGAACCGGGGCCGGGTGGTCCCGGACGAAGGCCCGGACCTCGGCGATCACCTTCTGCTCCTCGTTCTGGATGCCCACCGCCCGCATGTCGACCTGCTCGGGGTGCAGGCCCTTCTTCCTGCCCCGCCGGAACAGGCTGATCTCCCCCACGCGCACGTGCAGCCGCAGCCATTCCGGCAGCTCGCCCAGGCGCAGGTCGGGCAGGCGCGCCGGGTTCGAGGCGAAGGTCCATGCCTGCATCTCCCCGTCGTCGTCCAACTGCGCGGCGACGGCGGCCATCCGCTCCACGACGTCCGCGACGACGCCCTTGGAGTAGAGGAAGGACATGGACCCGGAGGCGTCCAGTACGAGCAGGACGCGCGCGGTGACCCCGGCCGCCCCGTGCTTGCTCAGGCTGACCGCGACCTGCTCCTTGCGCAGGGACAGCCGCTTGCGCATGTCCACGGGCAGGCGGTCCTCGCCCTTGGTGAAACGGGGCCCGGTGGCGGGCGCCGCCGGGACCGGTGGCGGTACGGGCGCCGACGGTGGGGTGGGCGCCGGGGGAGCCGTCGGCGGGGGCGCCGGGGCGGCCGTCGGCGGGGCGGTGACCTGGGGCGGGGTCGTCGGCGGGGGAGCGTCGTCGTCCACGGTGATGCCGAAGTCGGTCGCCAGCCCCGCGAGCCCGGAGGCGTACCCCTGTCCGACCGCGCGGAACTTCCACATCCCCTGGCGTCGGTACAACTCGCCGCCGACCAGTGCGGTCTCCGTCCCGGCCGTGATGTCGAACCGGGCCAGTTCGGTGCCGGTCGCGGCGTCCAGCAACCGCAGCGACAGCCCCGGAACCCGGCCGAAGGCACCGCCGTCCGCCGAGGCGCACAGGACGATGCGCTCGACCGCCGGCTCGACCGACCGCAGCTCCACCTCGACGGCGTCGGTCGTGACGCCCGCGCCTGCGCCGGAACCGGCGCCGGGGACGACTCTCTTGCCCAGGTGGCTCACCGCGCCGGAGACATGGCGGGGCTGGTTGTAGAAGACGAAGTCCCCGTCGTCCCGCACCCGTCCGGCCGAGGTGAGCAGCAACGCCGAGGCGTCGACCTCGGGCACGCCCGGCCCGGCGGACCACACGAGTTCGGCGCGCACCGCGGGGGAGTCGACGGCGACGTTGGCACCCTTGCTCAGGGAGGTGGCTGTCATGCCTCCAGTCTGCCGAGACGGACCCCTCGACGGGGAGAGGGGCGGCCCTGCGGCCTGTCCCCCTCCCGCGCCGGTGCGCTCAGTCCGCGATCGGCAGGTACACGCGGTTGCCCGCCGCCGCGAACTCCTTCGACTTCTGCGCCATGCCCTCCTCGATCTCGCCCTGGCTGCCCCCGTGCTGCCGGCGGATGTCCTGCGAGATCTTCATCGAGCAGAACTTCGGCCCGCACATCGAGCAGAAGTGGGCCGTCTTGGCGGGCTCGGCCGGCAGGGTCTCGTCGTGGAACTCCCGTGCCGTGTCCGGGTCGAGGGCCAGGTTGAACTGGTCCTCCCACCGGAACTCGAACCGGGCGTCCGACAGCGCGTCGTCCCACTCCTGCGCACCCGGGTGACCCTTGGCGAGGTCGGCGGCATGGGCGGCGATCTTGTAGGTGATGACGCCGGTCTTGACGTCGTCACGGTTGGGCAGGCCCAGATGCTCCTTGGGCGTGACGTAGCAGAGCATGGCCGTGCCCCACCAGGCGATCATCGCGGCACCGATGCCGGAGGTGATGTGGTCGTACGCCGGCGCGACGTCCGTCGTCAGCGGGCCGAGCGTATAGAACGGAGCTTCATCGCAGATCTCCTGCTGAAGGTCGATGTTCTCCTTGATCTTGTGCATCGGGACATGTCCCGGGCCCTCGATCATGGTCTGTACGTTGAAACGCTTGGCGATCCGGTTGAGTTCCCCGAGGGTGCGCAACTCGGCGAACTGCGCCTCGTCGTTGGCGTCCGCGATCGACCCCGGGCGCAGGCCGTCGCCGAGGGAGTACGTGACGTCGTAGGCGGCGAGGATCTCGCAGAGTTCCTCGAAGTTCTCGTAGAGGAACGACTCCTTGTGGTGCGCCAGGCACCACGCCGCCATGATCGAACCGCCGCGCGAGACGATGCCGGTCTTGCGGTTCGCGGTCAGCGGTACGTACGGCAGGCGCACGCCGGCGTGGACCGTCATGTAGTCCACCCCCTGCTCGGCCTGTTCGATCACGGTGTCCTTGTAGATCTCCCAGGTCAGCTCCTCGGCCCGGCCGTCGACCTTCTCCAGCGCCTGGTAGAGCGGCACGGTCCCGATGGGAACGGGGGAGTTGCGCAGCACCCACTCGCGGGTGGTGTGGATGTTGCGGCCGGTGGAGAGGTCCATGACCGTGTCGGCGCCCCACCGGGTCGCCCAGGTCATCTTGTCGACCTCCTCCTCGATGGAGGACGTCACCGCCGAGTTGCCGATGTTGGCGTTGACCTTCACCAGGAACCGCTTGCCGATGATCATCGGCTCGATCTCGGGGTGGTTGACGTTGGCGGGCAGCACGGCCCGGCCCGCGGCGATCTCCTCGCGGACCACGTCCGGCGAGACGTTCTCCCGGACGGCCACGTACTCCATCTCCGGCGTGACCTCGCCCCGGCGTGCGTACGCGAGCTGCGTCACCGCGGTGCCGTCCCGGCCCCGGCGGGGCTGACGCGGCCGGCCGGGGAAGACGGCGTCGAGGTTGCGCAGGCCGCCGCGCGGCGCGGTGTGCTTGATTCCGTCGTCCTCGGGGCGGGCGGGACGGCCCGCGTACTCCTCGGTGTCACCGCGGGCGATGATCCAGTTCTCCCGCAGCGGGGCGAGGCCCCTGCGGACGTCGGTGTCGACGAGCGGATCGGTGTACGGGCCCGAGGTGTCGTACAGCGTGACCGACTGCCCGTTGGTGAGGTGCACCTGACGGACCGGCACCCGCAGATCGGGGCGCGAGCCCTCGACGTACGCCTTGTGCCAGCCGATGGACTTCCCGGCCTCCGTGGTCTCCGCGGTGTCCTCCTGGGCGGAGTCCTGCGTGGAGTTCTGTGCGGAATTCTGTGCGGAGGCAGGCGTGCGTGCGTCCTTGATGGTCATGAGACCTACTCCCTACGCCGGCATTACCCGGTAACAGGTTCGGCGGTCGACGCAGCGGCTTCCGTCCGGCGGCGCTTCGTGGGATACGTCACTCGACTTCGATGACGTTTCCCGTGAAACATCGCTGGGACGGAGGTCAGCGCCCTCTCAGCCCGGTGCTCCGAGCTCCCGCGTGTACAAAGGTGCCTCCACGCTAACGCCCATTCGGGCGCGGTGAACAGAGGGCCCCCCTTGTTCTTGCGATGATCGGGCGGTGACCACACCGCAGCATCCCTCCTTCCCGCCGCGTCGGCCCCGCCGCGGACCGAACGCCGAAGAGGGCGACGGCCGGGCAGCCGACCACGCCCCCGTCGTCGCTCACGGCGCGAGCGACGGCAGACCTGGGGCTGGTCACGGGCACACGCACGCCCACGGACCTGCGGCTCCCGTGTCCCGGCATCTGCGGAAGGTCATCGCCGCGATCCTGATCCCCTTCGGCGCGGCCGTGCTGGTCGGACTCGCGGTGCTGTGGCCGGGCGGCGCACCGTCGCACGAGCGCACCGGAGTCGGCTTCGACCGCCAGACCCAGCAGGCCACCGTCACCAAGGTGGTCGAGCTGAGCTGCCAGTCCGTCAACGCCTCGGGTGGCACCCCGACCGGCGACACGTCCACCGCCGAGGGCTCCTCCGCGGTGCAGCAGGCGAAGGGCGAGTGCAAGCGGGCGACCATCCGGGTGGACACCGGCGACGACAAGGGCCGGACGTTCGAGGAGATCGTGCAGCCGGACCAGTCACGGCAGTTGCACGAGGGTCAGGAGGTAGTGGTCGCCTACGAGCCCTCCGCGCCCAAGGACCTGCAGTACTCGGTGACCGACATCAACCGCCGGCTCCCGCTGTCCCTGCTCGCGGGCATCTTCGCCCTCGCCGTCGTGGTCGTCGGACGGCTGCGCGGCCTCATGGCGCTGGTCTCGCTGGCCATCAGCTTCCTGCTGCTGAACTTCTTCATCCTGCCCGCCATCCTGCAAGGATCGAACCCCCTGGTCGTGGCGGTAATCGGGTCCAGCGCCATCATGCTGATCGCGTTGTACCTGTGCCACGGGCTGTCGGCCCGCACGTCCGTGGCGGTGCTCGGCACCTTGATCTCACTGTTGCTGATCGGTGTGCTCGGGTCGATCTTCATCGGTTGGGCCGCGCTCACCGGCAACACGGACGACAACACCGGCCTCATCCACGGCCTGTACCCGTCGATCGACATGAGCGGTCTGCTGCTCGCCGGGGTCATCATCGGTTCGCTCGGTGTCCTCGACGACGTGACGGTCACGCAGACGTCGGCGGTCTGGGAGCTGCACGAGGCCAACCCGACGATGGGCTGGCGCGGCCTGTACCGCGCGGGCATCCGCATCGGCCGCGACCACATCGCCTCGGTGGTGAACACGCTGGTCCTGGCCTACGCGGGCGCCGCGCTGCCCCTGCTGCTGCTGTTCTCGATCGCGCAGAGCGGGGTGGGGACGGTCGCCAACAGCGAACTGGTCGCGGAGGAGATCGTGCGGACGCTGGTCGGCTCGATCGGCCTGGTGGCGTCCGTGCCGGTCACCACGGCCCTCGCCGCCCTGGTCGTGTCGGCGGACCGGCCGGCCGGAGGAGCGGCCCCGGCGGCGGGCGCCACAGCGGCCACGGGTCCGGGTGCCCCCGCCCGTGGCGGGCGGGGCCGGCGCCGCAAGCACTGAGGCACCCGGCGAAGCGTTACGCCCCCGCCACGGGACTGCCGTAACGGTTCAGCCCGCGCTCTGTTCCTCCGCCAGGATGCGGTCCAGGGCTTCGTCGAGGTGGCTGTCGAAGTCGGCGAGCGCACCCTCCTGGCCCAGGGGCACCAGCTTGTCGGTGCGGTCGAGGAAGGCCACGAGGGGCGCCGCGGAGGAGCGGAACAACGCCTGGTCGCTGCCGACCTGAAGACGGATCAGCACCTCGGCCAGGGGCTCGGGGTCGACCGGTGCGATGCGCACATCACCGTCGCCGCACGGCCGGCCCACCCCGTCGACCAGCAACTCCCGCCCGAAGGCCCAGGTCACCGGCGCGTCTCCGGGCAGATGGAAGGTCAGGCGGACGGCATAGGGATCCCGGGTCTCGTAGCGCAGCTCCACCGGGATGCGGAAAGAGAGCTCCTCGGACACGAGAAAGCTCATCATGACCTCCGCCTGTACGGACTCGCCCATTCGCCTACCCCGTCATTCGCCGTCGACTGTCCGGGAATCAAACCTCTAACACTGGTGGCATCTTGCTCAACGTACACACCAGATCACAAGGAGTGAGTTTTCAGATACTGATAGAGAGCGCGAGCGAGCCCAGCCGCCGCCCCACCTCGTTCTGCAGGCGCTGGGCCGCGGGCAGCAGCCGGTCCGCCTGATGCAGGGGCAGTGAGATGGCCATCGTGGCGGCCGTGGTGCCGACCGTGATGGGGATCGCCGCGCAGACCGTGCCCAGCGCGTACTCCTGGCGTTCGATCACCGGCGTCATCCGGCGCATGCGTTCCAGCCGCCTCAGCAGACTGTGTCCGTCACGCACCGTGTACGGCGTGATCGGCTGCACCGGGTAGCGGTCCAGGTGGTCGCGGCGGGCGTCCTCGTCGAGCTGGGAGAGCAGGCATTGCCCGATGGCGTGCGCGTGCCCCGTCTCGCGGAAGTCCGCCCACTCCTCGACCGCCGGATTGCCCGGGGTGTCGGAGACGCACATCACCTCGATCTCGCCGTCCCGGTACATGGCGTAGTACACGGGGACGCCGATCGCGTCCCGCCAGCGCGCCATGGTGTCCACCACCGTGCTGCGACGTTTCTGCTCGGCCCCGCTGCTGCCCAGCCGCTCGGCGGCCTCACCGAGGAAGAACAGCCCCTTGTCCCGGTGCAGATAGCCCTCGTGGACCAGGGTGCGCAGCAGGTGGTACGCCGTGGGCAGCGCCAGCCGCGTCTCGCGGGCCAGTTGTTTGGCGGGGGCTCCGTACGGGTGCTCGGCCACGCACTCGAGCAGGCGCATCGCCCGCTGCACGGAGCCGATGAGCGTCGCGGACGGCGGGTCGGCGACGGACGGTGTGGGGGGTGTCCCGGGCGTCGAGCAGGGCTGCACGGGAAGGGTGTGCAGCTGAGCGAGTGCGGTGTCAGCCGTGGCCAAGGGTCACTCCCGGAACGCGAGGTGGCAGCCCGTGCGGAGAACACGGGTGGGGGTGTGCGCCGTTCGCGAGGTCGCCCCCGCGTGGAGTTCCGGACTCTAACCGCCGGTCACCGCTCACCGACGGCCCGTCCGGGAAACTTCCCTCGCCCGAGGGAACCGGTGGTTCCTGTTACCGCCACCGGTGTCCCACGGCTCTCACCAGTCGCTGCGCGACGACGAGCTCGACATGAACTTGCGTACGACGTAGATCAGTCCGCCGACGAGCGCGACGAAGACCAGCAGCTTGAACAGCAGTCCGATCACGAACCCGACCACGCTGGCGATCAGTCCGCCGAACACGACCAGGGCGATGACCGGCACCGCGATCCACTTCACCCACCACGGCAGTCCCGTGAAGATCTCTCGCATCGCCCTTGCCCTTACCTTTCGGGGAATCCTGGGGAGTCCTCTGATGTCCTGCACTCGATGCTAGGGCGGCGAGCGCCGCGACAGGGGCCTCGCATCCCTTGTCTCCCCCTGACCGGTCCCCTAGGGAATCCCGGGGCCGGGCCTCAGCTCTCCGGCGGAGAGAACACCACCAGAACCCGCAGGTCCTCGCTGATGTGATGGAACTTGTGGGCGACCCCGGCCGGCACGTAGACCACGCTGCCGCGGGCGACCTGGGTGGTCTCCATGCCGACGGTGATCGCGGCCCGGCCGCTCACCACGAAGTACACCTCGTCCTGCGCGTGCGGCTTCTGCGGGTCGCTCGTCCCCGCGTCGAGGGCGTACAGGCCGACCGACATGTTCCGCTCCCGCAGGAACTGCAGATAGGCACCGTCGTTGGCGGCGCGCTCCGCCTCCAGTTCGTCCAGCCGGAATGCCTTCATCGCCTCGTCCGCCCCTGCCTCACCGTTCGGGTCCGATCGCATCTGCCACGATCAGACACATGAAGAATTTCCTAGTCAAGACGATCGCCAACGCGGGCGCCCTCGCGGTCGCCGTGTGGCTGCTCGACAAGATCACCCTGACCGGCGGCAGCACCGGGGAGAAGGCGGTCACCCTGATCGTGGTCGCCCTGGTGTTCGGACTGGTCAACATGGTGGTCAAGCCGCTCGTACAGGTGCTGACCTTCCCGCTGTTCATCCTGACCCTCGGCCTGTTCACGCTGGTGGTCAACGCGCTGATGCTGTTGCTCACGTCGTGGGTGGCCGACAAGCTCGACCTGAGCTTCCACGTCGACGGTTTCTGGACCGCCGTCCTGGGCGGCCTGATCATCTCGATCGTCTCCTGGGCCCTCAACGCGTTCCTGCCCGACGGGGACTGATCCCGATGACCTACCGCGTCTGTTTCGTGTGCACGGGCAACATCTGCCGCTCCCCGATGGCCGAGGCCGTCTTCCACGCGCGCGTGGCGGACGCCGGGCTCGACGACTTGGTCGAGGCCGACAGCGCCGGCACCGGCGGCTGGCACGAGGGCGAGGCCGCCGACCCGCGCACCGTGGCCGTCCTGGCGGAGCACGGTTACGTTCTCGACCACACGGCCCGGCAGTTCCAGCAGTCCTGGTTCTCCCGCCTCGACCTGGTCGTCGCCCTCGACGCGGGGCACCTGAGGGCCCTGCGGCGTCTCGCCCCCACGGAGCGGGACGCGGCCAAGGTGCGCCTGCTGCGGTCGTACGACCCCGCCGCCGAGGACGGTGACCGGGATGTCCCGGACCCGTACTACGGGGGCCAGGACGGCTTCGAGGAATGCCTTGAGATGGTGGAGGCGGCGAGCACCGGACTGCTCACCGCGGTACGCGAGCACGTGGAAGGACGGGCGGCATGAGCGATTCCGGTACGAGCGGCAGCGCAGGCACCGGCACGGGGAGGGCCGCTTCCGGCCCCGGCGACGGCACCCGCGCGGTGCGGGCCGGGCTGCCCGAAGCCGTCAAGCACGAGCCGACCCTGCCCGGCCCGGTGTTCGCCGCCCACTTCCACCTGCCGGGCGACCCGACCGGTCCGTACACCTACGGCCGCGACGAGAACCCGACCTGGACCCACCTCGAGAGCGCCATCGGCGAGCTGGAGGCGCCCGGAGAGGACGGCGTGGAGACACTCGTCTTCGCCTCGGGCATGGCCGCGATCTCCTCAGTGCTCTTCTCCCAGCTGCGCGCCGGCGACACGGCCGTCCTGCCCGACGACGGCTACCAGGTGCTGCCGCTGGTCCGCGCGCAGCTGGAGGCGTACGGCATCGAGGTGCGCACCGCGCCGACCGGCCAGGACGCCCAGCTCGACGTCCTGGACGGGGCGAAGCTGCTGTGGCTCGAGACGCCGTCGAACCCCGGGCTCGACGTGTGCGACGTACGGCGGCTCGTCGAGGCGGCACACGCGCGCGGTGCCCTGGTCGCCGTCGACAACACCCTCGCCACCCCGCTCGGGCAGCGCCCGCTGGAGCTCGGCGCCGACTTCTCGGTGGCCAGCGGCACCAAGCAGCTCACCGGCCACGGCGACGTCCTGCTGGGCTATGTCACCGGCCGCGACGCCGGGGCGATGGCCGCCGTACGGCGCTGGCGCAAGATCGTCGGCGCGATTCCCGGGCCCATGGAGGCGTGGCTCGCCCACCGCTCGATCGCCACTCTCCAGCTGCGGGTGGACCGGCAGGACGCCACCGCGCTCAGGGTGGCCGAGGCGCTCCGGGCGCGGCCGGAGATCACCGGCCTGCGGTACCCCGGGCTGCCCGACGACCCGTCCCACAAGGTCGCCTCGCAGCAGATGCAGCGCTACGGCTGTGTCGTCTCCTTCACGCTGCCCTCGCGCGCGCGTGCCGATCGTTTCCTCGACGCCCTGCACCTCGTCGAGGGCGCGACGAGCTTCGGCGGGGTGCGGTCCACGGCGGAGCGGCGCGGGCGCTGGGGCGGTGACGCGGTGCCGGAGGGCTTCATCCGGCTCTCGGTCGGCGCGGAGGACCCGGACGACCTGGTGGCGGACCTGATGCGCGCGCTGGACGAGACGGCGGACTGACGCCGGTGCACGGACGGTCCGAGCCTCCCCCCTCGTGGCTCGGACCGTCCTCCGGTTCCGCGCGCGAAGAACCGCGCGACCAAGGCTAGTTGACTCAGTGTCAGTGTCCAATCACGGTAGCGACAGCGACCTATCGACTTATTTATAGTTGGGCACGGCCGACCGGGCCGGGGTGGGGTTGAACGGAAGAGGGGACGGTTTCCGTGGATCTGGCCTTGCTCCGCACCTTCGTCACCGTGCACCGGGCCGGTTCCTTCACCCGCGCTGCCGCTCTGCTCGGCCTCTCCCAGCCTGCTGTCACCTCGCAGATCCGCACGCTGGAGCGCCAGCTCGGCCGCCCGCTGTTCCTCCGGCAGGCCCGCGGCGTGATCCCGACGACCATCGGCGACGAACTCGCCCACAAGACCGCGCCGCATCTCGACGCCCTGGTGGAGATCGCCGAGACGGGGCTGACGGACGACTCCGCGCTGCGCACCCTGCATCTGGCCGGACCACCCGAATTCACCGCCGAACGGGCGCTGCCCGCGCTCACCGAGCTGACCGGCGAGGACGGCCGGGCGCTCGCCCTGCGCGCCTCGTTCGGGAACGCCGAGGAGACCCTGGACGGCCTGGCCGCCGGGCACCACGATCTGGCCATCGGCACAGCTCGCCCCCGCGGCACACTGCTCACGGCGACACCGCTCTGCGACGAGGTGCACGTCCTGGTCGCCGCGCCCGCCTGGGCGGAGCGTGCGGGGGTCGAAGACCTCCGCGACACCGATGCGCCCGCCCTCAAGCACGTCCCCGTGGTCGAGGTGCACGAGTCACTGCCCTTCGTCGCCCGCTACTGGGCCTCCGTCTTCGACGCCCGGCCGTCCGCTCCGGCCACGGTCGTCGCCCCCGACCTGCGTGCGGTCCTCACCTGCACGGTCGCGGGCGCGGGGCTCGCCGTCCTGCCCCGCTATCTGTGTGCGCGGGCGCTGGAGCGCGGGGACGTCGTTGCCCTGTACGACCCACCCGTGCCGCCGCTGCGGACGTACTTCCTGGTGGTGCGCACCGGCACGTTGGCGATGCCGCACATCGCCCGGGCCCACGAGTGGCTGCTGCGCGCGGCCGCCGACTGGAACTGAGCCGGCGCCCTCACCAACCGGACGCGATCACGATGTTTCACGTGGAACAAGCCGGGCCACATTTCTCCCATGACCGTCCGACCCGTGGTCAAGCGCACCGCTCGCGCCGTCCTGCTGGACGACGACCACCTGATCCTGATCAAGCGGACCAAGCCCGGCGTCGATCCGTACTGGGTCACCCCCGGCGGCGGGGTGGAGCCGGACGACACCACCGTCGTGGACGCCCTGCACCGTGAGGTGTACGAGGAACTCGGCGCCAAGATCAGCGACGTGGTGCCCTGCTTCGTGGACACCGTGGAGCACATCGGCGAGGACGCCGACGCGACCGGCGTGAAGGTGCAGCACTTCTTCGTCTGCCACCTGGAATCCATGGACCCGTCCCTGCGGCACGGCCCCGAGGTCGACGAGCCCGCCGGTGAGTACGAGATCGTCAGAGTGCCGTTCACCCGGGTCGGGATCGCCTCCGTCCATCTCGTGCCGCTGTCGCTGCGGCATTACCTGGACGGCAACATCGAGGGGGTGCGTGCCCTGCACGCTCCCGACCTCGGCTGAACCGGCATGGCCGAAAGCCCGCATGTTCCGCCGGAAAGAGGTGGACGCGGACGGTCGCCGTCGGACAGCCTGACCTGCGTGCCGACACCTTTCCTCGCCTCTGCTCCGATCCGCCGTCTGACGCTCCGCGATCTCACCGCCTGCGCCGACCTGTCCGAGGACCGGGGGTGGCCGCGCGAGGAGCACAAGTGGGGATTCCTCCTCACGGCCGGCAAGGGATACGGCATCGACGACCCCGGCGGTGGTCTCGTCGCCGCCTGCACCGTCACCGAGTACGGACCGCAGGAGCGTCCCGCACTCGCCGCCATCGGCATGGTGCTGGTCGCCGAGCGGCACGCCCGCCAGGGCGTCGGCCGCCGGCTGATGCGCCACGTCGTCTCCGCCCTGGCCACCGTTCCGCTGACCCTGCACGCGACGCCGTACGGCCGGCCGCTCTACGAGGAGCTCGGCTTCAAGGTGACGGGTGGGGCGGAGATGGTGCGCGGCCGTTTCGTGCCGGGCGGGCCGGAACCGAAGGCCGTCACCCGCGCGGCCACCGCCGAGGACCTCACCGCGATCCTCCGGCTCGACGAGGACGTCTTCGGCACCGACCGCACCCACATCGTCACGCGCCTGCCCGCCTTCGCCGACCAGCTGCGCGTCGCCGAGGAGGACGGCCGGATCATCGGGTACGCCGCGGCCTGGCCGAACATGGACACCCACGTGGTGGGCCCGCTGATCGCCCGGGACACGGATACGGCCAAGGCCCTGATCGGCTCGCTCGCCGCCCGCACCGACCGACCGCTGCGCACGGACATCGACGTACGGCACGAGGAACTGCTCGCGTGGGTGAAGGAGCGCGGCCTCTCCAGGGTTGCCCCCAACGCGGTCATGACCTACGGGATCACCGAGCTCCCCGGGGACTGGTCCCGGCGGTTCGCGCCGCTGACGGTCGCGGCGGGCTGACGCCGGGACGGTCCGTGCCGCCGGTGTCGGGCACGGGTCAGTCGAGCGCCCGCACGGCGGCCGAGGCGAAGCCGTGGTCCTGCTCGGGGGCGCCGCCGCCCACCCCGATCGCGCCGATCAGCCGGCCCTCCCGGTGCACGGGCACGCCGCCCGCGATGAACAGCAGCGGCCGGTCGAGGGCGGTGGGCAGGGTGTGGAAGAGGCCTCCGGGCTGCACGGCGTCGACGAGGTCAGCGGTGGGGGCGTTCAGCTGGAGCGCCGTGTAGGCCTTGCGCGTGCTGGTCTCGCCGGAGATCAGCACGGCGCGGTCGTCGCGCCGGAAGGCGAGCAGGTGGCCCCCGGCGTCGAGGACCGTGACGCTGACGGTGACGCCGGCCGCCTCGGCGGCACGGTGGGCGGCGGCGACCAGCTCTTCGGCGTCCTGGATCGTCAGCGGGGCGACAGCGGTGGTGCTCATGGGTCTTTCTCCTTGGTTGTGCCGAGTGGTGCGGTGCCTCGGTGGTCGTCGAGGCGGTGCGGGGCCGTGGGACACGGGGACGGCCCTGGCTCCGTGTCCCCGGGGCGGGGGTGGGTCGTTCAGTGGTGGACGGCGGTGGCTCGCTGCTCGGCCGGCACGGAACCCGTGACGACCGTGCCGGGAGCACTCCCGCGCCGTTCCAGGGCGGCCGAGAGAACGGCGAGGACCAACGCGGCAGCGGCGAGCACGGCACCGACCCAGTTGGGGGCGGTGTATCCGAAGCCCGCGGCGATGACGACACCGCCGAGCCAGGCGGAGAGCGCGTTGCCGAGGTTGAAGGCGCCGATGTTCACCGCGGAGGCCAGCGTCGGGGCGCCGTGGGCGTGGTCCAGGACGCGCTTTTGCAGCGGGGGGACGGTGGCGAAGCCCAGGGCCCCGATCAGGACGACGGTCACGGCGGACGCGATCTTGTTGTGTGCGGTGACGGTGAAGAGGGCCAGTACGACGGAGAGGGCGCCCAGGGAGACGTACAGCATGGGCATCAGGGCCCGGTCGGCGAACCGGCCGCCGACGAGGTTGCCGCCGACCATGCCGAGGCCGAAGAGGACCAGCAGCCAGGTGACCGAGCCGTCGGCGAACCCCGCGACACGGGTCATCATCGGCGCGATGTAGGTGATGGCCGCGAAGACCCCGCCGAAGCCGAGGACGGTCATGGCCATCGCGAGCAGGACCTGCACGTTCTTGAACGCGGCCATTTCGTGGCGCAGCCGCACGCCTTCGGCCCTGGGCACGTCGGGGACCAGCTTGGCGACTCCGGCCAGGCCGACGACCCCGAGCGCGGCGACGACGGCGAAGGTGACGCGCCAGCCGGCGGACTGCCCGATCAGCGTGCCCAGCGGTACGCCGACGACATTGGCGACGGTCAGGCCGGTGAACATCATCGCGATGGCGCCGGCCTTCTTGTCCGGGGCGACCAGACCGGCCGCGACGACCGATCCGATGCCGAAGAAGGCGCCGTGGGCGAGCGAGGCGACCACGCGGCCGATCAGCATGACGGAGAAGGCGGGGGCGAGGGCGGAGAGCAGGTTGCCGACGATGAACAGGCCCATCAGCAGCATCAGCATCCGCTTGCGCGGAACCTTGGTGCCGAGCACGGTCATCAACGGGGCGCCGAACATCACGCCGAGCGCGTAGCCGGTCACCAGGTAGCCGGCGGTGGGGATGGAGACCCCGTAGTCGCTCGCGACCTCGGGCAGCAAGCCCATGATCACGAACTCGGTCGTTCCGATCCCGAAGGCCCCGATCGCGAGGGCCAGAAGCGCGAGAGGCATGGAGGGGTACACCTTCCCAAGTGATTGCAGGAGCGCTTTGGGTTCGCCCACAATAATTGCAGACGCGGGCTATATGCAAGCGACGACTATTGCGGAGCTGGTCTACCCTGGTCTCAGCCGCTCCTGGACGGAGGAACCACATGACAGCGACGGACCCCGCGCTCACCGCCCTCTCCCAGGGCTGGTGCGCCCTCTCCCTGCTGCACGGGAGGATCGAGGCACACATCGAGCGCGCTCTGCAGACCGGGCACGACCTGAGCGTGCGCGAGTACTCCCTGCTCGACGTCCTCAGCCGGCAGCACGACGGCGACGGAGGGCATCTCCAGATGAAGCAGGTCGCCGACGCCGTCGTCCTCAGCCAGAGCGCGACCACCCGGCTGGTCACCCGGCTCGAGGACCGGGGTTTGCTGGAGCGCTACCTGTGCCCCACCGACCGTCGCGGCATCTACACCAACGTCACCGCGACGGGCCTGCGGCTGCTGGAGGAGGCGCGTCCGACCAACGACGCCGCCCTGCGCGAGGCCCTCGACGAGGCGGCCGCCAACCCCGACCTGGCCCCGCTGGTGCGGGCGGTGGAGACCCTGAAGGCACCGGTGCCCGCCTAGAGCGGGTTCTAGAGTGCGGTCATGGCAGATCTCGAAATACGCCCCACCACCGCCGAGGACATCCCGGCGGTCGTCGCGATGCTCGCCGACGACCCGCTGGGCGCACAGCGCGAATCACCGGACGATCTGGCACCGTATCTGGCCGCGTTCGAACGACTCGGGGCCGACCCGAACCAGCACCTGGTGGTGGCCGTCCGCGACGACCGTGTCGTCGGCACGCTCCAGCTGACGATCGTCCCGGGACTGTCCCGACGCGGCGCCCTCCGTTCGATCGTCGAAGGGGTACGCATCCATGGCGACGAACGCGGCAGCGGACTGGGCACACAGCTCATCGAATGGGCGATCGACGAGTCCCGGCGGCAGGGATGTCACCTGGTGCAGCTCACCTCCGACAAGACCCGTACCGACGCTCACCGCTTCTACGAGCGTCTCGGCTTCACGGCCTCGCACACGGGCTTCAAGCTCCAGCTCTGAGGGCAGGGCTCCCGCTACCCGCCCTCACGACGCGCGGCCCTGTTTCACGTGAAACAGGGCCGCCTCACAGGGACGGCTGCTAGCCGATCCCCCGCCATCCCTCCGGGTCCACTCCGCCGGGCACAGCGGCGCCCTCCTCGTACGGCTGACGCGTGAAGACGAACGACCCGAGGTCCAGGTGGCTCACGGTGCCGTCCGGACGCCTCACCGCACGCAGCGACTCACCCGCGTAGTACCCCTCCAGTCCCGTCCAGCTGCCGTCACCGTTCGGCCGGAAACGCGAGCGGCGTCCCTGGCCCGACAGCGGCCCCAGGGAGACCCCTCCGTCGGACGTCAACCGCAGGGCGAAGGCGTGCGTCCCCCAGTACCACTGCCCCGCCAACTCCAGTACGGAGGAGTCGACCTCTCGCAGTGGCCGCCACGGTTCGGGGATGCGGGGCTCCGCCTCGGCGACGATGCGCACGAGGTCGGCCCCGACCCCGGCGAGCCGTGGCCCGGAGGTGCAGTTGGTCAGGACGACCGCGGCCACGTCGTCCTCCACCCCGATGGTGAGGTTGGCCAGGAAGCCCGGCAGGGAGCCGGAGTGCCCCACGAGCAGCCGCCCGCCGCGGCTCTGGATCTGCAGGCCCAGTCCGTACGCCGCACCGTCCACGACGTCCGCGGCCTCGACCGGTGCGGCGGGCTCCCGCATCTCCCGCACGGTCTGCGCCCCGAGCACCGTGTCGTCCCCCTGCGTCAGAAAGACGGCGAACCGCGCCAGGTCCCCCGTGGTGGACCAGAGCTGGCCGGCCGGGGCCATCCGTCCGAGGTCCTCGGCGGGCTCCGCCAGCATCACATCGGCCCAGGGATGCACCGCCCAGCCACCGGCATGCGGGGCACTGGGCCGGGTGGCCGTACGCTCCAGCCCCAGCGGGTCCAGCACCTCCCGCCGCAGCACCTCTTCCCACGGAGCGCCCCGCAGCTTCTCGACCAGCGCGCCGAGCAGGGTGTAGCCGGGGTTGGAGTAGTGGTGGCGGCGGCCCACCGGGTGCAGCAGCGGCCGTTCGCCCAGCACGTCGGCCAGCTCGGGGCGCAGCGAGCCCGGCGTCCGCTCCCACCAGGGCGCCGGTGACTCGGCGGCCAGCCCGCCCGAGTGCGCGAGCAGCTCGGCGATCGTGGCCTCCCCCACGCCGGTGCCCGGAAGATGCTTCTCCAGCGGGTCCCCGAGATCGAGCAGGCCCTCGTCGCGCAGCCGAAGGACCAGGACCGCGGTGAACGTCTTGGTGATCGAGCCGATCCGGTACTGCACGTTCTCGTCCGGACCGTGCCCGTCGACCGAGGTCCGCGCACCGTGCCACACGGTCCGCCCGCCCCGGACCACCGCCGCCGCGAGGGACGGCGTACGCCCTTCGGCCTGCGCCACGGCGATACGGTGCGTCAGCGCCCGGCGGGTGGCGGGGAGCAGCTCTTCCTGAGGTGTCGTCATGTGCCCAGTCCACCGGCCGGCACCCCACACGTCGAGCCGATTTCCCGTGGCACCGTCTCCGTTCGGGGAGAAGAACGCACACCCGGGCAGATCCTCATGTGCCGCCGGCGGTCAGGTGCTGATGGTGGCAACGGGGTCGACGTGATAGTTGCGGGCATAGCCGTTCTCGGTACCGACGAGGATGTCGACAACCTCGAAGTAACGGTCCCAGAACGGGGTTTCGCGCAGGCGTCGATGAGGAGCTGGTAGGCGTGGTGGTCGTCCGCCTCCCAGACCAGGCACCGGGCGTCTCGTTCCGGCTCCGAGCCGAGGAGTGGGAGGCCGGTCCGGCCCTCCGCGACGGCCGGATCGATCTGGAGATCGGATCCATCGACCACGTGGACCCGGAGACCCAGGTCGAAGAACTGGTCACGCTGCGGATGGTGGCGGCCGTCCGCCCGGGGCACCCCCTCGCCGAAGAAGCCCTGGACCCGGCACGGCTCGCTGCCGCCGAACATGTCGTCGTCAGCCGACGAGGCCGGTTCACCGGCCCTCTCGACAGCGCCCTGGCCGAACGGAACCTCCAGCGGCGCGTCACCGCCGTCCTTCCCAGTCACCTGGCGGCGATGGCCCTCGCGGCCCGCAGCGACGTCGTATGCCTCGTCCCCGCCGCACTCCCCGGCAACCCCGAATCACCCCTCACCCACACCGCCACCGCCCTGGGCCTGCGCCTCCTCGACGTACCCCTGCCGCTGCCGCCCCTGGCCATCGGCATGGCCTGGCACCCCCGCCACACAGCCGACGGAGCCCACCACTGGCTCCGCAACGCTGTTCGCCACACACTGCGGGCACCCGGGACCACCTGACGTGACCTCACCACGCCGTCCCTCGGGTCAGGTCTGGGCCATGTCCACGAAGCGCGAGTAGTGGCCCTGGAAGGCGACCGTGATGGTCGCCGTCGGGCCGTTACGGTGCTTGGCCACGATCAGGTCCGCCTCGCCCGCGCGCGGCGACTCCTTCTCGTAGGCGTCCTCGCGGTGCAGCAGGATGACCATGTCCGCGTCCTGCTCGATCGAGCCGGACTCACGCAGGTCGGACACCATGGGCTTCTTGTCGGTGCGCTGCTCCGGACCACGGTTCAGCTGGGAGAGCGCGATGACCGGGATCTCCAGCTCCTTCGCCAGGAGCTTGAGGTTGCGGGACATGTCGGAGACCTCCTGCTGACGGCTCTCGGCCCGCTTCGAACCGCCGGACTGCATCAGCTGGAGGTAGTCGATGACCACCAGCTTGAGGTCGTTGCGCTGTTTGAGACGACGGCACTTGGCGCGGATCTCCATCATCGACAGGTTCGGGGAGTCGTCGATGTAGAGCGGCGCGGCCGACACGTCGGGCATCCGGCGCGCCAGCCGGGTCCAGTCGTCGTCCGTCATCGTGCCCGACCGCATGTGGTGCAGCGCGACGCGGGCCTCGGCGGACAGCAGTCGCATCGCGATCTCGTTGCGTCCCATTTCGAGCGAGAAGATGACGCTCGGCAGATTGTTCTTGATCGAGGCGGCCCGCGCGAAGTCCAGCGCGAGGGTCGACTTACCCATCGCGGGACGTGCGGCGATGACGATCATCTGCCCGGGGTGCAGGCCGTTGGTCAGCGAATCGAAGTCCGTGAAGCCTGTCGGCACACCGGTCATCTCGCCGCTGCGCGACCCGATCGCCTCGATCTCGTCGAGCGCGCCCTCCATGATGTCGCCGAGCGGCAGGTAGTCCTCACTGGTGCGCTGCTCGGTGACGGCGTAGATCTCGGCCTGGGCGCGGTTGACGATCTCGTCGACGTCGTCGTCGGCCGCGTATCCCATCTGCGTGATCCGGGTGCCGGCCTCCACCAGGCGGCGCAGGACCGCCCGCTCGTGCACGATCTCCGCGTAGTACGCGGCGTTCGCGGCCGTCGGCACGGTCTGGACGAGGGTGTGCAGATACGAGGCGCCGCCGACCTTGTTGATCTCCCCGCGCTTGGTGAGTTCGGCGGCGATCGTGATGGGGTCGGCCGGCTCGCCCTTGGCGTAGACGTCGAGGATGGCCTGGTAGACCGTCTCGTGGGCCGGCTTGTAGAAGTCGTGCCCCTTGAGGATCTCGACCACGTCGGCGATGGCGTCCTTGGACAGGAGCATCCCACCGAGGACGGACTGCTCGGCGTCCAGGTCCTGCGGCGGCACCCGCTCGAACGCGGCGCCCCCGCCGTCCCACCCGTTGTCCGGGCCGCGCTCGTGCTGGTCGTCGCGGCTGCGGCCGCCCTCACCGCGGCGGCGGGAAGCAGGCAGACGATCACTGGGGCCGCTGTCGGCCCACGGGTCGTCCAAGGGCTCGGAAATGCTCACCGAGCCACCTCCTCCCGTCCGCCGAGCGGACCTCGCCGTGCCCCTCATTTCTACGGCACGGCACTGACAAATAAGACGCCCAACTCCGGTTCTGGCGCGTCGGTTTTATGACGGTTCACCAGCCGACGGACGGAGCGGGTGCCGGTTAACCGTAGGCCCGCGGGCACCGTCAGCCAATCTGGTTATCCACAGGCCATGTGGACGACTGGCCAGATGCTGTGGAGAACTCCGCCAAACCTGTGCACGACTCGGTGGACAGCCCTGTGAACAAGCCCGCACCTCAGCCCAGAGAACCCTTCTGAACTGCGCCTTTACCGTCCACCGCCTGTGCAGAAGAAAAACTTCCCCGGTCGGACCAAGATCACTTCGGGCCGTACCCAGAAGTGCACAGCGTGAGAGCAAACGTAAGGGTTGCCGAAGCTTTGCATCTCTTACCTGTGGACGATTAGATTGGTGCTCATGACACAGGCCCCCGCGCGCACCCGGACCGTCCGGCGCCGACACGACCGAGAGATCGTCGCGCTGGCAGTCCCGGCCTTCGGCGCGCTCGTCGCCGAGCCCCTTTTCGTCATGGCCGACAGTGCCATCGTCGGCCATCTCGGGACCGCTCAGCTCGCCGGGCTCGGCATCGCCTCGGCCCTGCTCACCACAGCCGTCAGCGTTTTCGTCTTCCTCGCCTACGCCACCACCGCGGCCGTCTCCCGGCGCGTCGGCGCGGGGGACCTGCAAGCAGCGATCCGCCAGGGGATGGACGGCATCTGGCTCGCCCTGCTGCTCGGCGCCGCCGTCATAGCAGTCGTTCTGCCCACGGCCCCCTCCCTCGTGGAGCTCTTCGGCGCCTCCGAGACCGCGGCCCCCTATGCCATCACCTATCTGCGGATCTCCGCCCTCGGCATCCCCGCCATGCTCGTCGTGCTCGCCTCGACCGGTGTACTGAGGGGGTTGCAGAACACCCGGACCCCTCTCTACGTGGCCGTGGCCGGCTTCGTCGCCAACGCCGTCCTCAATGTCGTGCTCGTCTACGGCGCCGGACTCGGCATCGCGGGTTCCGCCTGGGGCACCGTCATCGCTCAGTGCGGCATGGCCGCCGTCTACCTGTGGGTGGTCGTCCGCGGAGCCCGACGGCACGGCGCCTCCCTGCGCCCGGACGTGGCTGGCATCAGGGCTTCCGCCCAGGCCGGGATGCCGCTGCTCGTGCGCACCCTCTCGTTGCGGGCCATTCTCATGATCGCGACGGCCGTGGCGGCCCGGCTCGGCGACGCCGACATCGCCGCGCATCAGATCGTCCTGTCCCTGTGGAGCCTGCTCGCCTTCGCTCTCGACGCCATCGCCATCGCCGGGCAGGCCATCATCGGGCGATATCTGGGCGCGGACGACGCCCAGGGCGCACGAGAGGCGTGCCGCAGGATGGTGGAGTGGGGCGTCGCCGTCGGGGTCGTACTGGGTCTGCTCGTGGTGCTGTCCCGTCCGGTGTTCCTGCCCCTGTTCACCGGCGATTCCATGGTCAAGGACGCCGCGCTGCCCGCGCTGGTGATCGTGGCCGTCGCCCAGCCGATCTGCGGCGTGGTCTACGTCCTGGACGGTGTCCTCATGGGCGCGGGCGACGGTCCCTACCTTGCCTGGGCCATGCTGCTGACCCTGGTGGTCTTCACTCCCGCGGCGCTTCTCGTCCCGACGCTCGGCGGTGGGCTCACCGCCCTGTGGGCGGCCATGACGCTGATGATGGCGATGCGTCTGGTGACGCTGTGGCTGCGTACCCGGTCGGGTCGCTGGATCGTCACGGGCGCGACGCGCTGACCGTTTCACGTGAAACGAGAGAGGCGACGTTCCACGTGAAACACGGCCGCGAACCAGCACGGCCACGAGCACGGACACGAAGAGGGGCCGCATCTCCGACGGGAGATGCGGCCCCTCTCATCGCTTCAGCGAGAGCAGTGCTCAGGCAGCGACGACCTCGATGCTGACCTTGGCGTCAACCTCGGGGTGCAGACGCACGGACGTCTCGTGGGCGCCCAGGGTCTTGATCGGCGAGCCCAGCTCGATGCGGCGCTTGTCGACCTCGGGACCACCGGCGGCCTTGATCGCCGAAGCGACGTCGGCCGGGGTGACGGAGCCGAAGAGACGACCGGCGTCGCCGGAGCGGACGGCCAGACGGACCTTCACACCCTCGAGCTGGGCCTTCACCTGGTTGGCCTGCTCGATGGTCTGGATCTCGTGGATCTTGCGAGCGCGACGGATCTGCTCGACGTCCTTCTCGCCACCCTTGGTCCAGCGGATCGCGAACTTCCGCGGGATCAGGTAGTTGCGAGCGTAACCGTCCTTGACGTCGACGACGTCGCCCGCGGCACCGAGGCCGGAGACCTCGTGGGTGAGGATGATCTTCATGTTTCGGTCACCCTTCCCTTATCGCGCGGTGGAGGTGTAGGGCAGCAGCGCCATCTCACGGCTGTTCTTCACGGCCGTGGCGACGTCACGCTGGTGCTGGGTGCAGTTGCCGGTCACGCGGCGGGCACGGATCTTGCCGCGGTCGGAAATGAACTTCCGCAGCATGTTCGTGTCCTTGTAGTCCACGTACGTGACCTTGTCCTTGCAGAATGCGCAGACCTTCTTCTTCGGCTTGCGCACAGGCGGCTTAGCCATGATGTTTCTCCTGTGTGATCAAGAAGTGTGGGTAGAGCCCGTTCCCTTAGAAGGGGGGCTCGTCCGAGTAGCCGCCACCGCCGCCGGAGCCACCGCCCCAGCCGCCGCCACCCTGGCCGCCACCGCCCTGCTGGCCACCGGCGGGAGCACCACCGGTCGCCCAGGGGTCGTCGGCCGGAGCGCCGCCGCCCTGCTGGCCGCCACCGGGGCCGCCGCCCCAGCCGCCGCCACCCTGGCCGCCACCGCCGCCGTAACCGCCCTGGCCTCCGCGACCCTGGCCCGAGGTCTTGGTGACCTTGGCCGTGGCGTTGCGCAGGCTGGCGCCGACCTCGTCGACGTCCAGCTCGTAGACCGTGCGCTTGACGCCCTCACGGTCCTCGTAGGACCGCTGCTTCAGCCGGCCCTGCACGATGACGCGCATGCCTCGCTGGAGCGACTCGGCGACGTTCTCCGCCGCCTGGCGCCAGACCGAGCAGGTGAGGAAGAGGCTTTCGCCGTCCTTCCACTCGTTCGTCTGGCGGTCGAAGGTGCGGGGAGTCGACGCGACGCGGAACTTCGCGACGGCCGCACCGGACGGGGTGAAGCGCAGCTCGGGGTCGTCGACAAGATTGCCGACGACCGTGATGACGGTCTCGCCTGCCATGGGGAACCTCTCGGCGGGTTTGCTGCTCTGGCTGCTTGGTTGCTGCTACTCGAATCCCGGGATCAGCTGAGCGGGAAGGCTCAGTGCATCTCGGGACGGAGGACCTTGGTCCGGAGGACCGACTCGTTCAGGTTCATCTGGCGGTCGAGCTCCTTGACGACCGCAGGCTCGGCCTGCAGGTCGATGACCGAGTAGATGCCCTCGGGCTTCTTCTTGATCTCGTACGAGAGACGACGACGGCCCCAGGTGTCGACCTTCTCGACCTTTCCGCCGCCGTCACGGACGACAGAGAGGAAATTCTCGATCAGCGGGGAGACAGAGCGCTCCTCGAGATCGGGGTCGAGGATGACCATCACCTCGTAGTGACGCATGTGGAACCCACCTCCTTTGGACTCAACGGCCACGGTCGTTCCGTGGCAGGAGGGTTGCGATGCGTTCGCACCGGCATCAACGAGTAAACCAGGACCCACTGACAATCGGGCCTCCTGCGAGGAGGCGGCCCGGGCGTGGGCGGCTACAGACACCGGTGCGGAAGGTACAGCGTACCCGGCTGTCGCCCTGCGGTTGAAATCCGGCCCCGAGGGGACACAATCGGTACTCAGGGATGTGAGGGCGCACACACACTGCCTTCGGCAGGAGGTTCTCCATGGCACAGATCATGCGACCCGCCAAGCCCCGGACCGGCCTGCTAGCCACCGACGGCAAACGACACCCCCTCCAGGACGCGCTCCTCGCGGTGACCGTGGTGCTGGGAGTGCTCGCCCTGGCCACCGCGAGCTTCCGCGGGCTGCACGTCCTGACCTCCTGGGCGGGGCTGCTCGGGGTACTGACCGGTGGATACGGTCAGTACGTGTCCGAGACGACACGGGAGCGCTTCGGCCTGGTACTGGGACTCGGCGCCTGCGCACTCGGTCTGTTCTTCGGCATCTACCACGGCGGGCTCGTCGGCTGATCCACGCCGCCGGCCGCCCGCCGGACGAGCCCTTCCGGCCGTACGCCGGACGGGGCGCTCACAGGGCGCAGTAGGCTTCGCGCGAGAGCCGGAGCCCCTGTACCCATGGGGACACACCAGCCCGAGGAGCGCCCCGAATGAGCCTGACCCTGAGGACCATCAGTCGCGAGCAGCATCTGGCGTACATCCAGAGCCTGCCGGCGGCGAGTCACATGCAGGTCCCGGCATGGGCGGACGTCAAGGCGGAATGGCGCTCGGAGAACCTCGGCTGGTTCGACGACCGGACCGGTGAGCTGGTCGGCGTGGGTCTCGTCCTCTACCGGCAGCTGCCCAAGATCAAGCGCTACCTCGCCTACCTCCCCGAGGGCCCGGTCATCAACTGGTTCGCGCCGAACCTCCAGGACTGGATGGAGCCGATGCTGGCGCACCTCAAGCAGCAGGGCGCCTTCTCCGTGAAGATGGGCCCGCCGGTGATCATCCGGCGCTGGGACGCGACGTCCATCAAGAAGGGCATCCAGGACCCCGACGTCAAGCGCCTGCGGGACATAGAGGCGGACCACATCGAGCCGCGCGCCTTCGAGGTGGCCGACAAGCTGCGCCGCATGGGCTGGCAGCAGGGCGAGGACGGCGGCGCCGGCTTCGGTGACGTACAGCCCCGCTACGTCTTCCAGGTACCGCTGGCCAACCGCTCCCTGGAAGAGGTCCACAAGAACTTCAACCAGCTGTGGCGCCGCAACATCAAGAAGGCCGAGAAGGCCGGCGTCGAGGTCGTCCAGGGCGGCTACCACGACCTCGAGGAGTGGCAGCGCCTGTACGAGATCACGGCCGTGCGCGACCACTTCCGGCCGCGTCCGCTGTCGTACTTCCAGCGCATGTGGTCGGCCCTCAACAGCGAGGACCCCAACCGCATGCGGCTGTACTTCGCCCGGCACAACGGGGTGAACCTGTCGGCGGCGACCATGCTGGTCGTCGGCGGGCACGTCTGGTACTCCTACGGCGCCTCCGACAACATCGGCCGCGAGGTCCGGCCGTCGAACGCCATGCAGTGGGCCATGCTCCGCGACTCCTACGCGCTGGGTGCCACCGTCTACGACCTGCGCGGCATCTCCGACTCGCTGGACGAGAGCGACCACCTCTTCGGCCTGATCCAGTTCAAGGTGGGTACGGGCGGCCAGGCTGCCGAGTACCTCGGCGAGTGGGACTTCCCGCTGAACAAGCTGCTCCACAAGGCGCTCGACATCTACATGTCGCGCCGCTGACCGCACCGACCGTCCCCGATCCGCACCTCTGACAGCCACCAGAAAGGTTCCAGGTCCGGCCATGGCGCTCACGCTCTACGTCGACACCGCGCGCTGGCGGGCGCACCACAAGCACGTGCAGGAGCAGTTCCCCGGGCTGGTCCCGGTCTGCAAGGGCAACGGCTACGGATTCGGCCACGAGCGGCTGGCGGAGGAGGCCACGCGGCTGGGCTCGGACGTGCTGGCCGTCGGCACCACCTACGAGGCCGCCCGCATCAAGGACTTCTTCGGCGGCGACCTGCTGGTTCTGACGCCGTACCGGCGCGGTGAGGAACCCGTACCGCTGCCCGACCGGGTCGTGCGCTCGGTGTCCTCCATCGACGGCGTGTACGGCCTGGTGGGCGCGCGCGTGGTCATCGAGGTGATGTCCTCGATGAAGCGGCACGGCATCAGCGAGCAGGACCTGCCGCAGCTGCACGCCGCCATAGAGAACGTCCGGCTGGAGGGCTTCGCCATCCACCTGCCGCTGGACCGTACCGACGGCTCGGACGCCGTCGAGGAGGTCATCGGCTGGATGGACCGGCTGCGCGCGGCCCGGCTGCCGCTGCACACCATGTTCGTCAGCCATCTCAAGGCCGACGAACTGGCCCGGCTCCAGCAGCAGTTCCCGCAGACCCGCTTCCGCGCCCGGATCGGGACCCGGCTGTGGCTGGGGGACCACGAGGCCACCGAGTACCGCGGTGCGGTCCTGGACGTCACGCGTGTGGTGAAGGGCGAGCGTTTCGGTTACCGGCAGCAGAAGGCCGCCTCGGACGGCTTCCTGGTGGTCGTGGCGGGCGGTACGTCGCACGGGGTGGGGCTGGAGGCTCCGAAGGCGCTGCACGGCGTCATGCCGCGCGCCAAGGGGGTCGCCCGGGCCGGCCTGGCCACGGTCAACCGGAATCTCTCGCCGTTCGTCTGGAGCGGCAAGCAGCGCTGGTTCGCGGAGCCGCCGCACATGCAGGTGTCGATCCTGTTCGTGCCCTCGGACGCGTCGGAACCCAAGGTGGGTGACGAGCTGGTGGCCCATCTGCGGCACACCACCACGCAGTTCGACCGCATCCTCGACCGCTAGCGAGCGGAGCCGTACCCGCGAGAAGGCCGTACACGACGTCTTCGTGATCCTCGTGTGCGGCCTTTCCCGCGTTCACTCAGAGCGAACCGTTCGGCTGCCGTCCCTTGCCCCAGTGCACCTGAGGCCCTTCGACGTGGGCCACGGGCTGCTCGGTCCGGGCCGCGGGGCCCAGGACGAAGACGTCCTCCGCGCCGTCCAGCACACCGCCCGAGGGGTCGTCGTCGCCCGTCCGCCGGACCGGGTCCCTGTCCGGCATCAGGATGTCGCGCACCACCATGGCGCAGAGGAACAGCGTTCCCAGCAGGTGCAGGCCGATGGCCCAGTGGTAGCCGTCCGTGGGCAGACCCTTGTGGGCGTCGCCGCTGGTCGTGTACGCGAGGTACATCCAGATGCCGAGGAAGTAGGCCACCTCGCACGCCTGCCAGATCAGGAAGTCCCGCCACTTCGGCCGGGCCAGCGCGGCCAGCGGCACCAGCCAGAGCACGTACTGCGGTGAGTAGACCTTGTTGGTCAGGATGAACGCCGCGACGATCAGGAAGGCGAGCTGCGCGAACCGCGGCCGCCGGGGTGCGGTCAGTGTGAGGGCCGCGACGGCGCCGCAGCACAGCAGCATGAGAAGCGTGGCGAGGGTGTTGACGGTCTCGGTGCTGAGCGGGTGGTCGGAGTTCTGCCCCAGGATCAGCCAGAAGGACCCGAAGTCCACGCCGCGTTCCTGACTGAACGTGTAGAACTTCGACCAGCCGTCGAAGGCGTAGAGCATCACCGGCAGGTTCACCACGAGCCAGGCACCGGCCGCGCCTGCCAGCGCTGTTCCGAACGCCCGCCATTGGCCCGCGCGCCAGCACAGGACGAGCAGGGGGCCGAGGATCAGGAAGGGATAGAGCTTGGCGGCCGTGGCCAGTCCCAGCAGCACACCGAAGGCCAGCGGACGCTCCCGGGACCACATGAGGACGGCGGCGGCCGTCAGGGCGACCGCCAGCAGGTCCCAGTTGACGGTGGCGGTCAGTGCGAAGGCGGGGGCCAGGGCGATCAGCAGGCCGTCCCAGGGGCGCCGGGTGTGGGTGCGGGTCACACAGATCGCGATCACGACCGCACAGACCATGAGCATCCCGGCGTTGACCATCCAGTACCACTGCTCCTGGTCCTGGATGGTGCCGCTGCCCGGCGTGAGCCAGGACGCGACCTCCATGAACAGGCCGGTCAGCACGGGGTACTCCAGGTACTCCATGTCACCGGGGAGCTTGTCGAAGTACGGCACGAGCCCGTCGACGAATCCGCGGCCCTGGTAGAGGTGCGGGATGTCCGAGTAGCACGCATGCGTGTACTGGGAGCTGGCTCCGAAGAACCAGGCACCGTTGTAGCAGGGCGCTTTCTGGACCAGTCCTAGGGCGAACATGCCGATCGTCACGAGCGCGATCACCCGCACGGGGGTCCACCAGGATGTGCCGAGCAGGGCGCGTCGGCCCAGGGGACCGCCGATCAGCTCGCTGCCGGCTGCGGCGACCGTGTCCTCCCTGGTCGGCCGCACCGGGTCCGGCTCGTGCGCGCTCGCTGGCGTCGATTCTGCACTGGGCATGGGGCACATCCTGCCGTACGCGCCTGGGAACACGCCGGGGCCGCCGCACCCTCGTGGATGCGGCGGCCCCTGTTTCACGTGAAACGTGCGGGCGTTTCACGTGAAACGCCCCTTCTCGGCGACTGCGGAACCGGCTAGCCGTTCGGGCCCAAGATGGTGTTGCCCCGGGGGTTTCCGCTGCTGTCGCCGTCTCCCTCCGTCTCGCTGGCCGAGGGTGAGGGCGACAGGCTTCCCTCCGAGCCGCCTGGGCCGGCGCCCCCGTTGCCGTTGCCGGCGTTGTTCCCGTCGTCGCAGTTCCAGTCCCAGACACCGCAGGTCTCGCTCGCGGACGGTGACGGGCTGGGCCCTGTGTCACTGGGCGACGGCGACGGCGAGGGGCTGGTCTCCTCGGTCTCGGAAGCAGAGGGCGAGGGGGAGGGCGTGGGGGTCGGCGGCGGGGTGTCGTTGATGACCTCGCCGATGGGCTCCGGCTTCGGGAACTTCTCCACCTTCATGCCCTTGACCGCGTCGGACATGTAGTCCTGCCAGATCGTGGACGGGAAGGAAGCACCGTGGATCTTCTTCTCGCCACCGGTGCCGAACATCTCCAGGAACGTGCGGTCCTTGATGGTCTCGTCGTCCGGGTAGCGGTACATGCTGATCGCGGTCGACAGCTGCGGGGTGTAGCCGACGAACCAGGCGGACTTGTTGCCGTCGGTGGTACCGGTCTTGCCGGCCACCTCACGACCGGGCAGCTGGGCGTTGGAGCCCGTTCCCTTTTCGACGACGGTCTTCAGGACGTCCGTCACGTTGTCCGCGACCTTCGCCGTGAACGCCTGCTTCTCCTCGACCTTGTGCGTGTAGAGCGTGCCGTCCTTGCTCGTCACCTTCGTGACGGAGTACGGCTCGCGCTGCTTGCCGCTGTCCGCGAAGGTGGCGTACGCGCCCGCCATGCGGATGGCGCTCGGGTCCGAGACACCGATGGAGAAGGACGGGTAGCCGGAGCCGGCCAGGCTGCTCTCCAGGAGCCCCGCGTCCACGGCGGACTCCTTCACCTTGTCCAGGCCGACGTCCATGCCGAGCTGCACGAAGGCGGAGTTCACCGACTCCCGCATCGCCTCACGGAGGTCGATCTTGTAGTCCGGCGGGCTACCGACGTCGTCCTGGCCGTCGTTCTCCTGACGCCACTGCTCGCCCTTCTCGTTCTCCCAGATCGACCCGTCATAGTTGTTGATCTTGAGGTCGTTCTTGCCGCTGTAGAGGCTCTTCGGGGAGACGACAGTGCGCTCGTCCTGGGCCTGGACCGGCCCGAGGTCCGGGTCGCGCACACCCCACTTCATCGCGGCCGCGAGCACGAACGGCTTGAACGTCGAACCGACCTGGGCACCGGTCACGTCGGCGTTGTTGGTGAAGTGCTTGGTGGCGTCCTCACCGCCGTAGATGGCCTTGATCGCCCCGGTCTGGGTGTCGATCGAGGCGCCGCCGAACTGGACGTCGGTGTCCGTCTTGGGGCGCTTCTTGGGGTCGATCTTCTCCTTGTAGACCTTCTGGACCGCCTTCTCGAGCTCGTCGACCTTCTTCTTCTCGAAGGTCGTGTAGATCGAGTAGCCGCCCTTCTCCAGCTGCTGCTCCGACACCGCGCCGCTCTTGACCACGGAGGCCTGGGCGAGCCTGACGAGGTAGCCGATCTGGCCGCCCAGCTTCGCGTTCGACTGCGGGTTCTGCGTGGTGGGGAGCTCGGTGTACTTGGCCCGTTCCGCCTGGCTCAGATGCCCGTACTCCACCATCTTGTCGAGGGTGTCCTGCATCTGGGAGAGGGCCCGCTTCTTGTTGGCCTCGGGCGTGGCCGCCGCGTCGATACCGATCGAGCCCGCCGGGTCGTAGTAGGTGGCGCCCTTGAGCACCGACGACAGGAAGGCGCACTGCCCCGGGTTGAGGTCGACGGCGTCGACGTTGAAGTACGCCCGTGCGGCGGCCTGGATGCCGTAGGCGCCGCGGCCGTAGTAGGCGGAGTTCAGGTAGCCCTCGAGGATCTTGTCCTTCGGCTCCTCGGCACCGACCTTGATCGAGACGAAGATCTCCTTCACCTTGCGGGAGATCGTCTGCGACTGGTCGTTGAGCATCGCGTTCTTCACGTACTGCTGGGTGATGGTGGAGCCACCCTGCGTCTCACCGCCCTTGGCCATGTTGAACACGGCCCGGGCGATGCCCTTGGGGTCGATGCCGCTGTCGGAGTAGAACGTCTTGTTCTCCTGCGAGATGACGGCGTTGCGCATCGCCTTGGGGATCTGCGAGAGATTGACGCTCTGGCGGTTGCGGTCACCGCCCGTGGCCACCATCTGGGTGTTGTCGGCCCAGTAGTAGACGTTGTTCTGCGCCGTGGCGGAATCGTCGACGACCGGAACGCTCACCATGGCGTACGCGAGGCCGGCGGCACCGACCAGGCAGCCGATGAACGCGATGCACAGCCCGGAGACGAGCCTCCAGGACGGCACCCAGCGGTGCCACCCGTCCTTGTCGCGGCGCGGGTAGTCGATCATCCGCTTCTTGCCGGGCGCCGCGGCGCGGCCCCGCCCGGGCCCTGCCGAGCCGCCGGGTGCCCCTCGCCGGCCACCGCGGCCCGGATCGGCCGCTCTGCGACGGCCACCCCCGCTCCGCTGTGCCGCGCGCCGGGCCTCGGCGCGGCTCCCGTACGCACGCTCCTCGTTCTCCGGACCGTACGAGCCGGACGGAGACCCTGTGGCGCCTCGCGGTGCCGCACGGCGGCCGGAGGACGAGCCGGACTGACCGCGTCGGGCCGCGGCACGTCCGCCTCCCTGCGGCTGCGGCGGTTTGCGACGGTGCTCGCTCATCGAACGACTACTCCTCGGGCAGGCGCACCTTTGCGCGCCTGGTAAAGGCGGCTGGTTTCCGGTCCCCCCGAAGTACGGATGCGGCCCCTTCCGCATTCACCCGTACTGCACCGGGGACAGGGACGCCCCCAGACGCCACTCGGTTCCCGGTGGTTTGCATGGCGCACACACTACGCACCGTCAAAACCCCCGCGGCCCGAAGTTCACCTCAAATCAGGCAACTTGCTCGCGATGAAACCCTGATGTGATCCCGTTCACCAGTTCCCCTCTTGTCGCACGCATCAGCACGTTCTATCGTGCTGATGTATCGACTCGATACATCAGCGCGGCATAAGGGCGAGAGGAGGCGACGATGAGCCGGAGATCCGGCATCCTCGAGTTCGCCGTACTCGGCCTGCTCCGCGAGTCCCCGATGCACGGCTACGAGCTGCGTAAACGGCTCAACACGTCACTGGGTGTGTTCCGGGCGTTCAGCTACGGGACGCTCTACCCCTGCCTCAAGACGCTGGTCGCCAACGGCTGGTTGATCGAGGAACCGGGGAACGTCGGCGAGGCCGCCGCTTCCCTCACGGGACGCCGCGCCAAGATCGTCTACCGGTTGACGGCCGACGGCAAGGAACATTTCGAGGAGCTCCTCTCCCAGACGGGCCCGGACGCGTACGAGGACGAGACCTTCGCCGCTCGCTTCGCGTTCTTCGGCCAGACGTCGCGAGACGTACGCATGCGCGTGCTCGAGGGCCGGCGCAGTCGGCTGGAGGAGCGCCTGGAGAAGATGCGGGCCTCCCTGGCCCGCACCCGGGAGCGACTCGACGACTACACGCTTGAGCTTCAGCGCCACGGAATGGAGTCCGTGGAGCGCGAAGTGCGCTGGCTGAACGAGCTCATCGAGAGCGAGCGGGCGGGGCGGGACCTGAGGGGTTCCGCCGCCGAGGGGACCGCTCAACAGGACACGACATATGGAGCGACGGGCGGCCTGCCCCGGCCGGGGGACGACCCCCGGCCGGATACGCCCGGCGACACCGCCACGTGAGCGCCCAGTCAGGGCCTCACTCGTACACACAGGGAGCAACCGGAATGGGTTCGGTTCGCGTAGCCATCGTCGGTGTGGGCAACTGCGCCGCATCGCTGGTGCAGGGCGTCGAGTACTACAAGGACGCCGACCCGGCGGCCAAGGTCCCCGGACTGATGCACGTCCAGTTCGGCGACTACCACGTCAGTGACATCGAGTTCGTCGCCGCCTTCGACGTGGACGCCAAGAAGGTCGGCCTGGACCTCGCGGACGCCATCGGCGCCTCCGAGAACAACACCATCAAGATCTGCGACGTGCCGAACACCGGCGTCCAGGTCCAGCGCGGCCACACGCACGACGGTCTCGGCAAGTACTACCGCGAGACCATCGAGGAGTCCGCCGAGGCGCCGGTCGACATCGTGCAGGTCCTCAAGGACAAGCAGGTCGACGTGCTCGTCTGCTACCTGCCCGTCGGTTCCGAGGTCGCGGCGAAGTTCTACGCCCAGTGCGCCATCGACGCCAAGGTCGCCTTCGTCAACGCCCTCCCGGTCTTCATCGCCGGCACCAAGGAGTGGGCGGACAAGTTCACCGAGGCGGGCGTCCCGATCGTCGGCGACGACATCAAGTCGCAGGTCGGCGCCACCATCACGCACCGCGTCATGGCGAAGCTGTTCGAGGACCGGGGCGTCGTCCTGGACCGCACGATGCAGCTGAACGTCGGCGGCAACATGGACTTCAAGAACATGCTCGAGCGCGAGCGCCTGGAGTCCAAGAAGATCTCCAAGACGCAGGCCGTCACCTCCCAGATCCCCGACCGCGACCTGGGTGCGGACAACGTCCACATCGGCCCGTCCGACTACGTCGCCTGGCTGGACGACCGCAAGTGGGCCTACGTCCGCCTCGAGGGCCGCGCCTTCGGTGACGTTCCGCTGAACCTGGAGTACAAGCTCGAGGTCTGGGACTCCCCGAACTCGGCCGGTGTCATCATCGACGCCCTGCGCGCCGCGAAGATCGCCAAGGACCGCGGCATCGGCGGCCCGATCCTGTCGGCGTCGAGCTACTTCATGAAGTCCCCGCCGGTCCAGTACTTCGACGACGAGGCCCGCGCCAACGTCGAGAAGTTCATCGCGGGCGAGGTCGAGCGCTGAGCAGCCGCTGACCCCGGTCTGCCGAGGGTCCCCGGGTCGCATGACCCGGGGGCCTTTCCCGTATGTGAGGCTGTGCCCCATGGCCGTCGTCCGTGACCTGCGCGTCCTGCTGCGTCTGAAGGGGTTCCGGCGCCTGCTCGCCGTCCGTCTGCTCTCCCAGGGGGCCGACGGTGTCTACCAGGTCGCGCTCGCCACGTACGTCGTCTTCTCCCCGGAGAAGCAGACCTCGCCCGCCGCGATCGCCTCCGCGATGGCGGTGCTGCTGCTTCCGTACTCCCTGGTGGGCCCGTTCGCCGGTGTCCTCCTCGACCGCTGGCGCCGCCGCCAGGTCTTCCTCTACGGCAACCTGCTGCGCGCCCTGCTGGCCTCGGTGACCGCGGTGCTGATGATCGCTTCCGTCCCCGACTGGCTCTTCTACGTCTCGGCCCTGTGCGTCACGGCCGTCAACCGCTTCGTCCTCGCGGGCCTGTCCGCCGCGCTGCCCCGGGTGGTCGACGCCGAACGCCTGGTGATCGCCAACTCGCTCTCCCCGACGGCCGGCACCCTGGCCGCCACCGCGGGCGGCGGCCTCGCCTTCGTCGTGCGCCTCGTGGTGTCGGACTCCGACGCCGCCGTGGTGCTGCTCGGCGCCGGCCTCTACCTGTGCGGGGCACTGGCGTCGCTGCGGATCGCCGTGGAACTGCTGGGCCCCGACCCGGCACGTGTACCGCCCAGGCTGGCCTCGGCGCTCACCGGCACGGCCCGTGACCTGGTGGCGGGCGTACGTCACCTCGCCGCACCCGCCCGCCGGGAAGCGGCCTGGGCGCTCGCGGGCATGACGCTGATGCGGTTCTGCTACGGCGCCCTGCTGGTCATGCTGCTGATGCTGTGCCGGTACTCCCTGACCTCGGACACGGAGGAGGGGCTCGCCCTGCTGGGGCTGGCGCTGGGGGTGTCCGGAGCGGGCTTCTTCGCGGCGGCGGTGCTCACCCCCTGGGCGGCGGGACGGCTGGGGCCCGGTCGCTGGATGGCCGTGTGCGCGACGGTCGCCACCGTGCTGGTGCCGGCGCTGGGCCTGCCGTTCGCCACGGCGCCCCTGCTCGCCGCCGCGTTCGTGCTGGGCCTGACCACACAGGGGGCGAAGATCGCGACCGACACGGTCGTGCAGTCCTCGGTCGACGACGCGTTCCGGGGCCGGATCTTCTCCGTCTACGACGTGCTGTTCAACGTGGCCTTCGTCGGGGCGGCCGGGGTGGCCGCCCTCATGCTGCCGCCTGACGGCCGGTCGGTACCGCTGGTCTTGACGGTCTCCGCGATCTACGGAGTGGTTGCGGCAGCTATGGCCCGGTTTGAGAGCCGGCAAGTGTCACATCAGTGACACAGAGCCCCACCGGACTACAGGGTTGTCAGGGGGACCCGGTAGCTTACGTGCGTCTTATCTCGCGGCATGTCCGCGACACGTACCTATTTCAGGGGGACCCCAGTGACCACCCAGCCGCCGCCTCAGGGCAACCCGTTCGCGCAGAACCAGCCGCAGGCGCCGCAGCAGCCTCAGGGGCAGAACCCCTACGCCCAGGGGCAGCAGGGCTTCCCCCAGCAGGCCGGCCAGCCCGGTCAGCCCGGATTCCCGCAGCAGGGTGCGCCGTACGCCCCGGTGCCGCCGCAGCCGGCCCGCCGCAAGCCGAGCTTCAAGATGATCAAGAACATCGTCATCGCGGTGGTCGTCGTGGGTGTCGCGGTCGGCGGTTACATCGCCAGCCGGGACGACGCCGACACGGCCGCGGTGGGCGATTGCATGCAGCGCGGCAGCACCAGCGACACCGATCCGGACCTTGAGGTCGTGGACTGCGGGGACGCGAAGGCCAAGTACGTGGTGCTGGCCAAGATTGAAGGATCCTTCTCCGCCCTCACTGCTGAGAGCAAGTGCTCGGAAGCGGCCAAAGACTTCCAGTACTCGTACACCGAGAGTGGCAGCGGCAGCGACTTCCTGCTCTGCCTGAAGGACAAGTAGGCCCGGTCTCCCACCGCGAAGGGGCGATGTTTCACGTGAAACATCGCCCCTTCGTCTGTCCGTCACCTCCGGGTCACGACTCCTGATCGGCCCACCACTCCTTCAGCGCCGCCACCGCCGCGTCATGCGTCATCGGCCCGTTCTCCAGACGAAGCTCCAGCAGGTGCTTGTACGCCTGCCCGACGGCCGGTCCAGGGCGGATGCCGAGGATCTCCATGATCTGGTTGCCGTCCAGGTCCGGGCGGATCGAGTCCAGCTCCTCCTGCTGCTGAAGCTGCGCGATCCGTTCCTCCAGACCGTCGTACGCACGGGAGAGGGCCGCCGCCTTGCGCTTGTTCCGCGTCGTGCAGTCCGACCGCGTCAGCTTGTGGAGGCGGTCGAGCAGCGGTCCGGCGTCCCGGACGTAGCGGCGGACCGCGGAGTCCGTCCACTCACCCGTGCCGTAGCCGTGGAAGCGCAGATGCAGCTCGACCAGGCGTGAGACGTCCTTCACCAGCTCATTGGAGTACTTGAGCGCCATCATGCGCTTCTTCGTCATCTTCGCCCCGACCACCTCGTGGTGGTGGAAGGAGACCCTGCCGTCCTTCTCGAAGCGGCGGGTGCGCGGCTTGCCGATGTCGTGCAGCAGGGCGGCCAGGCGCAGGGTCAGGTCGGGCCCCTCGTCCTCCAGGGCCATCGCCTGCTCCAGGACGATGAGCGTGTGGTCGTAGACGTCCTTGTGCCGGTGGTGCTCGTCACGCTCCAGCCGCAGGGCCGGCAGCTCGGGCAGGACCCGCGCGGCGAGGCCCGTCTCCACCAGCAGGCTCAGGCCCTTGCGCGGGTGGGAGGAGAGGATGAGCTTGTTCAGCTCCTCCCGGACCCGCTCGGCGGAGACGATGTCGATGCGCCCGGCCATGTCGTGCATGGCCTTGACGACCTCCGGCGCCACCTCGAAGTCGAGCTGCGCGGCGAAGCGCGCGGCCCGCATCATCCGGAGCGGGTCGTCCGAGAACGAGTCCTCGGGGGTCCCGGGCGTACGCAGGACACGGGACGCGAGGTCGTCGAGGCCGCCGTGCGGGTCGATGAACGCCTTCTCCGGGAGCGCGACGGCCATCGCGTTCACGGTGAAGTCGCGCCGGACGAGGTCCTCCTCGATGGAGTCGCCGTAGGACACCTCGGGCTTGCGCGAGGTGCGGTCGTACGCCTCCGACCGGTAGGTGGTCACCTCGATCTGCCAGCCGTCCTTCTGTCCCCCGACCGTGCCGAACGCGATCCCGACCTCCCAGACCGCGTCCGCCCAGGGACGCATGATCTTCAGTACGTCCTGGGGGCGGGCGTCGGTCGTGAAGTCCAGGTCGTTGCCGAGCCGCCCGAGCAAGGCGTCCCGGACCGAACCGCCGACCAGGGCGAGCGAGAACCCGGCCTCCTGGAAGCGGCGGGCGAGATCGTCGGCGACAGGGGCGATCCGCAGCGGCTCACTCACCGTGCGGTGCTGCTCCTGGCTCAGGGCGCTGGGGCTGACTTCGTTGGCGTTCGGCACAACAGAACAGGGTACGTGGCCCGGGCGGAGACAAGCGCCCCCATAAAGCGCGCACCGAATCCCCCGCTTCCGTACCGCTCCCTTTATAGGCGCACATAGCGGGAAGCCCGGTCCGGCCGCGGATCTTGTGGCGTACTCCGCGGCACTTCCCCTCGCCGCACATCGTTACCATGCGTGGACGCACATTCCGACGACCACTGATCACGACGAGGGACGGGCGAGCGCGTGGCCGAGGCGGCAGACTTCCAGGGCACCAGTGCCTCACCTGCCCGCCGGTGGCTGCGGCGCACCACGGCACTGCTCGCCGGGGCGCCGCTGCTGGCCGGCCTGGTCCAGCTGCCCGCCGCCGACGCGGCGCACGCCGAGGAGACGGCCGCCGCCCTGACCGACTCCGACGCGGGCTCGGTGGCCGTGGCCGTCGACTCGCTCACCCCCTCCGCGCCCACGGACGGGGACACGGTGACCGTGTCGGGCACCGTGACCAACCACGGCAAGCGGACCGTCACCGACGCCCATGTGGGCCTGCGGGTGGGCCCGCCGGTCGACACCCGCTCCTCGGTCGACGCGATCGCCAAGGACAGCGACAATCTCCAGGGCTCCATCTCCCCGGAGATCGACAACAAGTACAGCGAGAAGTTCTCCAAGCTCACCCCCGGTGTCGCCGAGCACTTCAACATCTCCGTGCCGGTCGACGACCTGAACCTGGGCGACGACGGCGTCTACGAATTCGCCGTCTCGCTGTCCGGTGAGACCTCCGCGCAGCCGTGGGAGCAGATCCTCGGCATCCGGCGGACCTTCCTGCCGTGGCAGCCCGACGAGGCAGGCACCAGGACCAAGACCACGGCACTGTGGCCACTCGTCTCGACGACGCACATGGCCGCCGAAACGGGACCGAACGAGGAGCAGACCCCAGTCTTCCTCAACAACGACCTGGCGAAGGAGATCTCCCCCGGCGGTCGGTTGAACCAGATGGTGACGCTGGGCAAGGATCTCGACGTCACCTGGGTGGTCGACCCGGACCTGCTGGCGTCCGTCGACGCGATGACGGGCAGCTACCGCGTCCGGGACGGGGACAAGACCACCGCCGGCACCCACCAGACGGTCGCCAAGCAGTGGCTGGCCGACTTGCAGGACGCGGTGGCCGACAAGGAGGTCGTCGCCCTCCCCTTCGCCGACCCCGACCTGGCCTCCCTGGCCCACAACGGCACGGACGTCACCGGCTCGCTGAGTCAGCTCAAGGACGCGACGGACGTCGTCGACAACACGGTCGAGCCGATCCTGCATGTGAAGCCGAACACCGACTTCGCCTGGCCCGTGGACGGCGCCGTCGACCGGTCGATCGTCAAGGTCGCCACCTCGGCGGGCGCCGACAAGGTGCTCGCGCGCAGCGACAGCTTCCAGGAGACCAACGGCCTGTCCTACTCACCGTCCGCCGCCCGTCCCATCGGCGGCGGCACCACGGCCGTCGTGGCGGACGCCCGGATGTCCAGGGCCTTCGAGGGCGATCTGACGAACGCGTCCGCCTCCACGCTGGCCGTGCAGCGCTTCCTCGCCCAGAGCCTCGGCCTGGGGCTCCAGACCGACAAGCAGCGCAGCGTCGTCGTCGCCCCGCAGCGCATGCCCTCCGGCAGCCAGGCCCGCGCGATGGCCGAGGCGCTGCGGGCCCTCCAGAGCGGCACCTGGTCCCAGTCCCAGAAGCTGGCGGCAGCCTCCGCGGCCAAGCCCGACCCGGACGCCACCACCACGGTTCCGGGGTCCTCCTCCTACCCGTCGGCGCTGCGCAAGAAGGAGCTGCCCCGGTCGGCCTTCGTGGAGAGCGCGCGGACGCAGGACGCGCTGGACGGCTTCAAGGTCGTGCTCTCGGACCCGTCCCGGGTGGTGACCCCCTTCGGACGCGCCCTCAACCGGGAGATGTCCGTGTCCTGGCGCGGCCGGGCCGCCGAGGCGAAGTCGTTCCGCGCCGGAGTGAAGTCGTACCTCGACGGGCTGGCGGGCCGGGTCAGACTGATCGACAAGTCGGAGACGAAGCTGTCCGGGCGCAGCGCCACCATCCCGGTCACGGTGCAGAACAACCTCGTGCAGGACGTCGGCCCCTTGGTCCTGCGGCTCACCTCGACGAATCCGACGCGCCTCGAGATCGACGGCGCCGACTACGAGGAGCAGCCGATCTCGGTCTCCGGCGGCCACAGCCAGTCGGTGAAGTTCACCACGTCGGCCAACGCCAACGGCCGGGCGACGGTGATCGCCCAGCTGTACACGAAGGACGGGCGGCCGTACGGCAAGCCCGTGACCTTCGACGTGAAGGTCACCGAGGTCACGGCCACCGTGATGCTCGTCATCGGCGGCGGCGTCCTGCTGCTCGTCCTCGCCGGGTTCCGGATGTACACGCAGCGCAAGCGGGCCGCGGCCCGCGCCGCCGGGAAGGGCGAGGAGGGCGACTCCGAGGAGCCGGAGGCGCCGGAGAACTCCGAGAACGGCCCGGAGAACCCGGAGGGACCCGAAGGACGTCTCCCGGAGGGGTCCGCGGCACCGGCCCGGGCAGCCGACCCTGAGCAGCCGAGTGACCCGACACCGGACACCGCAGCGGAAAGCACCGACCCGTCCGGCACGGGTGAGAGAGTGGACCGTTGAGGATGTCGTGGCCGGTCGGCCCGGGACGATGAGGTGGGGTAACCATGAACGCGCCGTACGACGGTGACCGCGGTCAGGCCGTGGACGGCTCGGGTCACCCCCAGGGCCCGCCGCCGGACCCCGGGCAGACGCCGCCGCAGCAGCCGGACATGTACCTCCAGGACGCCTACGACCAGGACCCCTACCGGGCGCAGGACCTCTCCGCCCAGGACCCGGTCTCCGAGGCGCTCTACGACCGCGCCGCGCACCCCCCTCCGCCGCCGGGCACCTACCCGCCGCAGCAGCCGCTGTACTCCCAGCCCTCCCCGTCCCCCTACGCCCCCGACCCCCGTGTCTGGGCCCCGACCCCGGCCCCCGAACCGGAGGGTCCGACGCAGTACCTGCCGTACGGCGACGACCCTCGGACCACCCAGTTCGTGGGCGTCGACGACCTGGTCGGCCAGGCCGGCGACCAGCGTCACGAGCCGGACGCCTTCGCCCACCTCTTCCGCGACCAGCAGCAGGGCGGCGGCCACCCCTCGTACGACGACCAGGCGGCCGTGCCCGCCCCGGCCCCGGAGCCGGGACCGTACGGCGGTGCGGCGGGGCCGGGGCAGTACGGCACGGCGCCGGCCCCGGGACCGTACGGCGGACAGCAGGAGCCCGGCCCGTACGGAAACGCTCCGGCGCACGGACAGCCGCACGGACAGTACGGCGGTCCCGCCGCGGCGCAGGGGCAGTACGGGAGCCCCGCGGCGCACGGACAGCACGCGGCGCCCGCGCCCGGCCAGTACGCGGTGGCACCCACGCCCGAGGCGGCCGAGGCACCCCTTCAGGAGCCCGAGCCCGCCCCTGCGGCCGCCCCGGCCGCGCCCAAGAAGGGCGGGCGCGCGGGGGGCCTGCTGAAGTCCAGCGCCGTGATGGCGGCGGGCACGATGGTGTCGCGGCTGACCGGGTTCGTCCGGTCGGCGATGATCGTTTCCGCCCTGGGCCTCGCCCTGCTGGGCGAGTCCTTCCAGATCGCCTACCAGCTGCCGACGATGATCTACATCCTCACCGTCGGCGGCGGCCTCAACTCGGTCTTCGTTCCCCAGCTCGTCCGCGCCATGAAGGACGACGACGACGGCGGCGAGGCATACGCCAACCGACTGCTGACCCTGGTCATGGTGGCCCTCGGCCTCCTCACCGCGCTGGGGATGCTGGCGGCCCCGCTACTGGTTCGCGCGCTGTCGAACCCGGTCGCCTCGGACCCCGCGGCCAACGAGACGGCCGTCACCTTCACCCGGTACTTCCTGCCGTCCATCTTCTTCATGGGCGTCCACGTCGTGATGGGGCAGATCCTCAACGCCCGTGGCCGGTTCGGCGCGATGATGTGGACCCCGGTCCTGAACAACATCGTCATCATCGTGACCCTCGGCATGTTCCTCTGGGTCTACGGCACGGCCGCCGACTCCGGGATGACGGTCGCGACCATCCCGCCGGAGGGCAAGCAGCTCCTCGGCATCGGCATCCTGCTCGGCCTCGTCGTCCAGGCCCTGGCGATGATCCCCTACCTGCGCGAGACCGGGTTCAGACTCCGGCTGCGGTTCGACTGGCGGGGCCACGGCCTCGGCAAGGCAGCGATGCTCGCCAAGTGGACGATCCTGTTCGTCCTCGCCAACCAGGCGGGCGCCCTGGTCGTCATCCAGCTCGCCACGGCGTCGGTCACGGACACCGACCTCGCCGGCACCGGTTACAGCGCCTACGCCAACGCCCAGCTCATCTGGGGCCTGCCGCAGGCCATCATCACCGTCTCCCTGATGGCCGCCCTGCTGCCCCGCATCTCCCGCTCGGCGTCCGAGGAGGACGGGGGAGCGGTCCGCGACGACATCTCCCAGGGCCTGCGCACGACGGCCGTCGCCATCGTGCCGGTCTCCTTCGGCTTCGTCGCGCTCGGCATCCCGATGTGCACCCTGATCTTCGGCTCCTCGGGCACGGGCGCGGCCACCAACATGGGCTACATGCTGATGGCCTTCGGCCTCGGTCTCATCCCGTACTCCGTGCAGTACGTCGTCCTGCGCGCCTTCTACGCCTACGAGGACACCCGGACGCCCTTCTACAACACCGTCATCGTGGCCGTGGTCAACGCCGCCGCCTCGGGTCTGTGCTTCCTCCTGCTGCCCTCGCGGTGGGCCGTCGTCGGCATGGCGGCCAGCTACGGCCTGGCCTATGTGATCGGCGTGGGCATCGCCTGGCGCAGGCTGCGCAAGCGGCTGGGCGGGGACCTGGACGGCGCCCGGGTGCTGCGGACCTACGCCCGGCTGTGCATCGCGTCCGTCCCGGCCGCCCTGCTCAGCGGTGCCGCCTGCTACGCGATCAGCCGCGAGCTCGGCCAGGGCGTCGTGGGTTCGTTCGCCGCGCTGCTGGCCGGCGGAGTGCTGCTGTTCGGTGTCTTCTTCGTCGCCGCCCGCCGCATGCGCATCGAGGAAGTCAACTCCCTGGTGGGCATGGTGCGCGGACGCCTGGGACGCTGAGGGCCGGGGTAGGCGCACAACCATCGTCCGCCGCTGTGTGTCGTGCATAGCGGCGGACTGTGGGCACAATTGGGTTCGGCGTCGGACGCGCGGATCGGGAGTCGGCCGACGCGCACGGAATGGGGAGGCAGGAACGACGGTGGCGGAACGGAGCACAGCTGCCGTCGACGTGGCAGACAACAGCGGCGAGGAGCCGCTGACCGCACAGGCGGACCAGTCCACGGCCGACGGGGTGGCCAACAACCGGGAGCGGGACACGGACAGCGACGAGGCACAGGGGACCCCCACGAGCGAGGAATCCGGCAAGGCCTCGCCTCCCGAACTGCACAGCGGGCACAAGCTGGCCAGACGCTACCGCCTCGAGGAGTGCGTCACCCGTCTGGACGGCTTCAGCAGCTGGCGGGCCGTCGACGAGAAGCTCCGCCGCGCCGTCGGGGTCCACCTCCTCCCGGCGGACCACGCGCGAGCCCGGTCCGTGCTGGCGGCGGCACGCTCGTCCGCCCTGCTCGGTGACCCCCGCTTCGTCCAGGTCCTGGATGCCGTCGAGGACAACGACCTCGTCTACGTCGTGCACGAGTGGCTCCCCGACGCCACCGAGCTGACCGCGCTCCTCGCCTCCGGGCCGCTGGAGGTGTACGACGCCTACCAGATGGTCAGTCAGGTCGCGTCGGCCATGGCGGCCGCCCACCGTGAGGGCCTCGCCCATCTGCGTCTGAACCCCAACGCGGTGCTGCGTACCTCGACGGGCCAGTGGCGGATCCGCGGGCTCGCCGTCAACGCCGCGCTGCGCGGCATCAGTTCCGACACCCCGCAGCGCACCGACACCGAGGCCATCGGCGCCCTGCTGTACGCCACGCTCACCCAGCGCTGGCCGTACGAGAACGACGCGTACGGTCTGGCGGGTCTGCCCAAGGACATCGGGCTGATCCCACCGGACCAGGTGCGGGCCGGCGTCCACCGCGGCCTGTCCGAACTGGCGATGCGGGCGCTCGCCAACGACGGTGCCACCGCTTCCCGTCACGAGTCCCCGTGCACCACGCCGGAGGAACTGGTGAAGGCGATCGGCGAGATGCCGCGCATCCGCCCGCCGGAGCCGGCGTACACCGCTCCGCCCCAGTACCAGCGCACGGCCTACCAGCAAGGCCCCTACGGGCGTCCGGCAGCGCACCCCGGGGTCACCCAGCCCGTGCCGACGCCGCCGCCCCCGTTGCAGAGCCGTACCGGCAAGGCCCTCAAGTGGAGCGTCTCGGCCCTGCTGATCGCCGCACTCGGCCTCGGCAGCTGGCAGCTCGCGGACGCCCTCATGGAACGGGGCGGCAAGGCCGACGACCCGAACCAGACCCAGACGGTGGACGGCGACGACAAGAACGACGAGCAGACCAAACCGGTCAAGCCGATCAGCGTTCAGGGAGCCCAGGAGTACGTCGCCAGCGGCAGCGCCCAGGCACCGCAGGACGTGACCAACACCTACGACGCCGACGCCTCCACCTTCTGGCGCACCAAGAAGTACAACGAAGGGCCGCAGCTCGCGCCGTACAAGCCCGGAGTCGGCATCGTCTACGACCTCGGTTCGCCGCAGGACGTCTCGACGGCGTCCATAGGACTCCGGTACACCGGTGATCACACCACCGTGCACTTCTACGCCACCGATGCACTGTCGCCCTCGACGGGAGTCGACGGCATGACGGAGATCGCCAGTGCCACCACGACCGGCTCCTCGCTCACGGCGAAGGCGTCGAAGCCCGTCAAGACGCGGTACGTCCTGCTGTGGATGACCGACGTGCCGAACGCGCCGTCCGACGGCTACAGCGGCGCCGGCTACAAGCAGGCGATCACCGACGTGACCTTCAAGGGCTGAGGGTCCGCCGAGGAAAGGGGGAGGGGGCCGATGGCAGATGACACCGCGTACGACGGCATCGGCGACCAAACCCTCCTCGCCCGCCACGTCGAGGGGGACTCGGACGCCTTCGGTGAGCTGGTGCGGCGTCACCGCGACCGTCTCTGGGCCGTGGCCCTGCGGACGCTGGGAGATCGCGAGGAGGCCGCCGACGCCGTCCAGGACGCGCTCGTCTCCGCCTACCGGGCCGCGCACACCTTCCGCGGGCAGGCAGCCGTCACGACCTGGCTGCACCGGATCACGGTGAACGCCTGTCTGGACCGTGCCCGCAAGGCCGCCTCCCGGAAGACCGCGCCCGTCGACGACACCGAGCGCCTGGAGCAGCTGCTGGAGCCGCACGAGTCGGCCTCCGCTCCCGCCGAGCGCAATGATCTGCACCGCCAGCTGCTGGCGGCCCTGGGCACCCTGCCGCCGGACCAGCGGGCCGCTCTCGTGCTCGTCGACATGCAGGGCTACCCCGTCGCGGAGGCCGCCCGTGTCCTCGACGTACCGCCCGGGACGATCAAGAGCCGATGTGCGCGGGGCAGAGCCAGGCTCCTGCCGCTGCTCACCCACCTGCGACCGGACGGCAGCGGCGAGGGCGGGAAGCCCGGCTCGGAACGGAACCGGACGCCGGGGGCATCCGTCCCACCCGCAGCGGGACCGTCGGAAGCAAAGCCGTCGGAGGCAGGGCCGAGCGATTCAACCGCAGTGAAGGGCGGAGGTGGACGAGCGTGACGTCGTCGACGACAGACATGACCGGGCATCCTGACGTCGCGGAGATCGCCGACCTCGCCGAAGGCATCCTCCCGACCGCCCGGACCGCCGACCTACGGCAGCACCTGGAGAACTGCGCGCTCTGCGCGGACGTCTACGCGTCGCTGGGGGAGATCCAGGGTCTGCTCGGCACCCTCCCGGCCCCGGCCCGCATGCCGGACGACGTGGCCGCCCGTATCGACGCCGCCCTGGCGGCCGAGACTCTGCCGGACGTCCCCGACGGCGCGCGTGTTTCACGTGAAACATCGACGCCGGTCGACCGGCCCGCCGGACACGCCCGCTCCTCCTCCACCGGTCCCGGCCGCAAGGACCGCCGCCGGGGCGGACGGCGACGGATCGCTGTACTCGGCGCCGTGGCCGCCGCTGCCGCCATCGGACTCGGCTCGGTCATCGTGTCCTCCCTCACCGGGGAGAGCCCTTCCGGCAACACCGCCCAGGAGCAGCAGACCGCAGTCGCGGACACCTTCTCCGAGGGCCGGCTCCAGGACCAGGTGACCAGCCTCATCGCGGCCGGGGGCACCCAGAACGGGGCACCCACACCGCGCAGCTTCGGTATGGAGTCCGAGAACGGTGGCGAGACCACCGAGAACCATGTCTTCAAGCAGCCGACCGTCCCCGAGTGCGTCCGGAAGGGCATCGGCCGCGACGACGCGGTGATCGCCACGGAGCAGGGTGTCTACAAGGGCAGGGAGGCACTGCTGGTGGTGCTGCCCGATGCCGCCAACGACACTCGGGTCACCGCCTACATCGTCGAGGCGGCGTGCGTGGATCAGCCCGCGGTCGGCAAGGCCAAGATCCTTCTGAAGCACTCCTACGCCCGTCCGTAGCGCTCGGGCCTCTTCCTCGCCACGTGGCCCGGTCCTGACGCCGTGTGCCCGGGCACAGCGGGAATGCGCGCCCCGTAGGATCCGTTAGGTGGGGTGAGAGTTCCGAGTGCAGCTCCACCCGGCCCTGAAGACGCAGTCCAGAGACGAGGAATGAAGCCGTGAGCGACGTCCGAAACGTGATCATCATCGGCTCCGGGCCCGCCGGCTACACGGCGGCGCTCTACACCGCGCGAGCGTCGCTGAAGCCGCTGGTGTTCGAGGGAGCCGTCACCGCGGGCGGAGCGCTGATGAACACCACCGAGGTGGAGAACTTCCCCGGCTTCCAGGACGGCATCATGGGCCCCGAGCTCATGGACAACATGCGGGCCCAGGCGGAGCGCTTCGGTGCCGAGCTGATCCCGGACGACGTCGTGGCCGTCGACCTCAGCGGTGAGATCAAGACCGTCACCGACACCGCGGGAACGGTCCACCGGGCGAAGGCCGTCATCGTCACCACCGGCTCTCAGCACCGCAAGCTTGGCCTGCCGAACGAGGACGCACTCTCCGGCCGCGGCGTCTCCTGGTGCGCGACCTGTGACGGCTTCTTCTTCAAGGACCAGGACATCGCCGTGATCGGCGGCGGTGACACCGCGATGGAGGAGGCCACGTTCCTCTCCCGCTTCGCGAAGTCCGTGACGATCGTCCACCGCCGGGACACCCTGCGCGCCTCCAAGGCGATGCAGGAGCGCGCCTTCGCCGACCCGAAGATCACGTTCGTCTGGGACAGCGAGGTCGCCGAGGTCCAGGGCGAGCAGAAGCTGGCGGGCCTGAAGCTGCGCAACGTCAAGACCGGCGAACTCTCTGATCTGCCGGTGACCGGCCTGTTCATCGCGATCGGCCACGACCCGCGCACCGAGCTCTTCAAGGGCCAGCTCGACCTGGACCCGGAGGGCTACCTGAAGGTCGACGCGCCCTCGACCCGCACCAACCTGACGGGTGTCTTCGGGGCCGGCGACGTGGTCGACCACACCTACCGACAGGCGATCACCGCCGCGGGCACCGGCTGCTCCGCCGCTCTCGACGCCGAGCGCTACCTCGCCGCCCTCAGCGACGAGGACAAGGCGGAGCCCGAGAAGACCGCCGTCTGACCATCCCATCCCCCGCACCAACCAGTTAAGGAGCCCGCCGTGGCCGGCACCCTGAAGCATGTGACCGACGACTCCTTCGAGCAGGACGTCCTCAAGAACGACAAGCCCGTCCTGGTGGACTTCTGGGCCGCCTGGTGCGGTCCGTGCCGCCAGATCGCGCCGTCCCTCGAAGCGATTGCCGCCGAGTACGGCGACAAGATCGAGATCGTCAAGCTGAACATCGACGAGAACCCGGGTACGGCTGCCAAGTACGGCGTCATGTCCATCCCGACCCTCAACGTCTACCAGGGCGGCGAGGTCGCCAAGACCATCGTCGGCGCCAAGCCGAAGGCCGCGATCGTCCGCGACCTCGAGGACTTCATCGCCGACTGACGATCGACGACCGACGTTTCACGTGAAACACGAGGGGGCCGACCCGCACGGGTCGGCCCCTTCTGCTTCCCGCCTTCTCCGGTGCCGTCCTTACAGCGGACGCAACGCCGGTTCCTTCTGTACGGCGCCGAGCAGGCGGTCCAGTGCCATCTCCACGTCTTCCTTCCAGGACAGCGTGGACCGCAGATCCAGCCGCAGTCGCGGATGCCGGGCATGCGGCCGGACCGTCTTGAAACCCACCGCCAGCAGATGGTCCGCCGGCAGGACACAGGCGGGCTCCTTCCAGCGGGCGTCCCCGAACGCCTCGATGGCCTTGAAGCCACGGCGCAGGAGATCCTTGGCAACCGTCTGGACCATCACCCGGCCCAGTCCCTGGCCCTGGTACCCCGGCATCACGAACGCGGTGATCAGCTGGACCGCGTCGGAGGAGACCGGACTGGTGGGGAAGGCCGCCGAGCGCGGTACATACGCGGGCGGTGCGTAGAGCACGAAGCCCACCGGCACGTCATCGACGTAGACCACCCGGCCGCAGGACCCCCAGTCCAGCAGGACGGCGGAGATCCAGGACTCCTTCTCCAGGGCCGGCGTGCCCGCCTTTACCGCGGCCTCGCCACTGACGGGGTCCAGTTCCCAGAAGACACACGAGCGACAGCGCTGGGGAAGGTCCTGAAGGTTGTCCAGCGTGAGCGGTACGAGCCGGCGCCCCATGAAGGCTGTTCCTCGCTTCCTTCCCCTGCCGCGTCCCGGGCGGCTGTCAGAGCGCTCCGTTCCCTGAGCAGGCTGCCGACGAACCCACCGACCGCGCCCAGCCCCAAGCCCGCGCTCACCAGTTCGGTGCGGCTCATCGTGCGCATGGCCCCTGCCTTCCTCTCAGAGGTACTGCCAGGTGACAACGCCATCTCGATCGCATCGTATCCACGATGCGGTGGCCCCGACACCGACGCACAGTAAAGGGCGGGCCGTGTTCCGGTCTGCACCGGACACGGCCCGCCCTTGTGGCAGCCGAAGCACCCGTGAGTGCTCCCTCTACCCGAACATCAGGGCCCGAACATCAGGCGTCCCCGTCCTCGTCCTCGCCCTCCAGGAGCCCCTTCTGCAGGACCGGCCCCTCGCCAGGAGCGAGACTTCCGAGGATCCGCTCCAGGTCCTCCATGGAGGCGAACTCGACGGTGATCTTGCCCTTCTTCTGTCCCAGGTCGACCTTCACCCGCGTCTCAAAGCGGTCCGAGAGCCGCGTGGCCAGGTCGGAGAGCGCCGGGGACACCAGCGAGCCGGCCCTCGGGCCCTTGGCCCGCTGCGGCTTCTGCGGCCGTGAACCCATCAGGGTCACGATCTCCTCGACCGACCGCACCGAGAGCCCTTCGGCCACGATGCGATGCGCCAGCCGGTCCTGCTCCTCCGGATCGTCCACGGACAGCAAGGCCCGCGCATGCCCCGCGGAGAGCACGCCTGCCGCCACCCGGTTCTGCACCTTCGGGGAGAGCTTCAGCAGACGCAGGGTGTTGGACACCTGCGGGCGGGAGCGACCGATACGGTCCGCCAGCTGGTCGTGCGTGCAGTTGAAGTCCTTCAGCAGCTGGTCGTAGGCGAACGCCTCCTCCAGCGGGTTCAGCTGAGCGCGGTGCAGGTTCTCCAGGAGTGCGTCCAGGAGGAGCTTCTCGTCCTCCGTCGCCCGCACGATCGCCGGGATGGCGTCCAGCTCCAGCTCGCGGCAGGCACGGAAGCGGCGCTCACCCATGATGAGCTCATAGCGCCCGGGCTCCGTCGGCCGTACGACAACCGGCTGGAGAAGGCCGACCTCCCTGATGGAGGTGACGAGTTCGGCCAGCGCGTCGTCGTCGAAGTCCTTGCGCGGCTGCTTCGGGTTCGGCGTGATGGCGTCGAGGGGCACCTCGGCGAAGTGCGCCCCCAGGGGCGGCCGCAGTCCCTCCACGCCCTGCGGTGCGAACGGCTCTTCTGTTTCACGTGAAACAGGCGGCAGCGTGGCCACCTTCGCCGCCGCCACTCCACGCTCGTTCGGCAGCAGCGGCATGGTCCCGGGGGACGCGGAGGCCGCGGTTCCCAACGCCGCCGAGGCAACCGACTTCTCGGTCGGGGCGTTGGGGATCAGCGCGCCCAGACCACGACCCAACCCCCTCCGTCGCTCACTCACTGGATCCCCTCCACCATGCTCGGATCATTCTGGGCGCCGAGGTGAGCGTGGGTCGCGTCGTAGTTGACGCCCACACCCTTCAGCGCGATCTCACGGGCCGCCTCCAGATAGGAGAGGGCTCCACTTGATCCTGGATCGTAGGTCAGTACCGTCTGCCCGTAGCTCGGGGCCTCGGAGATACGGACCGAGCGGGGAATGCTCGTCCGCAGCACCTCCTCGCCGAAGTGGCTGCGCACCTCGTCCGCGACCTGCGACGCGAGCCGCGTCCGTCCGTCGTACATGGTGAGGAGGATCGTCGACACATGCAGCGTGGGATTGAGATGCCCCCGCACCAGGTCGACGTTGCGCAGCAGCTGACCCAGGCCCTCCAGGGCGTAGTACTCGCACTGGATCGGGATCAGCACCTCCTGGCCCGCGACCAGAGCATTGACGGTCAGCAGGCCCAGGGAGGGCGGGCAGTCGATGAGGATGTAGTCCAGCGGCTGTTCGTAGGCCGCGATCGCCCGCTGGAGACGGCTCTCGCGTGCGACCAGAGAGACCAGTTCGATCTCCGCACCGGCGAGATCGATCGTGGCGGGCGCGCAGAACAGGCCCTCGACATCGGGGACGGGCTGGACCACTTCCGAGAGCGGACGGCTCTCGACCAGCACGTCGTAGATGGAGGGGACATCGGCGTGATGGTCGATGCCCAGCGCGGTGGAGGCGTTGCCCTGCGGGTCGAGGTCGACGACCAGGACTCTCGCGCCGTGCAGGGCGAGTGACGCGGCAAGGTTGACGGTCGTCGTCGTCTTGCCCACACCGCCCTTCTGGTTGGCCACGACCATGACCCGGGTCTGCTCGGGTCTCGGCAGCCCCTCGCCGGCGCGGCCCAGAGCCTCCACGGCGAGTTGGGCAGCACGACCGATCGGAGTGTCGTCCATCGGAGGCGGTGTTTCACGTGAAACATCCGCTCCCATCGACTCGGTACGGGGACCGGGGACCGGATCGGTCATCGGTCCCGCGATATTGGCGTCGGACCGCAAGGATTCACTCTCCTCGACTTCAGGCTCGCAATGAACAGAGCCTCCCATGCCTTCGGGGTCATGAACCAGTGAGGCCTGGTCTTCTGTGGAGAAATCCACCTCTGTGGACAACTCCGTGCCCTCTCCGAGCGATCCGAGAGGCTTTCGGTCGCGGGGGTCGGCCGCGGCGCGGCCGCGACTGATGATGCCGTGCAGCAGTGAGCGACGTTTCACGTGAAACACGATGCACAGCAGCCGTTGCCGAGCTGCCGCGACACTCCGGCATGCGCAGGCAGGGCAGCTTGTGTGGAGTAGGGCGGACCGTCACGGCGACCATGAACCGCCTGGGGCCGCTATCCGCGACGTCGGCGTGTCCGTCCGGTCCGGGCGGCCTTGGCCCGCTTGGCTGCGAAGCGCACGCCACCGGGGCTCTCTCCGACCTCGACCCGCACCACGGTGGACATGGGGTCCACGACGCCCTCTCCGACGTGCAGGATGGACGTCTCCTCCGCACCGAGTTTGCTCAGCGCCGCGGTCGCCGCCTTCAGCTCCTCCTCGGCCGTGTCGCCCTTGAGGGCGAGCATCTCGCCGTACGGGCGCAGCAGTGGGATGCCCCAGGTGGCGAGGCGGTCCAGGGGAGCGACGGCGCGGGCCGTCACCACGTGCACCGGCGGCAGCTTGCCCATGACCTCCTCGGCCCGTCCCCGCACGACGGTGACATGGTCCAGGCCCAGCAGCTCCACGACCTCGGTCAGGAAGTTCGTGCGGCGAAGCAGCGGCTCGAGCAGGGTGATCTTCAGGTCTTCCCGTACCAGTGCCAGCGGGATCCCGGGCAGCCCGGCTCCCGAGCCCACGTCGCACACCGTCACTCCCTCGGGCACGACCTCGGAGAGCACCGCGCAGTTCAACAGGTGCCGCTCCCAGAGCCGGGGCACTTCACGCGGACCGATCAGACCGCGCTTCACCCCCGCCTCGGCGAGCAGTTCCGCGTAGCGGACCGCGTCCGCGTAGCGATCACCGAACACGTCACGTGCCTGCTCGGGTACAGGGGGGAGCTCCGCTGCCTCCGACACGGGGACCGTCCTTCCGTACGGCACCGACGCACTGGGCGTCGGTGCCAGAACCACCAGAACTATCAGGCTGACAAAATTCGGCCCCGCCTGCGCAACAGACGGGGCCGGAGAACGAGAGAACCGCTCAGGCGGGAAGCACGACGACGAAGCGCTCCGGCTCCTCGCCCTCGGACTCGCTGCGCAGTCCGGCGGCCTTGACCGCGTCGTGCACGACCTTGCGCTCGAAGGGCGTCATCGGCTTCAGCCGCACGGACTCGCCGCTGCTCCTGACCTCGGCCGCGGCCTTGGCGCCCAGCTCGGACAGCTCGGCGCGCCGGTCGGCCCGGTAACCCGCGATGTCCAGCATCAGCCGGCTGCGGTCACCGGTCTCCCGGTGCACGGCGAGGCGGGTGAGCTCCTGAAGAGCCTCCAGCACCTCACCGTCCCGGCCGACCAGCTTCTCCAGGTCCCTGCTCTGGGTGTCGCTGATGATCGAGACGGAGGCACGGTCGGCCTCGACGTCCATGTCGATGTCGCCGTCGAGGTCGGCGATGTCGAGCAGACCCTCCAGGTAGTCCGCGGCGATCTCGCCCTCCTGCTCGAGGCGGGTGAGGGTGTCTGCACCCTCGGCAGCGGCGGAGGTGGTGCCTTCCGTCACGGGATGGACTCCTTCTTACTTCTTCGACGGGGACTTGGGCCGCTGCGGGCCCTTGCGCTGTCCGGACTGGGCCTTGCTGCGGCCACCGCCGCCGGACTTCTGGGCCGGCTTCTTGGCACCGGCGGCAGGCTTGGCGTCCTGCTTGCCGGCCGGTTCGGCGTCCTGCGGCTCGTCCGACTTGGTCAGCGACGTCTTCGGCTCGGCCTCGCCGGCGGGCTTGGCCTGGCGCTGCGACTTGCTCTGCCGCTTGGGCTGCTGGCGCTTGGGCTGAGCCGTGGTCGTCACGGTCGAGCCGTCCGCACTCTGGGCGGCCACGGCGGCCTCGTTCTTCACCACGGTGCCGTCGGCCTGGGCGGCCATGCCGGCCTTGTTCAGACCGTTGATGAACTTCCGCTCGGCCTCGTTGCGGTCCCGGCCCTTGGCGACGATGGCCTTCACGATGGCCTTCTGGCCCCGGCCGCGGATCCTGCCGTGCTCGGTGACGCTCTTGTGCAGCCGCTCCAGGTAGGCGGCCTGCGCCTTGGAACCCGGCGTCGGGTTGTTGCGGATGACGTACATCTGCTGGCCCATGGTCCACACGTTGGTGGTCAGCCAGTAGACGAGGACACCGACGGGGAAGTTGATACCGAAGACGGCGAACATGACCGGGAAGACGTACATCAGCATCTTCTGCTGCTGCATGAACGGCGTCTTCACCGTGGTGTCGACGTTCTTGGTCATCAGCTGGCGCTGGGTGAAGAACTGCGACGCCGACATCAGCACGATCATGACCGCGGTGATGACCCGGACGTCCGTCAGCGAGGCACCGAGGGACTCCACCTTGGACGCACCGTCGGTGAACTTCGCGGCCAGCGGGGCGCCGAAGATGTGCGCCTTCTGGGCGCTCTCCAGCAGTGGCTGGTTGATCTTGCCGATGGTGTCGCCGGACGCGATGCCGTTGAGCACGTGGTACAGGGCGAAGAAGAACGGGGACTGCGCCAGGATGGGAAGGCACGAGGAGAGCGGGTTGGTACCCGTCTCCTTGTACAGCTTCATCATCTCTTCGGACTGACGCTGCTTGTCGTTCTTGTAGCGCTCCTGGATCTTCTTCATCTCCGGCTGGAGCGTCTGCATCCCGCGCGTCGCCTTGATCTGCTTCACGAAGAGCGGGATCAGGCAGATACGGATGAGGATCACCAGGGACACGATGGACAGGCCCCAGGCCCATCCGGTGTCAGGTCCGAAGATCGCCCCGTACACCGTGTGGAACTGGACGATGACCCAGGAGACGGGCCAGGTGATGAAGCTGAAGAGGCTGGCAATCGTGTCCACTAATCATGCTCCTTGGGCATGGGGCGAGGTCTCTGCGGCCGGGCCCGAAGGACGGGACGGGCTCGGGTGAGCAGGTCCTCCTTCGGTGGCCGGTTCGGCGGCGGAGGTCCCGCCCTTGCGTGCCCGCCAGGCGGCTCGCAGCGTTTCGTGCCACCGCGGGCGCTTGCGCGGCGGAACATGGTCCACGCCGCCCAGCGACCACGGATTGCACCGCAGGATGCGCCAGGCGGTGAGCGCGGTGCCCTTGACGGCTCCGTGCCGGTCGATGGCCGTGTAGCCGTAGTGGGAACACGACGGGTAGTACTTGCACACCGGCCCCAGCAGCGGACTGATCGTCCACTGGTAGAGCTTGATCAGAGCCAGCAACGGGTACTTCATCGCGCGCCCCCTCCCAGTAGCCGCTCCAGGGCGGCGTCCAGGTCTCGGGCCAGCTGTGCATGGTCGGCGTCACCCGCACCGGGCAGCGCTCGTACGACTACCAGGCTACCGGGGGGCAACAGGTCGATCCGGTCGCGCATCAGATGGCGAAGCCTGCGCTTCACCTTGTTGCGCACGACCGCACCGCCCACGGCTTTGCTCACGACGAAACCCGCACGTGTCCGGGGAGCGCTCTCCCCAGGCGCGTGCGGGTCCGTGGCACCGCTTCGAAGGTGGACGACGAGGGCCGGGCGGCCGGCCCGGCGCCCCCGTCGTACCGCGGTCGCGAAGTCCTCGCGCCGCCTCAGCCGGTTCTCGGTGGGCAGCACGATGTCATGACCTGACCGGGATCAGGCGGACAGACGGGCGCGACCCTTGCTGCGGCGGGTCGCGAGGATCGCGCGGCCGGCACGGGTACGCATACGCAGCCGGAAGCCGTGGGTCTTCGCGCGGCGACGGTTGTTCGGCTGGAAGGTGCGCTTGCTCACTCGGGGGCTCCAGAAAGATTCGGGTGTTGGCGGGGTGCCGTCCTGGCTGTCACCGTGCGCCCACGAGTAGCTCGCGTTACGCCCGAGTGCACCGCTTTTGGATCACCTTGGACGTGACCTGTGCCCATCGGAGGCAGGCGGCAGCAGCCATCGACAACTCGACCTGGTTACGGTACGTGCGACTGCGCCATTCGGTCAAACCAGCGGTGACCGGGAGACACTTGTCCACAGGCTGGGGACAACAACTTGAACCCTACCCGTCGCGCTGACTACCGTGACTGGACTCCGATTCGTTCCCTTATCCCTGCCCCACTCGAGTTTCATCCCGACCCGTCCCCGAATCACACCTTCGAGGGACTCGTGAGAGAGCGTGCCCTGTGGCTGACGTACCTGCCGATCTTGCCGCAGTGTGGCCACGCGTATTGGAGCAACTTCTCGGAGAGGGCCGCGGGCAGGGCGTCGAGTCGAAGGACGAGCACTGGATCCGCCGCTGCCAGCCCCTCGCGCTGGTCGCCGACACCGCCCTGCTCGCCGTACCGAACGAATTTGCGAAAGGCGTACTGGAGGGCCGTCTCGCCCCGGTCGTCAGCGAGACCCTGAGCCGCGAGTGCGGGCGCCCGATCCGCATCGCGATCACCGTCGACGACACCGCGGGCGAACCGGCCGGCCCCGCTCAGCAGGCCCCCCAGGCACCACCCTCCCGCCCCCAGCCCCGCTACGAGGAGCCCGAGCTCCCCGCCCCCGGACAGGGCGGCGGCGGCCGCGAGGAGTACCGCGACGAGTACGAGGGGTACGGCCGCCACCGCGCCGACCAGCTCCCCACGGCCCGGCCCGCCTACCCGCAGGAGTACCAGCGCCCCGAGCCCGGCTCCTGGCCCCGCCCCTCGCAGCAGGACGACTACGGCTGGCAGCAGCAGCGCCTCGGCTTCCCGGAACGGGACCCCTACGCCTCCCCGTCGCAGGAGCCGTACGGCCAGGAGCCGCCGCAGTACTCCCACGAGTCCCACACCCCGTACCAGCAGGACTACCGGCCGCAGCCCCCGGAACGCCCCTCGTACGACAGCCAGCGCGGCGAGTACGAGCAGTCCCGGAGCGACTACGACAAGCCCCGCGGGGACTACGACAAGCCACGCGGCGACCACGAACAGTCCCGGGGCGAGTACGACGGTCCGCGCGGGGACTACGACCAGCGGCGCGGCGACTACGAGCAGCGCGGCCCGCGCCGTGAGCTGCCCGACCCCCCGGCCGGCTCCGGGCACGTGCACCGCGGCGGCCCGGTCGGCCCCGGTCCCGCCACCGGGGCGCCCGGACCGCTGGCCGCACAGCCCGCGCCGGCGACCGGCCCCGGCGAGCCGACCGCGCGCCTGAACCCGAAATACCTCTTCGACACCTTCGTCATCGGCGCCTCCAACCGCTTCGCCCACGCGGCGGCCGTCGCCGTCGCCGAGGCACCCGCGAAGGCCTACAACCCCCTGTTCATCTACGGGGAGTCGGGACTCGGCAAGACCCACCTGCTGCACGCCATCGGGCACTACGCGCGCAGCCTCTACCCGGGCACGCGCGTGCGCTACGTCAGCTCGGAGGAGTTCACCAACGAGTTCATCAACTCCATCCGCGACGGCAAGGGCGACAGCTTCCGCAAGCGCTACCGCGAGATGGACATCCTGCTGGTGGACGACATCCAGTTCCTCGCGGACAAGGAGTCGACGCAGGAGGAGTTCTTCCACACCTTCAACACCCTCCACAACGCCAACAAGCAGATCGTGCTCTCCAGCGACCGGCCGCCCAAGCAGCTGGTGACCCTGGAGGACCGGCTCCGCAACCGCTTCGAGTGGGGACTGATCACCGACGTCCAGCCGCCGGAGCTGGAGACGCGTATCGCGATCCTGCGCAAGAAGGCGGTCCAGGAGCAGCTCAACGCGCCGCCGGAGGTCCTGGAGTTCATCGCCTCGCGGATCTCGCGCAACATCCGCGAGCTGGAGGGCGCGCTGATCCGGGTGACGGCGTTCGCGTCGCTCAACCGGCAGCCGGTGGACCTGGGCCTCACCGAGATCGTCCTCAAGGACCTGATCCCCGGCGGCGAGGACTCGGCCCCCGAGATCACGTCCACGGCCATCATGGGCGCGACCGCGGACTACTTCGGCCTCACGGTCGAGGACCTGTGCGGCACCTCGCGCGGGCGGGCGCTCGTGACGGCCCGGCAGATCGCCATGTACCTGTGCCGCGAGCTGACGGACCTCTCGCTGCCGAAGATCGGCGCGCTGTTCGGCGGCCGGGACCACACCACGGTGATGCACGCCGACCGCAAGATCCGCAATCTGATGGCCGAGCGGCGCTCGATCTACAACCAGGTGACCGAGCTGACCAACCGCATCAAGAACGGCTGACGGCCGCAGCCCCCGGCCACGAAGGCGCCTCCGGGACCCCCGGGGGCGCCTTTCGCGTGCCCCAGCGGGTCCCCGACGCGGCTCAGCGGGTCCCCGGCGCGGCCTCGGCGCGTCCCCGCGTCTCCACCGGCTCGTACGGCTGTCCTGGCCGCTGTTCGAATACCTGCCGGGTTACGGGCGTCCTCCACAGATTGGGCCAGTTTTTTCCGTCCACACCTTGGGGACCGGGAAGTTGTCCCGATCCTGTCCACAGGCCACGCTGTTGAGGGATCATCAGGGCAGGTCAGCTCCCTGTGGATTCGTGGACGAAGGATCTCCACAGGCTGTGGACGAAGAAATGATCCACAGGCTGTGCATCCGGTTGTCCACGGGCAACCCACAGGAAGGACGGGGTTGTCCCCAGCGATCCCCAGCTTCTCCACATGCCTGTCCACTGTTCGGCAACGTGACGCGCCCTGTCACCGCGTCGAGTGAAAGGCGTCACACCAAGCTGCCGGGTTGGGCTGTGGGAAACGGGGGTAAACCTGGGGACGGCGCTGGGGAGAAGTCGCCTCTCCCTGTGCACGGTGTGTGCAGAACTTTCCGTTCTCCACAGAAGGGCCGAGTTGTCCACCGGCTCCGCCCACAGGCCCCGTGGACAAAATTCCCGGCCTGACCTGGGCAAACGAGGTTATCCACGGTATCCACAGGCCCTACTACTACTGACGACTAGAGAGAGTGCGGAATTCGTTTCGAAGCGGGTCCTGTGCACAACTCGCTCTCTCGGGCCCGACCGCCCCTCGTCACGACTTGACCCCGAACGGCACCTACTGTCAGTGGGGTGCGTCAGACTGGTCCCCGGTGTTCTGCCCCTCACAGCGGCGGACGACACCGGTCAGACGACGAAGGCGAAGCAGGGCGAGCAGCGCCGGCAACAGCAGGAGGCGGCAACAGTGAAGATCCGGGTGGAACGCGACGTACTCGCGGAGGCAGTGGCCTGGGCGGCTCGCAGCCTCCCGGCCCGTCCGCCGGCGCCGGTCCTCGCGGGCCTGCTGCTGAAGGCCGAGGAGGGGCAGCTGAGCCTGTCCAGCTTCGACTACGAGGTCTCGGCGCGGGTGTCGGTCGAGGCGGAGATCGAGGAGGAGGGCACGGTCCTCGTCTCGGGCCGGCTGCTCGCGGACATCTCCCGCGCCCTGCCCAACCGGCCGGTGGAGATTTCCACAGACGGTGTACGGGCGACGGTGGTCTGCGGCTCCTCGCGGTTCACCCTCCACACCCTGCCGGTGGAGGAGTACCCGGCGCTGCCCCAGATGCCGGAGGCGACGGGCACGGTCCCCGGCGAGGTCTTCGCCTCGGCCGTGCAGCAGGTGGCCATCGCCGCGGGCCGTGACGACACGCTGCCCGTCCTGACCGGTGTGCGCATCGAGATCGAGGGCGACTCGGTGACGCTGGCCTCCACCGACCGCTACCGCTTCGCGGTCCGCGAGTTCCTGTGGAAGCCGGAGAACCCGGACATCTCCGCGGTCGCCCTGGTGCCCGCCAAGACGCTCCAGGACACCGCCAAGGCGCTGACCAGCGGTGACCAGGTGATCCTGGCGCTGTCCGGCTCGGGCGCGGGCGAGGGCCTGATCGGTTTCGAGGGCGCGGGCCGCCGGACGACGACGCGGCTGTTGGAGGGCGACCTCCCGAAGTACAAGACGCTCTTCCCGACGGAGTTCAACAGCGTCGCGGTGATCGAGACCGCGCCCTTCGTGGAGGCCGTCAAGCGCGTGGCCCTGGTCGCCGAGCGCAACACCCCGGTGCGGCTCAGCTTCGAGCAGGGCGTGCTCATCCTGGAGGCCGGCTCCAGCGACGACGCACAGGCTGTGGAAAGGGTCGACGCCCAGCTGGAGGGCGACGACATCTCGATCGCCTTCAACCCGACCTTCCTGCTGGACGGCCTGAGCGCGATCGACTCCCCGGTCGCCCAGCTGTCCTTCACGACGTCCACGAAGCCGGCCCTGCTCAGCGGCAAGCCCGCGGTGGACGCCGAGGCGGACGAGGCCTACAAGTACCTGATCATGCCGGTGCGGCTGAGCGGCTGAGCGGCTGAGCCGCGCGTCCGGCCGCCGGCACCGTCGGTCGCCGTCCCCAGGGTGGGGACGAACCCGCAGGTGGGGGCGTACGTCTGAGCGCGTATGCCCACAGCTGTGCACGGGCGTGCGGGTTTAGGCTCGACGCGGGTACGAAAGTGCCGCGGCACGCATCCGGCGGGTTCGGAGGTGCCGCCTTGCCACCTCGCACACCTAAGGAACGCAACTGATGGAGCTCGGTCTCGTCGGCCTCGGCAAGATGGGCGGCAACATGCGCGAGCGGATCCGCCGCGCGGGCCACACCGTCGTCGGATACGACCGCAATCCGGACCTCGCCGACGTCCACAGCCTGGAAGAGCTCGTGGGCAAGCTCAGCGCACCGCGCGTGGTGTGGGTGATGGTCCCGGCGGGCGAGGCCACCCAGGCCACCGTCGACCGGCTCGGCGAGCTGCTGGAGCCAGGCGACGTCGTCGTGGACGGCGGCAACTCCCGCTGGACGGACGACGAGAAGCACGCCGAGGAGCTGGCGGCCAAGGGCATAGGCTTCGTCGACTGCGGCGTCTCCGGCGGCGTCTGGGGCCTGGAGAACGGGTACGCGCTGATGTACGGCGGCGACGCCGAGAACGTCGCCAGGGTGCAGCCGGTCTTCGACGCCCTCAAGCCGGAGGGCGACTTCGGTGCCGTGCACGCCGGCAAGGTGGGCGCGGGCCACTTCGCGAAGATGGTCCACAACGGCATCGAGTACGCGATGATGCAGGCCTACGCCGAGGGCTGGGAGCTGCTGGAGAAGGTCGACTCCGTGGACAACGTCCGCGAGGTCTTCCGCTCCTGGCAGGAGGGCACCGTCATCCGCTCCTGGCTCCTGGACCTGGCCGTCAACGCCCTCGACGACGACGAGCACCTGGACGGGCTCCGGGGTTATGCACAGGACTCCGGTGAGGGACGCTGGACTGTGGAGGCGGCCATCGACAACGCGGTGCCGCTGCCCGCGATCACGGCCTCCCTCTTCGCGCGGTTCGCGTCCCGACAGGACGACTCGCCGCAGATGAAGATGATCGCCGCGCTGCGCAACCAGTTCGGCGGCCACGCGGTCGAGAAGAAGTAGGCACCACCAGTTGGGGAGGTCGGCGAACGACCATGCACGTCACGCATCTGTCGCTGGCCGACTTCCGTTCGTACGCCCGGGTCGAGGTGCCCCTGGACCCGGGCGTCACCGCCTTCGTCGGCCCGAACGGGCAGGGCAAGACCAACCTCGTCGAGGCGGTCGGCTACCTCGCCACCCTCGGCAGCCACCGGGTCTCCTCCGACGCCCCTCTGGTGCGCATGGGCGCCGAGCGGGCCGTGATCCGCGCCCAGGTCCGGCAGGGCGAGCGGCAGCAGCTGATCGAGCTGGAGCTGAACCCGGGCAAGGCCAACCGCGCCCGTATCAACCGGTCCTCGCAGGTCAGACCGCGTGACGTGCTCGGCATCGTGCGCACCGTGCTGTTCGCGCCCGAGGACCTCGCGCTGGTCAAGGGCGACCCCGGCGAGCGGCGCCGGTTCCTGGACGAGCTGATCACCGCCCGTTCCCCGCGGATGGCCGGGGTGCGCTCCGACTACGACCGGGTCCTCAAGCAGCGCAACACCCTGCTGAAGTCGGCCGCGCTCGCCCGCCGGCACGGTGGCCGCACGCTGGACCTGTCCACGCTCGACGTCTGGGACCAGCACCTCGCGCGCGTGGGCGCCGAGCTGCTCGCCCAGCGCCTCGACCTGATCGCGGCCGTACAGCCGCTGGCCGACAAGGCGTACGAGCAGCTGGCCCCGGGCGGCGGCCCCGTCGCCCTGGAGTACAAGCCGTCGGCGCCCGGTGAGGCGCACACGCGCGAGGATCTGTACGAGCAGCTGACGGCGGCGCTCGCCGAGGCGCGCAAGCAGGAGATCGAGCGGGGCGTCACGCTGGTCGGCCCGCACCGGGACGACCTGCTGCTCAAGCTCGGCTCGCTGCCCGCCAAGGGCTACGCCTCCCACGGCGAGTCGTGGTCGTACGCGCTGGCGCTCAGGCTGGCCTCGTTCGACCTGCTGCGGGCGGAGGGCAACGAGCCGGTGCTGGTGCTGGACGACGTCTTCGCCGAGCTGGACGCGCGGCGCCGGGAGCGGCTGGCCGAACTGGTGGCGCCCGGGGAGCAGGTGCTGGTGACGGCCGCGGTCGACGACGACGTACCGCAGGTGCTGGCGGGGGCGCGGTTCACGGTGGCGGAGGGAACGGTGGAGCGCGTATGAGCGCCGACGAGCCGGCCCCCGGGGGTCCTTCCGGAGATCCCGGGAAGGGCCCCGCGAAAGGCGGCCAGGAGCCGTCCGGCGTCGACCTCGCGCGCGTGGCGCTCAGGGCGGCGCGGGAGGCGGCCCGCGCGCGGGGGGACATGGCCCAGCAGAAGAAGCAGGCGCGGCGCGGGGGGCTGCGCTCCGGGGCGCGGGCCGACGGCCGTGACCCCATGGCGCTGGGTTCCGCGATCAACCGGCTGATCACCGAGCGCGGCTGGGAGACGCCGGCGGCGGTGGGCGGGGTGATGGGCCGCTGGCCGCAGATCGTCGGTGAGGACGTGGCCAAGCACTGCGTGCCGGAGCGGTACGACGAGGACGAGCGGGTGCTGGTCGTGCGCTGCGACTCGACGGCGTGGGCGACGAACCTGCGGCTGCTCGCGCCGACGCTGGTGGCCCGGCTCAACGAGGACCTGGGGCACGGGTCGGTGCGGATGATCAAGGTCCTGGGACCCGGTGGCCCGGGTGGTCCGGGCCGGCGGTACGGGCCGTTGCGGGCGCCCGGCAGCCAGGGTCCGGGCGACACCTACGGGTGACGCGGGGGCGGTCTGGCACCCCGTCAGAGATGCGTGATGTACCTCACAAAAATGCGCCCCGCCCGTCGGAGTGAACCGGCGGGGCGCGCTGTGCCGTACCCCCGTGCGGGGCCTCGGAGCGGGATCTGACTCCCAAGTAGCAAAGGGTTGACGCCTCGAAGCGCTGAGTGCCGTTGTGAGCCTCTTGAGGCCCCCATCCGCATATCGGGAGTCGGACGAGCAGCGTTCAGGGCGGCACATGCGGACTCAGGTACCGGCAAACCCCCATCAGTGTCAGTGGTACCGGTAGAATGAGAGAGAATCCCGCCCCGACTGTGGGGACCGTCCGGGACTAGCTGAGCAACGCTGATCAAGGCTTACCAACGCAACATGCCGCAGCCGCTCCGGCAACCTGCCGACGAGCCCGGCTCGTGCTGTGCCAGAAAGGGCGCTTCGTGGCCGATTCCGGCAACCCCAACGAGAACAACCCGTCCCCCGACACCGGCGTGACCGACGCGGTGAGCGCCTCGCACGGCGACGTCTCCGCGTCGTACGACGCCAGTGCCATCACCGTCCTCGAGGGTCTGGACGCGGTCCGCAAGCGACCCGGTATGTACATCGGTTCGACCGGTGAGCGGGGCCTGCACCACCTGGTGCAGGAGGTCGTGGACAACTCCGTCGACGAGGCGCTGGCCGGTCACGCGGACACGATCGACGTGACGATCCTCGCCGACGGCGGTGTCCGGGTCGTCGACAACGGCCGCGGCATCCCGGTGGGCATCGTCCCCTCCGAGGGGAAGCCCGCCGTCGAGGTCGTGCTGACCGTGCTGCACGCGGGCGGCAAGTTCGGCGGCGGCGGCTACGCGGTCTCCGGCGGTCTGCACGGCGTGGGTGTCTCCGTCGTCAACGCCCTCTCCACGCGGGTCGCGGTGGAGGTCAAGACCGACGGCTACCGCTGGACGCAGGAGTACAAGCTGGGCGTCCCCACGGCGTCGCTCGCCCGGCACGAGGCCACCGACGAGACCGGCACGTCGGTCACCTTCTGGGCCGACGGCGACATCTTCGAGACCACCGACTACTCCTTCGAGACGCTCTCCCGGCGCTTCCAGGAGATGGCCTTCCTCAACAAGGGCCTGCGGATCAACCTCACCGACGAGCGCGAGTCGGCGAAGGCCACCGCCGGCGCGGACGAGGCGGGCGAGGACGAGAAGCACGAGGAAAAGACCGTCTCGTACCACTACGAGGGCGGCATCGTCGACTTCGTGACGTACCTCAACTCCCGCAAGGGAGAGCTGGTGCACCCCACGGTGATCGACCTGGAGGCCGAGGACAAGGACAAGAGCCTGTCCCTCGAGGTCGCGATGCAGTGGAACGGCGGCTACACGGAGGGCGTGTACTCCTTCGCCAACATCATCCACACGCACGAGGGCGGCACGCACGAGGAGGGCTTCCGCGCGGCGCTCACCTCGCTGATCAACAAGTACGCGCGGGACAAGAAGCTGCTGCGCGAGAAGGACGACAACCTCACGGGTGACGACATCCGCGAGGGTCTGACCGCGATCATCTCGGTCAAGCTGGCGGAGCCCCAGTTCGAGGGCCAGACCAAGACGAAGCTGGGCAACACCGAGGTGAAGACCTTCGTCCAGAAGGTCGTCTACGAGCACCTGACGGACTGGCTCGACCGCAACCCCAACGAGGCCGCGGACATCATCCGCAAGGGCATCCAGGCGGCCCACGCGCGCGTGGCGGCCCGCAAGGCCCGCGACCTGACGCGCCGTAAGGGCCTGCTGGAGTCGGCGTCGCTGCCGGGCAAGCTGTCCGACTGTCAGTCGAACGACCCGACCAAGTGCGAGATCTTCATCGTCGAGGGCGACTCCGCCGGCGGTTCGGCCAAGTCCGGCCGCAACCCGCAGTACCAGGCGATCCTCCCGATCCGCGGCAAGATCCTCAACGTCGAGAAGGCGCGCATCGACCGGATCCTCCAGAACCAGGAGATCCAGGCGATGATCTCCGCGTTCGGCACCGGTGTGCACGAGGACTTCGACATCGAGAAGCTCCGTTATCACAAGATCATTCTGATGGCGGACGCCGACGTCGACGGCCAGCACATCAACACCCTGCTGCTGACCTTCCTGTTCCGCTTCATGCGGCCGCTGGTGGAGTCCGGGCACGTGTACCTGTCCCGCCCGCCGCTGTACAAGATCAAGTGGGGCCGGGACGACTTCGAGTACGCGTACTCCGACCGGGAGCGCGACGCGCTGATCGAGATGGGCCGTCAGGCCGGCAAGCGCATCCGCGAGGACTCCGTGCAGCGCTTCAAGGGTCTCGGCGAGATGAACGCCGAGGAGCTGCGCATCACGACCATGGACCAGGAGCACCGGGTGCTCGGCCAGGTCACGCTCGACGACGCCGCGCAGGCCGACGACCTGTTCTCGGTGCTGATGGGCGAGGACGTCGAGGCCCGGCGCGCGTTCATCCAGCGCAACGCCAAGGACGTCCGCTTCCTCGACATCTGAGTCGGTCTCAGCTGACCGCACCAGGAAGGACCTTCACCAGCAATGACCGACGAGAACACTCCTGTGACCACGCCCGAGGGTGACGCCCTGGCGATGCGTGTCGAGCCCGTCGGGCTCGAGACGGAGATGCAGCGCTCGTACCTCGACTACGCGATGTCCGTCATCGTCTCGCGCGCGCTGCCCGACGTCCGCGACGGCCTCAAGCCCGTGCACCGGCGCGTGCTGTACGCCATGTACGACGGCGGCTACCGGCCCGAGCGCGGCTTCTACAAGTGCGCCCGCGTCGTCGGCGACGTCATGGGCAACTACCACCCGCACGGCGACAGTTCCATCTACGACGCGCTGGTCCGCCTCGCCCAGCCGTGGTCGATGCGGATGCCGCTCGTCGACTCCAACGGCAACTTCGGCTCGCCGGGCAACGACCCGGCGGCGGCCATGCGCTACACCGAGTGCAAGATGGCGCCGCTGTCGATGGAGATGGTCCGCGACATCGACGAGGAGACCGTCGACTTCACGGACAACTACGACGGCCGCTCCCAGGAGCCGACCGTCCTGCCGGCCCGCTTCCCGAACCTGCTGATCAACGGCTCGGCCGGTATCGCGGTCGGCATGGCGACCAACATCCCGCCGCACAACCTGCGCGAGGTCGCGGCCGGCGCCCAGTGGTACCTGGAGAACTACGAGGCCTCGCACGAGGAGCTGCTGGACGCGCTGATCGAGCGCATCAAGGGCCCCGACTTCCCGACCGGCGCCCTGGTGGTGGGCCGCAAGGGCATCGAGGAGGCCTACCGCACCGGGCGCGGCTCGATCACCATGCGCGCGGTCGTCGAGGTCGAGGAGATCCAGAACCGCCAGTGCCTGGTGGTCACGGAGCTGCCCTACCAGACCAACCCGGACAACCTCGCGCAGAAGATCGCCGACCTGGTGAAGGACGGCAAGATCGGCGGCATCGCGGACGTCCGCGACGAGACGTCCTCGCGCACCGGCCAGCGCCTGGTGATCGTGCTCAAGCGGGACGCGGTCGCCAAGGTCGTCCTGAACAACCTGTACAAGCACACCGACCTCCAGTCGAACTTCGGCGCCAACATGCTGGCCCTGGTCGACGGCGTGCCGCGCACCCTGTCCCTGGACGCGTTCATCCGGCACTGGGTGAACCACCAGATCGAGGTCATCGTCCGCCGTACGCGCTTCAGGTTGCGCAAGGCGGAGGAGCGGGCGCACATCCTGCGCGGTCTGCTCAAGGCGCTGGACGCCATCGACGAGGTCATCGCGCTGATCCGGCGCAGTGACACCGTCGAGGTCGCGCGCGGGGGCCTGATGGACCTCCTGGAGATCGACGAGATCCAGGCCAACGCCATCCTGGAGATGCAGCTGCGCCGCCTGGCGGCCCTGGAGCGGCAGAAGATCGTCCGCGAGCACGACGAGCTCCAGGCGAAGATCACCGAGTACAACGAGATCCTCGCCTCCCCCGTCCGCCAGCGCGGGATCGTCAGCGAGGAGCTGACCGCGCTCGTCGAGAAGTACGGCGACGACCGCAAGACGAAGCTGATCCCGTACGAGGGCGACATGTCCATCGAGGACCTGATCGCCGAGGAGGACATCGTCGTCACGGTCACGCGTGGCGGCTACATCAAGCGCACCAAGACCGACGACTACCGGGCGCAGAAGCGCGGTGGCAAGGGCGTGCGCGGCGCGAAGCTCAAGGAAGACGACATCGTCAACCACTTCTTCGTGTCCACCACGCACCACTGGCTGCTGTTCTTCACCAACAAGGGCCGCGTCTACCGCGCCAAGGCCTACGAGCTGCCGGACGCCGGCCGGGACGCGCGCGGCCAGCACGTGGCGAACCTGCTGGCCTTCCAGCCGGACGAGACGATCGCCCAGATCCGCGCGATCCGCGACTACGAGGCGGTTCCGTACCTGGTCCTGGCCACCAAGGCCGGTCTGGTGAAGAAGACGCCGCTGAAGGACTACGACTCGCCGCGCTCGGGCGGTGTCATCGCCATCAACCTGCGGGAGCAGGCGGACGGAAGCGACGACGAACTGATCGGGGCCGAACTCGTCTCGGCCGAGGACGATCTGCTGCTGATCAGCAAGAAGGCGCAGTCGATCAGGTTCACCGCGTCGGACGACACGCTGCGTCCGATGGGCCGTGCCACCTCGGGCGTCAAGGGCATGAGTTTCCGCGAAGGGGACGAGCTGCTCTCGATGAATGTTGTTCGAGCCGGTACGTTCGTGTTCACTGCCACCGACGGCGGTTACGCGAAGCGGACCTCCGTCGACGAGTACCGCGTCCAGGGTCGCGGCGGCCTCGGCATCAAGGCCGCCAAGATCGTGGAGGACCGCGGGTCACTCGTGGGCGCGCTGGTGGTCGAGGAGCACGACGAGATCCTCGCCATCACGCTCTCGGGCGGTGTGATTCGTACGCGAGTCAGCGGGGTCAGGGAGACCGGCCGTGACACCATGGGCGTCCAACTGATCAATCTGGGCAAGCGGGATGCCGTCGTCGGCATCGCACGCAACGCCGAGGCGGGACGCGAGGCGGAGGAGGTCGACGGCGATGTGGCCGTCGACGAGACCGCCGAGGGTGCCGCGACCACCGGCACGGACGAGGGTGAGGCGCCCTCGGCCGAGTAGGACGAGGAGAGAGTCATCGTGAGCGGAGCCACGGGCGCCGGATCGGCCGGTACCCCCACGGGTACGGAAACGGGCGGCGGCGGCCGTGGCTCCGCCGCGCGTGCGACGGATTCGCACACGACTCAACTGCGCAAGATCGACGACGGAGCGACCGACTCGCACTCGGGGAGCTCGTCCACAACGCATGGATCCCAGGGGGGAACTGTGACGGACACCCGAGGCCAGCAGACTCAGCAGGCTGCCTCGCCGCTGCCGGGAGAACGGCAGCCCCAGCAGCCCGGCGGGCCCTACCACCCGCCGCAGGCCTACCAGACCAACGGCGGCAACACGGCGGCCGTGCGCCGCCCGCGCACCGGCGCACGCACCACGCCCCGGGTGCGCAAGGCGCGCCTGCGTGTGTCGAAGGCCGACCCGTGGTCGGTGATGAAGGTCAGCTTCCTGCTCTCCATCGCGCTCGGCATCTGCACCATCGTCGCGTCCGCGGTGCTGTGGATGGTCATGGACGCCATGGGCGTCTTCTCGTCGGTCGGCGGCACGATCGCCGAGGCCACCGGGTCCAACGAGTCCAACGGCTTCGACCTCCAGTCCTTCCTGTCGCTGCCCAACGTGCTGATGTTCGCGACGATCATCGCGGTCATCGACGTCGTCCTCGCCACGGCCCTGGCCACCCTCGGCGCGTTCATCTACAACCTGTCCGCCGGCTTCGTCGGCGGCGTGGAGCTGACGCTCGCCGAGGACGAGTGATCCGGGGCTCGGCCTCACCCTCGTCCTCGCTCTCCAGCCGTGCGACAACCGATTTTGGGACTGCCCGCCTCGTGCGCTAATCTTCAGGAGTCAGCGCGCGGGACATACACCGCAGAGCGCGGCGGGGCTATAGCTCAGTTGGTTAGAGCGCATCCCTGATAAGGATGAGGCCACAGGTTCAAATCCTGTTAGCCCCACCAGCACGAAGACCCCCAGCCGGTACCGGCTGGGGGTTTTTGCGTTCACCGCGGTGGGACAGGGGAGTTCACGAAAAGACCCGACCGCTGGCGACGGGGGATGCGCCAGCGGTCGGGCCGTGGTCAAGGCTAACAAGGCCGGGTGTCCGGTGGGTGCCGACTGGTCGGTCGGGTGGTGGGGATGTGACGGGGATCACGTGCGTCAGCGGTCGCACGGCGGTTCGTAGTCCAGGCGTGGCAGGTACTCGTGCCACTTCTCCTCGGTCAGCACGCCCCGGGTGGCGGAGCAGATGCGGTCGATGGCGTCGTCCACGCCCAGGCTCCACAGCCGGACGGTGTCCGTGCCGCTGGAGACGCCGAGCATGTGGTGCACGGGGCTGAAGGACAGGAAGTTGCCCGTCTTGGCGTTGGGGCTCATCGCCTGGCCGATGGGGGCGGCCTCGGCGGGGTCGGTGACGCTCCAGAGCCGGGCCGTGTTGTCGTTGGCGCCGCTGGCCAGGGTGGAGCCGTCCCGGCTGAACGTCAGCGACACCACCGAGTCGGTGTGTCCGGCGAGCGTGGTCTGGGACCCGGACGCCTCGCCCGGCCCGGAGACGTCCCAGAGCCGGACCGTGCCGTCGTCGCTGCCGCTGGCCAGGGTGCGGCCGTCGGGACTGTAGGCGAGGACGTTGACGGGCCCGAGGTGCCCGGTACGGGCCGCGCCGCGGCGGGTGGCGTGCGCGGGATCGGTGACGTCCCAGAGGCGTACGGCGTCGTCCGCGCCGCCGCTGGCGAGGGTGCGGCCGTCCGGGCTGAACGCCAGCGTGTTGACGTATCCCGCGTGGCCGGCGAGCGGCTTGCCCAGCCGGCGGGGGTGGGACGGGTCCTCGGCGTTCCACAACTGGATGGTGCGGTCGTCGTGGGCCGTGGCCAGGGTGCGGCCGTCGGGGCTGAACGCCAGCGTGTCGGGGCCCGCGTACCGGGTGCGCAGTGCCACGGGCGGTCCGTGGGCCTTGGGGCGGGCCGGGTCCGTGACGTCCCACAGCCGCAGCGCGCGGCCCCCCGCGAGCACCGCGAGCGTCTTGCCGTCGGGGGAGAACACCAGTGACCGTATGTCCCCCTCGCCGGGCTTGAAGGGGGCGCTCAGCGACACGGGCCGGGCGGGGTCCGTCACGTCCCACAGCCGGACCCGGCCGTCGCGGGCCGCCGTGGCCAGTACCTTCCCGTCCGGGCGGAAGGCCCCGATACGGCCGATCATGTCCGACGTCGGCAGCGACCACAGGCGGACCTTGCTGTCACCGCTGCCGGTGGCGAGGGTGCGGCCGTCGGGACTGAAGCCGAGGGCGTACATCTCACCGCTGCCGCCGGCGAGGGGCACGCCGACCTGCGAGGGGTAGGCCGGGTCGCTGACGTTCCACAGGCTCGCCGTACTGTCCGCGCTGCTCGCGGCGAGCGTGTCGCCGTCGGGGCTGAACGCCACCGCCCAGACGGGGCCGCTGTGACCGGTGAGCGGGGCGCCGACCGGCTTCGCCCCGGCGGGGTCGCCGACGTCCCACAGCCGTACGGTGTCGTCCGCGCTGCCGCTGGCGAGGGTGCGGCCGTCCGGGCTGAACGCCACGGAGTGCACCAGGCCGCTGTGGCCGGCCAGCGGGGCGCCGACCGGCTCGGGGCGGCGCGGGTCGGCGACGTCCCAGAGCCGGACATTCTCGTCGTCGCCGCCGGCCGCGAGCGTGTGTCCGTCGGGGCTGAAGGCCACCGAGCGCACCGCCGCGGTGGGGCCGCTCAGGGTGTCGAGCGCCTCGGGGCGGCGCCGGTCGGCGACGTTCCACAGGCGGACCGCGTGGTCGTCGTGGGCGGAGGCCAGGGTGTGGCCGTCCGGGCTGAAGGCGAGCAGGTAGACGGTGCCGCCGTGGCCGGTCAGGGGGGCGCCGAGCGGGCGCGGACGGCTGGGGTCCCGCACGTCCCACAGCCGGATCGTGCCGTCGTCCGAGGCGCTGGCCAGGGTGCGGCCGTCCGGGCTGAAGACGGCGGTGCTCACCCAGCTGGTATGTCCGGTGAGGGGCTTTCCCAGCTGCTTCGGACGGCCGGGGTCCGAGACGTCCCAGAGCCGGACGGTCCGGTCGTAGCTGGCCGTCGCGAGGGTCCGCCCGTCGGGGCTGAACGAGGTGAGGTAGACGGCGCCTGTGTGCCCGAGGATCGGGGTGGCCAGGGGCGCGTTCACGATCGAGATCAGCCGGTTCCTGACGTCCTCGTCGTCCGGCCGCAGACGGTGCGCCGCCAGGTCGAGCTGGGCCGACAGGGACGGGTCCGTGTCCTCGACCCGGTCCGCCTCGGCGACCACCTGCTCGAACACGGCGTCGTTGCGCTGCTGCCAGGCGAGCACCGCCGAACCGACGGCCACCAGGGCCAGGACGACCAGCGCGGACACCGCGGCCCGCCTGATCATGACGGTGCGCCTGCGCAGCCTGACCGCGGCGGCCAGGAACTCCACCGCGCTGCGGGTCAGGAAGGTGTCGCCGGCCGACTTCGCCCAGCCGCTCGCCTGCGCCAGCCGGGAGCCCCGGTAGAGCAGCGCGCTGTCGCGGTCCGACTCCTCCCAGGCCAGGCCGTCCTCCTCCAGCCGCTGGCGCAGCAGGTTTCCGGCCCGGTCCTCGTCGATCCAGTCGCGCAGCCGGGGCCAGGCGTGCAGCAGCGCCTCGTGGGTGATCTCCACGGTGTCCGAGTCGAGCGTCACCAGCCGGGCCCGCACCAGCGCCTCGAGCGACTCCTCGGTCTTGCCGGGGTCCACCGACTCCTCGGCCAGCCGGCGTCGCGTGCTGCGCCTGCGGGTGGCCTGGGTGTCTTCGCTCAGCCGGACCAGCCTGAGCAGCAGCAGCCGCGCGGCCGTCCGGGCCGCCGGGTCCAGACCGGACCAGGCCCGCTCGGCGGTCGCGGCCACCGCGCCCTGGATGCCGCCGGCCGCGCGGTAACCGGCCAGGGTCAACCGGCCCGACTTGCGCCGCTGCCAGGTCGCGAGCAGGGCGTGGGACAGGAGCGGCAGCACGCCCGCGTCGTGTGCCCCGCGCGGGCTGTCGGTGCTCACCTCGCGGATGATCAGCTCGGCGAGTCCCGGTTCGAGCTCCATGCCGACGGCCCTGGCGGGAGCGGTCACCGCCTCGCGCAGTTCCGCGGTGGTCAGCGGCCCGAGCACCATGTGCCGGTGTTGCAGCGCGTCGGCCAGCTCGGGGTAGCGCAGGCACCGGTCGTAGAAGTCGGCGCGTACGCCCAGGGTCACCAGGACCGGGGGCGGGTCCCCGTCGGCGCCGGGCGTGCAGGCGGCCTGGAGCAGCCGGATGAACACGCGCCGGTCCGCCTCGTCGGCGCAGAGGGTGAAGAGTTCCTCGAACTGGTCCACGATGACGACCGGACGGGCAGCCGGGAGTGCCCTGTTGTTCTGGTCGTCCCGGCTGTCGGGGCCGTCTCGGTGGTCTCGGCTGTCCGGTTTCGGCGGGCTCGCCGGCGCTGTGGGGCCGTCCGGGCCGTCCCGAACCCCCGGTTCCGCCGGCCCCACCGGGCCTGTCTCGTCTGCCCGGCCCTCCAGGTCTGCCCGGCCTTCCAGGTCTGCCCGGCCCGCCGGGCTGCCCCGGCTGCCCCGGTGTCCTTCCGGCCCGTCCGGCCCTCCCGTCCTGCCCGGCCCGTCCCTCCCGTCGGGTCCGGGTGGGCGTTCCGTGGTGGCCGCCCAGGCCGCGACGGCTGCCCTCGCCGCGTCCTCCGCCCGTGGGTCGCCCGGGGGGCGGGTCTCGGGGGAGCCCGGCTCCAAGGCCGCCGTCTCCTCGGCCGCCGCTTCCCTTGTGGCGCCGACGACGGGAGCGAGCTGCGGTATCAGGCGGGTCAGCTCGCCGAGCGGATCGGCCCCCGGCACGAGCTGGAGCACCCGCCTGGGCGGACCCTCACCGGCGTCCGGCGCGCCGGCGCGCAGGGCGGGCACCAGACCGGCGTTGAGCAGCGAGGACTTCCCGGCCCCGGAGGCGCCCACGAGCATCACCAGGCCCCCGGTGTCCCGCGTCGCGTCGAGCTGGGCGACCAGGGCCCGCGTGCTCCGCTCCCGCCCGAAGAACCAGTCGGCGTCCTGCCGGCGGTAGGCGGCCAGTCCCCGGTAGGGACAGATCCCGCCGGGGGCCGCCGGAGCCTCGGCGGGGGGCTGCTCCGCGGCCGCGGGCGCCGCGGGGCGTTCACCGGTCGGGTCGGCCACCGCCCGCTCCCACAGGCGCTGCCACTGGGCCAGGTCGTACAGGCCGGCGGAGACCGGTACCGGCCGGGCGCGCCGCGCCTGGGGTATGAGGACGTGCAGGACGGCCGCCAGGGCGGGGAACTGGGCGGGCACGTTCTTGGCCCGCCGCCAGTCGCTGATCCGCTGGGCGGAGACCCGCACGGGCCGCCCTCGTTCGTCGACCCGCTGGAGACGGACGACGGCCTCGGACACACGTTTGAGGGGAGGGTTGCCCGCCTCCCTGTACAGCAGTGCGAGGCGTTCCGCGAAGGCCGTGCGTGCCCCTGAGTCGAAACTCAAGGTCTCCACTCCTTACTTCGTACTTCCCCCGCACCTGGACGTCCGGACCGGAAAACTCACTCTATACGGCTGACCTGCGGCTACGGCGGGACCATGGTTCCGGAACCTCCTCCGCGGCGACCACGGGTGGCAGGATCGCGTCGCAGTGGCGAGGCGGCCCCGCGGCACCCGGACAGGTCAGCGGCTCAGCACTCGGCGAGCCACCCCATGAGGCCGCATGTTCTCGGTCAGCTTTCGGTGGCCCGTCCCTCCCCGACCCGGTCCGGTTCCGCCCACGAAAACGGCGCCGGCATGGTTTGGCACCGGTCCCCACGAGGGGAGGGACCGGAGCCAAACCATGCCGACGCGCACGGGTGCACGGTGCGGCCGTCGCCCTCGCCCTCGCCGTCAGTCTCCGGCGGCGGGCCGGCGTGCGGGCGGGACCAGCAGATCGCGCTCGGGATGCTTCTCGCCGGTGACGCCGCCCCGGATGCCGAGATCGGCCCTGGCGTCCTCGTGGAAGGCGTTGATGGCGCGGAACGCCGCCCGGTGCCGCTCCCGCCACTCCTCCAGGCTGCCGTCGATCCGGCCGGTCGCCTGCCAGTCGATCTCGGCCAGCACCACGTTCAGCTCGTGCCCGGACTCGATGGCCTCGTCCCCGCCGAGCAGCATGACGCGCTCGAAGGCCGACCCCCAGCGCCGGCTCGCCTCCGCCAGGTCGTCGCGCAGTTCCTCCTCGCTGCGGTGGCTCTCGCGCAGCCCCTCCCGTGCCTCGTACAGCGGCACGGACGCGGCGATCCGCATCTTGGCGGCGTCCACGTACTCCCCGTAGGCGTCGACCTTCTTGTCGTCCCACCGCGTGAGCAGCTGGTGACGGTTCCTGCTCCGCTCCATCAGGTAGTTCGTGACGTGTGTGGTCAGCGCGCCGAGCAGTACGGCCGCGATCGTCACGAGTTGCTCGCCGGTCCCCACACCGTCCCCCCGTCACGGCTCCGCACCGCGTACTGCGCACGCGTGCCGGATGATCTTATGAGGATCGGGGCGGGTCGGCCAACAGACGGGCGGGCAGGGCGGATTCAGGGTGCCGGTCCGTGGGCAGGCAGGTCGGGAAGGACCGAAACCGACCGCCGCTGGAGTGCGCATGAGGATCTCCGTCGACCCCGAGCAGTGTTACGGCTCCGGAGACTGCGTCCACCGGGCCCCCGCCGTCTTCACCCAGGTGGACGGCCTCGGCGCCGTCATACCCGGCCGCGAACACGACGTCGACGCCCCCCGGGTGCGGGAGGCGGCCGAGGGGTGCCCGTCCGCGGCGATCACGATCACGCGCACGGAAACGGAAGGGGTCTGACGCTGAGTACCGGGAGCGAGCCGCGTGCCGCCGTCGCCGATGCGCTGGTCGGCCTCGGGGCCCGGTATGTGCGCAACGGCCCCGGCACCTTCGGGAAGGCGGCCCTCGCCACACGCTGGCTGAACCCGCGGCTGCGCGACCACCCCCGCCGGGCCGTCGTCGAGACGCGGACCGGCGATCTGTTCGCCGTGGACACGCAGGACCTCATCCAGCGGTACCTGTACCTGTTCGGCGTCTGGGAGCCGCATCTGACGGGCTGGCTGCGGCGCCGCCTGCGGCCCGGGGACGGCTTCGTCGACGTGGGGGCCAACATCGGCGTCTTCAGTGTCCTGGCGGCCCGGCTCGTCGGTGACGGGGGCCGGGTCGTCGCGATCGAGGCGTCGCCGGACCTCCACCGCCGCCTGGTGCGGAACGTCCGGCTCAACGCCCTCGGCAACGTCCGGGCGCTCAACGCCGCCGTCTCGGACCGCGCCAGGACGCTGACCTTCGCGCTCGCCAGCTCACGGAACACGGGGGCGAACAGCATCGTCCCGTACGACGGCCCGGTGGAGTCCAGCTTCCGGGCTCGGGCCCGGCCGCTGCCGGAGCTCCTCGACGCGGCGGAGATCGCGACCGCGAGGGTGGTCAAGATCGACGTCGAGGGCGCCGAGGGGAGCGTCGTGCGCGGTCTCGCGCCGGTCCTGGGCGCCCTGCGCCAGGACGCGGAGATCACGGTCGAGGTGTCGCCCGAGCGGATGGCCCAGCTCGGGGATCACGTCGACGACCTGCTGGCGGTGATGCGGGACGCCGGGTTCCACGTCTACCGGCTGGCCAACGACTACGCGCCCGGGAGCTATCCCCCGGCGCTGAGCGGTGCGCCCCGGGCGCCGGTCCGGCTGCGCGGGCCGGTGACCGAGGAGAGCGACCTGATCTTCTCGCGGGTCGACGCGGAACGGCTGCCCTGACCCCGGGCGCTCCCGCGGCTGCCTCAGGGGCGCTCGCGCGACCCGCCGGAGCCACCGGGGTCGCCGGAGCTGTCCAAGCCGTCGGAGCCGTCGGAGCGGTCGGAGCCGCGGGAGCGGTCGGAGCCGCGGGAGCCGCCGGAGCCGCGGGAGCCGTCGAAGCTGCCGGTGCCGTCGGAGCCGTTGGCGCCTTCCGGCAGACGCCACCCGAAGGACGTCAGCGCGCGTGCCCTGGCCTCTACCACCGCCATCCGGGCTGCGCGTTCCGCGGGCTCCGCATGGGCGGCCTGGCCGGTCTCCTGGCCCTCCCACTTGCGGTAGAGAAGGCCGACCTCCGCTGAGAACCAGCCCCGGCTCACGCCGCCCAGCGCCAGCAGCAGGCCGGTGTCCTCGGACGCCGGCAGGGCCATCCAGCCGCCGAGGGCGAGCAGCAGGTCCCGCCGGACGAAGAGGGTCGCCGGGTGGACCTGGGCCCGGAAGCCGTTCGCCTTCCAGAAGTCGAGCACCGCCCCGCGCTCGACCGGCCCGTGCGCCGGGTCGCCGGGGAAGCCGGCCGTCGAACCGTCGGGCAGCAGGTCCAGGACCCGCGAGGTCGCCCACCCGATCGACGGGTCGGCCTCCAGGGCGGCCAGGTCGCGGGCCAGGGCGCCCGGAGTGAGCCGGTCGTCGGCGTCCAGGACCTTCACGTACGCGCCGTCGGCGTGCGCCAGGGCCATCGTGCGCGCCACCCCGGGCCCGCCCTGCCGGCCGGGGCGCCCCTGGTGGAAGGCGACCCGCGGGTCGTCGGGCACGTGGGGCCGGACGTCCTGGGTGCGGCCGTCCTCCTGGATCACCCAGCGCCACTCCCACCCGGCGGGCAGTTCCTGTGCGCACAGCGAGGCGTAGGCCTCGGGGAGGAAGGGGGCGGAGGGGCCGTGGACGGCCGTGACGACGGTGACGCGCCGGTTCACGGTGGCACTCACCACCTTTCCAGACGGGTCGTGAAGAGCAGTTCGGTGCGGTCGCCGGGCAGCGTGACGTCGGAGACGTCGACCACCCGGCCGTCGGTGTCGTACGAGGTCTTGCGGAGCAGGATCACCGACGTGCCCGGCGGCAGGTCCAGGGCCGTGGCCTCCTCCGGTGTCGGCGGGCGGGCGGTCAGCCGCTCCTCCACGCGGTCCAGTTCTATGCCCACGGTGCTGAGTTGGTGCTGAGTGCCGCCCGGCCAGGGCTCGTTGGCCTCGTCCAGGAGATCGGGGTTGGCCGCGATCATGTCGCGGACGAGGTAGGAGGTCACCAGGTTGAACGGGGCGGGCTCGGCCGAGTACCGCGTCCGGTAGACGCGTCGGAGGAGCACGGTGCCCTTCGGGACGCCGAAGGCCGCGGCCAGTTCCGCGGACGCCTCCCGCTCGCGGTACTCCGCGTGGAAGACGAGGTCGTCGGCGCGCAGGCCGGTGTCGCGCTCCGTGGCGCCCGTCTCGGCCCGGGTGGCCAGCGGGCGCCGGGCCCGGTCCTTCTCCCACTGGTGCCGGCGATTGTCCCGCACCGCCGGGGTGCGGGGCCGGCGGACGAAGGTGCCGAGGCCGTGCCGCTTGTCGATCAGGCCCTCGTCGCTCAGCAGCCGCAGCGCGTTCTGCACGGTCGGCACGCTGCGCCGGTAGTGGTGGGCGAGGTCGGCCTCCGAGGGCAGCCGGTCGCCGGGGCGCCGCTCGCCCGCGCGGATGGAGCGGCGCAGGTCGTCCGCGATCACTTCGTAGGCCTTGGGCATGGCCGCAGGCTACAACTCCTCAAGAGGTCTTGAAGAGTTGGGGACGCGGGGCGGTCCGGATTGATCGGGTATCACCCTGTTTGCGCGCACACATGGCGGCGGCCCGGCTGCTCTGTCGAGCTTCCGGGCCGTTTCTCGCGTGCGGTGCGTACGCAGATCGCCGTTACGTCGGGGTCGGGGTCGGGGTGGTGCGGGGCGCTCAGCGCTGGAGCGGGATGGTGTGCTGGGCCGTGGGCTCCGCGGCGCTGTCGTCGCAGCGAGGGCTGGTGGCCGTGGTGGTGGCCGCCGTGGCGGTGGCCGCGGCGTCGGCGAGCGGGCGGTGGCGGCAGCTGGGGGCCGCGCCGTGGGCCTCGGCCCGGATGCGCTGCTTCATCGTGGGGGGCAGGGAACCGGTTCGGGACCAGGACCAGGGAAGCGCGGCCGCGGGTGCCGCCTCGGGGGAGGCGCTCTCGCTGTTGCTGTGCGTTCCGGTCTGCGGTACGGCCGCGGCGGCCGTCGTCGTGATGAGTCCGAGCGCCGTGCACAGCGCGAGGAAGGCGGTGACGATGGTGGTCCAGAGCGTCAGGACCTTGTTCCGGGCCATGGCCCCTCACTTTCGGGTTGGGCGATTTGCGTACTTTCCTCATGATGTGTATGAGCGCCGCGATGTGGTGGACCGACGCCCGTGGCGCGTCGATGTTCAGATGAACACCACTCGAATGGCCGCAAAGAGCTGGAAAAGGTGCCCAGACGGGAGGGAGGCGGGCAAAAGTCACCGCGCGTGAGGGTGTGATCACCCTCCGATCAGAACGGTTTCGTCCGCTTCTAAAGGGTTCCGGCGACGGGCAGTTGACCGCCGACGCAGGTCACCGATCGGTATCGGCCGGTGTGTATAGTCGGGCGCCAGAGGTCCCCTACGTCAAGGAAAGACGAGGTCGCGCGGTGAAGAAGCTTCTCCTGGTCGCACTGGCCGCCATCGGCGGGCTCCTCGTGTACCGCCAGATCCAGGCGGATCGCGCCGAGCAGGATCTGTGGACGGAGGCGACTGACTCCGTGCCCACGGGTTCGTGAGAACGACCGACATCCGGTCCTGAGCAGACCCCGGCCGTCAAACGGTCGGGGTTTTGTGTTGCCCCGAGAGGGCACGGTCCGCTGGGGGCGGGCGGTGACGGAGCCGGTGAGCGCGAGGGGTGGCGGGTCATGGGACGGTGGTGTACGGCTCGGCGGCGCGCCGGAACGGGGCGAGCGCGGCGCTCGGTGACCGCGGGGCCGTCAGTGCGCGGGCGGGTGGCCGTGGTCGCCGCCGTACTCGTACTGGCCACGACCGCGGCGCTGCCCGGAGCCGCCGCCCTCGCGGCCGGTCAGCCCGGCTCGGCCCGTGGGACCGGCTCGGCCGGGGCGGCCGGCGGGTATGACTTCGCCGGCGACGCCGTGCGGATCGCGGGCGCGCGGGCCACCGCGGACGCCGAACCGCTGGAGGCCGGCTCCACGTACCGCAGCACCCTGCCGCGGAACGGCGTCCTCTATTACCGCCTCGAACTCGACGACACCTCCGACGCCTACGTCTCCGTCACCGCCGTACCCGGCGCCGAGAGCGAGGTCACCGCCGTCGACGGCATCCGGGTCACCGTGCAGGACGCCGACGGCGGCTCGTGCTCCGTGCAGAGCGCGACCTTCGGCGCCGCCCGCAGCCCCCGCCCGGTCACCGCCTGGGGGACGCGCGAGATCGACCCCGGCGCCAACCGGTGCCAGGACCCGGGCACGTACTACGTCGGCGTGGAGCGGACCCGGCCCCAGGACTCCCCGCCGGACGACTGGGACCTGGAACTCACCGCCGCCACCGAACCCCGCCCGCGCCAGACCGGTGCCACCAAGGCACCCGAGACCTGGGACTCCGCCTCGCCCGAGCCGCTCCCCGGCGAGCCGGAACACCGGCCGGGCGGCAACGGCTTCGCCCACGCCACCCTCGTCGGGCAGGGCGTCTGGCGCGACGACATCCGGCCCGGGGAGACCCTCTACTACAAGGTGCCGGTCGACTGGGGCCGCCAGGTGTACGCCACCGCGGAACTCGCCGGTTCCGCGGACGCCTCCGGCTATGCCACCGGGGCCCTGCGCCTGGCCCTGCACAACCCCGTGCGCGGCGAGGTCGACGACGCCGCAAAGGGCTACACCGGACGCCGGACCACCGTCGGCCTCGCCCCCCTGCCGCCCGTGGCGTACCCCAACCGGTACGCCACCGCCGGACAGGTCGGCGCGCTGCGGTTCGCCGGTGCGTACTACGTCGTGATCCACCTCGCGGCCCAGGTGGCCGACGACTTCGGCCAGGGCCCGTTCGGCGTGACGCTGCGCCTGCGACTCGGGGGAACGGCGGCTACCGGCCCCGACTACGCGGGGGAGTCCCGGCCGAAGGGCCTCTTCGAGGTCTCGGCGCAGGAGCGGGCGGCCGCGCCCGTGACCGCCGCCGCGGACGACGACCTCGCCATGAAGGCGGTCGCCGTCGGCGGGATCGGCACCGGCAGTCTGCTGCTCCTCGGCCTGGCCGTGTGGACGGTGACGGCCCGGCGCAGGGCCTAGGCCCTCCTTCCGGCGCGCACCGGAGTCAGATACGGGTCAGTGCCCAGAACCCCACGGCGTAGCAGGCCAGCGCGAGCAGCAGTAGCGGCAGGGCCACCCGGGCCGGGGGGCCTGGACGGCGGCGCCGCCGTGTCCCACGGTGCTGGGCGGGCGGGGCGGAGCGCGGGTTGCGGGCGGTGTACGCGGCGGTGGGGACGTCGGCGCGCTGCGGCGGGGACGGTGCGAGGGCCTGGGCGGGAAGCGGCGGCCCGTGCGGCGTCCGGTACTGCGTCCGGTCCGGCGGCAGCTGCCGCGGTGCGTTGGTGAACGCCGGTTGGTGCGGGGGTGGTTGGGCCGTGCCGGCCGTCGAGGGCGACGCCGGGGTGCCGGTCGGCTGCGGGGGCGGCAGGTGGAAGCTGCCGGTCTCCGACATGGCACCCGCCCGCGGCGCTCCGCCCGGCGCCGCCTGCCCCCTCCCGGGCGCCGACGGTGGCGCCGTGGGGACGGCGGCCGTCCAGCCCTGGCCGGAGGCGGCACCGGTCGGGACGGAGGGCGTGCCGGCAGGGGACGGGTCCGAGCCCGGCGGGGGTGTGCCGTCGGGGGTGGGCGGCCAGTCGTGGGCGGAGGGTGTGCCGGTGGCCGTCGACGGTGGGCCGGGCGGTGCGGACGCCGGTGTGGGGTCCGTGCCCGGGACGGCGGGCGACGGCCGGTCCTGGTCGGGCGGCGGGCCGGCCGGGGGCGTCGGTGGGGTGGGCGGTGTCCGGTCCGGGGACGGGGCGGGCGGGGGCGTGGCCGGCCACGGGGGCGTCGGCGGTGTGGTGTGCGGGGACGGGGTCGCGCCCGGAGGGCGCCGCGGGTCCGTCGGTACGTCGTCCACACCGGAGGCCCGTTGGAGCGGGCCCTCGGGGCCGAACCCCGGCGGCAGCGGGCCCACCTGGTCGAAGATCTCGATCAGCTCGTCGTCCGGCCCGGGCTCCGGCAGCAGTTCCACCGCCGCGGCCAGCGCCTTGCGCGCCCCCGTCGCGGTACGGAACCGCGCCGACGGGTCCGGTTGCAGCAGCGTCGCCACGACCTGCCACAAGGGCTCGGCGATCCCCCGCGGCGCGGGCGGCGTGCCGTGCTCGGCGAAGTGCTGCACGAGTGCCTTGGCGTCCGGCTTGGCCCCCTCCAGCAGATACAGGGCGACCAGACCCACCGCGAACAGGTCCGCCGGGAAGTCCGGCTCCGCGCCCATCATCTGCTCCGGCGCCAGATAACCCGGCGTCCCCACCACGAGGTTGGTCTCCGTCAGCCGGGGCTCGCCCAGCCGCATCGCGATGCCGAAGTCGGACAGCCTCAGGCGCGGACGGCCCGTCCCCGTCGCCTCGAGGAGCAGGTTGGCGGGCTTGATGTCACGGTGCACCACGCCCTCCCCGTGCACCGCCGCCAGCCCCGACAGCAGCTGGTCGAGCAGCGTGCACACGAAGTCGGGCGGCAGGGGCCCGTAGTCCCCGACCAGATGGACCAGCGAACCCCCCGTGACCAGGTCCATCGTGAACAGGACCTGGTCGTCGTCGGCGGCCCAGCTGGCGGGCGCCAGCACATGGGGATGATCGATCCGCAGCGCCTGCTCCCGCACGAACCGCAGCAGCGAGTGCGCGTCCCGCTGCTGAAGCACCTTCGCGGCCACATAACGCCTGCGACGGTGGTCCCAGGCACGCCAGACGGCACCCACCCCGCCCCGGCCGATCGGATCGACCAGCTCGTACCGGCCCGCGAAGACCTCACCCATGGCTGTGCGCCGCTCCTCCCCTGGGACCTGTCGCGCCACTCCCGCGGGCCCGGCCACCGACCCCCTCGGCGACCGGGCCCACCGGATCAGTTCTGGTGGGACTGGTAGTGCGCGACCGCGTCCGAGGTGCGGCCCGCGCCGTACACCCGCAGGAACTCCGCCAGCTCCGGGTGCGAGGTGGACAGGGAGTCCGCCGCGTCGATGATGTCCCCGGCGGCCGCCACCGAGCGCAGCAGCGACTGGATCTCCCGGACCACCCGCTTGACCGTGGGCGCACCCGAACTACTGGTCGTCGTCGTGGTGTTGCTGAGCACCGAGCCCCCCTGCGACTTCTTGATCTCGTCCATGCGCTCGGTGGCCTCGGCCGCGCTCACACTGCCGTCGGCGACCTGCCCGGCCAGGTCCTGGAGCAGCTGCACCCGCTGGACCACCGCGGGATTGCCGATCTTCGCCCGCTGGCCGCTCATCAGCTGCGACAGCATCGGCGCGGACAGCCCCAGCACCCCCGCGAGACGCGCCTGGTTGAGACCGAGATCGTCGATAAGCCTGCGGAAGAGCGCCCCCAGCGGCTCCCCGTACCAGTTCCGCTGCAGTTCCCGCGCTCTTGCGGTGGCTTCCTGCTGTGCGGCGTCCATTGCGTCTCCCCATCGCTTCCCCAAAAACCGCAGTTCGCTCCAGCGAACCACGCCGAGCATCTTACGGAGCGTGGTCGTTCCCCGGGACCCCCAATCATTTGTGAGATACGGGGGGCGACCCGGTACTCTGGTCCGCGGCACCCGACGGTCCGGCGACACCGGGACCGGCGAGGCCACCCGAGGGGCCTTAGCTCAGTTGGTAGAGCGCTGTCTTTGCATGGCAGATGTCAGGGGTTCGACTCCCCTAGGCTCCACCGTCAAGAACGCCTCCGACCTGCGGAAACATGGGTCGGAGGCGCTCTGTTCTCTCCAGGCGGGCCGCAGCGGCCCGGCCGTCCGGGCCCCGGCGGGCGGAGACGTTCCTCACCGTCGTCACCCTCGCACCGTGCCCGACACCGCCCGCACCGACCGGGCGAGCAACAACAACCAGAGGGAAAGGGCCAGTTGACCACGTGGAACAACGCTCCGGCGCCCGCGCCGGCACCGGCACGGGCTCATGGACGGGTCGCTCTCGGCGCCCGGGCGGCGCTGTCTGCTCTTGATATCGTCACCCCACAGGGCATCAGCGCCACACCCCGGCGGGGCGGTGCCACGTGGCTCATCGCCGTCGGAGCCGTCCGTTCGCTACCGACGAGGTGGAAGGGGTAGACCATGCGGGCCAAGGTACGAGCCGCTCTCGATGCGCTCTACATGAAGCGGCTGGTCAGGGAGTTGGAGGGACGCCCACGCCCCCAGCACATCGGCATCATGCTCGACGGCAACCGCCGGTGGGCCAAGATGTCGGGCATCGACGACCCCCGCGAGGGCTACCGGGCCGGCGGCGCGAAAGTGCTGGACTTCCTGCGCTGGTGCGACTCCGCGCAGATCGAACACGTCACCCTGTTCATGCTCTCCGACGACAACCTCCACCGGCCCGAAGAGCAGCTGAACCCTCTCATCGACATCATCGCCGAGGTCGTCGAGCAGCTGGCCGCGCCGGGCAACCCCTGGCCCGTCGAGGCCGTCGGCGCCCTGGACCTGCTGCCCGCCGAGTCCGCGAGCCGCCTCAAGACCGCCACCGCCGCCACCGAGGGCCGCAAGGGCGGCACCAAGGTCGACGTCGCCGTGGGCTACGGCGGCAGGCGCGAGATCGTCGACGCCGTGCGCTCCGCCCTGATGGAGCACAGCTCCCAGGGCGGCGACATCGACGAGTTCATCGAGACCTTCACCATGGAGCACATCTCCAAGCACCTGTACTCCAAGACGCGGTCCGAGTCCGACCTCATCATCCGCACCTCCGGCGAACAGCGGCTCTCCGGATTCCTGCTCTGGCAGTCCGCCTACGCCGAGGTCCACTTCTGCGAGACCTACTGGCCGGACTTCCGCGAGATCGACTTCCTGCGGGCCCTGCGCTCCTACTCCCTCCGGGAACGCCGCTACGGCCGCTGAGCGCCGTTTCACGTGAAACATCGCTGCGGGGCGGGAGACTCAAGGTCTCCCGCCCCGCAGCGATAAGAAGCGGCAGCCGACACCGGTACGGCGAGCGAGGATCAGCGGGGCTCGTCGCCCTCCGCGGCCTCCTGCTGGGCCTGCTTGGCCTGCACCTCGGGATCGAGGATCGCCTCGCCGGTACCGTCCACCGACGTCAGCCGGCCCGCCTCGGGAACCTCCGTCGCCTCCGGCGGCTCCACCAGCCAGTCCGGGTTGGCCTGCTTGTCCCACCACTTCCACGCGGCGAAGGCGCCGCCCGCGACGAGACCGGCGACCGCGAGAACCTTGGCGATCCGACCGGCCCTGGCCCGTCGCTGGTGCTTGCGCGTCAGCCGCTGGATCTCCTTCGCCGTGACCTGACCGCGCAGCGCGGCCAGCGCGGCCGCACCGCGCGCCGTGGCCTCGTCGCGCACGGGACCGGCCGCGGCCACCGCCTGCTCAATCCTCGGTCGTGAATAGTCGGCCGCCTGCCGGGCGGCCAGACGCGCACGGACCGCGGCCTCCTGCGCGGCCGCGTCCATCTTCGGCGGCACATGCGTACGGGCCTGCTCCAGCCGCGGCGCGACTCGCGCGTCGTACTGGAGACGGGCCTGGTCTGCGGCCTGCGACACCTTGGGCGCCAGCCGTACGCGCGCCTCCTGTGCATAGTGAGCGGCCCTGTCCTTGGCCGTGTCGGCGTAGGGCGCCACCACTTCCGCGGCGTGCAGCACGCTGTCCTTCGCCGAACCGGTCGCGGCGCGCACGCTGTCGATGCGGGTCACGGGTTCCTCCTCCTCGGTGGCGTACGGTAATTCGACTTTCCACCCTTTTACGGATCATGCCTGTGGACACACCGCCAGGCATGTGAGGGCGGGCATCCGGGTCACGGACGAGGCCGCCGTGCCCGCTGGGACAAGTGGTGATGAAGGTGCGGACAAGATCTGATCGACATGGATAAGGGACGAATACCGGGCAACGCGCGGCTGTGCACGACCATGCCACGGATCGGCGCTCCACGCTCGTGACCCAGCGGGATGAGCGACGAACGCGTCCCCGGCCGTGCGAGGATCGGTGCGCACCACAGGACGAGGGAAGGCACATCGTGGCCGAGCAGCTCTACGCCACCCTGAAGACCGACCAAGGTGACATCGAGGTACGGCTGCTGCCGAACCACGCCCCCAGGACCGTCAGGAACTTCGTCGAACTCGCCCGCGGCGAGCGGGAGTGGACCCACCCGGCCACCGGCGAGAAGTCCAGGGCCAAGCTCTACGACGGCACCGTCTTCCACCGGGTCCTCAGCGGCTTCATGATCCAGGGCGGCGATCCGCTGGGCAACGGCACCGGCGACCCCGGCTACCAGTTCCCGGACGAGTTCCACCCCGACCTCGCCTTCGACAAGCCCTACCTGATGGCCATGGCCAACGCCGGTCCCGGCACCAACGGCTCGCAGTTCTTCATCACCGTCTCCCCGACGACCTGGCTGAACCGCAAGCACACGATCTTCGGCGAAGTGACCGACCCGGCCAGCCAGAAGGTCGTCGACACCATCGCCGCCACCAAGACCAACCCCCGCACCGAGCGCCCTCTCACCGACATCGTCATCGAGTCGGTCGTCATCGAAACGCGCAACGCCTGACGTCCCCGCACACCGGGCAGGAACCAAACATCCCGTCCATCCGTAGAGAAGGGCGGGGCGGTGCATCTGCACACACCGCCCGCAGGGACGACCGAGGGGATGCCATGGACCACGCGGCCGCAGGCCGACCGGATGCCCAGAGCCTGCCCGGTTGCTATCGCCACCCCGACCGCGAGACCGGTATCCGCTGCACCCGGTGCGAGCGCCCCATCTGCACGGACTGCATGATCAACGCCTCCGTGGGCTTCCACTGCCCCGACTGCGCCGCCGGCCGCACACCGGGCGGCGGGCCGGCCCCGAGCGCCTCCCGGCCCCGCACCCTCGCGGGCGGCACGGTCGCGGCCGACCCGCACCTCGTCACCAAGATCCTGATCGGGATCAACGTGGCGGTGTTCCTCGCCGTCCAGGCGCTGCCCGACTCCTTCCTCGCCGACATGGTGCTCATCGGGCGCTGGCCCCCCGCCCCCTTCGTCCCGACCGAGGGCGTCGCGGAGGGCGAGTGGTACCGCCTGGTGACCACGATCTTCACCCACCAGGAGATCTGGCACGTCGGCTTCAACATGATCACGCTCTGGTTCCTCGGCGGCCCCCTGGAAGAGGCCCTCGGCCGAGCCCGCTACGTCGCGCTCTACCTGGTCTCGGGCCTCGCCGGCAGCGCCTTCGCCTACCTGCTCGCGTCACCCACCACGGCCACCCTCGGCGCCTCCGGTGCGGTCTTCGGCCTCTTCGGTGCCACCGCCGCGCTCATGCGCCGGCGCAACTCCGACATGCGGCCGGTCGTCATCCTGCTGGTGATCAGCCTGATCTTCACCTTCACCCGGGACAACGTCTCCTGGCAGGCCCACGTCGGCGGCCTCGTCGCGGGTGCCGTGATCGGCTGGGCGATGCTCCACGCCCCGCGTGAGCGGCGCACGCTCGTCCAGTACGGGACCTGCGCGCTGGTCCTGCTGGCCGTCGTCGCCCTGACCCTGTTGAGGACGGCCCAGCTCACCTGAGCGCCCGTTGTCCACAGAAGGTGGCGGATCTTGTGCACAGTGTGCGAGAACATCTGTGCCCCCTGTCACTGACCAGTGTTCTCGCAGGTCAGGCAGGGGGCGAACATGTTTTCGGAACCCTGGGGCCAGCCGGTACTTCCGTCACACCGGCGTCAATGCCCGGCGGGTTATCCACAGATCGTCTTTCTTTTCCCCATGTGGATAACGCCTGTGGATAACTCCGCGAACAGCCCTGGGCAGAGCTATCGCGGAGCCGTCGCCGGGGTTATTTCCACTGCGTCGAGACGCCGAAGCCCGCGGCGATGAAACCGAAGCCCACCACGATGTTCCAGTTGCCCAGGGAGTCGATGGGCAGGGAACCGTCGGTGACGTAGAAGACGACGATCCAGGCCAGACCGATGACGAACATGGCCAGCATGACCGGCGCCACCCAGGTGCGGCTGGTCAGCTTGATGCTGGTCGCCTGCTTCGAGGGCGGCGGCGTGTAGTCGGCCTTCTTGCGGATACGTGACTTCGGCACGAGGGTCTCTCCTGTCGATGCGCTGCGTGGCCGCGCAGGGAACGGGGCTCGGTCTCGGGGTGCGGCGTGGATGGGGACAAGGGGACTCTGAGCGCTCCCCCGGGCGTCCGTTAGCGTAGTCCTTCCGTGGCGCCGAAGGAGATAAGGGTACGTTGAGCAATTCTGCCGACTCCCCCGGGACGGGAGCCAGCCCGGTCCGCCCGCGCCGTTTCCGGCCCGTGCGGGTCCTCACGGCGGCCGTCTTCGCCCTCGCGGGACTCCTCTTCTTCACCAGCTTCAACACCGCGAAGGGCACCAATATCCGCACGGACGCCTCTTTGCTCAAGCTGTCCGATCTCATCCACGAGCGCAGCCGGGAGAACGGCGACCTGGAGGAGTCCAACGGGACCCTGCGCGAGGACGTCGAATCACTCGCCGAGCGCGACGACGGCCGTACGAAGTCGGAGGACGACAAACTCGCGGCGCTGGAGGAGAAGGCGGGCACGCAGAAGCTGAAGGGCGAGGCGATCAGCGTCACGCTCGACGACGCCCCGCCGGACGCCACCGCGAAGCTCCCCGGCTACCCGGAACCGCAGCCCGACTACCTGGTGATCCACCAGCAGGACCTCCAGGCCGTGGTGAACGCCCTGTGGCAGGGCGGCGCCGAGGGCATCAAGGTCATGGACCAGCGGCTGATCTCCACCAGCGCGGTGCGCTGCGTGGGCAACACCCTGATCCTCCAGGGCCGCGTCTACTCACCGCCGTACCGGATCCAGGCGGTCGGCGACCCGGAGCGGCTGAAGAACGCGCTGGCGAAGTCACCGGCGATCCAGAACTACATGGTGTACGTCAACGTGTACGGGCTCGGCTGGAAGGTCGAGGAGGACGGCCGGGTGACGCTGCCGGGCTACTCGGGCACGGCGGACCTGCACTATGCCCGGCCGGTGGATTAGGGCCGTTCCGCGGGGCCCGGCGCCGCTAGTCTGGTGCGGTACGGCGTGAGTCTGGCGCCGTGGTGCGACGGAAGGGACGGCATGTACGGCTGGATCTGGCGGCATCTGCCGGGGAACGCGTGGGTGAAGGCGCTGCTCTCGCTCATGCTGGCGATGATCGTGGTCTACGTCCTGTTCCAGTACGTCTTCCCGTGGGCCGAACCGCTGCTGCCCTTCAACGATGTGACGGTGGACAACCAGTGAGCGCGCGCATCCTCGTCGTCGACAACTACGACAGCTTCGTCTTCAACCTGGTCCAGTACCTGTACCAGCTCGGCGCCGAGTGCGAGGTGCTGCGCAACGACGAGGTGTCGACGGCCCACGCCCAGGACGGCTTCGACGGCGTGCTGCTCTCGCCCGGCCCGGGTACGCCGGAGCAGGCCGGGGTGTGCGTCGACATGGTGCGGCACTGCGCGGCGACCGGGGTGCCGGTCTTCGGCGTGTGCCTGGGCATGCAGTCGATGCAGGTGGCGTACGGCGGTGTGGTGGACCGGGCGCCGGAGCTGCTGCACGGCAAGACCTCGCCGGTCGAGCACACCGGCCAGGGGGTCTTCGCGGGCCTGCCCTCGCCGTTCACGGCGACGCGGTACCACTCGCTGGCGGCCGAGCCGGCCACGGTGCCGGCCGAGCTGGAGGTGACGGCCCGTACGCCCGACGGGATCGTGATGGGCCTGCGCCACCGGGAACTGCTCGTCGAGGGCGTGCAGTTCCACCCGGAGTCGGTGCTGACCGAGCACGGGCACCGGATGCTGGCCAACTGGCTGGTGGAGTGCGGCGACCGGGACGCGGTGGCGAGGTCGGCGGGGCTCGCCCCGGTGGTGGGCAGGGCCACGGCGTGACCGCGCTGCGCCCCGAGCGCGACTCCGGCACGGCCGGTGACCAGGGATCCTCGTACGGGCAGCCGTACGGGGATTCCGGTGCGTTCGGGGAGCGGCAGCACCCCCCGCCGCCGCTTGACGACGAGACGGTGGCGCTGCGGGTCCCGGAACCCCCGGTGGGCCGGGCGGCCGCCGAGAGCGGCTCCGCCGCCGCCTCCGCCGGGGACGGGCCCGTGGGCGGGGGGCGCGCGGCCCGCAGGAAGGCCGCGAAACGGCGCCACGGGCGCCGTGGGGCACCCAGGGGCCAGTCTCCCGAGCGGGAGGCCGACGAGAGTCCGAAGGCGCCCCTGTCGCGCGTGGAGGCCCGTCGGCAGGCGCGGGCGCGCAAGCCCGGCGCCGCGGTGATCGCCAGCCGGGCGATCGGTGAGATCTTCATCACGACCGGTGTGCTGATGCTGCTGTTCGTCACCTACCAGCTGTGGTGGACGAACGTGCGGGCGCACGCGCAGGCGGACCGGGCCGCGAGCAACCTCCAGGACGACTGGGCGAACGGCAAGCGCAATCCGGGGTCCTTCGAACCGGGTCAGGGGTTCGCGCTGCTGCACATTCCCAAGCTGGACGTGGTGGTGCCGATCGCGGAGGGCATCAGCAGCAAGAAGGTGCTGGACCGGGGCATGGTCGGGCACTACGCGGAGGACGGGCTGAAGACGGCGATGCCGGACGCGAAGACCGGCAACTTCGGGCTCGCGGGCCACCGCAACACGCACGGCGAGCCGTTCCGGTACATCAACAAACTGGAGCCGGGCGACCCGATCGTGGTGGAGACGCAGGACAAGTACTTCGTGTACAAGATGGCGTCGATCCTGCCGGTGACCTCGCCGAGCAACGTCAGCGTGCTGGACCCGGTCCCGAAGCAGTCCGGCTTCAAGGGCCCCGGCCGCTACATCACCCTCACCACCTGCACGCCGGAGTTCACCAGCAAGTACCGCATGATCGTCTGGGGCAAGATGGTCGAGGAAAGGCCGCGCAGCAAGGGCAAGCCGGATGCGCTCGTCAGTTAAGGGCGGATGACCAGTGGCAGCGACCACCGACACGGATCAGCAGGAGCAGGCCGGCGAGGACGGCCCACCGGAGCCCGGGGCACGCCGCCGCGGGCGCGGCCCCCGGCGGATCGTCGCGCGGGCGGTGAGTCTCTTCGGCGAGCTGCTCATCACCGCGGGTCTGGTGATGGGCCTGTTCGTCGTCTACTCGCTGTGGTGGACGAACGTGGTCGCCGACCGCGCGGCGGACGAGCAGGCCGAGAAGGTCCGCGACAACTGGGCCCAGGACCGGGTGGGCGGCGACGGCGCGGGCGGCCCGGGTGCCCTGGACACCAAGGCGGGCATCGGCTTCCTGCACGTCCCGGCGATGGGCGAGGGCGACATCCTGGTGGAGAAGGGCACGTCGATGAAGGTCCTCAACGACGGCGTGGCCGGCTACTACACCGACCCGGTCAAGGCGACGCTGCCCACCTCGGACAAGAAGGGCAACTTCTCGCTCGCCGCCCACCGCGACGGGCACGGCGCCAAGTTCCACAAGATCGACAGGATCGAGAAGGGCGACCCGATCGTCTTCGAGACGAAGGACACCTGGTACGTCTACCAGGCGTACGCCGTCCTGTCCGAGACCTCGAAGTTCAATGTCGACGTCCTCGACGCGGTCCCCGGCGGGTCCGGCAAGAAGAAGGCCGGCCACTACATCACCCTGACGACCTGCACCCCGGTCTACACGAGCCGCTACCGGTACGTGGTCTGGGGCGAGCTGGTCCGCACGGAGAAGGTCGACGAGGACCGGACCCCGCCGAAGGAACTGCGCTGAGCGCCACCGCGCCGGCCCCGTACGACGGAGCCCCGGTCCCTCCGCTGAGCTGAGGGGCCGGGGCTCCGGTCGGTCGGGGGGCAGGCGGGTCAGTCGCCGAAGCCGGGAAGGCCGCCGATGGCGCCGCCGTTGTCGTTGCCGCCGTTGTCACCGCCGCCGTTCCCGCCGTTGCCGCCGTTGCCGCCCACCGTGGTGAGGGTGATCTGCGTGCCGGCCGGGTCGTCGACCTCGCTGTTGGCCGGCGGGTTCTGCCCTATGACGACCGCGTTGCCGTCGTTGGGACCGTTCACCTGGACGTTGGTGAAACCGGCCTGGTTCAGGGTCTGCTGGGCCTGGGACAGGGGCGTGCCGAGCTTGATCTCGGGCACCTTCTTCTTCTCCACGGCCTTGCCGACCACGATCGTGACCTTCGAGCCCGGGTCGACCTGCTGGTTCGCCGAGGGCGTGGTGGAGATGACCTTGTCCACCTGGTTCGGGTCGTTGGTGGACTGGTCCGTGCAGGTGGCCTCGAGGCCGTTGTTCTGCATCTGGGACTTGGCCTCGTCACAGCTGCGGCCGACGACGTCCGGGACCGTGGCCTTCTCCTCGGCCTTGGCGACCTCCAGGGTCACCGTGGAGCCCTTCTCCAGCTCCTTGCCCGGGTCCGGGTTCTGGCTGAGGACCGTGCCCTCGTCCTGGGAGGACTCGGTCTGCTTGGTCTCGACGTCGAAGCCCTTGTCCTCGAGCTGCTTGGTGGCCTCGTCGACGTTCTTGTCGATCACGTTGGGCACGGCGACCTTGGGCGCGCCGGTCGAGACCACCAGGTTGACGGTGGACTCCTTGTCGACGCTGGTGCCCTGCTTGGGGTCCTGGTCGCAGACGCTGCCCTTCTTCTGGTCCTCGCAGGGCTTGCGCTCGACCGTTCCCAGCGTGAGGTCGGAGTTGGCGATCAGTTTCTCGGCGTCGTCCTGCGTCTGACCGATCAGGGCGGGCACCGGGACCGTGTCGTCGCCCGGTCCGCCGTCCCCGCTGAAGGCGTACTTGCCGATCAGGATGGCGCCGACGAGGACGAGGATGCCGGCCAGGACCAGGAAGATCGTGGAGGTGTTCTTCTTGCGGGACTGCTGGCGGCGCCGGTCGGGGCGCTCGTCGTAGCCGTAGCCGCCGTCGTCCGGGTTCATGGGCGGCAGCATGGTCGTGGCGCCGCCGCCCCCGTCCGAGCGCAGGGCGGTGGTCGGCTGCTCGTCGGGGTAGGCGCCGTAGCCGCCGGCGGCCATGGCGCCCATCGCGGCGGTGGCTGCGACGGGCTGGCCGTCGAGGCAGGCCTCGATGTCGGCGCGCATCTCGTCGGCCGACTGGTAGCGGTAGTCCGGGTCCTTGACCAGGGCCTTCAGCACGATCGCGTCCATCTCGGGCGTGATCTCGGGGTCGAAGACGCTCGGCGCCTGCGGTTCCTCGCGCACGTGCTGGTAGGCGACGGCCACCGGGGAGTCGCCGACGAAGGGCGGGCGGACCGTGAGCAGCTCGTAGAGCAGGCAGCCCGTGGAGTACAGGTCGGAGCGGGCGTCGACCTGCTCGCCCTTGGCCTGCTCCGGGGAGAGGTACTGGGCGGTGCCGATGACGGCGGAGGTCTGGGTCATCGTCATGCCCGAGTCGCCCATGGCGCGGGCGATGCCGAAGTCCATGACCTTGACCTGGCCGTTGCGCGTCAGCATGACGTTGGCGGGCTTGATGTCGCGGTGGACGATGCCGGCGCGGTGGGAGTACTCCAGGGCCTGGAGGATGCCGATGGTCATCTCCAGCGTCCGCTCGGGCAGCAGCTTGCGGCCGGAGTGGAGCAGCTCACGGAGCGTGGAGCCGTCGACGTACTCCATGACGATGTACGGGATCGACACGTTGTCGATGTAGTCCTCGCCCGTGTCGTAGACCGCCACGATCGCGGGATGGTTGAGCGAGGCGGCCGACTGGGCCTCTCGGCGGAACCGGGCCTGGAAGGACGGGTCGCGCGCGAGGTCCGCGCGGAGCGTCTTCACCGCCACCTGGCGCCCGAGCCTGGTGTCATGCGCGTGGTAAACCTCCGCCATGCCACCACGGCCGAGCACCGGGCCCAGCTCGTACCGGCCGCCGAGGCGACGCGGCTCTTCCATGGTTACCTACCAGCCCTCTCCGTCGGTCCCGACCGGCATGCTTGTACGGTCGGAGGCTGCCGTCCGGCCTACCGTACCCGGCTCGCTCCTGGCCCCTTGGCCGAGCCGGGCAGCCGATACAGGACCGGTATCGCAACGTGCGCCGATGTGAAGGGGGCGTGACCGGAGTCACGTCCCGTTCATGGCGACGCGGTCACTTCTTGCTGTCGATGACGGCCTCCATGACGTTCTTCGCGATCGGTGCCGCGAGGCCGCCGCCGGAGATGTCGTCGCGGCTGGCGTTCTCGTCCTCGATCACCACGGCCACGGCGACCGGTGAGCCGCTGTCGGTCTTGGCGTACGAGATGAACCAGGCGTACGGGTTCTCGCTGTTGTCGACACCGTGCTGTGCGGTACCGGTCTTGCCGCCTACGGTGACGCCGTCGATCTGGGCGTTGGTTCCGGTGCCGTCCTTGACGACGGTCTCCATCATCGACTGGAGGATCTGGGCGTTCTCCGGGGAGAGCGGCTTGCTCATCTCCTGCGGGTCCGTCTTCTCGATGGTGTCGAGGTTCGGGGCCTGGAGCTCGTCGACCATGTAGGGCTTCATCAGGGTGCCGTTGTTGGCGATGGCCGAGGTGACCATGGCCATCTGGAGCGGCGTGGCGGCGGTGTTGAACTGGCCGATGGAGGAGAGCGCGACCTGCGAGTCGTTCATGTCGTCGGAGAAGACCGAGGCGCTGGACCGGACGGGGACGAACTGCTCCTCGGTGAAGCCGAACTTCTTGGCCGTCTCGAGCATCTTGTCGTTGCCGAGGTCGTAGCCGATCTTGCCGAAGACGGTGTTGCAGGAGACGCGCAGGGCCTCGCGGAGGGTGGCGTTCTTGCAGGGGAGGTCGCCCTCGTTCGGCAGGGGCGTGGTGGTGCCGGGCATGGTCCACGGCAGCGGGGAGTCGGTCTTCTCGTCGGCGGAGTCGTACAGCCCGTGCTCCAGGGCCGCCGCCGCGGTGAGGACCTTGAAGGTCGAACCGGGCGGGTAGACCTCGCGCAGGGCGCGGTTGAGCATCGGGTCGTCGGGGTTGTTCTTCTTCTGGAGTTTGTTCCAGGCCTCGCCGGCCGCGTCGTTGCTGCCCGCGATGGAGGTGGGGTCGTACGAGGGGTACGAGGCCATCGAGAGGATCTTGCCGGTGGACGGCTCGATCGCGACGACGGCACCCTTGGCGCCCTGCTTCCTCAGACCGTCGTAGGCGGCCTTCTGGGCGGCGCTGTTGAGGGTGGTGACGACGTTGCCGCCCTCGCGCTTCTTGCCGGTGAGCATGTCGAGGGTGTTGCGGAAGAAGAGCCGGTCGTCGTTGCCGGTGAGGATGCCGTCGTCGATGGACTCGAGCTGGGTGGCGCCGAAGGCCTGGGAGACGTAGCCGGTGACGGGCGCCCACATGGCGCCGTCCTTGTAGGTGCGCTTGTACTTGAAGTCGCCCTCGGTGGTGGCGTGTCCGGTGATGGCCTTGCCGTCGACGATGATGTCGCCGCGGGGGCTGGCGTACCGCTCGATGGCGACGCGGCGGTTGTGCTCGTCCTCCTTGAGCTCGTCCGCCTGGACGTACTGGAGCCAGTTGTCCCGGATGAGGAGGGTGAGGACGAGGAGGCCGCAGAAGATCGCGATTCGGCGCAGTGGCTTGTTCACGGTCGGACCACCTGGGTCATCTCGGCGTCGGGGTTGGCGGGCGCGGCGGGTGCCGGTCTGCGCGCGGTGTCGCTGATGCGCAGCAGAATGCCGATCAACGCCCAGTTGGCGATGACGGAGGAACCGCCGTAGGCCAGGAAGGGCATCGTCATACCGGTGAGCGGGATGAGGCCCATGACACCGCCGGCGACGACGAAGACCTGGAGGGCGAAGGCGCCGGAGAGGCCGATGGCGAGGAGCTTGCCGAAGGGGTCGCGGGCGGCGAGGGCGGTGCGCACGCCGCGTTCCACGATCAAGGCGTAGAGCAGGAGCAGCGCCATCAGGCCGGCCAGGCCCAGCTCCTCGCCGAAGGTGGCGAGGATGAAGTCGGAGTTGGCGGCGAAGCGGATCAGCTCGGAGTGGCCCTGGCCCCAGCCGGTGCCGAGGGTGCCGCCGGAGCCGAAGGCCCACAGGGCCTGCTGGGCCTGCTCGGAGTGGCCGACGACACCGGCCCGGGAGAGCGCGTACTCCTTCATCGGGTCGAGCCAGGCGTCGACACGCTGCTGGATGTGCGGCTCGAAGCTGGCCACGCCGACCGCGCCGACCCCGGACATCAGCAGACCGAAGACGATCCAGCTGGTCCGCTCGGTGGCGACGTACAGCATGATCACGAACATGCCGAAGAACAGCAGCGAGGTGCCGAGGTCGGTCTCGAAGACGAGGATGAGGATCGAGACGATCCAGACCACCAGGATGGGGCCGAGGTCGCGGCCGCGCGGTAGGTAGAGGCCCATGAAGCGGCGGCTGGCCAGGGCGAGCGCGTCGCGCTTCACCATCAGGTAGCCGGCGAAGAAGATCGCCAGGACGATCTTGGCGAACTCACCGGGCTGGATGGAGAAGGAGCCGACCTGGATCCAGATCTTGGCGCCGTAGATGTTCTTGCCGAGGCCCGGGACGAGCGGGAGCAGCAGCAGGAACAGGGCGCCGACCATGGAGATGTAGGTGTAGCGCTGAAGGACGCGGTGGTCCTTGAGGAAGACGAGCACGGCGACGAACAGCGCGATGCCCATCGCCGTGTAGATCAGCTGGCGGGGTGCGGCGGTGCCGGCCTGGTCGATGCTCCGGAGCAGTTCGGACTGGTCCAGGCGCCAGATGGCGACCAGCCCGAGGCCGTTGAGCAGGGTGGCCAGCGGCAGCAGCAGCGGGTCCGCGTACGGCGCGAACCTGCGCACGACGAGGTGGCCGACGCCGGCCAGCAGGCCGAGGCCGAAGCCGTAGCTCAGCAGCCCCGCGGGCACCTCGTCGTTGATGGCGAGGCCCACGTTGGCGTAGGCGAAGACCGGGATGAGGACGGCGAACACGAGCAGAGCCAGCTCGGTGTTGCGCCGGCTCGGGGCGCCGATGGCGCCGATCGTGGACGTGTGGTGCGTCGACGGGTTGGTAGTACTGCTCATCGTGTGACAGGGCCTCTCACGGCTTGCCTACTGCTTACCGCACAGCGAGACGACCTTCTGCTCTTCCTCCGAGAGGGTCGGTCCTGAGCCTGGAGTGGGTGCGGTCGTGGACGGGGACTCGGACGATTCGGGTGCCTTGGGCGATCCCGACGGGTTCGGGCTCGGCGAGGCCTTGGACGTGAAGGAGGCGGGAGTGGTTCCCGTGGTGCCCCCGGCCTCGCCCTCGCCCGTCTTCGCGTTCTTCTCGGTCTCCGCGGTGCGCCGGTCGGCCTGCTTCTTGCAGGCGGAGGCCTGTACCGCCAGTTCCTCGATCTTGGCCCGGGCGTCGTTGAGGTCGCCCTCGGGGATGGTGGCCTCGACCAGCTTCTGCTGGTAGGGCGGCAGGTACTTGAGTTCGATCTCGGGGTGGTCCTTCTGGACCTTGGAGAGCGAGACCCAGGCGAGGTCCTGGCTGATGCCCCGGTACAGCGCGAGGTGGTCGTCTTTGGTGCCGACGTAGTACTGGGTCTGGGTCCAGCGCCAGCCGCCGTAGGTGCCGCCGCCGATCACGGCGAGGGCGAGGACGGTGTAGAGGGACCGCTTGAGCCACTTGCGGTTCTTGCGGGGTTTGACGAAGTCGTCGGGGCCGTAGTCGTCGAAGCCGCCGGTGGGGATGAAGCCGGTGGTGTCGCCGCTGCCGGGCGGGCCGAACTCGCCGCCCCCGCCGCGCTGTCCGCCGGCCCGGCCGAGGCCCGCGGCGCGCCCGGCCGGGGTCTGCATGATGCCGTTGTCGCCCATCTGGGCCTGGTTCTCGGCGACGGCGCCGACGACCACGGGGGTGTCGGAGAGCTGCCCGGCGAGGGTGTCGCCGGTGTCGAGGTCGAGGACGTCGGCGACGATGACGGTGATGTTGTCGGGGCCGCCGCCGCGCAGGGCGAGCTGGATCAGCTCCTGGACGGTCTCCTGGGGGCCCTGGTAGCTGGCGAGGGTGTCCTCCATCGTCTGGTGGGAGACGACGCCGGAGAGTCCGTCGGAGCAGATCAGATAGCGGTCGCCGGCCCGCACCTCGCGGATGGACAGGTCGGGCTCGACGTGGTCGCCGCTGCCGAGGGCGCGCATCAGCAGGGAGCGCTGCGGGTGGGTGCCCGCCTCCTCCTCGGTGATCCGTCCCTCGTCGACGAGGCGCTGCACCCAGGTGTGGTCCTGGGTGATCTGGGTGAGGACGCCGTCGCGCAGCAGGTAGGCGCGGGAGTCGCCGACGTGCACCATGCCCAGGCGCTGGCCGGTCCACAGCAGGGCGGTGAGCGTGGTGCCCATGCCCTCCAGGGCGGGGTCCTCCTCGACCATCTGCCGCAGCTGGTCGTTGGCGCGCTGGACGGCGGCACCGAGGGAGGTGAGGACGTCGGAGCCGGGCACGTCGTCGTCGAGCGCGACGATGGTGGAGATCACCTCGGAGGAGGCGACCTCGCCGGCGGCCTGGCCGCCCATGCCGTCGGCGATGGCGAGCAGGCGCGGACCGGCGTAGCCGGAGTCCTCGTTGCCCTCCCGGATCATGCCCTTGTGGGAACCGGCGGCGAAGCGCAGTGACAGACTCATGCGCACCTCGCCCGTCGGCTCCGACTGCAGCCGGTCGTGTCGAGCCACACTGCCCACCCTCCGGTCGGGAGCGCGCCGGGGCCCGGGGTGCCGGCCGCCGCTGCGTGCTCGCTCCGCTCGCGCTCATTCATTGGTGTAGCACTACTTCCGCAGCTCGATGACGGTCTTGCCGATGCGGATCGGCGCCCCGGGGCCGATCGGCGTGGGGGTCGTCAGCCGGGCCCGGTCCAGGTAGGTGCCGTTGGTGGAGCCCAGGTCCTCGACGATCCACTGGCCGTTCTGGTCCGGGTAGATCCTGGCATGGCGGCTGGAGGCGTAGTCGTCGTCCAGCACGATCGTCGAGTCGTGTGCCCGGCCGAGCGTGATGGTCTGGCCCTGGAGGGCAACGGTGGTGCCGGTGAGGGTGCCCTCCGTCACGACCAGTTTGGTGGGCGCGCCGCGGCGGCCGCGGCCACCGCCGGACTGCTGGCGCTGAGGTGGAGGCGCCTGGCCCTGGCGCGTGGCGGTCTGCTGCGGTCGGGCGGCGTCGCGTCGCGCGCCGCGCTGGGTGACCCGCGTACCGAAGAGGTCGCTGCGGATGACCTGCACGGCCACGATCACGAACAGCCACAGTACGGCGAGAAAACCCAGCCGCATGACCGTGAGGGTCAGCTCTGACATTGCCCCCGGATCACCCTTCGGCTTGCCTGTAGATAACGGTGGTGCTGCCCACGACGATCCGTGAGCCGTCGCGGAGCGTAGCGCGGGTGGTGTGCTGCCCGTCCACCACGATGCCGTTGGTGGACCCGAGATCCTGGATCGTCGAGGGCGTTCCGGTCCGGATCTCGCAGTGCCGGCGGGAGACGCCGGGGTCGTCGATCCGCACGTCGGCCTCGGTGCTGCGGCCCAGCACGAGCGTCGCGCGGGAGATCTGGTGGCGGGTGCCGTTGATCTCGATCCAGTGGCGGGTGCGTCCGCCGGGTGCGGGTGCGGCCGGGGGCTGCTGGGCGCCGGCGGGCTGCGGGTAGCCGTAGCCGCCGGGACGGCCGGGTGGCGGCGCGGACGGCATGGGCGGGGCGCTCGCGGGGGCGGCGGCCGGCGGGTAGCCGTACCCGCCGCCCGGGGTGCTGGGCCGCGCGGGCGGGGCCGGGGGCGCCGCGGGGCCCGGGCCGCCCTGGTGGCTGGTGGAGGAGGCGAGCGTACGGCTGCGCACCCGGTACAGGCCGGTGTCGAGGTCGTCCGCCTTCTCCAGGTGGACCTTGATCGGCCCCATGAAGGTGTAGCGCTGCTGCTTGGCGTAGTCGCGGACCATGCCGGCCAGCTCGTCGCCCAGCTGCCCGGAGTAGGGGCTGAGGCGCTCGAAGTCGGGCGTGCTCAGTTCGACGATGAAGTCGTTGGGCACCACGGTGCGGTCGCGGTTCCAGATGGTCGCGTTGTTGTCGCATTCGCGCTGGAGCGCTCCCGCGATCTCCACGGGCTGCACCTCGGACTTGAACACCTTCGCGAAGGTGCCGTTGACCAGACCTTCGAGACGCTGCTCGAACTTCTTCAGGACTCCCATGGGGCACCTCCTCCGTCGCTGCCGTCCTGGCCACTGCCTTGCGTACTGCTGTCCTGCGCCGTGCTGTGTCGCGTCGTGCCGCCCCGCGCGGTGCCGCGCGGTCCCGCACTGCCCACCTGGTACTGCTTACTGATCGTATCCACGCGCCGGTCGATCGGCTGGTTCCCCCTGTCGGCCCGGTCGACGGGTGTCGACGCCTCTCGGAGTTCCCGCCGGAGCTCCCCTTCGAACTCCCGCGGACCTTCGGGATGTGCTCCCGCAGGTACTCATGCCCAGGATCGTAGAGGCGGCCGCAGACCAGTGTCCCGCACCTGACCGCGGTCCCCCACCGGCTCCCGGGGAGACGGGCCGTACCGGTACGAGGTTGATACGTGAACGGGCAGGGACCGGGACGAGTGCCCGAAGGAGGGCGGGTGCCCCGGTCCGCGGGGGTAAGGGATGTGAATCGACCCCTTCCAGCGTGCTAATGTTCTCGTGTCGGAAGGCGCCGGACCGCAAGGAAAAGCCCGGAAGACACACCCAATGCGCGGGTGGCGGAATAGGCAGACGCGCTGGATTCAGGTTCCAGTGCCCGAAAGGGCGTGGGGGTTCAACTCCCCCCTCGCGCACCAGCCGGAAGCCCCCCAGGTCTCGGACCTGGGGGGCTTCCGCGTGTCCGGGCGCGGTGCCCGCGGTGCCTGTGCTGTGAGGAAGGTCTCAGGACTCCGGCCGCCACAGGGCCGGCACGTTCGGCGGCTCCCAGCCCGTCATCGAGGTGTGCGCCTGGAGGCAGCGGTAGGAGCGGCCGCCGTACGTCACCCGGTCGCCGGCGGTGTAGGCGCGGCCGCTCGCCCAGGTGCCGCCCGGCGGGTCGGTGGGCGGGTCGGTGGGCGGGTTTGTGGGGCCGGTGCCGCCGTCCACGTTCAGGACGAAGTCGAAGGTGCCCTCCTTGCCGCCGCCGGCGCCGCGGACGTTCATCAGCAGGGCCGGGTCGAAGAGCGTGTCCGTGCTGTTGCGGGGCTCGCCGGGGAAGTAGAGCTGGGTGGTGAGCACGGGCTCGCCGGGGGCCTGCACCTTGACGTGGAGGTGCCGGGTGCGGCCGGGATAGAGGCCGGGCACGATCGTCCGCAGCGTGAAGGCGCCGGTGGCGTCGCTGAACTGGTGGCCGCGGAGGGTGTACCCGGCCATGTCGTAGCCGCCGTTGTCGTCGGCCTGCCAGAAGTCGAGGAGCACGCCGGACAGCGGGACGCAGTTCCGGCCGAAGACGTAGCCGCCGACGGTCAGCGGGGTGCCCCGGGTGCCCGGCGTGACCAGGTTGGTGCGCAGCGGGGAGTTCGGCTTGAAGTACGGGCCCTCCATCTGGTCGGGCGTCGGGTCGTCGCCGTCGTCGCAGTAGGGGGTCGGCGTCAGGGCCTGGCCGGTGGAGGAGCGGGCGGCGTCCCGGGCCAGCGCGATACCGCCGGTGGCCAGCAGCGGGACGGTGGCGCCGGCGGCGACGGCCGCCCTGAGCAGCGTCTTGCGGCTGATCCCGCGGTCGGCGCCGGAGCCCGGGCCGGGCCGGGGCCCGGGTGCGGGCTCTTCGGGGGTGGTGGGGGTGTCGGAGGTCATGGCGGTTCCTCGGTCTCCTCGGTGGGTGGTCCCTGGGGAAGGTGTGCGGGACGTGCGGCATCCGGGACGTCGGGGACAGGGAGCGCGCCCGCCGCGCGGGGCAGGCTGCTGGTTGCTCCGGCGGGCGCGCTCCGTGGTGATCGCTGGCCACGGTAGGCGCGCGGGGCGGGGCGGCGGCACCTCCTGTTTCGCCCCCTGCCCGGCGTTATGAGGGCGGCGGACAGACGCCCGTGTACGGGCGGTGCGGCCGGGGGTACGGTCGTGGCGCGCCGGCGCGGCGCGGGCCCGACGGGCACGCCGCGCGGCTACGGCGAGGCACGGCACGACGCGGTACGGCGCACGGGTACGGACGGGTACGACGAGCACGGGGAGGGCGGCCGGGATGACCGGGGCGACGGCGGGGGCGGGCGCGGAGGCGGCGACCGGAGGGGCGAGCGGGGCGGCGCCCACGGCGCGTGCGGACGCGGCGGGGCCGCGGGGGACGGCACCCGGCGCGGGTGGGGCGGCGCGGGGCGGGCGGCTGCTGGCCGTGCCCGGGTTCGCGCGGTGGCCGGTGGCCGGTTCGCCGAAGGCGGAGGGCAAGGAGCTGCGCACCCGCGTCCCGCGCTCCGCGCACGCCGGGTTCGACCTGGACGCCGCCCGGCCGGACGCGGTGAGCGCGGTCGAGGAGTCCCACCGCGGCCGGATACCGGGGCTCACCCCGATCCGCGCCGGGCGGATGGCGGCCACGCCGTTCGCGTTCCTGCGCGGGTCGGCGGGCCTGATGGCGTTCGACCTGGCGCGCACGCCGGTGACCGGGATCGGCGCCCAGATCTGCGGGGACGCGCACGCCGCCAACTTCGGGCTCTACGGCGACGCCCGCGGCGGCCTGGTCATCGACCTGAACGACTTCGACGAGACGGTCCACGGCCCCTGGGAGTGGGACCTCAAGCGGCTCGCCGCCTCCCTCGTCCTCGCGGGCCGGGAGGCCGGTGCCGACGAGGACACCTGCCGGGAGGCCGCCCACGGCGCGGCGGGCGCCTACCGGCGCACCATGCGGCTGCTGGCCAAGCTCCCCGCGCTGGACGCCTGGAACGCCATCGCGGACGAGGAACTGGTCTCCCACACCGACGCCCACGACCTGCTCGGCACGCTGGAGCGGGTCTCCGAGAAGGCGCGGGCCAACACCAGCGGGCGCTTCGCCGCGAAGTCCACCGAGTCCACCGAGGACGGCGGGCGGCGCTTCGTGGACGCGGCGCCGGTGCTGCGCCGGGTGACGGACGCCGAGGCGGCGGCGGTCGCCGGTGGCCTGGAGGCGTACCTGGACACCCTCTCCGAGGACCGGCTGCCGCTGCTGGCCCGGTACGCGGTGCACGACGTGGCCTTCCGGGTCGTCGGCACCGGCAGCGTGGGCACCCGGTCGTACGTCGTGCTGCTCCTGGACCACCGGGGCGAACCGCTCGTGCTCCAGGTCAAGGAGGCCCGGCCCTCCGCGCTCCTGCCCCACCTGGCCGCCGCCGGGTTCGAGGCTCCCGAGGCCGCGCACGAGGGCCGCCGGGTCGTCATGGGGCAGAAGCGGATGCAGGTGGTCAGCGACATGCTGCTCGGCTGGACCTCGGTCGACGGACGGCCTTTCCAGGTACGGCAGTTCCGCAACCGCAAGGGCAGCGTCGACCCCGCCGCCCTGGCCGCCGACCAGCTGGACGACTACGGCCGGATGACCGGCGCCCTGCTGGCCCGGGCCCACGCGCACAGCGCCGACCCGCGGCTGATCGCGGGCTACTGCGGCAAGAACGGCGAGCTGGACGAGGCGGTCGCCGCCTTCGCCGTCGCCTACGCCGACCGCACCGAGGCGGACCACGCGGAACTGGTGGCCGCGGTGCGCGCGGGGCGGGTCGCGGCGGAACTGGGGGTGTGAGGGGTGGGCGGACCGTGCCCCCGGCCCGCGTCGGGGCACGGGCCGCCGGACAGGCCCTAGGCTGGTCGGGTGACGACGCCGGAAGCTGAGCCCGAGCAGGGGGGTGCGCCGCGTCCCGAGGAACGGCTGGAACAGGCCGTACGGGCCGCCGAGCAGGCACTCATCGAGTACGAGATCGCGCTGGAGACCTTCCGCGTGGAGGTCGAGAACTTCTCCCGGCTGCACGAGCAGCGGCTCGGCCCGGTGTACGCCCGGCTCGAGGAGCTGGAGGCGCAGATCCTCGAGGCCAGGGCGGCCCGTACGGGTGACGCCGACGACCTGCGCCGGGCCGACGAGGCGCGGGCCCGCCTGATGCCGATCCCCGGGGTCGAGGAGCTGCTGCACGGCTGGATGGACGGGGACGGGCTGTTCCCGGAGGCCACGGCGATGCTCACGGAGCAGGCGGTACGCCCCCCGCAGCGGGTCCGGCCCGGCGAGGAGGCCCGCAGGCTCTACCGCGAGCTGGCCCGCAAGGCCCACCCCGACCTGGCGCAGGAGGAGGACGAGCGGGTCCGGCGCGAGGAGTTCATCACCCGCGTCAACGCCGCCTACGCCCGCGGCGACGAGGCGGAGCTGCGCGAGCTGGCCGAGGAGTGGGCCGCCGGGCCGGTGCCCGAGCGGCGCCCGAGCCGCGGCGAGGAGCTGTACGCCCGCCTCGAATGGCTCGACCGGCGCAAGGAGATGCTCACCCTGCTCGCCAAGGAGCTGGAGGAGAGCGCGATCGGCGCCATGCTCAGGCTGGCCCCGGACGACCCCGACCGGCTGCTCGACGAGATCGGCGAGCAGCTGGCGACCCAGGTGCGCGAGCGGGAGGCGGAGCTGGCGGGCGTGCTCGCGCAGGACTGAGCCGCCGGGTGACGGCTCGGGTAGCGTCTGGGGCATGAGTTTCGGAGCTGGTGTGCCCACGGTCGGGATCGAGGACCTCAAGGACGGCGACTTCCTGCTGGACGTCCGGGAGGACGACGAGTGGCAGGCGGGTCATGCCGCCGGGGCGCTGCACATTCCCCTCAGCGAGTTCGTGGCCCGGTACGGTGAGCTGGCCGAGGCCGCGCCGCAGGACGGCCGGGTGCACGTGCTCTGCCGCGTCGGGGGCCGTTCGGCGCAGGTCACCATGTACCTGGTCCAGCAGGGCGTCGACGCGGTGAACGTCGACGGGGGCATGCAGGAGTGGGCCGCGGCCGGGCGTCCCGTGGTGGACGACGAGGGGCGGCCCGGGCACGTGCTCTAGGCCGTCCCCGCCGGATGTGGCGACGGCCACGGTGCGGCCGGTCCGCCGGGGGCTGTGCGGGCGGCCGGTCCTGAGTACCGTTCCCGTTCGAACGTCGCCGAGCAGCCGTACGGGTGGCGGGTGGGCGCCCCGGGGCGGGGCGGGCGGACGGATGGATCGGGACCGAACGGGGCGGAATGGACGCGTACGACAAGGGCTCGGGCGCCCGGCAGGGGCAGGACGGGCCGGACGGGCCGGACGGCGAAGCGGACGCGCCGGAGACCGGCGGGTCGGCCGGGGACGGCGAGCCCGCCGGGTCCGTCGAGTCCGTGGGGTCGGTCGGGCGTGCCGCCGCTGCCGAGGGGGCGGCGGGGGCTTCCGGAGCGGCCGGGACGGCGGAGGGCGCCGAGTCCGAGGGTTTGGCCGGGACGGCCGAGGGTGCCGTGACCAGCGTCGCGGAGGAAGCCGGTGCCGCCGAGGAGGCCGGTGCCGTACGTCCCGTGGAGGGGCCCGCGCAGCCCCCCGCTCCCCGTACCGGGGTCGCCGCGCTCTCCCCGCGCTACCAGGTCGGTGCCGTGGTCGCCCTCGCGGTGGTCGCGGTCGCCGTCTGCGCCCACCTAGGTCTGGTCTTCCTGCACGTGGCCCCGTCCAACACCCTCACCAAGCAGCACGGTTCCGTGGTGGACGAGTGGGTCTTCCCTGAGTTCGAGCAGAACTGGAAGCTCTTCGCGCCCAACCCCCTCCAGCAGAACGTCTCCGTCCAGGTGCGCGCGGAGGTCAGCACGGCGGGCGGCGAGATACGGACGACCGGCTGGTACGACCTGTCCGCCGAGGACGGCCGGGCCATCGACGGCAATCCGGTGCCGAGCCACACCCAGCAGAACGAACTGCGCCGGGCCTGGGACTTCTTCGTCGCCAGCCACGACTCCGACAACCGCCCGGTGGGTCTGCGGGGCACCCTCGCCGAGACGTATCTGCGGCGCATCGCGCTGCTGCGCCTGGACCGCGACGGCGCGGCCGGACCCGGCGGTGTCGTCGAGCGCGTGCAGTACCGTTCCCGGACCACGAACGTGAAGCCGCCCCCGTGGAGCGGTGAGAAGGTCTCCGGCCGGCCGGCCGTCCGCGAACTGCCCTGGTGGTCCGTGGCCGCGGAGAACCGGGGCACGCGGGCCGGACGGAACGAGCGGGAAGGGGGCGCCGCGTGAACGCCGCCGTCCTCTCGGTCTCCCGCGGCATCGCCCGGGTCACGGGCGCCGCGCTCGGCCCGTACCAGACCGCCGTGATCCGCATCGGCTTCAGCGCCACCTGGCTGCTCTTCCTGCTGCGCGAACTGCCCCACCGGAGCGAGCTGTACGGGCCCGACGGGCCCTGGAGCCACGACCTCGCCGAGCAGCTGATCGCGGACAACGGCGCCTTCACGGCGCTGATGTGGTCGGACGGGCGGACCTGGTTCGAGATCGTCTACGCGCTGGCCGTGCTGAGCAGCGTGCTGCTCCTGCTGGGCTGGCGCACCCGGACCATGTCCGTGCTGTTCATGGTCGGGGTGCTCTCGTTGCAGAACCGCAGCGTCTTCATGGGGGACGGCGGCGACAACGTCATCCACCTGATGAGCATCTACCTGGTCCTCACCCGGTGCGGCCAGGTGTGGTCGCTGGACGCGCGCCGCGCCCGGCGCACGGCCGCGGCACGCGCGCGGGGTGAGCGGGCCGTGGACCGGGTCGGTCCCGCGCTGTGGTGCGTCTCCGGGTTCCTGCTGCTCACGGTGACGCTGGCGGGCGGCTTCGACGGCGACTGGTTCGTCCCGGCGCTGCTGTGGGCGGTGTGGGTCGCGCTGGGCCTGTGGTGGGCCGTGGAGCGGGGCGCGGACGGCAGTCAGCCGCGGATCCTGCTGGACGTGGTCACCAACATCGTGCACAACGGCGCGCTGGTCGTGATCATGGCCGAGGCGTGTCTGATCTACGCGACGGCCGGCTGGTACAAGATCCAGGGTTCGCGCTGGCAGGACGGCACGGCCGTCTACTACCCGCTGCACCTGGACTACTTCTCGCCGTGGCCCGCGCTCTCCGACGCGCTGTCCGCCAACGGCACGATGGTCATGCTCATCACCTACGGCACGGTCGCCGTGCAGGTCGCCTTCCCGTTCACGCTGTTCAACCGGCGGGTCAAGAACGTGCTCCTCGCCGTGATGATGACCGAGCACGCGGTGATCGCCGTGACGCTCGGGCTGCCGTTCTTCTCGCTGGCGATGATCGCCGCCGACGCGGTCTTCCTGCCGACCTCGTTCCTGCGCCGGCTGGGCGGCTGGGCGGCACGCGCGGGTGGCCGGCTGACCGGCCGGGGGCCCGCGGGGGCTCCCAGGGGTGCGTCGGACGGGCCCGGGGACGGCGGTACGGCGACGGTGCCCGGGCCCAGGGCCCGTGGGGCCGGGGGAGCGGCCGGGGCGGGCCCGGCGGGTGCGGCGGACGGGAAGGACCCGGAGCACACCCGCGTAGGCTTCCGGGCATGACCTCCCCCGGACCGGGCCCCGCCCCCGGCCCGCCGGCCGCCTGGCACCTGCACGCCGGCCGGTGCGTGCTCCTGGACGGTTTCCACGCCCTCAAGCACGCGCTGCGCTTCGGTGCCGAGGTGCCGGTGGCGGTCACCAGCGACCGCGCGGGCGCCCTGGCCCTCGCCGACGAGCTGGCGCCGGACGTGCGCGAGGCGCTGGCGGGGCTGCTGACCGAGGTGACGCACGAGGCGTACGCGTCGCTCGTCGCCCGGCCGCACCCCACCGCGGTGGCCGCCCTGGCCGTACGGCCCGCGCGGGCGGCGGGCCTGGAGACGCTGGCGCACACGCCGCGCCGCGCCCCCGTCGTCGTCCTCGACCAGCCGCGCAACCTCGGCAACGCGGGGGCGGTGATCCGGCTGGCCGCCGGTTTCGGCGCGACCGGCGTGGTCACCACCGGCACGCTCGACCCCTGGCACCCCACGGTGGTGCGCGGCGGGGCGGGGCTGCACTTCGCGACCGTCGTGGAGCGGCTGGAGGTCGCCGGGCTGCCGCCGGGGCCGGTGTTCGCGCTGGACCCCGAGGGCGAGGACATCCGGGGGCTGACGCTGCCGGACGAGGCGCTGCTCGCGTTCGGCTCCGAGCGCAGCGGGCTCTCGGCCGAGCTGCGCGCGCGGGCCGACCATCTGGTGGCGCTGCCGATGCGCCCCCAGGTCTCCAGCTACAACCTCGCCACCAGTGTGGCCATGACGCTGTACCACTGGAGCGCCGGCGGGGGCGCGGCGCGGATGTCCTAGCGGATGTCCTGCTGGATGTCCTAGTGGGGTGTCGTCCGGATCAGGCCGGGCGGCGGACCTCCACCACCCGGAAGCGGTTCGCGACGAACGCGCCGTCGCACAGGGCCGCGTTGGCCGCCGGGTTGCCGCCCGAGCCGTGGAAGTCGGAGAAGGCGGCCGTCTGGTTGACGTACACCCCGCCGGTGAGGTTCAGGGAGAGCTGGGCCGCCTCCTCCAGGCAGACCTCCCGCACGGCCTCCTCGACCTCCGGGTCGGTCGTGTACGCGCCCACCGTCATCGCGCCCTTCTCGCGGACGCTGCGGCGCAGCAGCTCCACGGCGTGGCCGGCGGAGTCGACGGCGACGGCGAAGGAGACCGGGCCGAAGCACTCGCTGGTGTAGGCGGCCTCGTCCTCGGGCTTGGCGCCGTCCAGCTTGACGATCACCGGGGTGCGCACCACCGCGTCCGGGAACTCCGGGTGGGTCACCTCGCGGGAGGCCAGGGCCACCTCGCCGAGACCGGCGGCGGCCTCCAGGCGGGCCTTGACGTCCGGGTTGACGATCGCGCCGAGCAGGGCGTTCGCCCGGGCGTCGTCGCCGAGGAGGCCGTCGACGGCGCGGGCCAGGTCGGCGGTGACCTCGTCGTAGGTCTTGGCGCCCTGGTCGGTGCGGATGCCGTCGCGGGGGATCAGCAGGTTCTGCGGGGTGGTGCACATCTGGCCGCTGTAGAGGGAGAGCGAGAAGGCCAGGTTGGCCAGCATGCCCCGGTAGTCGTCGGTCGACTCCACGATCACCGTGTTGACGCCGGCCTTCTCCGTGTACACCTGGGCCTGGCGGGCGTTGGCCTCCAGCCAGTCGCCGAAGGCGGTGGAGCCGGTGTAGTCGACGATCCGGATCTCGGGGCGGGTCGCGAGGGTCTTGGCGATGCCCTCGCCGGGGCGCTCGGCGGCCAGCGCGACCAGGTTCGGGTCGAAGCCGGCCTCGGTGAGGACGTCGCGGGCGACCTGGACGGTGAGCGCGAGCGGCAGCACCGCGCGGGGGTGGGGCTTGACCAGGACCGCGTTGCCGGTGGCGAGGGAGGCGAACAGGCCGGGGTAGCCGTTCCACGTCGGGAAGGTGTTGCAGCCGATGACCAGGCCGATGCCGCGCGGGACCGGGGTGAAGCGCTTGGTGAGCGCGAGCGGGTCGCGCTTGCCCTGCGGCTTGGTCCACTCCGCCGTGTCGGGGGTGCGGGACTGCTCCACGTACGCGTAGGCCACGGCCTCCATGCCGCGGTCCTGGGCGTGCGGGCCGCCCGCCTGGAAGGCCATCATGAAGGCCTGTCCGGAGGTGTGCATGACCGCCTGGGCGAACTCCATGGTCCGGTCGGCGATCCGCCGCAGGATCTCCAGGCAGACCATCGCGCGCAGCTCCGCGCCCGCGTCCCGCCACGCCTTCTGGCCGGCCTGCATCGCGGGCAGCAGCACGTCCAAGTCCGCGTGCGGGTACTCCACGCCCAGCTCGATCCCGTACGGCGAGACCTCGCCGCCCACCCAGCCGTCGGTGCCGGGCTGGCCGAGGTCGAGGCGGGTGCCGTGCAGGGCGTCGAAGGCGGCCTTGCCCGCGGCGGTGTCCAGGCTGCCGTTCTCCCCGTAGGCCTTGGGGTGCTCCGGGTGGGGGGACCAGTACGCGCGCGTGCGGATCGTCTCCAGCGCCAGGTCCAGGGTCGGCCGGTGCTGGGCGATCAGCTGGTGTGCGGTGAGTTCGGCGGCCATGCGGGACCAACTCCTCGTCTCTCACGGACTCGCCGTCGACTCGTCGTCGAGTCCGTGGACCTGGGGGAAACCTGGGCACAAACAGGTGGACACGGCTAGAGTAACCGAACGATCGGTCGGGACAAGGGGGACCGCCGCATCTGTGGAAAACCCCGTGCGGGAGGATCGCGCACATGACAGCACTCGACCTCAGCAGCCCCGTGGCCGTCGTCGGCACCGGGACCATGGGCCAGGGCATCGCCCAGGTGGCGCTGGTCGCGGGCCATCCCGTGCGGCTGTACGACGCCGCCCCGGGCCGGGCCAGGGAAGCGGCCGACGCGATCGGCGCCCGGCTCGACCGGCTCGTCGAGAAGGACCGCCTCACCGGCGCCGAACGGGACGCCGCCCGTGCCCGGCTCACGCCCGCCGAGACCCTCGACGGCCTCGCCGGCTGCGCGCTCGTCGCCGAGGCGGTCGTGGAGCGGCTGGACGTCAAGCAGGAGCTGTTCCGCGCGCTGGAGGACGTCGTCGGCGACGACTGCCTGCTCGCCACCAACACATCCTCCCTGTCCGTCACCGCCGTCGGGGGCGCCCTGCGCGTGCCCGGCCGCTTCGCCGGCCTGCACTTCTTCAACCCCGCGCCGCTGCTGCCGCTGGTGGAGGTGGTCTCCGGGTTCGCCACCGACCCCGCCTCGGCCACGCGCGCGTACGAGACGGCCCGCGCCTGGGGCAAGACGCCGGTGGCCTGCGCCGACACCCCCGGCTTCCTGGTCAACCGCATCGCCCGGCCCTTCTACGCCGAGGCCCTCGCCGTCCACGAGGGCCAGGGCGCGGACCCGGCCACCATCGACGCCGTGCTGCGCGAGTCGGGCGGCTTCAGGATGGGCGCCTTCGAGCTGACCGACCTCATCGGGCAGGACGTCAACGAGTCCGTCACGCACTCCGTGTGGCAGTCGTTCTTCCAGGACGTGCGCTTCACCCCGTCCCTGGCCCAGCGCCGCCTGGTCGAGTCCGGCCAGCTCGGCCGCAAGAGCGGACGGGGCTGGTACGACTACCGCGACGGCGCCGAGCGCCCCGCGCCGCACACCGCCGAACCGGCCGAGGCACCCGCGTACGTCGTCGTCGAGGGGGACCTGGGCCCGGCGGCCGAGCTGGTCGCGCTGATCCGCGAGGCGGGCGTCGAGGTGCGCCCGGAGGACGGGTACGGCGCGGGGAGGCTCGTCCTGCCCGGCGGCGGCACGCTGTGCCTCACCGACGGTGAGCTGCCCGTGTCGAAGGACCTCGTCCACTTCGACCTCGCGCTCGACTACCGCGCGGCCGGCCGGATCGCCCTGTCCGCGTCCGACCGCGTCCGCCCGAGCCTCCTGTCCGAGGCCACCGGCCTGTTCCAGGCGCTCGGCAAGAAGGTCAGCGTCATCCGTGACGTCCCCGGGATGATCGTGGCCCGGACCGTCGCCCGGATCATCGACCTGGCGTTCGACGCCGTGGCCAAGGGGGTGGCCGCCCCCGAGGACGTCGACACGGCGATGCGCCTGGGTGTGAACTACCCACTCGGCCCCTTCGAATGGAGCCGTCGGCTCGGCGACACCTGGGCCTACTACCTGCTGGCCCACGTGCACGAGTGGGAACCGTCCGGGCGTTGCGCGCCGTCCCTGGCACTCCACCGCCACGCCGAGGCCGCCGAGGACCGGGAGGGCAGCCCCTCATGACCACCGCGAAGCGCGACACGTACACGCCCGAGACGCTGCTGTCCGTCGCCGTGCAGGTCTTCATCGAGCGCGGCTACGACGGCACCTCCATGGAGCACCTGTCCAAGGCGGCGGGGATCTCCAAGTCGTCGATATACCACCACGTCACGGGCAAGGAGGAGCTGCTGCGCCGGGCCGTGAGCCGGGCCCTGGACGAGCTGTTCGGAATCCTCGACGAGGAGCACGCGCGCGTGGGGAGCGCCGCCGAGCGCCTCGAGTACGTCGTGCGGCGCATGGTCGAGGTGCTCATGACCGAGCTGCCCTATGTGACGCTGCTGCTGCGGGTGCGCGGCAACACCGGCACCGAGCGGTGGGCGCTGGAGCGGCGGCGCGAGTTCGACCACCGGGTCGCCGCCCTGCTGAAGGACGCGGCGGCCGAGGGGGACGTGCGCGCGGACGTGGAGGTGCGGCTCGCGACCCGCCTCGTCTTCGGCATGATCAACTCGATCGTCGAGTGGTACCGGCCCGAGGGTCCCGACGGCCGGGGCGGCACGAGCGGCACCGTCGAGCGCGAGGTGGTCGACGCGGTGGCGCGGCTGGTGTTCGGGGGGCTGCGCAAGGCGTCCTGAGCCGGACGGGGCCGGGCGGGGCGGGCGGGGCCGGTCCGGGCGGCACCGGCCGTCGGGACCCGCCGGTCAGCTCTGCGGTTCGAGGTCCTCGGTCTCGAAGACCAGCAGGGTGCGGGTGCTGAGCACCTCCGGGATGGCCTGGAGGCGGCTGAGCACCAGCTCGCGCAGGGCCCGGTTGTCCGGGGTGTGCACCAGGAGCAGGACGTCGAAGTCGCCGCCCACCAGGGCGATGTGCGAGGCCCCGGGCAGCTGCCGCAGCTGGGCACGGACCGTCCGCCAGGAGTTCTGGACGATCTTCAGGGTGATGTAGGCCGAGGTGCCGTGCCCGGCGCGTTCGTGGTCGACGCGGGCGCCGAAACCGCGGATGACGCCGTCCTCGACGAGCCGGTTGATGCGCGCGTAGGCGTTGGCGCGCGAGACGTGCACCCGCTCCGCGACCGACCGTATGGAGGCCCGGCCGTCCGCCTGGAGCATGCGCAGGATGTCCTGGTCGATGGCGTCCAGCGGGCGCGGGGGCGGGGCTCCGGCCTCGTCCGCGCCGCCGCCCTCCCCGGGGCGATCGGCCATTTGTTCAGCTGCCACGTGCCCCCGCCTTCCCCTCATGGACGTACTGCGTCCATCTCAGGCTGTGGAGAACCGTTTGTCCACAGCCTGGGGGTGCGTGTAGCCAAAATGTGCCGACGACCGAACAATCGGTAGGTGAGGCCCGTCACATCCGTGGCGAGCCCGGAGCCGTCTCCCACGAGGAGGTGCCGTCATGACGGTCATGGAGCAGCGGGGCGCGTACCGGCCCACACCGCCGCCCGCCTGGCAGCCCCGAACCGACCCCGCGCCGCTGCTGCCCGACCCGGAGCCCTACCGCGTCCTCGGCACCAAGGCCGCGGACCGCGCCGACACCGAGCTGCTGCGCACCCTGTACGCCCGGCTGGTGCGCGGCCGGCGCTACAACGCGCAGGCCACGGCGCTGACCAAGCAGGGCCGGCTGGCCGTCTACCCCTCCAGCACCGGCCAGGAGGCGTGCGAGGTCGCCGCCGCGCTGGCCCTTCAGGAGCGGGACTGGCTCTTCCCCAGCTACCGCGACACCCTCGCGGTCGTCTCGCGCGGCGTCGACCCCGTCGAGGCCCTCACCCTGCTGCGCGGCGACTGGCACACCGGCTACGACCCCTACGAGCACCGGGTCGCCCCGCTGTCCACGCCGCTGGCCACCCAGCTGCCGCACGCGGTGGGCCTCGCCCACGCCGCCCGCCTCAAGGGCGACGACGTGGTGGCGCTGGCCATGGTCGGCGACGGCGGCACCAGCGAGGGCGACTTCCACGAGGCGCTGAACTTCGCCGCCGTCTGGCGGGCCCCGGTCGTCTTCCTCGTGCAGAACAACGGCTTCGCGATCTCCGTCCCGCTCGACAAGCAGACCGCCGCCCCGTCGCTGGCCCACAAGGCCGTCGGCTACGGGATGCCCGGCCGCCTGGTCGACGGCAACGACGCCGCCGCGGTGCACGAGGTCCTGTCCGAGGCCGTGCGGCACGCCCGCGCGGGCGGCGGCCCGACCCTGGTGGAGGCGGTGACGTACCGCGTCGAGGCGCACACCAACGCCGACGACGCCACGCGCTACCGGGGCGACGCCGAGGTGGAGACCTGGCGCCGGCACGACCCGGTCGAGCTGCTGGAGCGGGAGCTGACCGAGCGCGGCCTGCTCGACGAGGACGGCATCCGCGCCGCCCGCGAGGACGCCGAGACCATGGCCGCCGACCTGCGCGCCCGTATGAACCGGGACCCGGAGCTGAACCCGCTGGACCTGTTCGCCCACGTCTACGCCGAGCCCACACCGCAACTGCGCGAGCAGCGGGACCAGCTGCGCGCGGAGCTGGCGGCGGAGGCCGAGGCGGATGCCGCGTCCGCGCCGCAGGGGGGACACCGATGACCACCGTCGCCGCCAAGCCGGCCACCATGGCGCAGGCCCTCACGCGCGCGTTGCGCGACGCCATGGCCGCCGACCCGGCCGTGCACGTCCTCGGCGAGGACGTGGGCACCCTCGGCGGAGTCTTCCGGATCACCGACGGGCTCGCCGCGGAGTTCGGCGAGGACCGCTGCACGGACACCCCGCTCGCCGAGGCCGGCATCCTCGGCACGGCCGTCGGCATGGCGATGTACGGGCTGCGCCCGGTCGTCGAGATGCAGTTCGACGCCTTCGCCTACCCGGCGTTCGAGCAGGTCGTCAGCCATGTCACCAAGATGCGCAACCGCACGCGCGGGGCCATGCCCCTGCCGCTGACCATCCGCGTCCCCTACGGCGGCGGGATCGGCGGGGTCGAGCACCACAGCGACTCGTCCGAGGCGTACTACATGGCGACTCCGGGGCTCCATGTCGTCACGCCCGCGACGGTCGCCGACGCCTACGGGCTGCTGCGCGCGTCCATCGCCTCCGACGACCCGGTGGTCTTCCTCGAACCGAAGCGGCTGTACTGGTCGAAGGACACGTGGAACCCGGAGGAGCCGGCATCCGTTGAACCGGTGGGCCGCGCGGTGGTGCGGCGCTCCGGCCGGAGTGCCACGCTCATCACGTACGGGCCGTCGCTGGCCGTCTGCCTGGAGGCGGCCGAGGCGGCCCGGGCAGAGGGCTGGGACCTCGAAGTCGTCGATCTGCGCTCCCTGGTGCCGTTCGACGACGAGACGGTGTGCGCTTCGGTGCGGCGGACGGGACGCGCGGTGGTCGTCCACGAGTCGGGTTCCTTCGGGGGCCCGGGCGGGGAGATCGCGGCCCGGGTCACGGAGCGCTGCTTCCACCACCTGGAGGCGCCGGTGCTGCGGGTGGCCGGGTTCGACATCCCGTATCCTCCGCCGATGCTGGAGCGTCACCACCTGCCTGGTGTGGACCGGATCCTGGACGCCGTGGGGCGCCTGCAGTGGGAGGCCGAAAGCTGATGGCACACGCTTCTGACGGGCGCAGCCTGGAGTTCAAGCTGCCCGACCTCGGGGAGGGGCTCACCGAGGCGGAGATCGTGCGCTGGCTGGTCGAGGTCGGCGACGTGGTCGCCGTGGACCAGCCGGTCGTCGAGGTCGAGACGGCCAAGGCGATGGTCGAGGTGCCCTGCCCCTACGGGGGTGTGGTCACCGCCCGCTTCGGCGAGGAGGGCACGGAGCTGCCCGTCGGGGCGCCGCTGGTGACCGTGGCGGTGGGCGAGGGCGACGCGGCGCCCGACGCCCCGGTGCGCGGAGCCGGCCCGGACACCGCGGCCGGTGCCGCCGAGGCACCGGCCGCGGAGAAGAAGGCGGAGGGCTCCGGCAACGTCCTGGTCGGCTACGGCACCTCCGAGGCACCCGCGCGGCGGCGCAGGGTGCGCGCCGACCGGCAGCCGGCCACCGGCGCGTCCGGGCGGGCGAACGGCCGGGTCCGCGGCGCCGAGCCGGTGGACGGCCCGGTCCCGGTCATCTCCCCGCTGGTGCGCAGGCTGGCCCGGCAGCACGACCTGGACCTGCGCGAGCTGACCGGTTCGGGACCGGACGGGCTGATCCTGCGGGCGGACGTGGAGTACGCGCTGCGGGCCGCCGCCGCGCAGGGCGGCCGTACGGCGGCCCAGGAAGCCGGTACCGGCCGGGCGCCGGGCGCCTCCTCCTCCGCTTCCTCGCTTGCGTCCGGCGCCTCGCGCCCGGACGGCACCCGTGTCCCCCTCAAGGGCGTGCGCGGCGCCGTCGCCGACAAGCTCTCCCGCAGCCGGCGCGAGATCCCGGACGCGACCTGCTGGGTGGACGCCGACGCGACCGAGCTGATGCGGGCCCGCACCGCGATGAACGCGTCCGGCGGGCCCAGGATCTCCCTGGTCGCCCTGCTGGCCCGGATCTGCACGGCCGCCCTGGCCCGCTTCCCCGAGCTGAACGCGACGGTCGACACGGAAGCCCGGGAGATCGTCCGGCTCGAACAGGTCCACCTCGGCTTCGCCGCCCAGACGGACCGGGGGCTGGTCGTGCCGGTCGTCCGGGACGCGCACGCGCGCGACGCCGAGTCGCTCACCGCGGAGTTCGCCCGGCTCACCGAGGCGGCCCGCGCGGGCCGGCTGACGCCGGGCGAGCTGACCGGCGGCACCTTCACGCTGAACAACTACGGCGTCTTCGGCGTCGACGGCTCCACGCCGATCATCAACCACCCCGAGGCGGCTATGCTCGGCGTCGGCCGCATCGTCCCCAAGCCCTGGGTGCACGAGGGCGAGCTGGCGGTGCGTCAGGTCGTGCAGCTCTCGCTCACCTTCGACCACCGGGTGTGCGACGGCGGCACGGCCGGCGGCTTCCTGCGGTACGTGGCGGACTGCGTGGAACAGCCGGCGGTGCTGCTGCGGACCCTGTGACCGGGGCGATGCCGCCCGCAAGGTGACGGTGTGTCCGCACCCCCCCCGCGATCGCGCGGGCTCCCCTGCGTTCCCTGTGATCGCTCCGGGCCCCATACTCGGGGGGTGACCGCGTACGAGCCCCCCGGCGACCCAGGCGTCGGCACCGACCCCGCGCCGCCTTCGGGCCGCGCCGGGTACGACGCCGTCGTGCTCGCCGGCGGGGCCGCCCGGCGGCTCGGAGGCGTGGACAAGCCCGGCCTGCGGGTGGGCGGACGCGCGCTCCTCGACCGGGTGCTCGCCGCCTGCGCCGGGGCGCGGACCACCGTCGTCGTCGCCGATCCCCGGCCCACCGCGCGCCCGGTGACCTGGGCGCGCGAGGACCCGCCCGGCGGGGGACCGCTCGCCGCCCTCGCCGCCGGGTTGCGGCACACCAGCGCGGAGCACGTCGTGGTGCTCTCCGCCGACCTGCCGTTCCTCGCCGGGCCGACCGTCGGACGGCTGCTGTCGGCCCTCGCCGCGGGCGACGCCGACGGGGTGCTGCTCACCGACGCCGACGGCCGCGACCAGCCCCTCGTCGCCGCCTACCGCGCACCCGCGCTGCGCCGCGAACTGGCCGCGCTCGCCCGCGACCGGACGGAGCGGGCCGGCCGGCCGGACCTCACCGGGCTGCCGCTGCGCCGCCTGACCGGCGCGCTGCGCCTCACCCGCGTCCCGGACGCCGTCGCCTCCTTCGACTGCGACACCTGGGACGACCTCGCCACCGCAAGGGCACGCATCAGGGAGCATGGTCACGTGTTGGATGAATGGATTTCCGCAGCCAAGGACGAGTTGGGCATCGACCTGGACGTCGACACCGGGGTCCTGCTCGATCTCGCGCGCGACGCCGCCCACGGGGTGGCCCGGCCGGCCGCCCCGCTGACCACCTTCCTCGTCGGGTACGCGGCCGGGCGGGCCCAGGGCGGCCCCGAGGCCGTCGCCGAGGCCGCCCGCAAGGCCGCGGCCCTCGCGCTGCGCTGGGCCGAGGAGGCCGCCGACACCGGGGCCGCCCCCGCGAAGGGCGCGCCCGACGCGGCTCCCGACGCCACCCCCGACACCCGCCCGGACGCCTGATGACCACCCCCGGCACGCGGGCCGACGCGGAGGCCGAGGACCTCGACGTCGAGGAGGCGCTCGCCCTGGTGAACGAGAACCCCGGCCCCGCCCACCGCGGCCGCGCCGGACACGGCACGCCCGCCCCGCACCGCCCGGCGGACTCCCACCACCGGGCGACCCCCTGGCCCGAGGCCCGGGCGACCGCCGAGCGCGCCGCCCGCGCCGCGGCCCGTGCCGCCCGCCGCACCCCGGTCCCCGTGCCCCTCGACGCGGCCCTCGGCCTCACCCTGGCCGCACCGCTGACCGCCCTCACCGACCTGCCCTCCTTCGACACCTCCGCGATGGACGGCTGGGCCCTCGCCGGACCGGGCCCCTGGGCGCTGCGCGACGAGGGCGTGCTGGCCGGACACGCGGAACCCGCGCCCCTCACCGACGGCGAGGCCGTCCGCATCGCCACCGGCGCACGCATCCCCCCGGACACCACCGCCGTCCTGCGCTCCGAGCACGGCCGCACCGACGCACGCGGACGCCTGCACCCCACCCGCGAGGTCGTCCACGGCCAGGACATCCGCCCGCGCGGCCAGGAGTGCCGCAGCGGCGACCAGTTGCTGCCCGTCGGCACCCTCGTCACCCCGGCGGTCCTGGGTCTCGCGGCCGCCGCCGGGTACGACACGCTGACCGCGGTCCCCCGCCCCCGCGTCGACGTCCTGGTCCTCGGCGACGAACTGCTCGCCCAGGGCCTCCCGCACGACGGCCTCATCCGGGACGCGCTCGGCCCGATGCTGCCGCCCTGGCTGCGCGCGCTGGGCGCCGAGGTCCGCGCCGTGCACCGGATCGGCGACGACGCCAAGGCGCTGCACCGCGCCGTCACCTCCTCCGACGCCGACCTGATCGTCACGACCGGCGGCACCGCCGCGGGCCCCGTCGACCACGTCCACCCGATCCTGCGCCGGATCGGCGCCGAACTCCTCGTGGACGGCGTCCAGGCTCGCCCCGGCCACCCCATGCTGCTGGCCCGCCTCACGGACGACCAGCACCTCGTCGGACTGCCCGGCAACCCGCTCGCCGCCGTCTCCGGCCTGCTCACCCTCGCCGAGCCGCTGCTGCGCACCCTCGCCGCCCGCCCGGCGCCCGAGCCGTACACGCTGCCGCTGCGGGACGCGGTGCACGGGCATCCGAACGACACCCGGCTCGTGCCCGTGGTGCTGCGTGACGAGGGTGCCGTGCCGCTGCACTACAACGGCCCGGCGATGCTGCGCGGCATCGCGGCCGCCGACGCCCTGGCCGTTGTACCGCCGGGCGGCGCACGGCCGGGGCAGGAGGCCGAGCTGCTCGACCTGCCCTGGGCGGCCGGCGGGATCGGGGTGTGTTTCACGTGAAACTCCCGGGCCAGGACGCCATGGCACGCCAGGCGGACGAGCACTTCGTGACCCACAAGGTGAAGCTCCCCAGGAAACTGGTGGAGCACCCGTTCCGCCAGGTCGCCAAGCGGCTGTCCATCGCCCTGGTGGTCCTCGTGGTGACGGCCTTCATCGTGTACGCGGACCACGACGGCTACACCGACAACTCGGACGGTTCCGTCGACCTCCTCGACTCCTTCTACTACGCCACCGTCACCCTCTCCACCACCGGATACGGTGACATCACGCCTGTCAGCGACGCCGCCCGGCTGACCAACATCTTCGTCATCACGCCCCTGCGCGTGCTCTTCCTGATCATCCTGGTCGGCACCACGCTGGAAGCCCTCACCGAGCGCACTCGGGAGGAGTGGCGCCTGAACCGCTGGAGGTCCGCCTTGCGCGATCACACCGTCGTCGTCGGCTTCGGAACCAAGGGGCGGTCGGCGATCCAGACCGTCTGCGCGACCGGGCTGCGCAAGGACCAGGTGGTCGTGGTCGATCCCAGCGGCAAGGCCATCGAGGCCGCGACGGCCCACGGCTACGCGGGGGTGGTCGGTGACGCGACCCGCAGCGACGTGCTCAACCGGGCCGAGGCGTACCGGGCGAAGCAGATCATCATCGCCACGCAGCGCGACGACACGGCCGTGCTGGTCACGCTGACGGCCCGGCAGCTCAACCGCAACGCGAAGATCGTGGTCGCGGTCCGCGAGGAGGAGAACGCGCCGCTGCTGAAGCAGTCCGGCGCCGACGCCGTGATCACCAGCGCCAGTGCCGCCGGCCGGTTGCTCGGCCTCTCCGTGCTCAGCCCCGCCGCCGGCATGGTCATGGAGGACCTGATCAGCCAGGGCAGCGGGCTCGACCTCATCGAACGGCCCGTCATAAAGGCCGAGGCGGGCAAGAACCCGCGGGAGGTGGACGACCTGGTGGTGAGCGTGATCCGCGGCCACCGGGTCCTGGGCTACGACGATCCGACCGTCGGCGGGCTGGAGTTGACGGACCGCCTGATCACGATCGTGCGGGCGACGCCGGGCACCCATGTGACGCCCGACGCCCGCCCGTTCCCCCGCGACTGAGCCGTCGCTCGCCCCTGCTTACTTGCGGTTGTAGAGCCGCATCGTGACCGGGCCGAAGACCAGCAGGAACAGGCCCGCCCAGCCCAGCGTCCAGGCGATCTCGGCGCCGGGCCAGTCGCCCGCCATCAGGCCGCGCACCGCGGACGCCAGGTGGGTGATCGGGCTGTTGTTGACGAAGACCTGGAGCCAGCCCGGCATGGTCTTCGGGTCGACGAAGACGTTGGACAGGAAGGTGAGCGGGAAGATCACCATCATGCTGACGCTCATCACCGACTTCTCGGTGCGCAGCAGCAGCCCGAACATCGTCCAGATCCACGAGAAGGCGAACGAGAAGAGCAGCAGCAGCGCGATCCCGGCGACCACGCCGACGAACCCGCCGTCGGGCCGGTAGCCGAGCAGCAGTCCCACGGAGAGCATGACGACGGACGCGATGGTGTAGCGCAGCGCGTCGCCGAGGAGATAGCCGACCATCGCCGAGGGCCGCCAGATCGGCAGCGAGCGGATGCGGTCGAAGACGCCCTTCTCGATGTCGATGTTCACCGAGACCCCGGTGTACATCGTGATCATCACGACCGACATCACGAGGATGCCCGGCAGCACGAACTGGATGTAGTCACCGGGCGAACCCGCCAGCGCACCGCCGAAGAGGTACGTGAACATCAGCAGGTTCATGATCGGGAAGGCGGTGACGTCGAAGAGCTGCTCCGGCACGTGCTTGATCTTGAGGATCGCGCGCCAGCCGAAGGTCAGGGAGGTGGACAGGGCGCCGGGCCGCGGCGGCCGCTCCCTGGTCACCAGCAGGGCCGCCAGCGACTCGGTGCTGACCGGGGAGAGTTCCTTGGTCTCGGTGCTCGTGGCCGTGCTCATGCCGCCACCTCGTCCTTCGTGTCGGTGCCGGAGCCGCCGTCGGTGCGCCGGCCGGTGTCGTGCCCGGTCAGTGCCAGGAAGACCTCGTCGAGGCTGGGCTGTCCCAGGGAGAAGCCGTCGACGGTGATGCCGGCCTGGGCCAGCTCACCGAGCGCCTTGGCGGCCTGGTCGGCCGCGGTGTCGCCGGTCGTCACCCCGAGGCGCGCGGTCAGCGCCACCGGGTCGGGCTCCAGCCGTACCTCGGCCACCAGCAGGTTCCGCAGCACGCGCGCGGCCTCGGGCCGCTCCTCCGCGTCCCGCAGCCGCAGATGGACGGAGCCGGCGCCGACGGAGGACTTCAGCTCGCCCTTGGTGCCCTCGGCGATCACCCGCCCGTGGTCGATGACGGCGATCCGGGACGCCAGCTGGTCGGCCTCGTCCAGGTACTGCGTGGTCAGCAGCACGGTCGTGCCCTGGGCGACGACCGCGCGCACGATGTCCCACACCTGGTTGCGGCTGCGCGGGTCGAGACCGGTGGTGGGCTCGTCCAGGAAGAGCAGGTCGGGGGTGTTGAGGATGGAGGCGGCGATGTCGATGCGCCGCCGCATGCCGCCGGAGTAGTGCTTGACCTGCTTCGCCGCGGCGTCCGTCAGTCCGAAGGCCGCCAGCAGCTGGTCGCCCCGCTCCCGCGCGGCCGCCTTGCCGTGTCCGAGGAGGCGGCCCAGCAGCACCAGGTTCTCGGTGCCGGTGAGGTCCTCGTCCACGGACGCGTACTGGCCGGTGAGGCTCACCCGGCCGCGCACTTCGTCGGCCTCGCGCACCACGTCGTGACCGAAGACGCGGGCGTGGCCGCCGTCCGGCCGCAGCAGGGTGGCGAGCATCTTGACGGTGGTGGTCTTTCCGGCGCCGTTCGGACCGAGAACGCCGTAGACCGTGCCGGCCGGCACCGCGAGGTCCACCCCGTCCACGGCCCGGGTCTCACCGAACGTCTTCGCCAGTCCCGCGGTCTCGATGGCGAGTCCGGACGTGTGCGTGCTCATGCTGAGGGTCCTTCCGCGTTCTTGGCGTACGCGTTCTCGGCTACGCAGGGGAAGACCTGTGCCGGCGCGCAAACTCATCGGCGACGCACGGGGATGCTCCGGCGGGGGAGGACGGGAGAGCACAGGAGTAGCGTCGCCCTCATGCATGCGATCACGATTCCCGAACCCGGAGGCCCCGAGGCGCTGGTGTGGGCCGAGGTCCCCGACCCGCAGCCCGGCGAGGGCGAGGTCCTGGTCGAGGTGGCGGCCAGCGCCGTCAACCGCGCCGACATCATGCAGCGCCAGGGCTTCTACGACCCCCCGCCCGGCGCCTCCCCCTACCCGGGCCTGGAGTGCTCCGGCCGCGTGGCCGCGCTCGGCCCCGGCGTGTCCGGCTGGGCCGTCGGCGACGAGGTGTGCGCGCTGCTCGCGGGCGGCGGCTACGCCGAGAAGGTCGTCGTCCCGGCCGGGCAGCTGCTGCCGGTGCCGCGGGGTGTCGGCGTGAAGGCGGCGGCGGCGTTGCCCGAGGTGGTCTGCACCGTCTGGTCGAACGTCTTCATGGTCGCCCACCTGCGCCCCGGCGAGACCCTGCTCGTGCACGGCGGCTCCAGCGGCATCGGCACCATGGCGATCCAGCTCGCCAAGGCCGTCGGCGCGAAGGTCGCGGTGACGGCGGGCACCAAGGAGAAGCTGGAGCGCTGCGCCGAGCTGGGCGCGGACGTCCTGATCAACTACCGGGAGCAGGACTTCGTCGCCGAGGTGCAGGAGGCCACGGGCGGCGCGGGCGCCGACGTCATCCTCGACAACATGGGCGCGAAGTACCTGGACCGCAACGTCGAGGCGCTCGCCGTGAACGGCCGGCTCGCGATCATCGGCATGCAGGGCGGCCGGAAGGGCGAGCTGAACATCGGCACGCTCCTGGCCAAGCGCGCCGCCGTGAGCGCCACCTCGCTGCGGGCCCGGCCCCTGGAGGAGAAGGCGGCGATCGTGGCGGCCGTGCGGGAGCACGTCTGGCCGCTGTTCGCCGGGGGCCACGTCCGTCCGGTCGTCGACCGCGAGATGCCGCTGAGCGAGGCCGCCGAGGGCCACCGGGTGGTGGAGGAGAGCGGCCACATCGGCAAGGTGCTGCTGGTCGCCTCGTAGCCGACACCCGCCCTACGCCCGGCGCACGGCCTACGCCCGGCGCAGGCGCAGTCCCGCGAGGCCCAGGGCGAGGCCGAGGCCGAGGAGTACCAGGCCGGTGCCGAGCGGGAGGACGCGCAGGAGGGGTTCGGCCGCGGCCCGGCTGGGGGTGCGGCTCTGCGTCGGGGGCCGGGGCGGGGCGGTCGTGGGCGCCGCGGCGGCCTCGGTCCGGGCGGGCGGCAGGGCGGTGGCCGGGGCCTCGGGGACGGCGTCGTCGCCGCCGTATCCGTGCCGGTACCGACGACCGGCGTACTGGTCCCCGGCGTCGTGCTCCGGTTCCCGTTCCTCGGCGTGACCGGGGCGTTGCCTTCCCTCGCCCTGCATGCTCCCGCCCCGGGAGGGCTCGGGGTCGGCCTTGGTGCCGGACGCCGACGGCGAGGGGGAGGAGGGCGAGGGCGTGGGCGAAGCGCTGTCCGCGGGGCCGGATTCCGCGGGGGGACGGGCGTCCGGGCGGTCGTCCGGACGGTCACCGTCGTCGGGGCGGTGGGGGTGTTCGTGACCGCCCCGCCCGTCATGGCTGCCGGAGCCGTCCGGGGTGGTGGGCGTCCCCGGCGCGGAGGGCCCCGGTGTCGGCGCCGCCACCACCGCTGACCACCCGGCGGCGTGGGCCGGCTCCGCCGAGTACGGCGCCGCCACCGCACCGGCCCCCAGGGCTCCCACCAGTCCCGTCGCCCGCAGTGCGCGCAGCCATGGAATCACGTCCGTGACCCCCTCCCGGTGATGTGCGGTCGTGGAAAGCGCCGTGAAAACGACGGGACAAGCCTCACATCACACGACAAGACCGGCATTACGGGCGCCGCCGAACGCGTCGGGACGGTTTCCGCGGGGGCACCGCCCGGCCGGGGCCCGGGGGTGCGCGACAATGGCGGCATGGAGATGCCGAGGAACGACAGGTCGCCGGAGAACCCCCAGATCCTGGTCGTCGGCCAGGACGGAATGGCGCTCAGCGGCGGCGGGGACGACGAGTCCCGCGAGATTCCGGTGACCGAGCAGGTGGAGCAGCCCGCCAAGGTCATGCGGATCGGCAGCATGATCAAGCAGCTGCTCGAAGAGGTGCGGGTCGCGCCCCTGGACGAGGCGAGCCGGGTCCGGCTCAAGGAGATCCACGCCAGCTCGGTGAAGGAGCTGGAGGACGGTCTGGCCCCGGAGCTGGTGGAGGAGCTGGAGCGGCTCTCGCTGCCCTTCACGGACGACGGCACCCCGACCGACGCCGAGCTGCGGATCGCGCAGGCACAGCTGGTCGGCTGGCTGGAGGGCCTCTTCCACGGCATCCAGACCACGCTGTTCGCCCAGCAGATGGCCGCGCGGGCCCAGCTGGAGCAGATGCGCCGCGCGCTGCCGCCGGGCTCCCTCCCGGAGGGCGAGGAGCCCCCGCACCCGGGCGGCCGTTCCGGCGGCCCCTACCTGTAGGCACGGCTCCTCGCAGGGGACGACTTCCACCGACCGACATCGCGAAGGGCCCGGCAGCACCGCTGCCGGGCCCTTCGACGTCAGGCGTCCGTCACGCCGTTTACGTGCTCACTCGGACGGCGGGTTGCCCGTCGAGACCTTGAGCTGGATCTCCGGCATGTTCTCCGGGTCGACGTCCGTGCCGGCGGTGGGGAACTGGTCCCGGATCGAGCCCTCGCCGTAGGTGTTCTCGTCGACCTCGACGACCTTCATCCGCCAGCCCGCGGCGTTGAAGCACTCCTTGACCGAGCCGATGTACTTGAACGTGAAGTCCGGCACCTTGATCTTGTCGGGGTCGTTGTACGACTCCTCCGGCTCGGTGCACTTGTCCTTCTCGATCGTCTTCTCCTTGTCCGGCCCCCGGTAGCCCGCCGCCTTCGACGGAGGCGCGGACACGCTCGCCGTGCCGCTCCCGCCGGCCTCCGGGTCCTCGTCCCCGCCGCCGTTCATCAGCAGCGCGCCGACCAGTGCCCCGACGGCCACGACGGCGACCACGATCGAGCCGATGATCACCGTCTTGTTCCTGCCGCCGCCGGAGGAACCGGAGCCGGAGCCCTGGGCCGAGGGCGTCAGGTTGTACGGCGGCGGCGTGGACGCGCCCTGCTGCTGCGCGTACGGCGACGGGACCGGCGTCTGGTACCCGGCCTGCTGCGGATAGCCGTACGCCGGCGAGTGCGCCGCCGGGGCCGGGGTGCCGTACGGGTTCGGGCCGGAGGCCGGGGTCGGCTGGTACGGCGTCTGGACGGGGCCCGCGGGCGCCGGGGCGCCTTGGTCGACCGGCGGGAACACCGCGGAGCCGACGCCCGCGCCGCTCGACGTCTGGGCGCCGGGCACGATGCTCGGCGGGGCCGCCTGGAAGGAGGCCGCCACCCGCAGGCACTCGTCGCGCATGGCCTCGGCGCTGGGGAAGCGTTCGTTGGGGTTCTTCTTCAGCGCGCGGGCCACCAGCGCGTCCACCGCCGGAGGCAGCGCCCGGTTCACGGCGGACGGGGCGACCGGCTCCTCCTGCACGTGCGCGTACGCGATCGCGAGCGGCGAGTCGGCGTCGAACGGCAGGCGCCCGGTGACCAGCTGGAACAGCATGATGCCGACCGAGTACAGGTCGGAGCGGGCGTCGACGCCGCGGCCGAGGGCCTGCTCCGGCGAGAGGTACTGCGGGGTGCCGACGACCATGCCGGTCTGCGTCATCGAGGTCACGCCGGACTGCATGGCGCGGGCGATGCCGAAGTCCATCACCTTGACCACGCCGCGCTTGGTCATCATCACGTTGCCCGGCTTGATGTCCCGGTGGACCAGGCCCATCTCGTGGCTGATCTCCAGCGCGGCCAGCACGTCCGCGGTGATCTTCAGCGCCTTGTCGGCGGGCATCGCGCCCTGCTGCCGCACGTCCTCGTCGAGCACGGAGCCCAGCGGCCGGCCCTCGACGTACTCCATGACGATGTACGGAGTCGTCAGGCCGTTGAGATCGTCCTCGCCGGTGTCGAAGACGGAGACGATGTTGGTGTGCGTGAGCTTGGCCACGGCCTGGGCCTCGCGGCGGAAGCGCTCGCGGAAGGCCTGTTCGCGACCCAGCTCGGTGTGCAGCGTCTTGATCGCGACCTGACGGTCGAGGACCGAGTCGTACGCCAGGTGCACCGAGGCCATGCCGCCCTCGCCGAGCAAGTCGCGCAGCTGGTAACGGCCGCCGGCGAGCGCCCGCCCCGCGTACCGTCCCTGTCCGGCGGCGTCCTGGCTCATGTCTCTGCGTCCCCCATAGACGGCGGGCGCCGGTGGCGGCGGCACGCGCGCTCGTGATCGAAAGTGCTATTCCCGGCCAAGTCTGCCCGAGGGCACCGACACGTCAAGCGCGGTGCCCGTTCCGTGACCGTACGCGAAAGAAGCGTCGCGGAAGCGTTACAGCCGGCGTACCGCCGGTACACGGAATTTGCACGAGAGTACGGAACCAGGGTTTCATGACCGGTCCGTCTCATGTCCGGTCCCGGCGCCCATCTCGGACCGGAGGCCCCCGCGAAGGCTGTAGCGTGGCCGACGGAGACCGTAACAACACCGCGCGTACCGCGGGCAGAAACGACGGCGAGGACTGATGGCACAGCAGCAGCGCGCCCAGGGCCCGTCCGAACCCGAGGCATCTGGCGGCGGTATGTCTGACGCGCCGGAGAACTGGGGCAACGGCGGCCTGGTCGGCGACGGCCGGTACCGGCTGACCCGCAGGCTCGGGCGGGGCGGCATGGCCGAGGTGTTCGCCGCGGAGGACGTCCGCCTGGGACGCACCGTGGCGGTCAAGCTGCTGCGCGCGGACCTCGCCGAGGACCCGGTCTCCAAGGCGCGGTTCACGCGCGAGGCGCAGTCGGTGGCCGGGCTCAACCACCACGCCATCGTGGCCGTGTACGACTCGGGCGAGGACGTCGTCGGCGGCCAGTCCGTGCCGTACATCGTGATGGAGATCGTCGAGGGGCGCACCATCCGCGACCTCCTCCTCAACGCCGAGGCGCCCGGGCCCGAGCAGGCGCTGATCATCGTCTCCGGCGTCCTGGAGGCGCTGGCCTACTCGCACCAGCACGGCATCGTGCACCGCGACATCAAGCCGGCCAACGTCATCATCACCAACACCGGCGCGGTGAAGGTGATGGACTTCGGCATCGCGCGCGCCCTGCACGGCGCCCAGTCGACGATGACGCAGACCGGCATGGTCATGGGCACCCCGCAGTACCTCTCCCCCGAGCAGGCCCTCGGCAAGGCCGTCGACCACCGCTCCGACCTGTACGCCACGGGCTGCCTGCTCTACGAACTCCTCGCGCTGCGCCCGCCGTTCACCGGGGAGACCCCGCTGTCGGTGGTCTACCAGCACGTGCAGGACATCCCGACGCCCCCGTCCGAGGTCTCCGACGCCACTCCGCCGGAGCTGGACGGCCTGGTGATGCGCTCGCTGGCCAAGGAGCCCGACGACCGTTTCCAGACCGCCGAGGAGATGCGCGGCCTGGTCCAGTACGGGCTTCAGATGCTGTACGAGCAGGGCGGCCACACCGGCACCTGGAACACCGGCCCGGTCACCGCGCACGACGGCCGGCACACCCCCTCGGCCGGCCTGGCGGGCACGACGGTGATGCCGCACTCCGACCACCACGGGGCGTCCGGCACCCAGCAGATCCCCCAGCCGATCCTGCCGGGCGGCTACGGCGGGAGCGACGAGGGCGGCTTCGAGGGCCACGGCAACAAGGGCAGCGGCCGCGGCAAGCTGTGGATACTGGCCGTCTTCGCGGTGATCGCCATCGCGGCCGGCGTCGCGCTGGCCCTGAACAACAGCGACGACGGCAAGGGCGGCACCGAGACGGACAAGAGCCCCTCGGCGACCACCTCCCAGAGCACCGGTGGAGAGTCGCCCAGCTCCTCGCCGAGCGACGAGGCGACGCAGGAGACCACCGACCCGGGCACCGAGCAGGGCTCGGGCGGGGGCGGCAACGGCGGCGGGGGCTGGGAGCAGCCGGACACGCCGTCCTGGACGCCGTCGAACACCGCGACGAACGATCCGACCGGTGACCCGACCGGCGATCCCACGGGCGACCCGACCGGCGACCCGACGGGCGACCCCACGGGCGGCGGTGAGCCGACCGGTGGCGGTGAGCCGACCGGTGGTGGTGAGCCGACGGGCGGTGGCGAGCCGACGGGCGGCGCGACCGGCGCCCCGGGCGGTTCCGAGGGCGGCGAGGGCTGACCCGACCCCGTCGCTATGCCTTACGCGCGCGTGCGGCCCGGAAACGGGCTCCACGCGCGCGTCGCGTTGCGGGGGCGTCGTCGTGAGGAGGTTGTTCTCGGGGAGGTCAGAGCGGTCCGGCCGAGCCGTCCGTGAAGTGCACCGTGCCGAACTGCGGGTCGACGCGCAGGTAGGCGGGTTCGAACGGCTCGCCGTCCACCCGGTCCGGCGCCGGACCGAACCGCTCCAGCTCGGCCGTGCTCGGCTCGTGGACCTCGCACCGGCCCACGACCTGCACGGTCCACAGGCTCTCGCCGGGCCGCGCGGAGGTCAGGTTGTCCGCCCCGTACGCGACGACGCTCCCGGCGCACATCCGGTGGTACCCCCAGCTCCTGGGCATCCGCAGCAGGACCCGGCCGTCGCTCACGATGTGCCGCGCGTGGGCGAGGAAGGGCAGGGCGCGCAGGGTGGTGGCCGCTCGGCCGTAGGCGGTGCGGCCGAGCAGGCCGACGGCGAGCTGTTCGTCGGAGGGCATGGACTCACTGTGCGGGAGCGCGGGGCACGGGGCCAGGGTCGCCCGCCCCGGCGGGAGGGGACGTAAGTCCCGAGTAAGACCGCCACCGGTGAGACGCGGCTCCCGTCAGCGGTTCTCGGCCTCCAGCCGGGCCACGAAGGCCGCCGCCTGGGAACGCCGCTGCATCCCGAGCTTGCCCAGCAGGCTCGACACGTAGTTCTTGATCGTCTTCTCCGCCAGGTGCAGCCGCTCGCCGATCGCGCGGTTGGTCAGTCCCTCGCCGATCAGGTCCAGGATGCGGCGCTCCTGCTCGGTGAGCCGGGCCAGCCGGTCGTCGGGCTTCGCCCCGCCGTCGCGCAGCCGCTCCAGCACCCGCGCGGTGGCCGCCGGGTCGAGCAGCGACTTCCCGGCCGCCACCTCCCGTACGGCGCCGAGCAGCTCGGCGCCGCGGATGTCCTTGAGGACGTACCCGGCGGCGCCCGCCATGATCGCGTCGAAGAGGGCCTCGTCGTCGGCGAAGGAGGTCAGCATCAGGCAGCGGACGGACTCGTCCCGGGAGCGGATGTCGCGGCAGACCTCCACACCGCTGCCGTCCGGCAGCCGCACGTCCAGCACCGCGACGTCCGGACGGGTGGCCGCGACCCGCGCCTGCGCCTCGGCGGCCGTACCGGCCTCGCCCACCACCTCGATGTCGGCCTCGCCGGCGAGCAGATCGTGCACCCCGCGCCGGACCACCTCGTGGTCGTCGAGGAGGAATACCCGGATTTTTCCGTCTTCGCGCACGCGGTCAGTGTCACACACCGACTCTTCCCGTGCCCGGGGTGGCCGGGATAACGTGCCGTTGTTCCGGCCCCCTGCAAGGCTGTGACCAGTAAAACTTCCGCCCTACGCCGATTTACTTGGAAATCCGAGTAAAAACGCAGGTCAGGAGGGGTTTCACAGAAATGTGGAGCACTGGGTAACGTGCTGTTCGCAGGGCGCTCGCCGGGGCACCTGTCACGCCTGTTCCCGATCGGGCCGCACCCACCCTTGTGCGTCCGCCGGGCCGCAGGTGAGCCGCACTGGCTTCCGGCGAACCCGGGGGCCGGACCGACGGAGGAGCACACGTGACCGAGAGCACTGCCGCGCGCCAGCCGCGACGCAGCGCCGGAAGCAAGGCGGCCGGCACCACCGGCACCAAGGCGGCCGGGACCACCGGCAGCAAGGCCGGCACCGGCGCAAGGCGCACCACTCGCACCACCGGCACCACCCGTACCGCTGCCCAGAAGGGCTCCGAGACGGAGCTGGTGCAACTGCTGACGCCCGAGGGCGAGCGCGTCGGGACGGCCAGGAACTCGCCGTACGCCGAGTACGCCTCGTACGTCGCCGACATCACCCCCGACGAGCTGCGCGGCCTGTACCGCGACATGGTGCTCACCAGGCGCTTCGACGCCGAGGCCACCGCCCTGCAACGCCAGGGCGAGCTGGGCCTGTGGGCCTCCCTGCTGGGCCAGGAGGCCGCCCAGATCGGCTCCGGCCGGGCCACCCGCGAGGACGACTACGTCTTCCCGACCTACCGCGAGCACGGCGTCGCCTGGTGCCGCGGGGTGGACCCGACCAACCTGCTCGGCATGTTCCGCGGCGTGAACAACGGCGGCTGGGACCCCAACAGCAACAACTTCCACCTGTACACGATCGTCATCGGCTCGCAGGCGCTGCACGCCACGGGCTACGCGATGGGCATCACCAAGGACGGCGCCGACTCGGGCGTGATCGCCTACTTCGGTGACGGCGCCTCCAGCCAGGGCGACGTCAGCGAGGCGTTCAACTTCGCCGCGGTCTACAACGCGCCGGTGGTGTTCTTCTGCCAGAACAACCAGTGGGCGATCTCCGAGTCCAACGAGAAGCAGACCCGGGTGCCGCTCTACCAGCGTGCCCAGGGCTTCGGCTTCCCCGGCGTCCGCGTCGACGGCAACGACGTGCTGGCCTGCCTCGCGGTCACGCGCTGGGCCCTGGAGCGGGCGCGGCGCGGTGAGGGACCCGCGCTGATCGAGGCGTACACGTACCGCATGGGCGCCCACACCACCTCGGACGACCCCTCCCGCTACCGGCACGACGACGAGCGCGTCGCCTGGGAGGCCAAGGACCCGATCCTGCGTCTTCGCCGCTTCCTGGAGTCCGCACACCACGCGGACGAGGGATTCTTCGCGGAACTGGAGGCGGAGAGCGAGACGTTGGGCAAACGAGTGCGCGAAGTGGTCCGTGCCATGCCGGACCCGGACCGGTTCGCCATCTTCGAGAACGTGTACGCGGACGGGCACGCGCTCGTCGACGAGGAGCGGGCCCAGTTCGCCGCCTACCAGGCGTCGTTCGCAGAGGCAGAGGGGGTCTGACATGGCTACGGAAAAGATGGCCCTGGCCAAGGCGATCAACGAGTCGCTGCGCCGCGCGCTGGACACCGACCCCAAGGTCCTGATCATGGGCGAGGACGTCGGCAAGCTCGGCGGCGTCTTCCGGGTCACCGACGGTCTGCAGAAGGACTTCGGCGAGGACCGGGTGATCGACACCCCGCTGGCCGAGTCCGGCATCGTCGGCACCGCCATCGGCCTGGCGCTGCGCGGCTACCGGCCGGTGGTGGAGATCCAGTTCGACGGCTTCGTCTTCCCGGCCTACGACCAGATCGTCACGCAGCTGGCGAAGATGCACGCCCGGTCGCTGGGCAAGGTCAAGATGCCGGTCGTCATCCGCATCCCCTACGGCGGCGGCATCGGCGCGGTCGAGCACCACTCCGAGTCCCCCGAGGCGCTGTTCGCGCACGTGGCGGGCCTGAAGGTGGTCTCGCCTTCGAACGCGGCGGACGCGTACTGGATGATGCAGCAGGCCATCCAGAGCGACGACCCGGTGATCTACTTCGAGCCCAAGCGCCGGTACTGGGACAAGGCCGAGGTCGACAAGGAGGCCATCCCGGGACCGCTGCACGCCGCGCGGGTGGTGCGCGAGGGCACCGATCTGACGCTGGTCGCCTACGGGCCGATGGTGAAGCTGTGCCAGGAGGTCGCCGACGCGGCGGCCGAGGAGGGCCGCTCGCTGGAGGTGGTCGACCTGCGGTCGATCTCCCCGGTGGACTTCGACACCGTCCAGGCGTCGGTGGAGAAGACCCGCCGCCTGGTCGTGGTCCACGAGGCGCCGGTGTTCCTGGGCTCGGGCGCGGAGATCGCGGCCCGGATCACGGAGCGCTGCTTCTACCACCTGGAGGCCCCGGTGCTGAGGGTCGGCGGTTACCACGCGCCGTATCCGCCGGCGCGTCTGGAGGAGGAGTACCTGCCCGATCTGGACCGGGTGCTGGACGCCGTCGACCGCTCGCTGGCGTACTGAGGAGGGGAGCGTGACGACGATGACGGACAGTTCCGTGCGTGAGTTCAAGATGCCCGACGTGGGTGAGGGGCTCACCGAGGCCGAGATCCTCAAGTGGTACGTCCAGCCCGGTGACACGGTCACCGACGGACAGGTGGTGTGCGAGGTCGAGACGGCCAAGGCCGCCGTCGAACTGCCCATCCCCTACGACGGCGTGGTGCGCGAACTGCACTTCCCCGAGGGCACCACGGTCGACGTGGGCACGTCGATCATCGCGGTGGCCGTCGGCGACGGCGCGGCGGCGGCCGCGGAGCCGGTGCAGGAGGCCGTGGACACCCCGGCCACCGCCGAGGCGGAGGAGGCCAAGCCTCCGGCCCGCCAGCCGGTCCTGGTCGGCTACGGGGTCTCCACCTCCGCGACCCGGCGCCGCCCCCGCAAGGGCGCCCAGGCCCCGGCCGCCGGGGCGGAAGCGTCGGCGGCGATCCAGGCCGAGATGAACGGCCACGGACCGGCCGCACCCGCCGCGCCCGCGGCCCCGGCCGCGCCGGTCACCGGCGACCGCCCGCTGGCCAAGCCCCCGGTGCGCAAGCTGGCCAAGGACCTCGGCGTCGACCTGGCGACCGTGGCCCCGTCCGGCCCGGACGGCGTCATCACGCGTGAGGACGTCCACGCGGCGGTGTCGGCGGCGGCGGAGCCGGCCCAGGAGGCCCCGCGGTCCGAGACCCCCGCACCCGCCCCGGCCGCGACCGCGTCGGCGTCGGCGTCGTACGGCACGGCGCGCGAGACCCGCGTCCCGGTCAAGGGCGTGCGCAAGGCGACGGCGGCGGCGATGGTCGGCTCGGCGTTCACGGCGCCGCACGTCACCGAGTTCGTGACGGTCGACGTGACGCGCACCATGAAGCTGGTCGAGGAGCTGAAGCAGGACAAGGAGTACGCGGGCCTGCGGGTGAACCCGCTGCTCCTGATCGCCAAGGCCCTGCTGGTCGCGATCAAGCGCAACCCGGACATCAACGCGTCCTGGGACGAGGCCGCCCAGGAGATCGTGGTCAAGCACTACGTCAACCTGGGCATCGCCGCCGCCACCCCCCGGGGCTTGATCGTCCCGAACATCAAGGACGCCCACGCCCAGACCCTGCCGCAGCTGGCCGGCTCCCTGGGCGAGCTGGTCGCGACGGCCCGGGAGGGCAGGACCAGCCCCGGCGCCATGCAGGGCGGCACGGTGACCATCACCAACGTCGGCGTCTTCGGCGTCGACACCGGCACACCGATCCTCAACCCCGGTGAGTCCGCGATCCTCGCGGTCGGCGCGATCAAGCTCCAGCCGTGGGTCCACAAGGGCAAGGTGAAGCCGCGTCAGGTCACCACCCTCGCCCTCAGCTTCGACCACCGCCTGGTCGACGGCGAGCTGGGCTCCAAGGTCCTCGCCGACGTGGCGGCGATCCTGGAACAGCCCAAACGGCTGATCAGCTGGGCGTGAGAGGCACGAACCGGGTAGGTTCACGACGGAGGGGCGCCGCAAGCTCGAGTTGCGACGCCCCTCTTGTCGTGCCGGGCTCAGCTTTGGTGCAGCACGTACACCGGAGCCCCGTCCTCGGCCCCGCCCCGCGAGCGAATGCAGGCGCGGGTGCGCAGCAGCCGCAGGCATTCGTTGACCCGGCGCACGGAAAGCCCCGTACGGGCGGCGATCGACTCCAGCGGCTCCCTCAACTCCCCCTCCTCGACGAGCACCGGTGCGATGACCAGGGCGACCGTCCACACGTCCTCCGTCACGGCCAGCCGTTGCCGCCAGTCGGCCAGCACGGACTCCGTGGTGGGCACCGGGGCGAGGTGGCCGCGGGGTGCCCCTGGGTGGAGCACCAGGGTGTCGAACCGGTCCGCGATCCGCTCCAAGGCGTGCACCATGGCCTGGTGCACGGCGAGGGTGGCCTGTTGCGCGGCGAGCGTGGCCTGCTGCGTGGACAGCATCTCCCTCTGCAAGGCGATCGAGGTGCGCTGCCCTTCGGCCAGCTCCTCGTCCAGCCGCAGGTTGTGCGCCTCCAGCCGGACGATGGCCTCGGCGACCTGGTCCGGCATGGCGTAGACGATGGGCGCGCCGGGTGCGGCGGGCTGCACCTCGGCCTCGTCCAGGGAGTACGAACCCTCGCGCTGCACGGTCTCGATGACTTCGGCGACCCACTGCTTGAAGGGGGCGCAGGCCGGTTTGGTGCAGGCGTTGACGAGGAGGATGAGACCTTGCAGAGAGATGAGTTGCAAGTCTCGACGCCACTCTCTACCTGCGGGAACGCTGAGACCGTAACTTCCAGTTACGGTCTCGAGACTGTCTCGGTGCTCCTCGGGAACGTGATCGGCGAGCGCCTTCCGAGAGTTGCTGTGCCCGAGTTCCTTGCACACGTCCACCGCCGGGAACCAGTGGCTCCCGCCCGGCATGGTCAGCCGTCGCACCCGGGCGCCGGTGGCCGCGTACACGAAGTCGCTGACGTCGATCGCCTCGTGCCGCGCGCCGGAGTTCTGTCGTTTGCTGGGTTCGTTCATGTGAACCACCTCCGCCGCGGAACGTAGGACGAAGCCGAGGGCATATGCCAGCCAGATCGACGGGAGTTCACGACTGCGAGCGAACATGATCCAAAGTGCTGCCGGGGGGCGCTGAGCACGTGTATGAGGAAGGGCCCGTCGCGTTGGCGACGGGCCCTTTCCGGTGAGGGGTGTGCGTGAGTGGCGGGCTACTTGGCGAAGCCGTAGTTCATGAGCTTCGTGGCGTCCTTGGCGCGCTGGGTGGACGAGGAGGACGCCAGGACCGTGCCGATGACGGTCTTCCCCTTCCGGGTCGCGGCGAAGACCAGGCAGTACTTGGCCTCCGGGCCCGACCCGGTCTTCACGCCGATCGCGCCGCTGTAACTGCCCAGCAGCGTGTTCGTGTTGGTCCAGGGCGCCATCGTGCGGGTGCCGCCCTTCTTGGTCGTGGTCTTCGCCGTGTACTTCTTGGTCTTCACGATGGTGCGGAAGGTGGAGTTCTTCATCGCGCTGCTCGCGATTTTCGTGAGGTCGCGCGGCGTGGAGTAGTTCTTGCCGTTGCCGATGCCGTCGAACGAGTCGAAGTGCGTGTTCTTCAGGCCGAGGCTCTTGGCGGACGCGTTCATCTTGCCGATGAACGACTTCACGCGCGCCGCCCGGGTCTTGCCCGAGCCGAACTTGTCGGCCAGCGCGTACGCGGCGTCGCAGCCCGAGGGCAGCATCAGCCCGTAGAGCAGCTGGCGGACCGTCACCTTGTCGCCGACGATCAGCCGGGCGGAGGAGGCGTTCTTCGACACGATGTAGTCGCTGTACGCCATCTGGATCGTGACCTTGGCGTCCAGGTTCAGCTTCGGCTGGGAGAGCACGACCTTGGCGGTCATGATCTTGGTCGTGGAGCCGGTGGAGCGCTTGGTGTCGGCGGCCTTGGTGTAGAGCGACTTGCCGGTCGCGTTGTTCATCACGAAGCCGCCCTTGGCGGCGATCGAGGGCACGGTGGGCGCCGCCCGCAGGGCAGCGGCGGCGGAAACGGCGCGCTCGGGTGCGGCGGCCTGTGCGGGTGCGGTGGCGAGGGCCCCCGTGGCGAGGACGGCACCGCCGGTCAGAGCGACGGCGACGGCCCTGCGCAGACGGACGCCCGAAAGAGTATTCATTGAGTTTATTACCCCGATTGTGGTGAATTCGCCTGGGCTGCGGCCTAGTTGTGGTCGACCGAGCGGTGGCCGCGTCAGTGCGACACCCGGAGGGGGTGAATGGTTGCCCGGTGGGGCGGGGTGAATTCTCGCTTCCCCCTCGCGAGTGAGCCGGCGTCCGGATGCTGGACCGGGTCCCTCTTGTGTCCCTGTTGTATCTATCCTGTCGGCATGACCACGGCAGTGAAGCAACCCCCCGCGGCGGACCGCGTCTACACCCACGTCAAGCAGGGCGTCCTGGAGCGCCGTTACGAGGGCGGGACGCTGCTCACCGAGGGCGAGCTGGCCGAGGCCGTGGGCGTCTCCCGCACCCCGGTGCGCGAGGCGCTGCTGCGGCTGGAGGCCGAGGGGCTGATCCGGCTCTACCCCAAGAAGGGCGCGCTGGTCCTGCCGGTCTCCGCGCAGGAGATCGCGGACGTGGTGGAGACCCGGCTGCTGGTCGAGGAGCACGCGGCCAGGAAGGCCGTACCCGCCCCGCCGGGGCTGCTCGAACGGCTGGAGGAGCTGCTTGCCCGGCAGCAGGAGCAGGCCGCCGCCGGTGACTTCGCCGCCGCCTCCGTCACCGACCGTTGCTTCCACGCCGAGATCGTCCGCAGTGGCGGCAACGAGATCCTCTCCCGCCTCTACGACCAGCTCCGCGACCGCCAGTTGCGCATGGGCGTCGCGGTCATGCACTCCCACCCCGACCGGATCGCCAAGACCCTCGCCGAGCACGAGGAGCTCCTCGACGCGCTGCGCTCGGGGGACGCGGAGGCGGCCGTCGGCGTGGTGGGCCGGCACGTGGGCTGGTTCTCGCACCTGGCGCGGGGGGAGGTCCGATGAGTACGGCCACCTCGGCCGGCCGTGCCCTGCCCGGTGACCCTCCGGGGGGCCGGCGTGCGGTCGCCGTGTGGGGCATCGGCGTCTCCGTCTACTTCGTCGCCGTCATCTTCCGTACGTCCCTCGGGGTCGCCGGTCTCGACGCCGCCGACCGCTTCCACGTGGGCGCCTCCGCGCTGTCCACCTTCTCCATCCTCCAACTGCTGGTCTACGCCGGCATGCAGATACCCGTCGGCCTGCTGGTCGACCGGCTCGGCACCAAGAAGGTGCTGGGCATCGGCGTCGTGCTGTTCACGGTGGGGCAGCTGGGCTTCGCCTTCTCCCCGTCGTACGGCACGGCGCTGGCCGCGCGGGCGCTGCTGGGCTGCGGGGACGCGATGACGTTCATCAGTGTGCTGCGGCTCGGCACCCGCTGGTTCCCGGCCCGGCGCGGGCCGATGGTCGCCCAGCTGGCCGGGCTGGTCGGCATGGCGGGCAACCTCGTGTCCACCCTCGTCCTGGCCCGGCTGCTGCACGGCGTCGGCTGGACCGCGGCGTTCGCGGGCAGCGCGCTGGCGGGTGCCGTCGTCTTCGTCCTGCTGCTCCTCTTCCTCAAGGACCACCCCGAGGGGCACGAGCCGGAGCCGCTGCCGCACCAGGGTGCCGCCTACGTGCGGCGGCAGATCGCGCTGTCCTGGCGGGAGCCGGGGACCCGGCTCGGGCTGTGGGTGCACTTCACCACCCAGTTCCCGGCGATGGTGTTCCTGCTGCTGTGGGGGATGCCGTTCCTGGTCGAGGCGCAGGGGCTGTCCCGGGCCACGGCCGGCACGCTGCTCACCCTGGTCGTCCTGTCCAACATGACGGTCGGTCTGGTCTACGGCCAGATCATCGCCCGGCACCACGCGGCGCGGCTGCCGCTGGCGCTCGGCACGGTCGGGGCGACGGCGCTGCTGTGGGCCGCGACGCTGGCCTACCCGGCCGAGCACGCGCCGATGTGGCTGCTGGTGGTGCTGTGCACGGTGCTGGGGGCGTGCGGGCCGGCGTCGATGATCGGCTTCGACTTCGCGCGGCCGGCGAATCCGCCGGAGCGGCAGGGGACGGCGTCCGGGATCACCAACATGGGGGGCTTCGTGGCGTCGATGACCACGTTGTTCGCGGTGGGGGTGCTGCTGGATGCGACGGGGGACGACTACGCCGTCGCGTTCTCGTCCGTGTTCGTGTTGCAGGCGGTGGGGCTGACGCAGATTCTGCGGTTGCGCAAGCGGGCCGCGCTGCGGGAGCGGGAGCGGTTGGTCGCCAGCCGGGTGGAGACGGTGCACGTGCCCGTGTAGGCACCCGGCGCGGGTGCGGGCCGGGCTGGGGGCTGCCGCCCCCAGGCCCCCGCTTTCGGCCTGAACGGCCTCGTCCTCAAGCGCCGGACCGGCTGAAAATCACTGCGTCACCGTGAAGTTGCGCAGGATCGCCGTCGTCAGGTCCGGGTCGCCCTCTGTCTTGATGCGGTCCGCCGCCGCCTCCGGGGTCACCCGGCCGCAGGCCAGGCGGACGTACGTCTCCCAGTCGAGGGTGAGGGTGGCGGCGGGGCCGAGGGCCGGGGACGATTCGAGGGTGCCGCGGCCCTGGATGTCGACGCGGATGGTGCGCAGGAACTCGACCGGGCCGTGCACGTCGAAGACGACGGCCGAGCTGCGCGGCGCGTCCGCCCGCTCGGCGACGACGGCGGGCAGCTCGCCGAGCAGCACGTCCCGCGCGACGTACGCGCCGGGGGAGTCGAGGTTGCCGGGGCGGCCGAGGGCCGTGCGCAGGTCCTGCTCGTGCGCCCACACGTCGAAGGCGTGCCGGCGCATCGCCTCCTCCAGGGTCAGCTCGGTGCCGAGCGGGCCGCGCACCTTCGTGCCGGGGTCCCGCGACTCGTTCCGCAGCTGGCGGTTGCGTCGGATGATCATGTACTCCAGCTCGGACGTCATCTCCGGCGCCGTGTGGTGGCGGCGGACGTCGACCTGCATCTCCATGTAGCGCTGGTGGTCGTTGGTGACGTGGTAGAGGTCGCGCGGCAGGGTGTGGATGGGGCGGGGGTCGCCGAGCATCTCGGAGTCCAGGCCCAGGACGTGCGAGACGATGTCGCGCACCGACCAGCCCGGGCAGGGGGTCCGGCGGTTCCACTCTGCCTCCACAAGCGGCTGGACCAGCTCGGATATCGCCTCGATGGAGTGAGTCCAGGCGTCGGCGTAGGGCTGGAGGGTGGGATGCAGACTCACGGAACGGGACCCCTCGGCGGTCGGTACACGGGCGGTTGGCGGCAGCGGTGCCAGTGGCGGCGGCGGCAGTCGGCGGGCGTCTTGGGAGGCTAAGTTACGCTGCTGTGCGGCACCCCGGCAGTGCTTTCGTGTGACGATCGTAGGCCCGTGTGGACGGCTCGAATGCCAGGACGGTGGTAGTGTGCGCGCCTCTTTGATCCAAATCGCCGTGAACGAGGACGAAACGGTCGAAGCGCGTCGTCTGCGGGCGGCGGCTCTGGTACGGGAGCAGGCGGGCGCCGATCTCGTGGTGCTGCCGGAGCTGTGGACCACGGGCGCGTTCGCCTTCGAGGAGTTCGACGCGGCGGCCGAGCCGCTGCGGGGCCCGACGTTCGAGGCGATGGCGAAGGCGGCGAGCGACGCGGGCGTGTGGCTGCACGCGGGGTCGGTCCCCGAGCGCGGCGAGGACGGACGGCTCTACAACACCTCGCTCGTCCTCTCCCCCGCCGGTGAACTGGCCGCCTCCTACCGCAAGATCCACCGCTTCGGCTTCGACAAGGGCGAGGCCGTGCTGATGGGCGCGGGGCGGGAGCCGGTGACGGTCCGGCTGCCGGACACCACCACCCTCGGCGTGGCCACCTGCTACGACCTGCGCTTCCCCGAACTCTTCCGCTCCCTCGTCGACGACGGTGCCGAGGTCCTCGTCGTCCCGGCGGGCTGGCCGGAGCGCCGCCGGGCCCACTGGACGCTCCTGGCGCGGGCGCGGGCCGTGGAGAACCAGGCGTTCGTCCTCGCCTGCGGAACGGCCGGGACGCACGCCTCGGTTCCGCAGGCCGGCCACTCGATCGTGGTGGACCCCTGGGGCGAGGTGCTCGCGGAGGCCGGTGCGGACGAGGAGGTCCTCACCGTGGAGTTCGACCCGGCGAAGGTGGCACGGACCCGGGAGCAGTTCCCGGCCCTGAAGGACCGGGTGCTGGGTCTGGAACCGCCGCGCGGCTGAGCGCGGAGCGTGAGGAGGTGTGACACGCCGTGTTTGACGTCGCGTCACGCCGCTCAGTATTCCGGTATGACACGGACGCGTACCGGTACCTCCGCCATTCGCCGGGTGCGGGTGGACCCCCTCGGCGCCGCTTTCGCGTCGGCCTTCGAGCTTCCGACCGCGGGACTTCCCCGGCTGACGCCCGAGGAATGGGTGCGCGCCAGCTTCGAGGACGTCCCGGTGCTCCTGCGTGAGCTGTTCCGGACGGGGTGGGCGGGCGTGCTGGGGCTGCGCCTGGGGCCGCGCACCTCGCGACGGCACGTGGTGGGCTGGCGCGTGCTGGAGACCGGGCCGGGCAGGATCGCCCTGGAGGCCCGCGCGCCGTCGCTGACCGTGCGCAACGTCGTGACCGTGGACGACGCGCGGCTGCTCTGGGCGACGTACGCCTGCTACGAGCGCCGGGCCGGCCGGGTGCTGTGGGCCCTGGCGGCACCCGTGCACCACCTGGCCGTGCCGTTGCTCCTCGGCCGCGCCGTCCGCCGCACGGCGTGAGGCGCCGCCGGGCCGCCGCTCCTCAGTCGTCCTCCCGCTCCTTCTCCGCCAGGTGGATCACGCACACGGTCAGCGCGATCAGCAGCGCCGGGTCCGCGTCGTCCCGGACGACGTCCAGGCCGTAGGTGTCGCGGAGGGTGAGCCAGCGCCGGGAGACGACGGCCAGCAGTTCGCCGTCGTACTCGATGGCGAACTCCCGGTCGAGGATCTTGCCGCTGACGTCCAGTTCGGTGCCGTCGGCCAGGGTGACCCGGTAGTGGTTGCGGAGCAGGGACAGACGTTTGCGCTTGATGCGTGCCAGGGGCTCACCGGCCCGTTCGATCACCATCGTGTCGCGCAGGGCGAACATCTTCTGGTGGATGTCGATGAGCACGCGCCCCTGGGCGTCCTTCAGCTCCCAGGTGTCCCGCAGCCGCAGCGCCTTGCCGTCGACGAGGAAGACCTTGTTGCCCCGGTCGTCCTCGATCCAGTAGTCGTCACCGATGCCGAGGAGCCGGTCGTACACGAGGAATCTCATGCTCTGACCGCTTCCCCGTCGGCCGTCCCGGGACGCGGCCGGTAGGCCGACAGGCTGAGTGTGGGGGGTGTACGCGCGGCCGGCTCAGGCGCCGTAGCCGTTGTGGTAGCCGTCCTGCGTGTGGTGGGGCCGGTCCTCGACGACCGGGGTCGACGGCGGCATCACGACGCGGCGGCGCCGGGCGATGCTGCTGAACGTCGCGACACCGATCAGGCCGACGACCATGAAGATCACTCCGACCAGGTCGAGGTTGACGCCCTGCATGTCCCAGTCGGTCGCGAACGTGAGGATGGCTCCCACGGCGATGAGGATGATGCACCCGCCGAGGCCCATGAGTGTTGCCTCCCTGTCAGAGCCGGTCGGTTCCGGGATTCCGGTCGATCCGGTTCCGTCCGGGTACCCCGCGCCTCAACCCTCATGCCGTGGGGCGGTGTTCCGCGTTCCGGTCTACGGCCGGAGGAACGCCACCAGCGCGTTGGCCAGCAGGTGCGGGTCGTCGGCGCCGCACAACTCCCGGGCGCTGTGCATCGACAGGATGGCCACGCCGATGTCGACGGTGCTGATGCCGTGCCGGGCCGCGGTGATGGGGCCGATGGTGGTGCCGCACGGCATGGCGTTGTTGGAGACGAAGGTCTGGAAGGGGACGTCCGCCTTCTCGCAGGCGGCGGCGAACACCGCGCGGCCCGAACCGTCGGTGGCGTAGCGGTTGTTGACGTTGACCTTGAGGAGGGGGCCGCCGTTGACGCGCGGGTGGTGCGTCGGGTCGTGCCGTTCCGCGTAGTTGGGGTGGACGGCGTGGCCCGTGTCGGAGGAGAGGCAGACGGTGCCGGCGAAGGCGCGCGCCCGGTCCTCGTAGGAGCCGCCGCGCGCGAACACCGAGCGTTCCAGCACCGTGCCGAGCAGCGGTCCGTCGGCGCCGGTGTCCGACTGGGAGCCGGTCTCCTCGTGGTCGAAGGCGGCCAGCACGGGGATGAACGGGAGGTCGCCGCCCGAGGACGCGACCGCGGCCAGCGCGGCCGTCGCGGCGTGCACGGACAGCAGGTTGTCCATCCGCGGGCCCGCCACCAGCTCCCGGTCGCGGCCAAGGTACGCCGGGGGCTCCACGGAGTGCGTCATCAGGTCCCAGCCGGTGACCTCGCCGCGGGCGAGACCCGCCTCCTCCTCCAGGAAGGCGATCAGATCGCCGTCGCGCACGGTGTCGCCCAGGCCCCAGACGGGCTGGAGGTGGCGCTGCTTGTCGAGCTTGAGGCCCTCCGTGGACACGGCGCGGTCCATGTGGATGGCGAGCTGCGGGACGCGCAGCAGCGGGCGGTCCACGTTCACCAGGCGCGTCGAGCCGTCGCGCAGCGAGAGGCGGCCGGCCAGGCCCAGGTCGCGGTCGAGCCAGGAGTTCATCAGCGGGCCGCCGTAGATCTCCACGGCGACCTGGCGCCAGCCGTGCGCCCCGGTGTCCGGGCGGGGCTTGACGCGCAGGTTGGGGGAGTCGGTGTGGGCGCCGACGATGCGGAAGGGGGTGTGCGCCGCGGCGCCCTCTGGGACGTACCAGGCGACGATCGCACCGCCGCGCAGCACGTACTTGCCGCCGCTCGTCGCCTCCCAGGCGTCGGTCTCCGCGACCTGGCGGAAGCCGGCCTTCTCCAGCCGCTCGGCGGCACTCGCCACGGCGTGGTACGGCGTCGGGCTCGCCGACAGGAAGGTCATCAGGTCGTCGGTGTGGCCGCGGTCGAAGCGGGAGGGTGCGCTCATGGGGTTCACCTTAACGACGTACGAGGGCCCGCTTCCCGTCTGGCGGGAGCGGGCCCTCGTGGGGGTCTGCGGAACGGACTGTGGTGCGGGACCCGTCCTAGAACGCGGCCTCGTCCAGCTCCATCAGGTCCAGCTCGACGCCCTGGGCGACCTTGCGGGCCAGGGTGAGGCCGGGCAGGACGTTCGCGGCGAAGAACTTCGCGGCGGCGATCTTGCCGGTGTAGAACGCCTTGTCCTTGGCGGACGCGGTCGGCAGCTTCTCGGCGGCGACGGCGGCGCCCTTGAGGAGCAGGTAGCCGACGATCACGTCGCCGGAGGCGAGCAGCAGGCGGGTGGTGTTGAGACCCACCTTGTAGATGTTCTTGACGTCCTGCTCGGTGGCCGCGAGGTCGGTGAGCATCAGGCCGACGATGGCCTCCAGCTCGACGGCGGCCTTGGCCAGGTGCTCGCGGGCGCCGGACAGCTCCTCGCCGCCGGTGGCGAGCGCCAGGAACTTCTTGATGTCCTCGGCGAGCGAGTTCAGCGCGGCGCCCTGGTTGCGGACGATCTTCCGGAAGAAGTAGTCCTGGCCCTGGATCGCCGTGGTGCCCTCGTACAGGGTGTCGATCTTGGCGTCCCGGATGTACTGCTCGATCGGGTACTCCTGGAGGAACCCGGAGCCGCCGAAGGTCTGGAGCGACTGGGCGAGCTGCTCGTAGGCCTTCTCCGAGCCGTAGCCCTTGACGATCGGCAGGAGCAGGTCGTTGAGGGCGTGCTCGGTCGAGGCGTCCTCGCCGTTCGCCTCCTTGATCTGGATCTCGTCCTGCACCGAGGCGGTGTACATGACCAGGGCGCGCATGCCCTCGGCGTACGCCTTCTGCGTCATCAGGGAGCGGCGCACGTCCGGGTGGTGCGTGATGGTGACCTTGGGGGCCGACTTGTCCATGAAGTTGGCCAGGTCGGGGCCCTGGACGCGCTCCTTGGCGTACTCCAGGGCGTTGAGGTAGCCGGTGGAGAGGGTGGAGATCGCCTTCGTGCCGACCATCATGCGGGCGAACTCGATGATCCGGAACATCTGGCGGATGCCGTCGTGCTTGTCGCCGATCAGCCAGCCCTTGGCGGGGTGGCGGTCGCCGAAGGTCATCTCGCAGGTGTTGGAGGCCTTCAGGCCCATCTTGTGCTCGACGTTGGTGGCGTAGACGCCGTTGCGCTCGCCCAGCTCGCCGGTCTCGAAGTCGAACTCGTACTTCGGGACGAGGAAGAGGGACAGGCCCTTGGTGCCGGGTCCTGCTCCCTCGGGGCGGGCGAGGACGTAGTGGAGGATGTTCTCCGACATGTCGTGCTCGCCGGACGTGATGAAGCGCTTCACGCCCTCGATGTGCCAGGAGCCGTCCTCCTGCTGCACGGCCTTGGTGCGGCCGGCGCCGACGTCCGAACCGGCGTCCGGCTCGGTGAGGACCATGGTGGAGCCCCACTGCTTCTCGACGGCGATCGAGGCGATGTGCTTCTGGACCTCGTTGCCCTCCTCGAAGAGGATGCCGGCGAACGCCGGGCCCGAGGAGTACATCCACACGGCCGGGTTGGCGCCGAGGATCAGCTCCGCGTAGGCCCAGATCAGGGAGCGCGGCGAGGTGGTGCCACCGATCTCCTCGGGCAGGCCGAGCCGCCAGTACTCGGAGTCCATGAAGGCCTGGTAGCTCTTCTTGAAGGACGCCGGGACCGGCGCGGTGCTGGTCTCCGGGTCGAAGACCGGCGGGTTGCGGTCGGCGTCGGCGAAGGATTCGGCCAGCTCGTTCTCGGAGAGGCGGGTCAGCTCCTCGAGGACGCTCTTGGCGGTGTCCGTGTCCATCTCCGCGAACGGGCCGCTGCCGTAGACCTTGTCGCGGCCGAGCACCTCGAAGAGGTTGAACTCGATGTCCCGGAGATTCGGCTTGTAGTGCCCCATGGCGACGGCTCCGTTGAGAGATCGGCGAGGCACTCGCTCCTCGCATCCGTACACGTACCAACTAGTAGCTCCGATGATGCTACCCGTCGGTAATAAGAAGCAACCCCGAGCCGCCCATCTGTGACTCGTTACTCGTTACTCTGTGCGGCATGTACGGCTACGACCAGACCGCGGGCCAACAGCAGCAGCAGTACGCCCCGCCGCAGCAGCCGATGGGCGGCGGATACGGGCAGCAGCCGCCGCTGTACCCCGAGCCGTCCCCGCCCTCGCTCGCGGACGCGGTGCGCGCCTTCACCACCGGCCAGCTGTCCGCCGAGGACTTCCAGCAGATCTTCGCGACCTCGAAGGTCTACTGCCCGCGCGGCGACAATCCCGGCTTCCTCGCGCTGCACAACACCCAGCAGCCGGTGATCCCGATGTTCACCGGGCTGAAGGAGCTGCGCCGGTACGCGGGCAAGGAGTCGAAGTACTTCGTGATCACCGGCGCGGAGGTGATCGACCTGCTGCCGACCGGCTACGGCTTCGTCCTGGACATGGAGGGCGAGCACCGGATGGTGTTCGACGCCAAAGCCGTCGAACAGATGGTCGATTTCGCCATGCGCCGCATGTACGGCTAGCGGCCGCCGAGCGGATGTCCGGGAGCCCGGAGGGAATGCCCTCCGGGCTCTCGTGGTTCCAGGTGGCAAGAAGTTCAATGCTCAACTAAAGTGGGCGTACGCCGCCCGAGGAGGTCGACATGCCCGCCGTGACCGTCGAGAACCCGTTGACGCTGCCCCGCGTATCCGCGCCCGCCGACGCCGTCGCGCGTCCCGTGCTCACCGTCACGACCGCGCCCAGCGGTTTCGAGGGCGAGGGCTTCCCGGTGCGCCGCGCGTTCGCCGGGATCAACTACCGCCACCTCGACCCGTTCATCATGATGGACCAGATGGGTGAGGTGGAGTACGCGCCCGGCGAGCCCAAGGGCACGCCCTGGCACCCGCACCGCGGCTTCGAGACCGTCACCTACATCGTCGACGGGATCTTCGACCACCAGGACTCCAACGGTGGCGGCGGCACCATCACCAACGGCGACACCCAGTGGATGACGGCGGGCTCGGGCCTGCTGCACATCGAGGCGCCGCCGGAGCAGCTGGTGATGTCGGGCGGTCTCTTCCACGGGCTCCAGCTGTGGGTGAACCTGCCGGCCAAGGACAAGATGATGGCCCCCCGCTACCAGGACATCCGCAGCGGCTCCGTCCAGCTGCTCACCTCCCCCGACGGCGGCGCGCTGCTGCGCGTCATCGCCGGTGAGCTGGACGGGCACGACGGCCCCGGCATCACGCACACGCCGATCACGATGGTCCACGCGACGCTGGCGCCGGGTGCCGAGGTCACCCTGCCCTGGCGGGAGGACTTCAACGGCCTGGCGTACGTCATGGCCGGGCGCGGGTCCGTGGGCGCCGAGCGGCGTCCGGTCCACCTCGGGCAGACCGCCGTCTTCGGCGCCGGGGGCTCGCTGACCGTCCGCGCGGACGCGAAGCAGGACGCGCACACCCCCGACCTGGAGGTCGTGCTGCTCGGCGGCCGGCCGATCCGGGAGCCGATGGCCCACTACGGCCCGTTCGTGATGAACACCAAGGACGAGCTGATGCAGGCCTTCGAGGACTTCCAGAAGGGCCGCCTCGGCACCGTCCCGGCCGTGCACGGCATGTCGGGCGAGGGCCCCGCGGCCTGACGGCGCGTCACCCGGGCGGGCCGTCCGCACAGGACAGCCCGCCCGGCGCGTGATCGGGTGGAGGCGTGCAGCTGCTCCCCGGTCCGGTACGGCGGTTCGCCGCCTGGTGCGCCGTCATCCTGCTCGCCAGCGGTGTCGGCTACGTCGCCATCCGGCTCTGCGTCGAGTTCCGCACCGCGGTGACACCGGCGCTGCTCGCGCTGCTCGGCACCGCCCTGCTCCGGCCGCTGCACGCGCGGCTGGTGCGGGCCCATGTGCAGCGGTCGCTGGCCGCCGGGCTGACCTGCGTGGCCGTGCTGGCCGTGGTCGGCGCCGCCGTGTACATCGTGGTCTCCGCGCTCGTCGAGACCGGCGACCAGATCGTCGCCTCGCTGCGGGACGCCGCCAAGGGCGTCGCCGACCACTTCGGCGCCGCCGGGACCTCGCTGGACGACGTGGCCTCCAACGCGCGCGAACTGCTGGGCAGGTTCGGCGGTACGGCCGCCTCGGGCGTGCTGACCGGGATCAGCGTCGTCGGCGAGATGCTGGCCATGGCCGTACTCGCCCTGCTGCTCGTCTTCTTCTTCCTGCGCGACTCCGACCGGGCCGTCTCCACGGTGCGCGCCCTCGCCCCGCCCGGCGCCGCCGACACGGTCGAGGCCATGTCCCGGCGGGCCTTCGGGGCCGTCGAGGGCTTCATGCGGGGCACGACCCTGATCGCCCTCATCGACGCGCTCTGCATCACCGTCGGGCTGCTCGTGCTGCGCGTCCCCGGCGCGGTCGGGCTCGGGGCGCTGGTCTTCGTCGGCGCCTACATCCCCTACCTCGGCGCCTTCATCTCCGGTGCCGTCGCCGTGCTGGTGGCGCTGGCCGACCGGGGGTTCGTCATCGCGCTGTGGGCCCTCGGCGTGGTGTTGGCCGTGCAGGTGCTGGAGGGACACGTGCTCCAGCCGATGATCCAGAGCCGCACGGTGCAGATGCACCCGGCCGTCGTGCTGCTGGCGCTCACCGCGGGGGCGTCGGTGGCGGGCATCCTGGGCATGCTCCTCGCCGTGCCCCTGACCGCGGCGGCGTTCGGGGTCGTGCACGAACTCCAGGGGCGTTACGGGGCCTCGGACGCCACCGGTCCCGCCTCCGGGCCGGCCGCGGGGCCGGAGCCGTCGTCCGGGTCGGGGGACTCGTAGAGCTCGTACCAGATGCTCTTGCCCTCGCCGCGCGGGGCGACGCCCCACGCGTCCGCGAGCAGTTCGACCAGCATCAGGCCGCGCCCGGAGGACGCCATCTCCCCCGGCCTGCGCTTGTGCGGCAGGTCGTCGCCGTTGTCGGTGACCTCCACCCGGATCCGTCGCTCGCCCGGCTCCCCGGCGACCTCGGCCACGAGCAGGGCGTCGGTGTCGGTGTGCACCAGGACGTTCGTCAGCATCTCGGAGAGCAGCAGGACCGCCGCGTCCCGCTGCTCCTCGACCGGCCAGTCGTGCAGCAGGTCGCGCAGGTGCTGCCGGGCGGTGGCGATCCGGGCGGGCTCGGACTGGGCGACCGACAGCATCGTGCGGCGCACCGGCGCCCGGGTCGCGGTGGATTCGCCGCAGCCGCAGCCCTCGCCCTGCCGGCACAGCAGCACCAGCGCGATGTCGTCCTCCCGGCGGTCGGCCAGCGGCCCGGTGGTGTGGTGCGAGGAGGGTCCGTGCACGGCCTGGACCAGCGCGTCGGCCAGCTCCTCCAGGCCGCCGGTGTGCTCCTCCAGGATCACCCGCAGCCGGTGCCAGCCGCTCTGCAGATCATGGCCGCCGGTCTCGACCAGGCCGTCCGTGCACAGCATCAGGGTGTCCCCGGGTTCCAGGGCCAGCCGCGTCGTCGGGTAGTCGGAGTCCGGGTCGATGCCCAGCGGCAGTCCGCCCGCCGTGGCGAGGATCAGTGCCGTCCCGTCCGCCATCCGCACCACCGGGTCCAGGTGCCCCGCGCGGGCGCTCTCCAGGGTGCCGGTGGCGGGGTCGACCTCGGCGTAGTAGCAGGTCGCGAAGCGCAGGTCGCCGGGGTCGTCCTCGGAGGTGGCGAGGCTGTGGAAGAAGTGGGAGGCGCGGGCGAGCACCGCGTCGGGACGGTGGCCCTCGGAGGCGTAGGCCCGCAGGGCGATGCGCAGCTGGCCCATCAGCCCGGCCGCGCGCACGTCGTGCCCCTGGACGTCGCCGATCACCAGCGCGAAGCGGCCCCCGGGCAGCGGGATCATGTCGTACCAGTCGCCGCCGACCTGGAGGCCGCCGCCGGTGGGGACGTAGCGGGCGGCGAGGTCCATGCCGGGGATCTCCGGGCCGAGCAGGGGCAGCATCGAGCGTTGCAGCCCCTCGGTCAGCTCCCGCTGGTTCTCCGCGGCACCGGCCCGGGACAGGGCCTGGGCCAGCATCCGGGCCACCGTGGTCAGCACGGAGCGCTCGTCCGGCGTGAACGCGACCGGATAGGCGAAGGCGGCCATCCAGGCGCCCATCGTGCGGCCCGCCACGGTCAGCGGCAGATAGGCCCAGGAGCGGCGGCCGAAGCGCTCGGCGAGCGACCAGGTCATGGGGTAGCGGGACCGGTACTGCTCCGGGGAGGAGAGGTAGACCGCGCGGCCGGTACGCACCACCTCCGCCGCCGGGTAGGCGGTGTCCAGCGACATGTCCACGAACGGGTTGCTCTCGTTCGCGGGCTGCCCGTGGTGGCCGATGACGGTGAGACGGTCGCCCGAGACCCCGAACACCGCGAGGCCGTCCGGGGAGAAGCCCGGCATCGACAGCCCGGCCGCCACCCGCAGCACCTCCTCGGTGGACCGCGCCTCGGCCAGCGCCCGCCCCGCGTCCAGCAGGAACGCCTCCCGCGAGCGGCGCCACTCCCCGGTGACCGCGCTGCGCCCGGCGGGCGTGCCCGGCCGCGGTTCGGCGACCTCCTGAAGGGTGCCGATCAGGTCGTATGCCTTGCGCTCGGAGTCGAAGGACGGCTTGGAGCGGCTGCGTACGACCCGGACGACATGGCCCTGCTCGTCCATGATCCGGATCCGGACCTCGGCGAGGGTGCCCTCGGCGACGGCGAGCTGGACCACGCCGGTGATCTCGTTCCAGTCCACCGGGTGCAGCCGGGCCCTGACCTGCGCCTCCCTGAGGCACGCCCGTTCCGCGGGCAGCCCGAGCAGGCGGGCGGCCTCCGCGTCCACCGCGACCTCACCGGTGGCGGTGTCCCAGTGCCACAGTCCGGTCGCGAGGGAGGCGAGGACGTCCCCCACCTCGGGCAGGGGCTCACCAGTGCGCATTGCCCCACTTTAAGAAGATCTGATCGCACGCTGCCACCGCTCGCCCGCGGGAAAGGGGGAGGATCGCAGGGGTGGCCGCCCGGTACGCTGGGGTTGTTTCACGTGAAACGCGAAACACTTCCCCGATCCGCGAAGGCTGGATGAACGACGATGCATCGGTACAGGTCCCACACCTGCGGCGAGCTCCGCTCCTCTGACGTCGGCACCGACGTCCGACTGAGTGGCTGGCTGCACAATCGGCGCGACCTGGGCGGCATCCTCTTCATCGATCTGCGCGATCACCACGGCATCACGCAGCTCGTCGCCCGTCCGGGCACCGAGGCGTACGAGGCGCTGGACAAGCTGACCAAGGAATCGACCGTTCGGGTCGACGGCCGGGTCGTCTCCCGCGGCGCCGAGAACATCAACCCCGACCTGCCCACCGGCGAGGTCGAGGTCGAGGTGGGCGAGGTCGAGCTGCTCGGCGCCGCCCAGCCGCTGCCCTTCACCATCAACACCGAGGACGGGGTCAACGAGGAGCGGCGCCTGGAGTACCGCTTCCTGGACCTGCGCCGCGAGCGCATGCACCGCAACATCATGCTGCGCACGTCGGTCATCTCCTCGATCCGCAGCAAGATGGTGGCCCTCGGCTTCAACGAGATGGCGACGCCCATCCTCACCGCCACCTCCCCCGAGGGCGCCCGCGACTTCGTGGTCCCCTCCCGCCTGCACGCGGGCCGCTTCTACGCCCTCCCGCAGGCGCCGCAGCAGTTCAAGCAGCTGCTGATGATCTCGGGCTTCGACCGGTACTTCCAGATCGCGCCCTGCTTCCGCGACGAGGACGCCCGCGCCGACCGCTCGCCGGGCGAGTTCTACCAGCTCGACGTCGAGATGAGCTTCGTCGAGCAGGAGGACGTCTTCCGCCCGATCGAGCAGCTCATGACCGAGCTGTTCGAGGAGTTCGGCAACGGCCGCGAGGTCACCTCCCCGTTCCCGCGCATCCCGTTCCGCGAGGCGATGCTGAAGTACGGCTCCGACAAGCCCGACCTGCGCGCCCAGCTGGAGCTGGTCGACATCACCGACGTGTTCGAGGGCTCGGAGTTCAAGGCCTTCGCCGGCAAGCACGTGCGCGCGCTGCCCGTCCCGGACGTCTCGGCGCAGCCCCGCAAGTTCTTCGACCAGCTCGGCGACTACGCCGTCGCGCAGGGCGCCAAGGGCCTGGCCTGGGTCCGCGTCGGCGAGGACGGCAAGCTGTCCGGCCCGATCGCGAAGTTCCTCACCGAGGAGAACGTCGCGGAGCTGACCAAGCGGCTCTCCCTGGCCCCCGGCCACGCGGTGTTCTTCGGCGCGGGCGAGTTCGACGAGGTCTCCAAGATCATGGGCGCGGTCCGCGTCGAGGCCGCCAAGCGCGCCGGCCACTTCGAGGAGAACGTCTTCCGGTTCTGCTGGATCGTCGACTTCCCGATGTACGAGAAGGACGAGGAGACGGGGAGGATCGACTTCTCCCACAACCCCTTCTCGATGCCGCAGGGCGGCATGGACGCCCTGGAGAACCAGGACCCGCTGGACGTCCTGGCCTGGCAGTACGACATCGTCTGCAACGGCGTCGAGCTGTCCTCCGGCGCCATCCGGAACCACGAGCCGGAGATCATGCTCAAGGCCTTCGAGATCGCGGGCTACGACGCGCAGACCGTCGAGCGCGAGTTCGCCGGCATGCTGCGCGCGCTGCGCTTCGGCGCCCCGCCGCACGGTGGCATCGCCCCGGGCGTCGACCGCATCGTCATGCTGCTGGCCGACGAGCCCAACATCCGCGAGACCATTGCCTTCCCGCTCAACGGCAACGCCCAGGACCTGATGATGGGCGCCCCCACCGAGCTGGACGAGACCCGCCTGCGCGAACTGCACCTGACGGTCCGCAAGCCGCAGCCGAAGTAACCCGCAGCCCACCGACGGCACGACGCGGGCCCACGCCTCGCCTTGGCGGCGGAGGCGTGGGCGGGGTTCGTGGCGCGGGTCTAGCGCGCCACGAACTGGGTCAGGATCGCCTGGACCTCGTAGATGTCGACGCCCTTGGTGAACGTCTTCTGGATGGGCGCCGGGGAGCCGGAGAGCCAGATCTTCAGCTCGGCGTCCAGGTCGAAGTGGCCGGCCGTCTCCACCGCGAAGTGCGTGATGCTGCGGTACGGGATCGAGTGGTACTCGGTCTTCTTGCCCGTGATGCCCTGCTTGTCGACCAGGATCAGCCGGCGGTCGGTGAACAGGATGGTGTCGCGTATCAGCAGGTAGGCGGCGTGCACCTGCTCGCCCTGACCGAGCAGACGCGCGTACTCCTGCTGCGCCTGACCCGGATCGATGCTGTGCGCGTTGCCGAACAGTGCCATGGAAAGTCCCCCCACGTAGAGCGGTGGTGGCCGGACGTCGGACCACTCTGCAGCGATCTTCGCAAACCGAGGGGCCGGGCAGAAGAGCCGGTCATTCCCCGGCCCCTTGCTGTAGCGAGCGTGTTACGTGGTGCGCCTCAGCTGCCCTGCGGGCGGCGGAAGTGGTAGCCGGGCACGGGACCGAGGCTTTCGTCGCCCACGTCGACGCTGTCCGACCAGTCGCGCCGTTCCAGAGGAGCCAGGAGGGACTCGAGCGTGCAGGACCAGACCTCGCAGAGGGTGCGCACGAACAGGCCGTACAGGTCGTCCGACATGCGCCACCAGTGCTTCTGCCAGGTGAGCGTGGCGTGGTCGCGGGCGAACTCGTAGGCGATGTCCCGATGCGCGGTGGACGGAAACACCTCCGACAGGGGGGAGGTGAAGCCGTACTGAAGGATGAAGACACAGTTGTCGGGGATGCGGACCCGGTCTCCGGACACCCGATGGCAGAGTTCGGGCGGACGCGTCCGCCAGGTGAGGGGCCACCCGAACCCCACGAAGATGTCGTTGCGCCGTCCTGCCCACTCGCGCACGTCGGACAGCCGAAGCACCCCCTGTGACGTCAGGGCGAAGGCGACGTCGTCGGCGAGCGGGTGGAGAGCGCAGTGCAGGATGTAGGCGAGTTCGAGCTGGAGCGAGTCGTCGAAAAGTCCGGCGCCGCGCAGGCGTTGCTCCTGGGTGCGCATCCACTGCCGCATCTGACTCCGGCTGGCGACCAGCGGGGCCTTGTCACGTGATGCCCGGCTCGGCTGTCCGGCGAGGTAACCCGCGAACGAGACCGAGGTGTCGGAGAGAAAACCGTTGACCGTCACCGTGCCCGGGTAGTCACGTTGGCCCTGGTGCAGCATGCTGCTCCACAGCATGGCGATCCCGATGCGCTGCCCCTTGTCGTCACGCACTTCCGTGGCCCTGCTGACGAAATCGTCGCGCATCCGGAGACGGAACTTCTCCTCCCCGGCACGCCCCTTGGCTGCCTGAGGGGGGTACAGGCGGTCGAACACCTCCTCCGGTGACCCGGACGCCAGGGAGAACGGTGCGAGGATCTCCGGGTCGGTGGCTCCCGGCTCCCAGGTGTGCAGGGGTACCGCGTTTTCCAGGACGAGGCGCTGGGCGAGCTGCGACAGCCGTTCGTCGTAGGCCCGGCTGAACAACCCCTTGGACGCGTAGGGGCTGGTCCTGAGCCTGACCCGCACCGTCGTGCCTTCGGGAACCCAGCCCTGGCCGGTGACGGGCGTGAGCAGGGGCCGGTGGGAGGGGCCGTCGAAGGTCAGGCGACGGGCGTCTGCGAGCGAGGCGTCGTAGCGCCGGGTGATCAGCTCCACCTGGTCGCCGAGCAGGAAGACGGAGAAGAAGCCGATACCGAAGCGGCCGCTGGGCCGGAAACCGCCGTCGGCCAGCCCGGGGAGCCGATTGCGCACGCTCGTGGAACTCCAGCCGCTGGTCCCGAAGTCGAGCAGACCGTGGACCAGCGTGTCCTCGTCCATGCCGGTGCCGTAGTCCCGCACCTCCAGGAACCAGTCCCCGTCGTTCTCGGACAGCCGGATCTCCACCCGCCCGAGCGGAAAGTCGGGTTGCAGCGTCTGCCGGGCCAACACGGCGTCCTGGGCGTTCTGAATCAGCTCCCGCAGGGCGACCTCGGGTTCGTCCCCGTAGAGCTGCTGCCCGCCGAGCGTGCCGACCAGGGCGGGGATGTCGGAGACCTTGACGGTCGCATCGATGGGCCGCCAGTCCTGCACCCGGAACAGTTCCGCGAAGCGCTCCGGGGAGTCGACACCGGCGACGGCGCGCGCCGCGAGCCGATCCCGGCCGAGGTCGTGCAGGAGGGCGTCGACGGCCTTCAGCTCGTGATCGATGCCGCGCAGGTACTCCAGCGCCAGCCACCAGGCGGTGGCGTCCTGCGGGGGAAACGGCCGCAGTGAGCTGTAGGTGACCCGGTCGCCCTTCCGGTACGGGCGGCTGATGTGTTCCTGGAACCGCCAGTGCTCGCGCGAGCCGTCCCGCGGCCGCCGCAGGGAGAACAGGAAGCCGGGTGCGCGCCGGCTGTCCACCTGGGTGGCGTCGGCGAGCCGCAGGATGCAGGCCAGTCTGAGCGGTTCGATGATCCACTCGCTGGGCTGCCAGGGCAGGGAACCGATCGGGTGCCGGAACTCCCCGGCGAGACGGTCCACGGGCCACCAGTGACTGGCCGCGAGTTCGCCGATCAGCGGGCCGTACCACTCCCGCAGCTGGAGTTCCTCGATGAGGAAGATCTCGTTCCCCGCGCTCGACCGCCACGGCTGGTCCACCAGCCGCTTCGCCTGTTCCGCGTGGGTTTCGCGGATCGCGGTCGCCACACAGGCCTCGGCGATCCCCGCGGGCGGATCGTCCAGCTCGTCCCGGTCGGGCCAGCAGCCCTCCCGCTCGTAGTAGGCGAGGGACACGAGGTCGTGCCACCGCTGCTCACCCAGGGCCTCGGGCACGGTCGTCCCGTAGGCGGCCGCCCCCATCGCCGCGTCGTGCAGCACGAACGCACCACCCAGGACATAGGCCTCGGCCGGATTCAGGGTGACCTCGTCGCCGCAGACGAGATCGGCCGTCTCCCACAACGCGTCCACGTGGCTGACGTCGTGCACGGTGAAGTCGGGCATGCTGCGGGCGTTCTCCTCCAGGAGGACGGCCGCCTTCCTCCGCAACTCCGTGTACGACGTACGCAGCCGCTCCCGCTGTACGGCGTGCGGGTCGGCGTCCGGACGTGCGGCCAGGGTGTTCTGCCACAGGGTCGTGCTCGTGTGGACGTGCTCGGTCACGGGGGACGGTCACCTCATCGAGGGCAGGAGGAACACGGCGGCGAGCGCCCACATGGTGAGCACCGACACGAGGATGAAGAGCACCACGTACGTCTCGTACCAGCGCAGGAAATTGCCGGGCCGGGGACGCTTGCGGAAGCCGGGCCCGACGATCTCGTCGGTGATGTCGCACTCCTCGTTGCGGTAGTCGATCCAGGCGAGTGCCCCCACCACGATCAGCGTGCCGGTGAAGGCGGCGACCACCGTCACCAGCGTCAGCAGGCCGATCACCCCGCCTCGGGCGGTGTCTGCCGTCAGGTCCCACTTGCGGTACCCGACGAAGAGGGCGAGCGCCGCGGTGACGAGTGCGGTGGCGAGGGTCTGGTAGAGGGCGAGGAAGCGGTGCGCGTTCTCGTTCACGGCGTGGATCTGCTGCAGCAGGTACCGGTAGCGCTCCAGGGCGAACTCGTTGCGGATCGCGGCGGTGTCCGTGGGCGCGTCCGGCCGAGCCTGGTCCGGCTGCGCCGCTTCCGGCCGCACCTGTCCCGATTCCCCCATCGCCCCCACCCATAGGCCTGCCGTCCCCTGACCTATACCCATCCGCCGACGGTCCACCCGACGGCCGCGAAGCGCCACGTCGGACGCACCGGGGACGGTGCGGGCCCACGCTCAGAGGGCCCGGGAAACGATGTTCCCGGGCCCTCTGGACATGCGGCACACGCCCTACGCGGTGGGGTTCTCCTCGAGACGCGGGAAGAGCACCGCGCCCTTGGTGACCGTCGAGCCCGCCGGCAGCCGGCCCCAGTCGGCCGCGTCCTGGACCCTCTGGTCCGCGATGCCGCCGAGGGACGCCTCGGCGCCCAGGGAGTCCCAGAGCTTCTGGGAGGTGTCCGGCATGACCGGGTTCAGGAGGACCGCCACCGCGCGGAGGGACTCCGCGGCCGTGTAGAGGATCGTCGCCAGGCGGGCCTTGCCCTCCGGACTGTCGTCCTTCGCGACCTTCCAGGGCTCCTGCTCGGTGATGTAGCCGTTGACCTGCTTGACGAAGTCGAACACCGCCAGGATGCCGCCCTGGAAGTCCAGCTCCTCGCCGATCTTCCGGTCCGCCGCCGCGACCGCCGTGGCCAGGCCGTCGTGGATCGCCCGCTCCGCGTCCCCGTCGGCCGTCGCGGCCGGCAGCGCGCCGCCGAAGTACTTGTTGACCATCGCCGCCACACGGGAGGCGAGGTTGCCGTAGTCGTTGGCCAGCTCGCTGATGTAGCGGGCGGAGAAGTCCTCCCAGGAGAAGCTGCCGTCCTGGCCGAACGCGATCGCGCGCAGGAAGTACCAGCGGTACGCGTCCACGCCGAAGTGCGAGGTCAGGTCCTGCGGCTTGATGCCGGTCAGGTTGGACTTGCTCATCTTCTCGCCGCCGACCATCAGCCAGCCGTTCGCGGCGATCTTCCCGGGCAGCGGCAGGCCCTGCGCCATCAGCATGGCCGGCCAGATGATCGCGTGGAAGCGGAGGATGTCCTTGCCGACCAGGTGCACGTCGGCCGGGAACGTCGACTCGAACTTCTCCGGGTTCTCGTTGTAACCGACCGCCGTGGCGTAGTTCAGCAGGGCGTCGACCCACACGTAGATGACGTGCTTGTCGTCCCAGGGGACCGGCACGCCCCAGTCGAAGGTCGAACGGGAGATGGAGAGGTCCTGGAGGCCCTGACGGACGAAATTCACGACCTCGTTGCGCGCGGACTCGGGCTGGATGAAGCCCGGGTTGGCCTCGTAGTGCGCGAGCAGCTTCTCGCTGTACTCGCTGAGCTTGAAGAAGTAGTTCTCCTCGCTGAGGATCTCCACCGGCTTCTTGTGGATCGGGCACAACTTCTGGCCCGCGTACTCGCCCTCGCCGTCGAGCAGCTCGCCGGGGAGCTTGTACTCCTCGCAGCCCACGCAGTACGGGCCCTCGTAGCCGCCCTTGTAGATCTCGCCCTTGTCGTACAGGTCCTGCACGAACTCCTGGACGCGGTCGGTGTGCCGCTTCTGCGTGGTGCGGATGAAGTCGTCGTTCGCGATGTCGAGGTGCTCCCACAGGGGCTTCCACGACTCCGTGACGAGCTTGTCGGCCCAGGCCTGCGGGGTGACCCCGTTCGCCTCGGCCGTCCGCATGATCTTCTGACCGTGCTCGTCCGTGCCGGTGAGGTACCACACCTTCTCGCCGCGCTGGCGGTGCCAGCGGGTGAGCACGTCGCCTGCGACGGTCGTATAGGCGTGGCCCAGGTGAGGAGCGTCGTTGACGTAGTAGATGGGGGTCGAGACGTAGTACGCCTTCGCCCCCTGCTTCTCGGTTCCAGTGGCCGCCATGGGCGAAATCCTACTGGGCGCGTGGAGATCGACTCACACGCGTTTCGGGGGGTGGACGGAGGGGTTCCCCTTCGTCCACCCCCCGAGGGGCCGTGCGTGCGGCCGCTGCGCCCGGCTACGGGCGCCAGGTCGCCAGTACGCCCTCGTACAGCTCCTTGTCGGTCAGCTCCTTGGGGGTCTCGCCGGCCAGGAAGTGCGACGCGTTGCCCGTCTTGAGCTTGCGGAGGTAGTCGAACGCCTTGTTCTCCGGGTCACCGAAGGCGACGAAGGAGAAGTGGACGTTCGGGTGGTCCGCGGCCGCCTTGGTGAGGGCCTGGGTGGCGGGGGTCTTGGCGTCGGGGGCGCCGTCGGTCTGGAAGACCACCAGGACGGGGGTGCCGGGGGCGTCGTTCTCGGTGTGATGGGCGAGCACGGCCTCCACGGCGGCGTGGTAGCTGGTGCGGCCCATGCGGCCGAGCGCCGCGTGCAGCTCGTCGATCTTGTTCTCGTGGTCGGTGAGGGTCAGCTCGCCGGTGCCGTCCACTTCCGTGGAGAAGAACGTGACGGGGACCGTGGCCTCGGGGTCGAGGTGCGCCGCGAGGGCGAGGGTCTGCTCGGCGAGGGCCTGGGCGGAGCCGTCCTTGTAGTACGGGCGCATGGAGGCGGAGCGGTCGAGGACGAGGTGGAGTTTGGCGCGGGCGCCGGTGAGGTGGTGCTTTTTGAGGGCGGTGCCTGCTGCCTTGTAGGCGGTGGTGAGGGCGGGGGCGCGGGAGCGGAGCGCTGTGGCGGGGGTGGCGGGTTTCGACGCCTCGGCTTCGCCTTCGGCGTCCGTGTCCCCACGGGGTGCCTCCGGCTGGTCGGTGGGCTTCGACGCCTCGGCTGCGCCTTCGGCGTCAGTGTTCCCACCCGCACCGCCCGTGCTGGTTTCGTCGTCGGGTGCGGGTGGCCCCTGCGGGGCGTCCTCGCCATCGGCGGCTGCCGGTCCCGGGGTGCCGGCCGACTCAGCCTTCGGCTCCGCCTCGGCTTCGGGCTCCGCCTCGGGCTCGGGTTCGGGCTCCGCCTTGGCCTTCGGCTTCGCCTCGGTCTCTGCCCCGGCTTCGGCCTCAGGCTCTGCCCCGGCTTCGGGCTCGGGCTCGGGCTCTACCTCGGCTTCGGGCTCGGCCTTGGGCTGTGCCTCAGGCTCCGTCTCCGGGTCGGTCTTGGCCTCGGGCTTCTGCTCCGGCTCGGGGGCTGCCCCGGCTTCCGGGGCCGTCTCGGCTTCCGGGGTCGGCTTGGCCGCCGGGGGCGCCGTCTCGGCCGCGGGGGTCGTGTCCGGTTCCGGCGTCGGGGTGGGCTTCGGTTCCGGGGGTGAGGTCGGCTCCGTGGGCCCGGTCGTGCGCTCTGTCGGCTTGGGGACTGTGACGTTGGCGAAGGCGGCCTTGACGAGGTCGTGTTCGTCGGGGGTGGGTTCCGAGCGGGGCTCGGGGATCTGGGAGGACTCCGGCTGGTCCGGGGTCCCGGCCGGCTCCGGGGGCGCGGTGGGCTGGGACGGGAGCTTCGGCTCCGGCTCGGTGACCGGCGGTGCCGTCTCCTGCGTCGCACCCTCCGTCTGTGCGGTCCGTTCCTTGCGTGAGCGGCCGAACGCGTTCCGCAGGAGAGTGAGAATGCCCATGTGCGCAACCCTTCGAGTGAGTTGGTGCCGTCAATCCCTGGCCAGGACGGACACGTAAGGTTAGCGGGCCCGGCTTGTGATCTTGTGCAGGGTCTGGCACGCGGGCGGCGGCGCGTCAAGGCGGGATCGAGACGTAGCCGCAATTCCCCGGCGGATTCCTCGGGTTCACCCTGCGTTCACCGCGACGCCCGGTCCCCGCACGTATGTGCACCTACGGTCGCGCTGACACCAGGGCATACAGGGATTCTCAAGGGGAGAACACAGTGCGCAAGCTCCTGCCGTTGATCGGGACGCCGTCCGGTTCGCATCCTGGCGGCCGGTCCGCGATGACCTGCCGTTTCCGGTGCGGCGACGCCTGCTTCCACGAGGTGCCGAACACCAGCTCCAACGAGTACGTCGGCGATGTCATCGCCGGTGCGCTCAGCCGCCGTTCGATGATGCGTGCCGCCGCCGTCGTGACCGTCGCCGCGGCCGGCGCCGGGGCGGTGGGGGTGGCGGGGGCGCCGTCGGCGCAGGCCGCGCCGGCGGCTGGAAAGGGGCACGGGAAGCCGTCCGGGGCGCAGGGGGCGCGGGGGCTGCGGTTCGCGCCCGTCGCGCCCAACACCGACGACGCGGTGACCGTGCCGGAGGGGTACCGGCAGGACGTCGTCATCCGTTGGGGTGAACCCATTCTGCGCGGGGCGCCCGCCTTCGACGCCGAGAAGCAGACCGCCGAGGCGCAGGCCGGGCAGTTCGGGTACAACAACGACTTCCTCGCGCTGCTGCCGCTGCGGGGCGAGCACGGCCGCCAGCTCCTGGTCGCGAACCACGAGTACACCGACGAGGTGCTCATGTTCCGCGGCTACGACCCCGAGAACCCGACCCGTGAGCAGGTCGAGATCGCCTGGGCCGCGCACGGGCTGTCCGTCGTCGCCGTGGCGGAGGAGAGGCGGAGCGGGCGGCTGACGCCCGTGTCGCGGCACCGGCTGAACCGGCGGGTCACCGCCACCACCGAGTTCCGGCTGACCGGGCCGGCCGCCGGGTCCGACCTGGTGAAGACCTCCGCCGACCGCACCGGCCGCACGGTGCTCGGCACCCTCAACAACTGCTCCGGCGGCACCACCCCGTGGGGCACGACGCTGCACGGCGAGGAGAACTTCAACCAGTACTTCGCCAACAGCAGCCGGGCCACCGACAAGCGGTACGGGATCGGGACCGGGGCCACCGAGCGGAAGTGGGAGCGGTTCGACAAGCGGTTCGACGTGGCCCGGGAGCCGAACGAGGTGCACCGCTTCGGGTACGTCGTCGAGCTGGACCCGTACGACCCCGAGTCCACGCCGCGCAAGCACACGCTGCTCGGCCGGTTCAAGCACGAGGCCGCGACCGTGCGGCTGACGCACGACGGGCGGCCGGTCGTCTACACCGGGGACGACGAGCGGTTCGACTACTTCTACAAGTTCGTCGGCAGCAAGCGGATGCGGCACGGCACCTCCCGCTGGGCGCGCGAGCACAACCTCTCGCTGCTCGACGAGGGGACCCTGTACGTCGCCAAGCTGACCGGCGACTCCCCGGCGATCGAGATCGACGGGGCGGGCACGCTGCCGCGCGACGGCGAGTTCGACGGCGGTGGCACGTGGATTCCGCTGGTGACCGCCACGGAGCGCGGTGCCGTGTCGCACGTCGAGGGGATGAGCGCCGAGGAGGTGTGCGTCTTCACGCGGCTCGCCGGGGACAAGGTCGGGGCCACGAAGATGGACCGGCCCGAGGACATCGAGCCGTCGCCGGCCACCGGCAAGGTGTACGTCGCCCTCACCAACAACTCCAACCGGGGCAAGGCCGGTTACGCGGGCCCCGACGAGGCCAACCCGCGCAACGCCAACAAGCACGGCCACGTCCTGGAGCTGACCGAGCGCGGGAACCGGGCCGACGCCACCAGTTTCGGGTGGTCGCTGTTCCTGGTCGCCGGTGACCCGGAGGACCCGGCGACCTACTTCGCGGGCTTCCCGAAGGACCGGGTCAGCGCGATCTCCTGCCCCGACAACGTCGCCTTCGACGCGCACGGCAACCTGTGGATCTCCACCGACGGCAACGCGCTCGGCAGCCACGACGGGCTCTTCGGCGTGGCGACCAAGGGCGACCGGCGCGGTGAGCTGAAGCAGTTCCTGACCGTGCCGACCGGTGCGGAGACCTGCGGTCCGCTGGTGCAGGACCGGCGGGTGCTGGTCGCCGTGCAGCACCCGGGCGAGGTCGACGGCGCCTCCGTGGAGCGGCCGGCCAGCACCTGGCCGGACGGGCCCGGGAAGATCGTGCGCCCGGCGGTCGTGGCGGTGTGGCGCGCGGACGGCCGGGACATCGGCGTCTGAGCCGTTCCGGAGGGAGCGGGAGCGGGGTCAGTCTTCCGCCGCGTGCAGGGTCAGGTCGACGACCAGCGCGCGGTGGTCGGTGTCGGCCAGGTCCAGGAAGCGGGCGTCGCGCGCGGCGAAGTCCTCGGACACCAGGACGTGGTCGATCTGCGCGCCGAACGCGGGGAGGGTGCGCGCGGGCCAGCTGGGGGTGCGGTCCTCGCCCGCCAGCCGGGCGGCGTCGCGCAGCCCGGTGTCGAGGACGCGGCGGAAGGCGGCGTGGTCCTGCGAGGCGTTGAAGTCGCCGGCCAGGACCGTGGGTGTCCCGCGGTCCGCGGCGGCCGCGTCGCGCAGGGCGTCCAGTTCCTCGCGCCAGAGGCCCACCTGGTCCGCCAGCGGCGGCATCGGGTGGGCGAGCTGGAGCCGTACGGCGTGGCCGCGCACGTCGGCGACGGCGGCGGGCATGCCCAGGGTGCCGGGGACGGCGGGGGCGGCCCGGAGCGGGAGGGCGCTGAGGATCACGGAGCCCTCGGAGCCGTCGCCCTCGACGGCCCGCCGGTGGGGGTAGTCGGCGGCCAGGTCGCGCCGCAGCGCCGCATCACAGGTGGACTCGCACTCCTGTACGAACACGAGGTCGGGTTTCTCGCGGCGCACGGCGGCGATCAGCGCGTCGGTGCCCTGCCCGAACTCCACGTTGGAGGTCAGCACCCGCACCTCGGCGACGGGCGGCCCGGTGGGCTCCCCGCTCTTGCCGTACGGCTCGATGAACCACGCCAGCAGGCCGAGCAGCGCGACGCCCCAGACCGCGCCGGTCCACCACCGGGCGAGCAGCGTGAGCAGCAGCCCGGCGCCGGTCGGCACCAGCAGCCAGGGCAGGAAGGCGAGGAGCTGCGGTACGGGGGTGACGCCGTCGGTGTCGGCGACCCGGCAGCCGACGGCCGCGCTCACCCCGGCGAACAGCAGCCCCGCGCACCAGGCACCGAAGCGCCGTCCGGCGCCGCGGGGCGCCCGGCCGCCGCCGTCCGTCCACGCACCGGTCCCCGTGTCGGTCTGGGTGTCCACGTCCCGGCCTTTCGCTCGCGGTGCGGTGCCCGAATCCTTTCTCAAGGACGGGAGCGGGGCGCCGGAAGTTGCCCGGCGGCCGCCCTACGCGGGCGCGTGGAACTCCCGGACGACCTCGATGCGGCCCACGATGTGCCGGTTGAACTCCGCCAGCTCCTGTGCCGGGACCCACAGCTCCAGGATGGTCTCGCCGCCCGCCCGGCGTACGGGGTAGCGCGCCAGGAAGGCGGTGTCGACCTCGAAGCGGGTCACGTAGCCGGAGCCGGAGGCGGGGACGTTCCAGTCGCGGGCGATGCGGACGGCGTAGTCCTCGTTGAGGACCGGGTAGAAGATCGGCTGCTCGGGCAGGCGCGGGGGCCAGGCCGTCCAGCCGGAGGCTTCGACGAGCGCCAGTTCCTCGGGGCCGGTGGGCCGCCACAGGGTCGTCGTGCGGCTCTCGGTCTTCGTCTCGGGCTCGGGCTCGGTCATGCTCGGCGACGGTAGCCGCCGGGGCGCGGGTCCCGCCAAGGGTTTCAGAGCCGGGTGCGGCTGGGCCGGGGCGATGCGGGCTCGCCGGGGGGCCGCGCGGGGGACCGGTGGCGCGGCCGGCGCCCGTACCGGCCGGTGAGCCAGGAGGCCAGGGCGACCGTGAGGCCGAGGGCGACGAGGAGCCAGGAGGCGGTGCGCAGGGTTTCGGTGAGGGCGTCGTAGACGGCGCCCGCGGCGGGGCCGTCCACCGGGCCGGGGAGTTCCGCGACGGTGAGCCGGCGGCCGACCAGCACGGCGAGGGCGAGCAGGGCGCCGCCGAGGGCGGTGCCGATCCCGGCGGCGGTGACGGCGCGGCGGCGGCGGGCGGCGACGGCGATGCCGGTGACGGCGAAGACGACGGCCGCCAGCGGCAGCCACAGGGCGGCGACGTCGAGCACGTGGTAGCCCTTCCTGAGCCGGTCCGCCTCGCGGGCCGGGAGCACGGTGAGGGCGGTGTGCCGCACCGGGATGCGCCGGGCGAAGGGCACGTGGTCCTCGGCGAGCCGGTCCCGCACGCGTTCGGTGACCGGGGCCAGGTCGACGGTGACCGCGCGTCCAGCGGCGCCGTCGTCGCGCAGGGCGCGCAGCACGGCGGCGTGGACGGTGCGGTTGGCCGCGTCCCAGCCCTCGTGGAAGGCCTCGGTGCGGGTGAACGACCGGGCCGCGTCCCGTACGAAGAGCCGCACGGTGCCGTTCACCGGGCCGGCCGTGGCCTCGTCGACGTATCCGGCGAACCCGGCGCCCAGCGTGTCGGCGGCCGCCTCCCGTACGTCCGGGTCGTCGGCGAGCGGGGCCACGGCGGCGACGTACCGGCGGGTGTCGGCCGGCCCGTGCAGGGCCCAGCCCGCCAGCGTGGCGCACGGTACGAGCAGGCTGGCGAGGACGATCAGGACGGCCGACAGGGCGCCGCGGAGACGGGGGGACACCCTCCCAGGCAAACCCCGGCGCCCCCGCCGGGCGACCGGCGTGACTGCATATGGCCCCCGGGGACGATCCGGTCAGGTGGCGCGGGTGGGGGTGCCGTGCCGGGCCGTCCGCGCCTCCTCGGCGTCCTGGTGGGTGGCGTAGCGGTAGTACAGCCCGGCGGTCACCGCCGCCGCGAGCAGCAGGGACACCAGGACGCAGGTGAACATGGCCACGCCGCTGCCCGAGTACAGGAATCCCAGCGCGCTGCCCGCGAACGCCCCCCACAGCACCGCGTGGCCCTCGCGCGGCAGCCGGTCGGCGACCGCGCGGACCACGTACCACAGGAGGGCGAACGCGAGCACCGTCAGGAAGCCGAACAGCAGGTTCCAGCCGGTGACGGGGCCGCCGTGGCGGCGGATGGACGCGGCCCAGTAGCCGTAGACCAGGCCGAGCGCGAGGGGCATCGCCCACTTCGCCAGCAGGTGGGTGCGCGCGCCGAAGACGTCGGGCGTCGTGTGCCCGGACGCGCCGGTGCGGGTGCCGGTGGACGTTCCGCGTGTGGGTACCGCGTGAGTCATGAGAGCACTCCTCTCGCCTCGCCCCCTCTGCCCCCGTCTACCAGGGCACACCTGGGTCCGCCGGGCGGCAAGTCGGGATGCGGGCCGGTCGGGCGCGTGTTTCGCTGGGGCCCGTGAGGGGTCGTGTCGGCAGCCCGGTGCGCGCCCGGTGGCGGCCGCTCGGTCGGCTCGTGCACGCCGCCGGCCGGGGCGACGCCGTGTCCCGGCACGAGCTGCTCAGTGTGCGCGGCCGCACGGTGGCCTGGGTGTTCCCGCTGCTGCTGCTCCTCGGCATCGGCGTCGGTGACATCACCACCGGCGCCTTCGAGATCATCTCCTGGACCGTGCTGGTGCCGGGCGTCGCCGCCGCGATCTGCGGGGTGCGCGGGACGGCCGTCCTCGCGGCGCTCGCGCTCGGCGTCTACGTCTGTGCCGACACCGTCTGGCAGCACCGTGACGAGACCGGGCTGCCCGGTCTGGTCCTCGTCGTCCTCGGCGGTGCCATCGCCGTGGTGGCCGCCGGGTTCCGGGTCGGCGGGGAGCGGCGCATGCTGCACATGCGGGACATCGCCGACACCACCCGCCGCACCGTGCTGCGTCCGCTGCCGGTGGGCTTCGGCGGCCTCGACCACGCCGCCGTGTACCTCGCCGCGGACAGCGAGGCCCGCGTCGGCGGCGACTTCTACGACATCCAGCCGGGCCCGCACGGCACCCGGGTCCTCGTCGGCGACGTGCAGGGCAAGGGGCTCGGCGCGGTGGAGACGGCCGCCGCGCTGCTCGGCACCTTCCGCGAGGCCGCCTACCACGAGGCGGACCTCGGGACGGTCGCCGAGCGGCTGGAGATCCGCATGGTGCGCCACCGCGCGCACACCGCCGCCCTCGGCCGGGCCGACGGCGACCGGTTCGCCACCGCCGTGCTGATCGGCTTCTCCCCCGGCCTGCCGGACGCGGTGGACGCCGTCGTCTTCGGCCACGAGCCCCCGCTGGCGGTCGGCCCCCGCGGGGTGCGCGTGCTGCCGGTCGTGGGCGGGCTGCCGCTGGGCATGGCCGAACTGGCGCCCACCGGCCGGGCAGGGGCGCCGCCGCCGGTGCACCGGCTGCGCCTGGCCGCGGACGAGACGCTGCTGCTGGTCACCGACGGGGTGACCGAGGCCCGCGACCCCCGCGGGGTCTTCTACCGGCCGGCCGAGGACATCGCGCGCGCCCTCGCCGCCGACGCGCGCGGCGCCGCGCCCGCGCGGCTGGTGGCCCTGGTGCGGGACGGCACGCTGCGGCACTGCCGGGGCCGGGTGGCCGACGACACCACGGTCTTCGCGGTACGGCGGACACCGGCCGGCCGGGAACCGGCCGCCCACGGATGAGTGCCCCGCTGTGCAGCCGCAGCGGTTACCGTGCTGCCGTACGTGATCGACAGGGGGAGGGGACATGCCCGGAACCGTGCTGCTGCTCGCGGCGTCGCCCGTGGGCCGTGGGTGCCTGGTGGACGCCGCCTCCGTGCTCCCCGTGCTCGCGGCGGTGCCGCCCGCCGTGCTCTCCGGCACGGACACGGCGAACGTCGTGGAACTCGCCGACCCGCTGGAGCCGCAGGCGGTCCTCACCCGGCTGCGGGCCGCGGCGGCGGCCCCCGGACCGCTCACGGTCTACGTCGCCGGGCAGCTCCAGCTGGACCGGCGCCAGCGCCTGCCGCACCTGGCGCTGGCCCGCACGACGCCGTCGACCGTCCGCTACACCGCGCTGCCCTGGCACTGGGTCCGCGAGGAGCTGCGGCTGCGGCCGAGCGGCGCGACGACGCTGCTGCTCGATCTGCACGCCGACCGGGAGACCTGGCAGTGGCTGCGCACCAGCCCGCTGGACTCCGGGCGCAACAACGCCGTCTACGGTCGCATCGCGCCGCCGCCCGCCCGGCGGACGGTGGCCGTGCCCTCGTACATGCGGGGCGTCGCGACGATCCTGCGCAGCGGGCACCGGCCGCCGCCGGACGAGCTGCACCAGCAGGCGCTGGACCGGGCCGCGGCCGACACCGCGGGCAGCGGCGCGGACCTGGTGCTGACGGCGCCGGGGCCGGTGGCGGGCGACCCGCACGCCGTCATCGCCGCGGCCGTGCGCTCCGGGCGGCACGGTGACGCCGACGCGCTCGCCGCCCGGCACGAGCGGGCCGCGGCGCACGCGCACGGGCCCGCCTCCGAGGACGCGCTGCACTGGACCGAGGTCCGGGCCGACCTGGCGATGTTCGCGGGGGACCCGGTGCGCAGCTGCCGGACCTGGCTGACGGTGGCCGAGGCCCGGCTCGGCGCCGGGCAGCCCCCGCAGGCGCCCGCCGTGGAGGCGGCCGTCGACCGGGCGCACCACCAGTGGGGGCTGGTCCGCGACGCCGGCCGGGCCCGCGAACTGGGCGCGGCCCTCGCCGCGCTGCGCGGCCGGGTGCCGGGCCGCCGCGAGGGCGCCCTGGACCACGTCCAGCGGGAACTGAGCCGCTTGCAGACCCAGGGCTGAGCCGGCCACCGGCACTGCCGCCGCGTGCTCTGCCGGCCCGGTCCGCCTCGCGCCCCTCAGCGGTGCACCGGGGCCGGTTCGCCCAGGTGCGGGGCGCTCCCGTCGGCCGGTGCGGGGGAGCCGCTCGCGGCCGTCGGGCCCGCGTTCCCGGCCAGCAGCAGGCAGGCCACGGCGGTGAGGGCCGCGGCGAGGGCTCTGGCGTAGCGTTCGGCGGTGCGGGAGCGTACGGGCACGGCGTCCTCTGGGGGATGAGGGAGTGTGTCAAGCGCGGTTAAGCGCGCTTAATACACCGTTTAACCTAGAGCCGTCCGAGCCGAACGGCAAGAGCCTCAGGGGGCGTTGGCAGTGGGGGACCGTGACGACCGAAACGCCATCGGACGCCGGGTGCAGCGGCTGCGGGCCGAGCGCGGGATGACCCAGCGCCAGCTCGCGGAACCGGCGTACACACCCGCCTACATCTCCACCCTGGAGGCCGGTCGCGTCCGCCCCTCCGACGAGGCGCTGCGGCACCTCGCCGAGCGGCTCGGCGTCGGTTACGAGGAGCTGGCCACCGGACGCCCCGCCCGCCTCGCCACCGACCTGCGGCTCAGGCTCACCGAGGCGCAGCGCACCCTCGCCACCGAGGGCGCCGAGGAGGCGGCCGGGCAGTACACCGAGCTGCTCGCCGAGGCCGAGGCGTACGAGCTGGCCGAGGAGCGGGCCGCCGCGCTGCTCGGGCTCGGCGAGTGCGCCGTGGAGACCGGCGAACTGACCGCCGGACGGGAGTACTTCGAGCGGGCCGAGCAGTGCCTCGTGGCGGCCGGCGCCCCGCTGCCCGCCCGGGTCCCCGCGCTGCGCGGCCGGGCGCTCGCCCACTACCTCGCCGGTGAACTGCGCTACGCCGTCTACCTGCTGGAGTCCACCCTCGACGAGCTGAACCGCGGCGGCCTGCACGACCCCGACGCGCTGCTGCTGCTCTACGCCAGCGCCATCGGCCCGTACATGGACATGGGCGCCCACGCGCGGGCCGCCCAGGCCGCCGAACTCGCCCTCTCCCTCGCCCCCAGCGCCGGGGACCCCGCCCTGGTGGCCCGCATGCACCGCTCCGTCGCCCGCACCCTGCTCGCCGAGGGCCGCCTCGCCGAGGCCGACGCCTCGCTCGCCAAGGCGGCCGAGCTGTACCGCACGCTGCACCTGCGCACCGAGCTGGCCAACTGCCACTGGATGCGCGGCTACGTCTGCGCCCAGAACGGCGAACTCCCGCGCGCCGAGGCGGAGATGCGCGAGGCCCTCGGCATGCTCTCGGCCACCCGCGCCGCCCTCTACAGCAGCCAGGTCGCCGTCGAACTGGCCGACGTGCTGCACCGGCGCGGCAAGTCCGAGGAGGCCGCGGAACTGCTGCACGGCGTCCTCGACGACCTCTCCTCCGAGCGCGGCGCCGTGCACTCCGCGGGCGCCCACCGGCTGCTCGGCATCATCGCCGAGGACGCCCGGGACACCGAGGCCGCCGAGGAGCACTACGTCCGTGCGCTGAGCCTGCTGGAGCGGGCCGGCGCCGCCGGTGACCTGGCCGACCTGTGCCGGCTCCTGGGCGACCTGCTGCGCCGCACCGGCCGCGTGGAGGCCGCCCTGGACGCGTACCGCACCGGCCTCGGGCACCGCACCGCGCCCGGCACGACCACCCTGGGCCCGGCGCCCGCACAGCCGCCGCTGTAGCCCCGGCCAGCGCCCGGCCGGTGCCTTGCCGGGGGCTCACACCTGGGCCCGGCCCTGTCGCCGGGCCTCCGTCAGGCGTCCGGTGCCGGCCTCGACGGACGTCAGGGTGGCGTCGTCGGCCGGTTCGCCGAGGGTGCCGTTGGTGAGGCTGATCGCGTCGTCGCCGACGCGGACGGCGACGAGGTCCACGGTGAGGACCCCGCCCCGGGTGCCCGCCTCGGTGTCCGCCCCGGTGTCCTCCGGGTCCGTCCCGGTGTCCGCCTCCGGGTCCGCCCCGGTGTCCGTCGCGTCGTCCGGTGCCGCGCCGCTCACCGTCACCCGCAGGCCCCGGCGGGCGTCCCCCGCGTCCGGCAGCGGCAGTGCGGTCACCCGGACGTCCCGGGTGGTGCCGTCGGCGGCGGCCCGCGCCGCGAAGTGTCCGCACGTGTCCGGCAGCGTCCCGAGCCAGGCCAGCGTCCGGTCCAGGTCGGCGGCGCGGTAGGAGGTGACCCGGTAGTGCAGCTGGGCCCCGCCGTCCGCGTCGTCCAGGGCGGCCGTGGCCCGGGGCGCGGTGGCGGGGTCCGCGCCGAAGAGGTCCTCGGTGTAGAGGACGTCCAGCAGCCGTCGGCAGTCGGACCGTCCGGCGGTGGCCTTGAGCAGCTCGTCGCGCCAGGTTGCGGCACCCCGCGTGGGCGCCCACGCCTCCCCCAGGTCGGCCGCCGTGATCAGGGCCGCCCGCGCCTGCCCCCGGGTGAGCACCGGCGGCAGGCCCGGTGACGCGAGCGCGGCCGGGGACCGCGCGGGCGGCGGCGCCGTGCCGGCCGGCCGGTCCGTCCCCCGCCCGCCGACGGCGCAGGCGGTCGCCGTCAGCGCCAGCACCGCCGCGAGCGCGGCGCCGAGCAGCGGGCGGGCGCCGGGGACGGGCGACGGGCGGGCGGCGGGGGCGTGCTGCATCGGTGCCTCCTGGAGGGCCGGTGCGACCGGCGCCGGTCAGGATCGGTCACCCCTCCACGCCACCACCGTCCCCGCCCCGCCACCAGCGCGCGCGGCCGTCCGGGTGAGCGTGCCCGGCGACCGCGGCCGGGACCGGCTACCGGCCCGGCCGCACCGTTACAGACCCAGCCACACCGTCGTGTCCGGGCCGAGCCGGCCGTCCTCCAGCGGCGCGCTGCTCAGCAGCACCTCGCCGGCGGGCAGGTCCACCGCCCGGCCGGAGAGGTTGGTGACGCAGCGCCAGCCGTCCGAGCGGTCGAACCGCAGCACTCCCGCCGGGACGTCGTCCGACCAGGTCAGCGACTCGCCGTCGAGCAGCTTGCGGCGCAGCCGCAGGGCCGTGCGGTACAGCTCCAGCGTCGAGCCCGCCACCCCGTCCTGGGCCTGGACGGCGTACGCCGCGAAGTCCGGCGGCTGCGGCAGCCACGCCCCGCCCGCGCCGAAGCCGTACGAGGGCCCCTCCGTCGTCCAGGGCAGCGGCACCCGGCAGCCGTCGCGGCCCTTGCGGACGTGGCCGGTCTGCTCCCAGATCGGGTCCTGGAGGACCTCGGTGGGCAGGTCGGCCACCTCGGGCAGCCCCAGCTCCTCGCCCTGGTAGAGGTAGGCCGAGCCGGGCAGCGCCAGCATCAGCAGCGTCGCCGCGCGGGCCCGGCGCAGCCCGGCCGCCGGGTCGACGGCGGGCGCGTGGCCGCCGGACAGCAGCCAGGCGTCGGTGTCCGTGTCCGGCGGCAGGACCAGGCGGGTGGCGTGCCGGACGACGTCGTGGTTGGACAGCACCCAGGTCGCCGAGGCGCCGGCGGCCCGCGCGTCGGCCAGCGAGCCGGTGATGACCTCGCGCAGCTCGGCCGCGTCCCAGCCGGTCTGGAGGTACTCGAAGTTGAAGGCCTGGCCGAGTTCGTCCGGGCGGGCGTAGAGGACGCGCCGGGGGCCCGGTACCCAGGCCTCGGCGACGGCCGTGCGGGGCGGGGTGTAGGCGTCGAGGATCTTGCGCCAGTCGCGGTAGACCTCGTGGACCTCGTCGCGGTCGTAGAAGGGGTGGGTGCCCGGCGCGAACCGGTCGAGGGCCGCCTCGCCGCTCAGCTCGGGGGCGCCGAGGTCGCGCAGCGGCTCGGTCAGGTCCTTGACCAGCGCGTGCGCGACGTCCACGCGGAACCCGTCGACGCCCCGGTCGCACCAGAACTTCAGCGTGGTGCGGAAGTCGGCGCGGACCTGTTCGTTCTCCCAGTTCAGGTCGGGCTGTTGGGGGGCGAACAGGTGCAGGTACCACTGTCCGTCGGGCACCCGCTGCCAGGCGCTGCCGCCGAAGACGGACTGCCAGTCGGTGGGCGGGAGTTCGCCGTGCGCGCCGCGGCCGTCGCGGAAGACGTACCGGTCGCGGGCGGCCGATCCCGGGCCGGCGGCCAGGGCCTCCCGGAACCAGGCGTGGCGGTGCGAGGTGTGGTTGGGGACCAGGTCGACGATCACCTTCAGGCCCAGCCGGTGGGCCTCGGCGGCCATCGCGTCGAAGTCGTCCAGGGTGCCCAGGCGCGGGTCGACGTCGCGGTAGTCGTCGACGTCGTAGCCGCCGTCGGCGAGTTCGGAGGGGTAGAAGGGGCTGAGCCAGAGGGCGTCGACGCCGAGGGCGGCCAGGTGGGTCAGGCGCTGGGTGACGCCGCGCAGGTCGCCGAGCCCGTCGCCGTCGGCGTCGGCGAAGCTGCGGGGATAGACCTGGTAGATCACGGCCTGCCGCCACCAGTTGGGGTCCTTGGACGACAGATCGGGGGTGCTGGTGGTGCTGCGTACGGTCACGCGGCCTCCTTCGCGGTACGTGCGGGCGACACGAACTGATCTGGTACGTCTGTCCAGATCACCCGAAAAGCGAACCCGCGCGCCCGCGACGCGCCGGTGGTTACGCCTCCGTGCGCTCGACCGTGCCGAGGTACAGGTCCACGTACCGGGTGACGTCCACGTCCAGGGCCACGTCGACGAGGGGCTGTTCGCGCATGCCGTCGTGCAGTTCGGACTCGCCGACGCGCAGCCGCCGGTCGACGAGGGTCTGGCCGCGGGCGGGGCCGGGGGCCAGGGACACCTCGACGGGCAGCCGGTGCGTGGTCAGGCCCGCCGGGTCGATCACCGCGCAGACCGCGCCCGCGTCGCCGAGCCCGCCGCCGGGGTCCGTGGCGTCGGTGGCGGGGCCGCGGTGGGCGAGCAGCTCCCCGGCGAGCCGGGTGCCGGGCTCGGCGCTCGCGCGCAGCCGCCGTACGTCCGCGCCGGGCACGATCACCCGCTCGAACACGTCCAGGCCGTACATGGTGATCGGCACCCCGGCGGTGAGCAGGATCGCCGCGGCCTCCGGGTCGTGCCACACGTTGAACTCGGCGACCGGCGTCGCGTTCCCGGTGGCCACCGCGCCGCCCATGAACACGATCCGCTCGATGTTGCGGGTGACCTCGGGGTGGGTGCGCAGCAGCAGCGCGATGTTGGTCAGCGGCGCGGTGGGGATCAGGGTGACCGGGCGCGGGGAGACGAGGATCTCCCGGCGCAGCAGCGTCACCGCGTCCACGTCGGCGGGGGTGCGGGTGGGCGCGGGCAGCCCGAGGTCGCCCATGCCGTCGGCCCCGTGCACGTGCCGCGCGGTGCGCACGCCCTCGATCAGCGGCCGCTCGGCACCCCGGGCGACCGGAACGTCCGGGGCGCCGGCCCGCTCCAGCACGGTCAGCGTGTTCCGTACGACCCCGGCCACGTCCGTGTTCCCGGCCACGCAGGTGACCGCGCGCAGGTCCAAACGCGGGTGGCGGACCGCCAGCAGCAGGGCCAGGGCGTCGTCGATGCCGGTGTCGCAGTCGATGATCACCGGGATGGTCTGCTGCTGCTCGGACTCGGTGCTCACGGCCGGGGCTCCTTGTGCTTCGCGGGGGACGCCGATGCGGCGACCTTACGCGGACGCGACCGCGTCCCCCGGCCCGGCGGGGTGCGGGGCCGCTTCGGCAGGAGGGCGGGCTCAGTCGGAGGGCCACAATTCCGGGCCGCGGGCCTCGACCCGTTCGGTGATGCGGCGCAGGAGTTCGGTGCCGGGCAGCGGGCCCGGGCGGCGTCCGTCGCGCAGGCGTACGTCGACCAGGTCGCCGTCCCGCGCCTCCCGCGCGCCGATCACCGCCTGGTACGGCACCTTCCGCGCCGCCCGCACCCGGGCGCCGAGGCTGCCGCGCTCCGGGTCGGCGAGCTCGGCCCGCAGCCCCAGCTCGGCGGCCTGCCGTACGAGGGCGTGCGCCGCCTCCCGCTGCGCCCCGGCCACCGGCAGCACCACCAGCTGCACCGGGGCCAGCCACGCCGGGAACGCGCCGCCGTGCACCTCGATCAGGTGGGCGACCGCTCGTTCCACGCTGCCGATGACGCTGCGGTGCACCAGGACCGGGCGCCGCCGGGTGCCGTCGGGGGCGAGGTAGCGCAGGCCGAAGCGTTGGGGCTGGTGGAAGTCGATCTGGACGGTCGACAGGGTCGACTCGCGGCCCGCCAGGTCCTCGATCTGCACGTCGATCTTCGGGCCGTAGAAGGCCGCCTCGCCCTCCACCGCCTCGTACGGCAGCCCGTCCAGGGCCTCTTCGAGCAGCGCGGTGGACCGCCGCCACAGCTCCGGATCGGCGACGTACTTGCCGCCGGGGCCCGGCAGGGACAGGCGGTAGCGGGCGGCCCGGATGCCGAGGTCGGCGTGGGCGCGGCGGATGAGCCCGAGGGCGGTGCGGGCCTCGTCGGCGGCCTGGTCCGGGGTGCAGAAGATGTGCGCGTCGTTGAGGTGGATGGCCCGCACGCGGGTCAGTCCGCCGAGGACGCCGGACGGCTCGGAGCGGTACATCGCGCCCAGCTCGGCGATGCGCAGGGGCAGTTCGCGGTGGCTGCGGGAGCGGGAGCGGTAGACCAGGGCGTGGTGGGGGCACAGGCTCGGCCGCAGCACGACCTCCTCGGCGCCCAGCGCCATCGGCGGGAACATGTCGTCGCGGTAGTGCTCCCAGTGCCCCGAGATCTCGTACAGCTCGCGTTTGCCGAGCACGGGCGAGTAGACGTGCCGGTAGCCGGCCCGGCGCTCCGCGTCGCGGACGTACTCCTCCAGGGTGTGGCGGACGACCGCGCCGTCGGGCAGCCAGTACGGCAGGCCCGCGCCCATGAGGGGGTCGGTGTCGAACAGCGCCAGTTCGCGGCCGAGCCGCCGGTGGTCCTCGCGGTGCATGGTGGTCTCCCTCGGAACGGTCCACAGGACGAGCACCACGCGACGAAGCCCCGGGGCGTTCGCCCCGGGGCTTCGGACTTCTGGTCAGCAGTCAGCGCGCCGGGACGGTCCCCGGCGTCGTCATCAAGGACGGACAGGCGCGCTTCATGGGGGTGACGGTACGGGGGGCCGGGCGCGGACGCGAGCGAGTTTCCTCCCGGACGGGACGGGACGGGACGGGGCGAGACGGGACGGCGCACGAGCACCGGCTCGGCGGGGGTGGGGCCGCCCGCGTCCTCAGACGTGTCCCGGCCCGCCGCTGCCGAAGGCTCCGCTCGACCCCGGCAGCCAGCGGCGCCGCTTCTGGTCGTCGCAGCGGCGGCTGCCCGAGTGGTGCAGCTCGTAGGGCATGAGCCGCGGGCTCCCGTCACTGTTCAGCGGGATCTCGTCGGGTTCGCGCATCTCCCGTTCCTCGCGGACGGCCCCGGTGGCCGGGAGGTGCGGCTGTTCGTCGGCGCGGGGGCGGTCCGGCTCCCGGTCCATGACCCGCATGCCGATGCGTACGGCCCAGACCAACGCCCCGGCGATCACCAGTCCGATGATGAAGACCACGATCACTTTGAGCCCGCCCGAAGGCGCGGCCAGCAGTACATACGTTGCCGTACTCATGTTCTGATTATGTACCCCCAAATGAGATAAAGCGCCTGATATGTCCCCGTGATGTGCGCGGGTCCGTGCGCGCGATTGGGACGGGCCGGTGGCTGGTACCCGGTCGGCGCGGGCGAGGGCGGAAGGAGCAGCCCATGAGCATGCCGTTGACGGCGGAAGCCCAGGAGTACGGCCTGGTCGGGGACGGGGCCGCCGACGACCGGTCCGCCCTCCAGAAGCTGGTGGACGCGCTGGGCGACGCCACCGCCGAGGACGGGCGGCCGCGCACCGTGCGCGTACCCGCCGGGCGGTACGTGATCCGGGACCGGCCGGTGCGCTGGCGCAGCGGCGTCTCGCTGGTCGGCGCCGGACGCGGTGCCACGTGCTTCGCGCTCGCCAACCCGGGCGCCCCCACGCAGCCGGTGCCCCTGGCCTGGTTCACCGCCGCGCAGCACGGCGCGGGGCGGGACCGTCCCATCGCGGACGTCACCTTCGCCCACTTCGAGATCGACGGGTTGGGGGTGGCGACCGAGGAGTACGAGGTGCTGGCCAAGGGACTGGGCCTGCAATACGTGCTGCGCGGGCGCTTCAGCGACCTCTACATCCACGACACCGCCGCCACCGGCTTCGGGTGCGACTTCCTCCAGGACACGGTGGTGGAGGGGGTGCTGGCGGAGCGGTGCGGACGGCAGGACCCCGGCGAGAAGATGGGCGGCGCGGGCATCGGGATCGGGGTCGGCGGATGGGGGCCGGTCGAACGGCTGGCGGTGACCGACTGCACCGCGCGCGGCAACGGCACCAACGGCATCTTCCTGGAACTCCAGCAGGACGACTGGGTCCCGCCCCGCGGCATCCGGGTCACCGCCTGCCACACCGAGGACAACCGCTACGGCATCTCCGACTGGGGCGCCGACGGCCTCCTGGTCACCGGCTGCACGATGCTCGGCAACCACGTCGCCGGGTTCGACGTGTCGGCGCAGGGCACGACGAGCGTCGGCGGGCGCGGCGGCCTCGTCACCGGGTGCGTGATCGACGGCAACGCGGGGGACGGGATCGCGCTGGGCAACACCCCCGGTCCGTACGGCTTCCACGGCAACCGGGTCGGCGGCAACGGGCGGTACGGCTACTGGCAGCACAACCTGGCCGGCGGCGACCAGGAGCCCGCCACGGACATCGTCCTGGAGTCCAACGACATCCACGGCAACGCGCTGGACGGCATCCGCGTCGACGCCCCGCTGCACGAGCCCGCGATCTTCGGCAACCGGATCCGGGGCAACGGCCGCCGAGCGGCGCCGGAAGCGGACGGGGGCGGCGAGGGCGTCCACTGCGGGCCGCTGTCGCTGACCGACGAGCGGGCCGACTGGCTTCCGGGCGGCCACCGCGGCAAGGAGCTGACGGTCGGCGGCGGTCCCGCAGGGGCCGAGGGCACCACCGAGGTCACGGCGGAGGTCAACGCCGAGGTCACCGCCGTGGTCGTCGACAATACCGCGACCCGGCTCACCCTCGCCCCGGTGCGCCCGGGCGCCGACACCGCGTGGCCCGACGGCACCCCCGCGCCCGGCACCGCCTACCGCCTCCCGGACTCCCCGGCCCCGCGTGCCGGTCTCACCGCCGCCGCTGCCGTGATCCACCCGTACGTGCACGGCAACCGCGTCCGGGACGACGGGCACCCCCGCACCCAGCTCCACGCCGTGTGGATCGCGCCCGGGGCCGTCTGGACCGGCGGCCGGGTCTCCGGCAACGACTTCAGCGGCAACGGCTCGGCGTCGACCCGTTTCGACTCGGCGCCCAGCGGCGGGCGCTGGCGCGACAACGCGTCCTGACGCGCGGACCCCCTCAGGGCCCCCTCATGGTGCCCGCAGTGCGTCCACCGCGATCCGGGCCGCGGTGCCGATCACCGCGTCCGCCGCCGGGAGCACGGCCGCCGTGTGGGCGGTGCGGGTGAAGACGGCCACGGCGTAGCGGCCGCCGTCGGGGTATTCGACGACGCCGACCTCGTTGCGCAGGGTGGGCAGGCTGCCGGTCTTGCCGGCCACGTGCACGTCGTCGAAGGGGAAGCCCGAGGCCAGGCGGTGCGGCCAGACCTGGAGGCCCATGATCCGGCGCATCGCGTCGCCGTACTCGGGCGGGCAGGTCTCGTCCCGCCACAGGGCGCCGAGCAGGCGGGTCATGTCGCGGGGGGTGCTGTGGTTGGTGCGGGCCGGGTCCAGGGCGCGCAGGCGGGTGATGACGTGCGGGTCGGTCAGCGCCCGGGCACCGGCGGGCCCGGCGTCCTCGCGCATGGTGCCCAGCATCTCGCCGAAGCCGTACACCGCCCGCGTCCGGGTGAGGCCGAGCCGGGCCGCGGTGCGGTTGACGGCGTCCAGGCCGACCCGGCGCAGTAGCAGGTCGGCGGCGGTGTTGTCGCTGACGGACATCATCAGGTACGCGGCGTCGCGCAGCGACAGCCGGACCGGGTCGAGCATGGCCGCGAGCCCGGTGGGGCCCGGGGTGCGTCCGGCGGGCGGGCACTCGACCTGCTCGGTGAGGTCCAGCTCCCCGGCCGCCGCCAGCTCGTGCAGCGTCACCAGTACACACAGCTTGTGGACACTGGCCGTGCAGACCGGCTGGTCCGCCCCGGCCCCGACCTGCGCCCCCGAGTCGATGTCCACGGCGTGCAGCCACCCGGTGACCCCGGCCCCGGCGAAGGCGGCGTCCAGCCGGGCGGCGGTAACGGTATCGGTCATGCCCGCACCTCCGGTGCCAAGTGGTACCCCGCAGCCCGAGCGCCCCCCGCGCCGACCGGGGCTTCCCGGAGGGCGTCGCCGGGCGCGGGGCGGGTGAGGGGCGTCGGGTGCCGGTGGTGGGCGGCGGGGTGCCCCGGGCGGTGGCTGAGCCGGGCGGTGTCGGTCATGGCCGGGTCTGCCTCGGGTGCCGGGCCGGGGGTCACCGGGTGGGTGACCTCCGCGAGGCACGCGATGGCCGGGGCTTCCCGGAGGGCGTCGCCGGGCGCGGGGCGGGCGGGGGGCGTCGGGTGCCGGCGGCGAGCAGCGTGGTGCGCCGGGCGGCGGCCGAGCGTGGCGGCGTCGGTCACGGCCGGGCCTGCCTCCGTCACCGGGCGGGTGACCTCCGCGACGCGCGCGACGACCGGGGCCTCCCGATGGGCGTCGTCGGGCGCGGGGTGGGTGAGGGGCGTCGGGTGCCGGCGGCGAGCAGCGTGGTGCGCCGGGCGGCGGCCGAGCGTGGCGGCGTCGGTCACGGCCGGGTCTGCCTCCGTCACCGGGTGGGTGACCTCCGCGACGCGCGCAATGGCCGGGGCTTGCCGGAGGGTGTCGGCGGGCGCGGGGTGGGTGAGGGGCCTCGGGTGGGGGCCGAAGGTGGCGGTGTCGGTCACAGCCAGTACTCCGATGCCGGGCGGAGGTGCAGGGGCCGGGCGGGGGTCTCGGGGTGGGCGTCGGCCGTGGTGCGCAGGGCGTGGGTGGCCGCGTCCGCGAAGGCGCCGACGGCGGCGTCGCCGCGCCCCTTGGGCCAGGCCGCGGAGTGCCGCCAGACGGGCGGCGCCCCGGCCAGCGGGCGCCAGACCAGGTCCTGGTCGCCGGGGGTCACGAGCCGGGTGTCGCGGGGGCCGAGGGCGACCGCCCCCGACGACAGGACCAGGCCGCGGACGAAGCTGGCGCCCTGGCCGTGCCGTACCGCGGCGGGCGTGTAGCCGCCCCGGGCGCAGGCGGTGAGCAGGTCGTCGTAGACCGCGGGGGCGTCGGCGCGCGGGAAGAGCACCAGGTCGTAGCCGGTGAGGGCGGCGAGCGGCACCGCGTCCAGCTCCGTCTGGGGCGCGCCGCGCGGCAGCAGTACGCCGAGGTCGCGGCGGAGCACCGGGCCCAGCTCCAGGCCGGTGACGTCGCACGGGTGGTGGATGAGGCCGACGTCCAGCTCGTGGGCGGCGAACCCGGCGAGCTGCTGGGCGGTGGTCAGCTCGTGCAGCTCCAGTTCGAGGCCCGCGTGCCGGCGGCGGAAGTCGGCCAGCAGCGCGGCGACCGTCTCGCCGGAGATGTCGGGGGACAGGGCGGCGCGCAGCAGACCGCTCTCGCCGTCCCGGATGCGGCGCGCGGCGGTCCGCAGCGCCTCGGCGCGGGCCAGCAGCTCACGCGCCTCGGCGAGCAGCAGCGTGCCCGCCTCGGTGATCGTCACCTGGCGGCTGGAGCGCTCGAAGAGCCGGACGCCCAGCTCCTTCTCCAGCCGCTGGATGCGCTGCGACAGGGGCGGCTGGGCCATGCCGAGCCGGGCGGCGGCACGCCCGAAGTGTGACTCTTCTGCAACAGCCACAAAGCACTCCAGGTGCCGCACCAGGTCCACGACCAGTAATCATATCGGTGCTTGATCGATCCGACATCCATATCGGTCTTGGACAGGGACTCGGCGGGGTTGCTCTCCTCGGGCCATGCGCTCCTTCCGTGACCGTGACAGTGACCGTGGTCGTGACCGTGACCCTCGCCTCGCGCCTCGCGCCCGCCGGTGGCCCGGCGTGCTGGCCCTCGCCCTCGTCCTCCCCCTGGCCGGCTGCGCCGCCGACACCGACGCAGATCCCGGCGCCGACTCCGGCCGCCCCACCGCGGCACCGTCGGCGAGCCGCCCGTCCGCCGCCGGTACGGGCACTCCGGCGCCGGAGGTCCGCGCCCGGCTCCGGGTGGACGGTGACACCCGCCAGTACCTCCTGCACCGGCCCGCCACCCCCACCGCCGACGACGGCTCGAGGCCCCTCCTCATCGCCTTCCACGGCCGCGGTGGCGACGCCGCCGAGCTGCGGGCGAAGTCCCGCCTGGAGCGGGCCGCCACCGCGCGCGGCATGCTCGTCGCCTTTCCCGAGGGCCTCGGCCACGGCTGGGCCGCCGGCACGCGGGCCACGAAGCAGCGCCCGGACCCCGGCCTGGACGTCCGCTTCACCGAGGCCCTGATCAAGCACCTGGTCCGCACCGAGCGCGCCGACCCCGACCGGGTCTACGTCACCGGGTTCTCCAACGGCGGCTCGATGGCCCTGCGCATGGCCGCCGAGCGCCCCGCCCTGCTGGCGGGCGCGGCCTCGGTCTCCGGCCAACTGCCCACCGGGTCCGCCGCGGTGGAGCCCACCGGGCCCGTCCCCGTCATGGTCGTCTACGGCGCCGACGACCCCGTACGGCCGCTCGCGGGCCTGCCCTCCCCGCCGCCGGACCCCGAGGAGCCGATCCTGCCGACCCGGTCGGCCCGGGACAGCGCGGCGGCGTTCGCGGCGGCCGGGGACGCGGGCAAGCCGGTCACCCGGGCGGAGAAGGGCTACGACCGGACGGTCTGGCGGCTCGGGAAGGACGCCCCCGGCGGCGACCGGCGGTCCGGCGGCGGCACCGTGCAACTCCTCGTCGTCGACGACGCCGGTCACACCTGGCCGGGCTCGACCGTTCCCCCGCCCGAGGGGTTCGGCCCCGTCAGCAAGGCCCTCGACGCCACCGACACGATCCTCGACTTCCTCACCGGCCCCGGCCGCTGACCGACAAGGACCTTCCCATGACCGACGCTCCCCACCTCACCGCTCCCCGCCCGAGCCCGCCTCGCCGCCGCAGGCCCCGCACCGGGGTCCGGGCCGTCGTCGCCGTGGGTGTGGTCCTCGCGGTCGCCGCGGGCGGCTCGTACGCCGCCGGGTTCGGCCCCTTCGCGCGCGGCGACGACGGACCCGACCCCGCCGCGATGAAGCAGGCGCGCGCCTTCCTCGCCGACTGGGCCGCCGGGCGCCTGCCGAGCGCGGCCGGCCGCACCACCGAGCCCGGCAAGGCACAGGAGGTCCTGCAGAGCTTCACCGCGGGCCTCGACATCGAGAAGCCGAAGCTGACGGCGGCGGACGACGGCGTGCAGGAGGACGAGGACGGCACCCTCGGCGTCCCCTTCACCGCCCGGATGCCGGTCACCGGCCTGGGCACCTGGACGTACGAGTCGCGGCTGCCGCTGCGCGAGCAGGACGACGGCGGCTGGAAGGTGGACTGGCGGCTGTCCCTGGTGCACCCGAGGCTGAGCGACACGGAGAAGTTCCGTCTGGAGCGCGAGGAGACCGCGCCGCCGAAGGTCACGGACCGGGAAGGGGCCTCCCTCGTCGGCGATGCGTACCCGTCCCTGGCCCCGCTCCTGGGGCGGCTCGCCGGTGACGCGGGCGGCGGCGGTCCGCGCGGCGCGGTCGAGCTGGTCGACCGGGCCAGCGGCGAGACCGTGCGCACCGAGGCGTCCTTCGGCAAGAAGCCCGACCCGGCGACGGCGGACCGGCCGGTGCGCACCACCCTGGACGCCGGCTGGCAGGCCGCCGCGGAGCAGGCCCTCGGGGAGGCCGACGGCAAGAACGCCTCCCTCGTCGCCCTGCGCGTCGACAACGGCGAGGTCCTCGCCCTCGCCAACTCGCCCTCCTCCGGCTTCAACCGCGCCGCCTCCGGCACCTACGCGCCCGGCTCCACCTGGAAGATCGTCACCAGCAGCGCCCTGCTGCTCAAGGACGCGGTCGCGCCCGACGACGTCGTGGACTGCCCCAAGTACCTGACGGTGGGCAAGGAGTTCCACAACGTGGAGACCTCCGAACACCCCGGCGCCACCTTCCGCAAGGACTTCACCGAGTCCTGCAACACCGCCTTCATCAGCCTGCGCGGCAAGCTCGACGACGCGGAGCTGGGGAAGGTCGCGCGCACCTACTTCGGGGTCGGCCAGGAGTGGCACGTCGGCATCCCGACGTACGACGGCTCGGTGCCGGTGCCCAAGGACGAGACGGAGAAGGCCGCGTCGATGATCGGGCAGGGCCGCGTCCAGGCCAACCCGCTGATCATGGCGTCGGTGACGGCCACCGCGGTGTCCGGCGAGTTCCACCAGCCGTCCGTCACCGCGGGCCACGAGAACGCCACCCGCACCGAGCCGCTCCCCGACGAGGTCGTCACCCAGCTGCGCGGGCTGATGCGGGCCACCGTCACCGACGGCACCGCGCGCGTCCTGGCCGACCTGCCGGGTGAGATCGGCGCCAAGACCGGTACCGCCGAGGTCTCCGACGACCAGGACAACAACGGCTGGCTGGTCGCCCACCGGGGCAACGTCGCCGTCGCGGCCGTCGTCGAGGAGGGCGTCACCGGCGGCGGCTCGGCGGGGCCGATCGTGCACAGCCTGCTGTCGGCCGTACCGGAGGACCCGTCGTGATCCCGGCCCCGGGCGGCCCCGGGGCCCGTGCCACCGGCGCCGGTCCGCGGCTCAGCCGAGCCGCACCGGCAGTTCCGTCAGCCCGCGCAGCAGGGTGCTGGTGCGCCAGGTGAGCGTGGCCGGGGCGGTGGCGAGGGCGAGCGCGGGGTGCCGTTCGAGGAGCAGGCGTACGGCGACGGCGGCCTCGACGCGGGCCAGCGGTGCGCCCAGGCAGTGGTGCGGGCCGTGGCCGAAACCGAGGTGGCCTCGCGGGCGGCGGCCGATGTCGAAGCGGTCGGGGTCGGGGTGGTGCGCCGGGTCACGGGAGGCGGCGGCGAGGGAGACGTGCACCGAGTCGCCCGCCGCGATCGCGGTGCCCGCCAGCTCCAGCGGCTCGGCCGCGTAGCGGAACGCGGAGGCGTGGACGGGGGAGTTGTAGCGCAGCGACTCCTCCACGGCGCTCTCGGTCAGCTCCGGCTCGGCGCGCAGGCGGGCGAGCTGGTCGGGGTGGGTGAGCAGGCTGTGGACGGTGGCGGAGATCAGGTTGACGGTCGTCTCGTGCCCGGCGACCAGGAGGAGGAAGGCCATCCCGAGCAGTTCCCCGGCGGTGAGTTCGCCGCCGTCGGCGGCGCCGACCAGGTCGCCGAGGAGCGTGCCGTCCGGGGTGCGGCGCTTGGCGTCGGTCAGCTCGGTGAGGTAGCCGGTCAGGGCGTCGGCCGCCGACCGGGCCGCCTCCGGCGAGGTGGGCATGACCAGCTCGTTCGACCAGGTGTGGAAGCCCCCGCGGTCGCTCTCCGGGACGCCCAGCACCTCGCAGATCACCGTGACCGGCAGCGGCAGCGCGTACCGGGCGACCAGGTCGGCCGTGCCCGTTCGCGGCAGGGCGTCCAGCAGGTCGCGCGCGATGTGCTCGACGCGCGGGCGCAGGGCGGCGGCCCGGCCCGGCGTGAAGTGCCCGGCCACCAGCCGGCGCAGGCGGGTGTGCTGCGGCGGGTCGCTCTGGAGCATGTTGTGGCCGATGGCGTGCCCGCCGTCGCTCCGCCAGGACGCGGAGTGCCGGATGTCGTTGCGCAGCCGCGGGTCGGCGAGCGCGGCCCGCGCCGCGTCGCGCGTCACCACCAGCAGGCTCTCCCCGCTGCCCGGCACGCACACCCGGTGCACGGCGCCCACGGCCCGCAGGGCGGCCAGTTCCTCGGGGGTGGGCGCGGTCATGGAGCCTCCAGGGGGAAGAAAGTTAAACGGGGAGTGCTCCCCACTTTCCTCGCCGACGATAGCATCGGCACCCGGAGCACGGGGAGCACTCCCCGGTTCGTACGATCCGGAGGGCGAGGATGACCGTCGGCGCACGCGACGGAGCGCCCCGGCAGCGACGCGACGCGCGGCGCAACCGGGAGCTTCTGCTGGAGGCGGCCCACGAGGTGTTCACCGAGCAGGGACTGGACGCGCCGCTGGACGTGATCGCGCGCCGGGCGGGGGTGGGCAACGCGACGCTCTACCGCCATTTCCCCACCCGCGCCGCCCTGGTGGACGCCGTCTTCCGGGACTCGCTGACGGGCACGATGGACGCCGGTGAGCAGGCCAGGAGGGCCCCGGACGCGTGGGCGGGGCTCACCGCCTACCTGGAGGTGGTCTTCCGCACCCTGGCCGCCGACCGCGGCTCCAACGACCTCATGACCACGCATCTGCGGGGCGTCGAGAGCCTGGAGGCCGTGCACGAGCACAACCGCCGGACCGTGGACGCGCTGCTGTCCCGCCTCCGCGACGAGGGCACCGTGCGCGCCGACGTCACCACCGAGGACGTGCTGTTCGGACTCGCGGCACTCGGCCGCGCGGTCCCGGCGCTGACCGCAGCGACGGCGACGCCGGGCGGGAGGGTGACGCTGGGCGCGACGGCGGCGCCGGGCGCGAGGGCGACGCTGGACGCGAGGGCGACCCCAGGCGCGACGACGAGTCCGGATGCGACGGCGAGCCCGGATGCGAGGGCGACGCTGGCCACGGCGGCGAGCCCGGACACGACGACGAGCCCGGACACGACGACGAGCCCGGACGCGGCCGCGACCGGGACGGCGCCCCCGGGCACGACGACGAGCCCGGACGCGACCGCGACCGCGCCGGATGCCTGGCGCCGGCCCCTCGCCCTGTTCCTGGCGGGTCTGCGCACCGCGCCGGCCGCCGGGCCCCTGCCCGCTCCCGCGCTCACCGCCGCCGAACTCGGCGAGGTGCTGCGCGAACTGGGCCCGCACCGCACCCGCGCCGGGGACCGCGAGCCCGGCGCGTGAGGCGGGCCGGCCTCAGCCCCGGGAGCCGGTGCCGGGGTCCTCGCGCCTGACCGTCTCGCCCTGGATGACGCGCGGCGTCCCCGGGGCGTCCGCGTCCCGCGTGGCGCGTGCCTCCGCCTTGAGGATGCGGGCCGACCTGCCCGCCGAGCGGGTCAGCTCGGGAAGCTTCTTGACGGCGATGACGGCCGCGACGACGACGAGAATGATCGCGAGCTCGCTGAGTCCGAACACGGCGCTCCCCTGGTGGACGTACGGTGCGGGCCCGCGGCACGGACCCGCACCCGGAATCTACGGCAAGGCCGGCGGGCCGGGGCGCGCCCCGGGCGCCCGCCGCCTCTCAGAGGTCGAACTCGTGCGGCGGCAGGTCGAGGGCGTAGCACGCCTCGCGGACCACGGCGCGCTCGTCCTTGTCGAAGTCCCCGTCGGCACCGCCGATCACGATGCCGATCTGGATCACGGCCCGCGCCTCCGCGGGCTTCTTCTTCGCCTTGGCGATCTCCTGGAGGATGCCGACCTTGCCGAAGGCGAAGTCGGCGGTCAGCTTGTCCAGGTTGGCCTCGAAGCGGCGGCGCAGGTCGTCGGCGGGGAAGTTCTGCAACACCTCGTTGGTCGAGATCAGCTGGGCGACCCGCTGCCGCTCCGAGGGGTCGACGCTGCCGTCGGCCGCGGCGACCAGCGCGCACATCGCCATGCTGGCGTCGCGGAAGGCACCGCTCTTGAGGTCGTTCTTCTTCGCCACGAGCTGCGTCTGCATCTGCGACGCGGACTCCTTGAAGCGGTCCCACAGGGCCATGAGAACTCCGTACTCCGTACCGGTCGGGCCGGAGTCGCAGGCGACCCCGATCCGTTGCTCTACATCACTGTAGAAGCTACCAGTCTTCCCCGTCCCCGTTCCCGTCCCCATCCTCGGAGTCGCCCTCGAAGAGGTCCCCCACCTCGTCGACGGCCTCGGTCGCCACCATCCCCACGGCGATGCCCGCCGCCCCGGCCATGACGGCGGCGCCGACCCCGGACTCGTGGCCGTACACCGCGTGGGAGCCGTAGGACGCGCGGTGCTCGACCAGCTCCTTGATCCAGCCGTCGACGAGGGCGGTCCAGCCCTGCGGCCCGGCGGGGCCCTCGTGCGGGACGGTGAAGCGGCTGACCGCGTCGTGGCCGCCGTGGCCGTCGGCGAACGGGCCGCCGCGCTTGTCCGCCTCCAGCACCACTTCGAGCGCACCCGGCACGGCCAGGAAGGTCAGCTCGATCTCGTCGGCCTGGTGGGCGTAGCGCGGGGGCGGGGTCAGCTCGATCTCCTGGTAGAACGGCAGCCGCTGCCCGGTGCCGCCGATGCGGCCGTACTCCAGGTCGGCGGAGCGGATGGTGAAACCGAGCCCGCCGAGGGCCTCCAGGACCGCCTCCTGGGCCGGGAGCGGCGTCACGGTGAGCGGGTCCAGGTCGCCCCGGTCCCGGGCGCCGGCGACGGCCAGCTCGGTGCGCACGCCGAGCACGATGCCCAGCGGCTGCCCGTGCAGCTCGGTGGCCGGGGTCTCCCAGGGCAGCGTCACCGCGAACGGGATGCTCGTCTCCTCGCCCGCCGCGAGCCGGAAGGACCCGCCGACGGTGTGCCGGTCGAAGACGACGACGCCCTCGCTGTCGACTCCCTCACGGCCGACCCCTACCCCGTCGACGCCCTCCCCGTGGCCGTGCTCCCGGTGCCCGGTCTCCACGCGGGCCACCAGCTCCAGCGCGACGTGCTCGACGTCCTGGTCGGCGCTGCCGCCGGCCAGGTGGACCCGGCCCGACAGCGTGCCCCCCGGCCGGGCGGCGCCCGGGTCGAGGACCGTGTCCACCGTGGGCCCGCCCACGCCGAGGGAACCGAGCAGCCGCTTGAACACCATCGAGGCGTTCACTCCTTCACTTTCGTGCGGGGAACAACCGGAACCGTCCGGCCGTTCTCTACAGGCGAGTAGAAGCATAGGGGTCCGAGGACTCCCGATCTCTTTGCTCGTCCTTTACCATGAGGGAGAACCCTCGGGCGCCCGGCTGGTACCGGTGCCCACCGACCCCGTTAAGGAGTCCCGTTCCGTAATGGAGCCTCCCAGTACCGGCCGTGCCGCGGCCGGCCCGCCAGTGCCCCCGTATGCGCGTGAGGGAAGCGGGGTGGCACGGTGACCGAGGTCCTGCTGCTCCTGCTGGCCCTCCTCCTCACCCTGGCCTGCGCGCTGTTCGTCGCGGCCGAGTTCTCCCTCACCACCGTCGAGCGCTCCGACCTGGAGCGTGCCGCCGAGTCCGGTGAGCGCGGTGCCGACGGCGCCCTGAAGGCCGTCCGCTCCCTGACCCTCCAGCTGTCCGGCGCCCAGCTCGGCATCACGGTGACCTCGCTGGTCATCGGCATGCTGGCCGAGCCGTCCCTCGCGGTGCTGCTGCGCGGCCCGCTGCGGGCGATCGGCCTGGGCGGCGCCACCTCGACGGTGGCGACCGTGCTCGGCGTGGTCGTCTCCACCGTCGTGCTGATGGTCGTCGGCGAGCTGGTCCCAAAGAACTGGGCGATCTCCCGCCCGCTGGCCGTCGCGAAGGTCGTCGCGGGCCCGCAGCGCGGCTTCACCACCGCCTTCGGCCCCTTCATCCGGCACCTGAACGACACGGCGAACCGCTTCGTGCGCCGCTTCGGCCTGGAACCGGCCGAGGAGCTAGCCTCCGCCCGCAGCGCCGAGGAACTGGTCGCCCTCGCCCAGCACTCGGCCGCGGAGGGCGCCCTGGAGGCGGACTCGGCGGAGCTGTTCGTACGCACCCTGCACCTGGGCGAGCTGACCGCGGAGAACGTCATGACGCCGCGCGTGGACGTCAAGGCCCTGGAGGCCCACGCCACCGCCGCCGACGCCGCGAACCTCTCGCACGCCACCGGCCTGTCCCGCTTCCCGGTCTACCGGGACAGCCTGGACGAGGTCATCGGCACCGTCCACATCCGCGACGTGCTGGCCCTGGAGCCGGACCGCCGCCGGTCCACCCCCGTCACCGAGCTGGCCACCGCGCCGCTCCTGGTGCCGGACAGCCTGCCCGCCGACCGCCTCCTGGAGCGCATGCGCGCCACCCGCACCATGGCCGTCGTCATCGACGAGTACGGCGGTACGGCGGGCGTGGCGACCGTGGAGGACATCGTCGAGGAGGTCGTCGGCGAGGTGCGCGACGAGCACGACCCGGTGGAGACACCGGACCTGCTGCCGGCCCCCGCCGACCCGGACGGCCGGGCGGCCTGGGAGGCCGACGGGTCGGTGCGCCTGGACCACCTGGAGCGCATCGGCCTGACCGCGCCGGAGGGCCCGTACGAGACCCTGGCCGGCCTGGTCGCCACCCGCCTGACGCGCATCCCCGCCAAGGGTGACGTGGTCGCCCTGGACGGCTGGCGCATCGACGTCCTCGACGTCGACCACCACCGCGCCGACCGCCTCCGCGTCACGGCCCCCGCGCCGGACGCCGGCGCGCCGGCGCACGAACCGGCGTCGCACGAACCGTCGGCGCACGGACCCGCGTCGCACGAACCGTCGGCGCGCGATGAGCGGGAGATGGCCCGATGACCGTCGTACAGCTCCTCATCGGCGCGCTGACGCTGCTGACCAACGCGTTCTTCGTGGGCGCCGAGTTCGCCATGATCTCGGTGCGCCGCAGCCAGATCGAGCCGCGCGCGAAGTCGGGCGACAAGCGCGCCCGGATGACCCTGTGGGGCCTCCAGCACATCTCCCAGATGATGGCCACGGCCCAGCTCGGCATCACCGTCTCCTCCCTGGTGCTCGGCGCGGTCGCGGAACCGGCCATCGCGCACCTGATGGAGCCGGTGTTCGAGGCGGTGCACATGCCGCACGCGCTGGTTCACCCGGTCGCCTTCGCGATCGCCCTGGCCCTGGCGACGTACCTCCACATGCTGATCGGCGAGATGATCCCGAAGAACATCGCGTTGGCCGCCCCGGCGACCACCGCGCTGCTCCTCGGCCCGCCGCTGGTCGCCCTCACCCGGGCGCTGAAGCCGTTCGTCTTCGGCATCAACGCCTTCGCCAACACGCTCCTCAAGCTGCTGCGGGTGGAGCCGAAGGACGAGGTCGAGGCCGTCTTCACCGACGACCAGCTGGCCCGCATGGTGGTCGACGCCAGCGAGGCCGGACTGCTCACCCCGGCCGACGGCGAACGCCTGCGCGACGCGCTGGAGCTGGGCACCCGCCCGGTCGGCGAGATCCTGGTCCCGGCCCAGAAGATGCGCACGGTCCCGCACACGGTCACCCCGGCCGAGCTGGAACGCGTGGCCGCCGACGCGGGCTACTCCCGCTTCCCGGTCACCGGCCCCGGCGGCACCGTCCTCGGCTACCTGCACATCAAGGACACCCTGGGCCTGACCGACCGCGAGAGCCCCTTCCCGCGCACGGCCCTGCACCGCGTCACCCGCGTCCGCATCGACACCCCCCTGGACGACACCCTCACCGCCCTGCGCGCCGAGGACAGCCACCTGGCCGCCGTCACCGGCGAGGCGGGCTCGGTCCTGGGCTTCGTCACCATGGAGGACGTCCTGACCGAACTGGTGGGCCCGACGACACCCGTGGCCTGACGCACCCCGGGTGCGGGCGCCGACCCCCTACCGGGGTATCACCCCGGGTTGGCTCTCCGGGGTGACGGCCCGGTCTCGTCCCGCGCCTAGGGTGGTGACCATGACCTCAGTGGAGGAGGAGCGCCCGCGGGCGCTGCTCGCGGGGGCTTCGCGGCGGTGGGTGCGACTGCTGCCGTGGGCCGTGGCGTTCGTGCTGTGCGTCGCCCTGCTGCCCACCACCATCGTGGTCCTCACCGCCGACTACGGGCTGAACGGCGGCGTCGCGAGCGCGCTGGCGGTCGGGCAGGCGGCCCCGCTGCTGCTCGCCGTCGTACGGCCGCTGCGGGCCTGGTACGTGGTCTTCGCCGCGGATGTGGCCGGGGCGCTCGCCCTGCTCGCCGTCGACTTCCAGGAGCGGCTGCTGTGGCCGTTCCCGCCCACGGGACTCGTCGGGTACGTCGCGCTCTGCCTCGCCCTCGGCCTGCGCGAGCGGACCCGGACGCTGCTGCTGGTGTGGTTGGCGACGGCGGGCGCCAACGTCGGCCTGGGGTTCGTCGCACCCCACGGCGCCGGTGCCAGGGAACTGCTGCTCACCATCCTCGGGGGCATCGCGCTCCTGCTGGGCGGTGTGCTGCGCGAGCGGTACGAGGTGCGGCGCAGGCTGGCCGAGCAGGAGACGATCAGCGAGGCCGAGAGGGGCCGCCGGACGCTGCTGGAGGAACGCGCCCGCATTGCGCGCGAGCTGCACGACGTGGTGGCGCACCACATGTCCGTCATCACGGTGCAGGCGGACACCGCCGAGTACCGCCTCGCATCGCTCTCGCCCGAGGTGCGGGAGGAGTTCACGTCCATCGCGGCGACCGCGCGGGAGTCGCTCGGCGAGATGCGACGCCTCCTCGGCGTGCTGCGCAACGAGGAGGCGCACGGCGAGCTCGTGCCCCAGCCGGGCCTCGCGCAGATCGGGCAGCTGGTGGACGCCACGGCGCGGACCGGCGGGCCGGTGGAGTTCACCCCCTGCGACGCCGAGGTGCCCGAGACGGTGGGCCTGTCGGCGTACCGCATCGTCCAGGAGGCCCTCGCGAACGTCGTACGGCACGCGCCGGGAGCCGCGACGCGCGTGTCGCTGTCGGTGGCGCGGCCCGCCGACGGGCGGGGCGGGGAGCGGCTCACCGTCCTGGTGGTCAACGACCCGCCGCCCGAGCCGCCCGCCGGGCCGCTCGAAGTGGGCGGCACCGGGCACGGCCTGGTCGGCATGCGCGAGCGGGTGCGGCTGGTCGGCGGCACCCTCGACGCGGGGCCGCTGCCGGACGGCGGCTTCCGGATCGCCGCACAACTCCCCCTGACGGAAGAGGACTTCACGTGACGACCCGCGTCATCATCGTCGACGACCAGGCCATGGTGCGGGCAGGCTTCGCCGCGCTGCTGGCCGCCCAGAGCGACATCGACGTGGTGGGCGAGGCCCCCGACGGCGCGCAGGGCGTCGAGCTGAGCCGCCGTACGCATCCCGACGTCGTGCTGATGGACGTGCGGATGCCCGAGATGGACGGCCTGGAGGCCGCGCGCCGCCTGCTGTCGCCCCCGCCGGGAGTGACCCACCGGCCGCGGGTGCTGATGCTCACCACGTTCGACGTCGACGACTACGTGTACGAGGCGCTGCGGGCGGGCGCCAGCGGCTTCCTGCTGAAGGACGCGCCCCCGGCCGACCTCATCGCGGCGGTCCGCGTGGTGGCCTCGGGCGACGCGCTGCTCGCCCCCTCCGTCACGCGCCGCCTCATCGCGGACTTCGCCAAGCAGCGCCCCGCGCCCGCCCGGGGCAAGCCCGCGCAGCGGCTCAAGGGCCTGACGGAACGCGAGACCGAGGTCCTCGCTCTCGTCGCCCGGGGCCAGTCCAACACCGAGATCGCGCAGACCCTGGTGCTGGCGGAACAGACGGTGAAGACGCACGTCAGCCGCGTTCTCACCAAGCTCGACCTGCGCGACCGGGCCCAGGCGGTGGTCTTCGCGTACGAGTCGGGGCTGGTGGCCCCGGGCGAGTAGGCCGGCGGACCCGCCCCGCCACCCCCTACCGGGGTAGCGCCTCCAGGTTGGCTCCCGGGTATGACGCCCGGCGCGCAGCCGTCCCCGCACTCTCTGGTCCGTCGGAACGAGAAGATCTCGAAAGGGCGGAACATGAGGCTACGCAGCGCCAAGCGACACAAGGCGGAACACCGCCCGGAGGCCCCGGCCGCCACGCCCGGGCTCGCCGTCGAACTGCGCGGGGTCCGGCGGCAGTACGGCCGCGGCGCGGGCACCGTGCACGCGCTCGCGGGCATCGACCTCGGCCTCCCGCGCGGCACCTTCACCGCCGTCATGGGCCCGTCCGGGTCCGGGAAGTCGACGTTCCTCCAGTGCGCCGCCGGGCTCGACCGGCCGACGGCGGGCTCGGTGCGCCTCGGCGGCACGGAGATCACCGGCATGAAGGAGAACGAGCTGACCGAGCTGCGCCGCAGCCGACTCGGCTTCGTCTTCCAGGCGTTCAACCTGCTGCCGTCGCTGACCGTGGAACAGAACGTCCTGCTGCCCCTGCGCCTGGCCGGGCAGCGGCAGGACCGCGGCCGGGCGGCGGCGGTCCTCGCACAGGTCGGGCTCGCCGACAAGGCGCGCCGCCGGCCCGGCGAGCTGTCCGGCGGCCAGCAGCAGCGCGTGGCCGTCGCCCGCGCCCTGGTCACCACCCCCGACGTGATCTTCGCCGACGAGCCCACCGGCGCCCTCGACACCGGCACCGCCGCCGAGGTCCTCGGGCTGCTGAGGCACGCGGTGGACACCCTCGGTGCCACCGTCGTCATGGTCACCCACGACCCGAGCGCGGCCGCCTGGGCCGACCGGGTGCTGTTCCTCGCCGACGGGGCCTTCGCCGACCACCTGGAACGGGGTTCGGCGGAGGAGATCGCGGCCCGGATGACCGCGCTCACCGGCCGTGCGCGGGGGATGGCCGGGGTTGGCGCGGGGGTGGCGGCATGAGCCTCAAGCCCAACGGCCTCGCCCGCGCCGCCGTGCGCTTCAAGCCCGCCTCGTTCGCGGGCACGTTCGTCGCGCTGATGATGTCGGCGCTGGTCGTCGCGGCCTGCGGGGTCCTGCTGGAGACCGGCATCCGCGCCTCGGTACCGGCGGAGCGGTACGCGAACGTGCCGGTCGTCGCGGCCGCCGACCAGTCCGCGCGCATCGTCGCCGACACCGTCGACGGCCCCGAGGAGACCGCGTACCCGCTGCCGGACACCGCCCGCGTGGACGCGGGGCTCGCCGCGAAGGCCGCCGAGGTGCCGGGCGCGGCCGCCGCCGTACCGGACGTCACCTTCCCGGTGCACGGGGGCGCCGCCGCCTCCGGTGGGCTCACCGGCCACGGCTGGGGCTCGCACGCCTTCACCGGCACCGCGCTGTCGAAGGGCGCAGCGCCGCACCCCGGCGAGGTGGTCCTCGGCACCGACGCGGCCCGCGCCGCGCGGCTCGGCGTCGGCGACACCGTCGCGCTGGAGACGGCCGCCGGGCCCGCCGACTTCCGGGTGTCCGGGCTGGCCGAGGCCGGTGCCGGGGACACCGCGGGCGCGGGGGCTGACGGCGGGGGCACGGCCTGGTTCGCCGACGCCGAGGCGCCCGCGCTGGCCGGGCACCCCGGCAAGGCCGACGCCGTCGCCGTCCTGGCCGAGGAGGGCGTCGACCCGGACGCCCTGGCCGCCGCCGTGGGCAAGGCCCTCGCCGGTACCGGCGCGCAGGTGCTCACCGGTGACGCGCGCGGCGAGGTCGAGGACCACGGCCTTGCGTACGCCAAGGAGACGCTCTTCGCGGTCGGCGGTTCCTTCGGCGGGATCGCCACCCTGGTCGCGGTCTTCACCGCGGCCGGTACGGTCGCCCTCTCCGTCGGGCAGCGCACCCGCGAGTTCGCGCTGCTGCGCGCCGTCGGGGCGACCCCGCGGCAGATCCGCCGCGCGGTCGCCGCCGAGGCGCTGCTCGTCGCCCCGCTCGCCGGGCTGCTCGGCTGCCTGCCGGGCATCGGGCTCGCGCACTGGTGGTTCGGCCAGATGCAGGACCGCGGGGCCGTCCCGGACGCCGTCGACCTGCACGTCTCGGGGTTCCCGCTGCTGGCCGCCGTCGGGGTGGGGCTGCTCACGGCGCTCGGTGCCGGCTGGGCGGCCGGGCGCAGGCCCGCACGGATCAAGCCGGGTCAGGCGCTCGCCGAAGCCTCGGTGGAGCGGCTGCGGCCGGGTGTCGTCCGTACGGTCCTCGGGGTCGCCGCGGTCGGTGGCGGTGCGGCGCTCGCCGGTGTGGCGGCCTCCGCCGCCGGTGCCGACGCGGCCAACGCCTCCCTCGGCGTCGTCATGCTCTTCATGCTGGCCGTCGCCCTGCTCGGGCCGGTGCTGGCCCGGCTGTGCGCGGCGCTCTTCGGCCTGCTGCTGCGCGGCGGCGGGGCTTCCGCGTCGCTGGCCGCCGCCAACTCCCGTACCAACGCGCGCCGGCTGGCCTCCGCGATCACTCCGATCGTGCTGGCGATGGCCTTCGCGTCGACGCTGGTCTTCATGCACACCAGCGAGAGCCACGTCGCCGCGGAGCAGCTCCGCGCGGGCGTCACGGCGGACCACGTCGTCACCAACCCGGCCGGTCTGCCCGCCGACGCCGCGGACCGGGCCGCCCGCGCCCCCGGGGTGGACGCGGCCGTGAGCCTGCTGGACACGCAGGTGCTGGTGCCCGTACGCGGCGGTGGCGAGACCTCGTTGCAGGGGACGGCGACGCAGGGCGTCTCGGGTCCCGGCGCGCGGCTCGCCGAGGTCCAGGACCTGGACGTGCGCGAGGGCAGCCTGGACCGGGTGGGCCCGGGCCGTATCGCCATCGACCGGACCCTCGCCACCGCCACGGACATCGGCCTCGGCGACAGGCTGTCGCTCTACCTCCCCGACGGCACGAAGGCCGCCCCGCAGGTCGTCGCGGTCTACGGCCGCGGCCTGGGCCTGCCGGCGGTGACCATGGACCGCGCGTCCCTGGACGGCCACGTCACGTCCCCCTTCGCCGGCACCCTGCTGGTCAGCGGCGGCGACGCCGAACCGCTCACCGCGCTCGGCGAGGTCACCGACGCCTCCGGCTACGCGCTCGCGCAGAACGTGGACCGCGAGTTCGGCGCCTGGGCCAACTACATGATGGCCGCCGTCCTGGGCGGCTTCGCCGCCGTCGCCGCGGTCAACACCCTGGTGATGACGGTCCTGGACCGCCGCCGCGAACTGCACACCCTGCGCCTCGTCGGCTCCACCCGGCGCCAGGTGCTGCGCATGCTGGGCTGGGAGAGCCTGCTGGTGTCGGCGGCGGGCGTGGCCCTGGGCACCGCCATCGCCATGATCACGCTGACCCCGATGATGCGCGGCCTGACCGGCGAGTTCCCGCACGTGCCCCCGCTGCTCTACGCCGCCTTCGCCACCACCGCGGGCGCCCTCGCCCTGGCCTCCGTCACCCTCCCGGCCCGCACGGCACTGCGCGACCGGGGCGCGTGAACCCCGTCCGACCACCGCGCCCCGGGCCGCGGTCCGACTGTGGCCGCCTGCCCGTCAGCCGTACGCCCGGCCGCAGCGTGTGCCGGTCGTTCGCCCGGCCGTGAGGTCCGCGTGCCGCGAGGGCGTTGACGGGTGGGCCGCCGGACGTAGCGGCCCGGCGGCCCGTGTATCCCCGTATCCCCCGCCCCGCGTCAGCCGGTGCGCAGGGCGTCTGCCGGAGGGGTTCGCAGGGCGTGGCGGGTGGGGAGTTCGATGGTGAGGTAGGCCGTCAGCACCACCGTCGCCGCCACCGCCGGGAGGAGCCAGGCCGGGCCCGCCGGCCAGGGACGGCCGAGGAAGCCCTGGCCGAGGAGGGCCAGGGGGACGGCGGACAGCAGCAGGCCGGAGACGAGGGCCGCGGCGGCGATCACCTCGGCCTCGCGGCGCATCATCGCGCGGATCTGCCGCGGGGTCGTGCCGACCAGGCGCAGCGCGGCGATCTCCGCCCGGCGCTGGGCGGTGGCGGCCACCAGCTTGTTGGCGATGCTCAGCAGCAGATAGCCGAGGAGCACCACGACCACCGCCAGGTTGATCCACACCTCGGGCGGCGCGTCCGCACCGGTGGCGTCGGGGGCGGTGCTCGCGACGGCGAGGCCGGGACGCCCGTCGGCCAGCTCGGCGAGCGCCCGCCCCGCCTCCCGCGTGCCGTCGGTGCGGACCAGGGCCCGCTGGTCGAGGCCGGTCGTGGTGTGCCCGGCGGCCAGTTCGCGGGAGAGGACGACCGGGCCGAAGCCCAGCCCCCGGTCGTACACGGCGACGACCCGGGCGTCGACGCGCGCCCCGTCGCCGAGCACCAGCCGCACCCGCTTGCCGAGCCCGGCGTCGCGCGTGCGGGCCGCCTCGTCGCTGACGGCGATCGTCGCCCCGGTCAGCCGGTCCAGGCCGCCGTCCGTCACCCCGAGGTCCACGACGTCCCCGGCGTCCGGCGCCAGGATCATCGCCGAGGCCGACTCGGCCGCGGGCTCGCCCAGTTCCTCGTACTCCCACACCACCGTGGTCGTCCCCGCCGGTTCCGCCGCCCGTACGCCGGGCACCTCCCGCACGGCGGACAGGGTGCCCTCGGGCAGCCCGCCCAGGGCCGGTGCCGTCAGCTCGTACTGGGCGAGCGTGCCGGTGCGGGTGTCCTCGGCGGTGGCGGCCAGCACCGTGGTCTGGGCGAGGGTGTAGGTCAGCACGAAGACGACGCCCATCGCCAGCGGACTGACCACCCCCGACAGGCGCAGGGCGTAGGCCCGTACGTTGGACAGCGCCAGCCACGTCGGCGCCGCCACCCCGGGCCGCAGCCGCCGTACGACGGCCTCGCCCGCGCTTTTGACCAGGGCCGGGCCGGACAGCGCCAGGCCGATCGGGGCGAGGATGCCCGCGATGGACGTGACCGAGGCCCCGAGGACCGTCCGGGACAGCAGCGGCACCACCGACAGCGCGCAGGCGCCGAGAATCAGCAGCCACCCGGCGGTGGTCCGCCCCCGCGACGGTGTGCGCGGCTCGCTGCGTGACTCGGCGACCGCCTCGGTGGCCGGCATCCGCGAGGTGCGCCAGGCCGCGCACCGGGCGGAGAGCCGCACGGCCGCCACCACCAGGAGCAGGGTGGCGAGGGCGGGCAACGGGCTGAGCACGAGCGGGAGTTCGTCGGGGAGGACGCCTCGGCCGGCCAGCAGGTCCCGGAAGCGTCCCGCCAGCAGGTAGCCGGCCGCCACACCCGGCACCAGGGCGATCACCGCGACGGCCGTCGACTGCGCGGCGGCCAGGTGGCGGATCTGCTTCGGGGTCGCGCCGACGGCCCGCATCAGCGCCAGGTCGCGGCGCTGCCCGGCGATGGTCACGCCCAGCGCGCCCGCGACGACGAACCCGGTGATCAGCAGCACGATCCCGCCGAGCGAACCGGCGAGCAGGACCAGCAACGAACGCGCCGACCCCACGCCGGGTGCCACCGCGTCGCCCCGGTCCGCGCCGGTGGTCACCGCCAGGCCCGTGCCCGCCACCTCCTCGCGGACGGCGGCGGCGACCCGTGCCCCGGCGCCGTCGGCGGCCCGCAACCCGACCAGGTCGACGGTCCCGGCCCGTGGGCCCTCGCTCCCGGCGTCGCGCCCGGCCAGCGCGGCGGCCGTCCGGTCCGCGAAGTAGACGCCGTCCGCGCCCGGGGCGTCGACCAGCGCGGAGACCCGGTAGAAGGCGGCGGGGCGGCCGTTCGCCACGATCCGGACCCGGTCGCCCACCGCGAGGCCCGCCGCGTCGGCCGCCGCCGCGTCCACGGCGACCCCCTTCGCGCCGGACGGCGCCCGCCCCTCGATCCGCGCGTCCGCCAGCAGCCGCGTCGAGGACCAGCCGTGACCCGCCGTCCCCGGCTCCTGGGCGACGGCGACGGGCCGGCCGCGCCCGTCGACCAGCGCGGCCGGGAAACCGATGTCGCCGACGGCCGCGGTGACGCCGGGCAGTCCGGCCAGCCGGTCGACGAGCGCGGCCGGGACCGTGGCCCGCTCGGGCAGCGCGAGCGGCAGGTCGCCGCTCGGGTGGAACTCCTGCTCGGCGGCGACCACGACGTCCGCGCCGCCGAGCCGTCCGGGCGGCAGCTGCGAGCGCAGCCCGGACTCGGCGAGCACGCCGGTGGTGGTGATCAGGGCCGCGCCGCCGAGCACCGCGCACGCCACGGCGAGCAGGGCGGTGATCCGGTGCGCGGCCATGCGCAGGGCGAGGTGCAGCATGGCTACCGCTCTCCCAACGCGACGAGCCGCTCGGCCAGTCGCGGGGCCGTCGGCCGCTCCAGGGCCTCGACCACCCGGCCGTCGGCCATCACCAGCGCCCGGTGCGCGCGGGCCGCGGCGGCCGGGTCGTGGGTGACCATCACCACCGTCTGACCGAGGTCGTCGACGAGGGCGCGCAGCAGGTCGAGCACCTGGTGGGCGCTGCGCAGGTCCAGCGCGCCGGTCGGCTCGTCCGCGAAGACGACGGCGGGCTTCGCCGCCAGCGCCCGTACCACGGCGGCCCGTTGCTGCTGGCCGCCGGACAGCTCGGCCGGGCGGTGCGACAGCCGGTCGGTCAGCCCCACCCGCTCGGTCAGGGTCCGCAGCCAGTCCCGGTCGGGGCGCCGGCCGGCCAGCCGCAGCGGCAGCGTGATGTTGTCCTCGACGCTGAGCGAGGGGATCAGGTTGTACGCCTGGAACACGAAGCCGACGCGTGCGCGGCGCAGTTCGGTGCGCCGGGTCTCGTTCAGGCCGGAGATCTCCTGCCCGTCGATGCGGACGCTGCCGGACGTGGGGGAGTCGAGGCCGGCGGCGCAGTGCATCAGCGTGCTCTTGCCGGACCCCGAGGGCCCCATCACCGCGAGGAACGTGCCGTGTTCCACGGTCAGCGACACCTCGTCCAGGGCCCGTACGCCGCCCGGGTACGTCCGGGCGACCCGGTCCAGGGCGATGGCGGGCGCCCTGCGCGCGGTGACGGCCGGTACGGCGGCGGTGCTCATCGCCGCCCCCGCAGACCGCGCACCACGAGGGTCCCGGCGGCGAGCACGGTGACCACGCCGCTGGCCAGGTGGAGCGCGGTCGCGGCACCGGCGAAGGAGAGGGCCATGTTGGCGACCGCGCTGAGCACCACCACGGCCCACAGCAGCGTCCGCAGCACGTCCCCGCGGGAGACGGCGTCCGGGCCGCCGCCGGGGACGGAGCCGGGGGCGGCCTGGGGAGCACCCAGCCGATAGGGGTCCCGGTGGTCCCGGCGGTCTCGGTCGTCCCACTGATCCCGGTGGTCCCGATGATCCCGGTGGTCCTGGTGCGTCATGGCTGCGGCCTCCGTCGGCGTCGCTCTCGGTGGTCTCCGACGCTAGGGACCGCGACCCCCCGCGGCCGATCCCGTGGGCCGCCCGGTCCGAGGTACAGCAGGCTGTACTTTCCGGCTCCGCACCCGTCACCGGCCCATGCGGCGGCATAGGGTCGGCCACGCCGGAGCGGAGCCCACGGCCCGGAGGGAGGCAGGCGGATGACGGTGTCGATCACGTCCGTGCGGGAGACCGCCGTACGGACCCTGCGCGCCGCCGGTGCGGCGACGGGGCAGCTCGTCGGCGGTCTCGGCACGGCGTTCCTGGCGCTGGGCGTGCTGCCGCTGGTGGCCCTGGCCGCCGTGACCGCGCCGGTCGGCGTGGGCCTGCTGCTCGCCCCCGCCGCCCTGCGCGCCCTGCACGCGCTCGCCCGCCGGGAACGCCGGCGCCTGTCCCGCCGGGGCGTCGAGATCGTCCCGCCCGACCCGCCGCCCACCCGGCTGCGCCCCGCCCTGGCCGACCCCACCACCCGGCGCGAGCTGGGCTGGCTGGTCCGGCACGCCACCCTCGGGTTCCTGCTGGGGCTGCTCGGCTTCCTGCTGCCGCTCTGCGCCGTCCGGGACACCAGCTTCCCGCTGTGGTGGCGGCTGGTCCCCGAGGACGCGACCACCACGTCCGTGGGCGTCGGCACCGCGCACACCTGGCTGGACGCGGTCGCGGCGATGCTGCTGGGCGTGGGCTGGACCGCGATCCTCCTGGGCCTGGGCCCCGGCATGGCGCGGCTCCAGGCCGCCCCGGCCCGGCGGCTGCTCGCGGCGGGCCCGGACACGGACCTGTCGCTGCGGGTGGCGGAACTGACCGCCACCCGGGCCGCGGCCCTGGACGCGCACGCCACCGAACTGCGCCGGATCGAACGGTCCCTGCACGACGGCGCGCAGAACCGGCTGGTGTCGGTGACGGTGCTGCTGGGCGCCGCCCGGCGGATGGCGGCGCGCGACCCCGCCGGGGCGGACGAGCTGCTGGAACGGGCGCAGTCCGCCGCGGAGCAGGCGCTGGCCCAGCTGCGTTCGGTGGCGCGGGGCATCCTGCCGCCGGTGCTGGCCGACCGCGGTCTCGCGGACGCGCTGTCGGGACTGGCGGCGGACTGCGGGGTGCCGTGCCGGGTCGAGGCCGACGTGCCGCAGCGGTGCGCGGCGTCGGTCGAGGCGACGGCGTACTTCGTGGTGGCCGAGGCGCTCACGAACATCGCCAAGCACAGCGGAGCCGCACGGGCCTCGGTCACGGTCCGGGCCCGCGGGGGCCGGCTGCGCCTGCTGGTCGAGGACGACGGCCGGGGCGGCGCCGACGAGGACGGCGGCTCGGGCCTGACCGGCATCCGCCGCCGCGTCGCGGCCCTGGACGGCACCCTGCGCCTGACCAGCCCGCCCGGCGGCCCCACCGTCCTGGACGTGGACCTGCCCTGCGGGAGCTGACCTGCCGGGACGGCGGGCGGGGCCCGCAGTACGGTGGAGGAACCGGGGGCACCACGCGCACCGGCCCCGACACCGGTGCCGCTTCCGGCGATCGACGACGCCGGGCCGGAACGAACCGCCCGAGCCCGGGGCAGGACTCGCCTCATGACGGTGCACGTGCCGGTGCGACCGGCGACCACAGAACCGCACGAGAAGTCCGCCGGAAACCCCCGGCCGGTCCCGCGCCGCCCCGGGCGGGTGTACGGCTCCTCACCGCAGGCCGGCGAACGGCTGCGGCCACTGAGCCGGCGTCAGATCGAGGACCGGTTCGCCGAGCTGGGCGACCTGTACGCGCGGACCTCCGGCGGCGGCCCCCGGGTGTGGAACGCGGCCCGCGGTGCCTTCCTGCGCCATCTGCGCGCCGACGTACGGCGTCCCGGCTTCTGCCTGTTGATCGCGGAGACGACCGTCCTGACCGGCTGTGCCTACGGCTACCCGGTGCCCGGCGGCGACCCGCGCGGCGTGCGGGGCCTGGAGCCGTACCTGCCCAGGGCCGTGCTGCCCGTCGCCGCGTCGGGCGGGCTCTTCCTGGTCTCCGGGATCGTCGTCCCGGCCCGGGTGCGCCGACAGCACCAGGACCGCGCCTGGAACCTCGCCCGGCGCCTGCAGACCCGCCTGCTCGCCGAGCACGACGCCGCCCTCGGCGTCACGCTGGTGGACCGCACCGACGGCGCGACCGTGCAGGCCCTGCGCTCCTGGGGCTGGCGCTGCGCCGAGGGCCACACCCTCCAGTCGTCCGTGCTCGGCCGGTACGGCGTCCTGCTCCTCGGACGCTGAGCGACACCGCGGCGAACGGAAATCTCGTCCCGCTGAAACAATTATTCGTCCGGCGCGGGAATAATTGTCCGGCGGGGAAAAAGGTAGATCTTTCCCGGTGATTTCTTCCCGGCCCGGCGAGGTATTACGTGCTAGGCTGGACATCAGTTGCAGTTGTGGTTGCCATTTGTGTTACCGGGTTTCCGGGCAGGTGATCATCGCAGCGATGGGAGGGCCCACACGGTGTGGGCCTTCAGCACTGCCTAGGAGAAAAAAGCATGGCTTCCGGTACCGTGAAGTGGTTCAACGCCGAAAAGGGCTTCGGTTTCATCGCGCAGGACGGCGGCGGCGCCGACGTCTTCGCCCACTACTCGAACATCAATGCGCAGGGCTTCCGTGAGCTCCAGGAGGGCCAGCGGGTGAACTTCGACGTCACGCAGGGCCAGAAGGGCCCGCAGGCGGAGAACATCATCCCCGCGTAACACCTGCGCGACGTACGCACGGCGTACGTCCGACGTACGTATCGAGGGCCCGCACCGTACGGTGCGGGCCCTCGGCGTGTGGGCGCCCGCGCCCGGCGTCACCAGCCGGTGGCCAGCAGGTGGTTGAGGAGCAGCGCCAGGACCGCCTGCGCCGTCAGCCAGCCGCGCGGGCGGGTGAGGAAGGCGCAGGCCGGAAGGAGCCACAGGGCGAAGGGGAGCCAGATGCGTTCCGTCTCCGCCTTGCTCATGCCGGACAGGTCGGCCGCCAGCAGAGCGAGCAGCCCCGCGGCCACGAGCCACGCCAGCCGGACCTCCCCGGCCCGCCCGCCACCGGCGCGCCCACCCTCCGCCTCCGCGTCCCCGGTCCGCCCCCGGGCGGCCAGCACGCCCCCGGCCCGCCGCAGTCCCGCCGCCGTCGCCAGGCCCGTGATGAGCACCGTGCAGGCGAGATTGGCCCACACCCAGTAGCCGTACGGGCGGACCCCGCCCGCGCCCTCGTAGTAGCGGGTGACCAGCAGGTGGTACGCCTCCCACCAGTCGAACCCGGCCACCGTGAACGCCACCGGCACCACCGCCGCCCCCGCGAGCAGCGGCACGAGGAGCACCGGCCGCTCCCGCACCCCGCGCCGGCCGAGCAGCAGCACCGCCGCTGCGATCACCGCGCACAGCGTCAGGCCGTACGAGAGGTAGCAGGTCAGCCCGAACAGCAGTCCCGAGCCCGCCGCCCACCACGGTGAGCGCCCGGTGACCGCGAGGGCCAGCAGCGCCACCGCCCACGCGGCGACCGCCGCGAAGCAGCCGTCGGCGGACGTGCCCAGCCACACCGCGGCCGGTGCCAGCACCAGGAAGGGCGCCGCCCGCCGGGCGAGCCGCTCGCCCGCCAGCGCCCGCACCGCCACCAGCACCGCCACGCCCCCCGTCGCGCCCACGGTGATGGTGAACGCCCCCGCCCAGCCCCCGCCGCCGAGCCCGATCCGGTCGAGCAGCACATAGACGAGCGTGGCCGCCGGGGGATGACCGGCCACGTGCGCGGGCCAGTTGTCGGGGGAGTGCAGCAGGATGTGCCCGGTGAAGTCGCGCAGGGTCGCCGGGACGTCGTGCCAGCGGCCGACGACCGAGAGGTACTCCTGACGGGTGGCGAGCCGCCCGGCGACTCCCCGCTCCCAGCCGTCGACCAGCGCCAGCGACCAGATCCAGGCCAGCGCCGCCCCCCAGACCGAGGGCAGCAGCGCGCGCCACGGCAGCCGGGCGGCGACGGCCGGGCCGTACGCCGCGACCGCCGCCGCGACCACGAGCGCGGCCGGGGTGCCCGGTCCCAGGTGCGGGTCCCAGCGGCCCAGCAGCGGCGGCCAGCCGACGATCAGGTCGTCGTAGGTGTACACGTACCGGCCGACCAGGACGGCGGCCGTCACGAGCAGCACGGCGGCCGTCGCGGCGTACAGGTCGCGGGGGACGGAGCGCGGGCGGGTCGAGGTCACCCCGGCACCGTAGGCCGGGAGATCGCGCGGCGGGCGGTGCGCACGGCGGACGTCAGCGTTTCGTCATGGGTCGCGGACCGTCCGGAGGGCACCTCCCGGCCTACCGTCGGCACATGCGCGACCTCGCCCCACGGCTTCCCTCCTCCCCGGGTTTCTGGCGCAGCCCGCTGCGCGGGCCCTGGTTCACGTCGGTGCTCGGCCTCGTCCTGCTCGTCGGCATCACCGTGCTGTTCGTGACCGGGCTGCTGTCGTACGCCGCCTACAACCCCGATCTGTCGCCGGTCAACGACAAGACCCCGGACAAGGGGGTCCTCGGCTTCTACCTCTTCGCCTGGCCGACCGACCCGCCCTGGTTGTACCGCCTCACGCAGGGCGTCCACGTGACCCTCGGGCTGGTCCTGATCCCGGTGCTGCTGGCCAAGCTGTGGTCGGTGGTGCCGAGGCTGTTCACGCTGCCGCCGGTCCGCTCGCTCGCCCACGCCCTGGAGCGGATCTCGCTGCTGCTGCTGGTCGGGGGCGCGCTGTTCGAGTGCGTCACCGGGGTGCTCAACATCCAGCTGGACTACCTCTTCCCCGGCTCCTTCTACCCCCTGCACTTCTACGGCGCCTGGGTCTTCTTCGCCGCGTTCCTCGCCCACGCCGTGCTGAAGACGCCGGCCGCGCTGCGCAACCTCCGGGCGCTGCGCGAGGAGCGCGACGACCTGGTCTCGCCCCGGCCGGCCGCGCCCACCGTCTCGCGGCGCGGGGCCCTGTGGGTCGTCGGGGGCGGCTCGCTCCTGATGTTCGCCACCAGCGCGGGGCGCGGCTTCGACGGGCCGCTGCGGGCCACCGCCGTACTCGCCCCGCACGGCGGCCCCGAGCCGGGCAGCGGCCCGAACGGTTTCCAGATCAACAAGACCGCCGCCCACGTGGGCATCGACCCGGCCGAGACCCGTGCGGACACCTGGCGGCTCGTCGTCACGGGACGCGCGGGCACCGTCCGGCTGAGCCGGGCCGAACTGCTCGCCATGGAGCAGCACAGCGTGGCCCTGCCCATCGCCTGCGTCGAGGGCTGGTCGACGTCCGACCAGTGGTGGCGCGGGGTGCGGCTGCGGGACCTGGCCGCGCGCGTGGGCCACGAGGACGACCCGCCGGACGTGTTCGTCGAGTCCCTCCAGCGGCGCGGCGCCTTCCGCAGCGGGGCCCTGCGCGCCAACCAGGTGGCCGACCCGCGCTCCCTGCTCGCCCTGTACGTCAACGGCGCGGAGCTGAGCCCCGACCACGGCCACCCGGCCCGGATCATCGTGCCCGCCGCACCCGGCGTGCTGAACACCAAGTGGGTGGCCCGGATGACCTTCGGAGACCTGGGATGAAGCGCGTACGCGAGGTGCGCGGGCGGCTACGGCCCCGGCACCTCCGGATCGGCGGCCCCTTCCAGATCCTCCTGCTCGCCTGCTCCTTCGCCCTCGCGGGCTACGCGGGCGTGCGGCTGCTCGCCGACGACTGGCTCGGCGTGGCCCTCTGGTTCGTGGGGGCGGCGCTCCTGCACGACCTGGTGCTGCTGCCGCTGTACTCGGTGGCGGACCGGGCGCTCACCCGCGGGCTCGGCGCGGTGCGCCACCGGGAGTGGGCCTCGTACGTCCGGTTCCCGGCGGCCTGCTCCGGGCTGCTCCTGCTGGTGTGGTTCCCGCTGATCGGCGGCCGGGTCGACGCGAGCTACGCGGGGGTCACCGGGCTGTCGGCGGACGGCTTCCTCACCCGCTGGCTGCTGATCACGGCGGTGCTGTTCGGCGGCTCGGCGCTGCTGCTCGCCGGGCGGCTGCTGCGCAGCGCGACGAAGCGGCGCCCGCCCGACGTCCACTGACCGCCGGTCCGCCAGCCGGCCGCGCCCGCGCGGCGCAGCAGGGCGCGGGTGCCGAGGCGCGCCCAGGGGAACGGGCTGCCGGGGGCGTGGGCGTCGGTGTCGTCGACGAGCTGCACGTGGGCGCGTTCGTCGACGTCGGCCGGGGCGGTCTCGGCGATCAGCAGGCCGCCGGGTGCGAGCAGGGCGGCGACGCGGGCGAGCAGGGCCCGGGGATCGCCACCGATGCCGACGTTGCCGTCCATGAGGAGGACGGTGTCCCAGCGTCCCTCGCCGGGCAGCGGCTCGAACACGGAGCGCCGCAGGGACGGCCCGCCGAGCCGCACGGTGCGGGTGACGGCGGCCTCGCTGACGTCGATGCCGAGCACGGTCCGGCCCCGGGCGGCGAGTTCGGCCACCAGGCGGCCGGGTCCGCAGCCCACGTCGAGCACGGCGCCCTCGCAGCGGTCCAGCACCTCCAGGTCGACCGCGTCGGCCCGGGCGCACCAGCGCTCCACCTCCAGCGGCAGCAGCCAGCCGTCGGCGCGGCGCAGGAACAGCGGCCCGTGTCCCGACCGCAGGGCGGCGGCGTAGGGGTCGGAGGCGTCCCACGCGGGGCCGGAGGCCGCCGCACGGGCGGGGCCGGGGGACGGGCGGCCGGGGGCGAGGCGCGTGGCCCCCTTCCCCCTCACCGGCTCGCCCGCCGGTCCGCGGCCGGGGTGCAGGCCGCCAGCCGGGCGGCGAAGCGGCCGTCCGGGGCCAGGGCGGCGACGGCGCGGGCGTCGGCGGCGGTGTCGACGTCGCGCAGGGGCGGCAGCTCGCGCACCCGCAGTCCCGCCGCCAGGAGCCGCTCACGCTGCACGGCCCCCGTCACCGGCGTCGACATGGGCACGCCCCGCAGCAGGGCGGGCTCCGGCCGGGCCAGACCCAGGGCCCAGAAGCCGCCGTCCTCGGCCGGACCGAGGTACGCGTCGCAGTCGCGGAAGTCCACGTCGAGCAGGTCCGGCGTCACCTGAGGGGTGTCCATCCCGATCAGCAGGGCGGGCCCCGCGCACCCGGCGAACGCCTCCGCGAGGCGTGCGTCGAGACCGCCCGCGCCCTGCGGTACGACGTCGATGCCGGGCGGCAGCCAGGGGCCGGGGGCGCCGTCGAGCACCAGGACCCGGCGCCGCGCGGGCGCCGCGGCCACGGCGCTCAGCGTGTCGGCGAGGGCCGCCCCGGCCAGCGCGGCCGCCTCGCCGGGGGTGAAGGGCGGGGTGAGCCGGGTCTTGACCCGGCCGGGGCGCGGCTCTTTGGCGATGACGAGGAGGGTGGTCGTGGCGCTCACCGGACGCCGCTCCGCTCGCCGGTCCCCGTACGGCCGGCCGGCGGCTCGGCCAGCACGCGGCGCATGTCCCGCACCGCGTGCCAGGTACCGCGCCAGGTCCCGGTCACCTTCGAGGCGGGGGTGAGGGCCGGAGTGAGCCGGGTCTTGGCCCGGCCGGGGCGCGGTTCCTTGGCGATGACGAGGAGGGTGGTCGTGGCGCTCACCGGACGCCGCTCCGCTCGCCGGTCCCCGTACGGCCGGCCGGCGGCTCGGCCAGCACACGGCGCATGTCCCGCACCGCGTGCCAGGTACCGCGCCAGGTCCCGGTCACCTTCGAGGCGCCGGTGCGGGGCAGGTACGGGACGTCGTGCTCGGCGATCCGCCAGCCCGCGTCGGCGGCCCGCACCACCATTTGCAGCGGGTAGCCGCTGCGCCGGTCGGTGAGGCCGAGGCCGAGCAGCCGCTCGCGGCGGGCGGCGCGCAGCGGGCCGAGGTCGTGCAGCCGCAGGCCGGTGCGGCGGCGCAGCATCCGGGCCAGGGCGAGATTGCCCGCCCGGGCGTGCACGGGCCACGCGCCCCTGACCTGGGGTCGTCGGCGGCCGAGCACGAGGTCGGCGGTGCCGGCGCGGACCTCGTCCACGAAGGGGATCAGCAGGGACGGGTCGAGGGAGGCGTCGCAGTCGCAGAAGCAGACGACGTCGGCGGTCGCGGCTCTCAGTCCGGCGTGGCAGGCGGCGCCGAAACCGCGGCGCGGCTCGGTCACGACGGTGGCGCCGAGCGAGCGGGCGAGGTCGGCCGAGCCGTCGGTCGAGCCGTTGTCGACGACGAGCGCACGCCAGCCGGCCGGCACGCGGGCCAGGACCCAGGGGAGGGCCCCGGCCTCGTTCAGGCAGGGCAGTACGACGTCGACGTCCGAAGCGGGCGAGGTGGTCACGGCGTTCACCCTACGAACCGGAACCGGACGAATCGGGCTTCCAGTCCTTACGAAACACGGACGTCGGCGCCCCGGCCGCCCACGGCAGACACACCGACGAGAACACGGTGCGAGGCTGAACCCATGCACCAGCAGCCCCCCGAGCCCACCCCACCGGCCCCACCGGCCGCCGAACCCGCGACCGCCCTCGCGGCCGGGCCCGCGCCCGCCTCCGCGTCCGGGCCTGCGGCCGTTCCGGTGGCTGAACCCGCGCCAGGACCCGCCACCGCACCTCCGGCGGCCCCTGCGACCGATGCGGCGGCTGGGCGCACAGCCGGACCCGCGGCCGATCCCGCGGCTGGTGAACCCGTGGCCGAGGTGGGGGCCGCCTCCGCGGCTGGGCCCGTGGCCACTCCCGCCGCTCGACCAGTAGCCGCCCCTGCGGCCGTCGCGGCGGCTGGACGCACGGCCGGGCCCGCGGCCGATCCCGCGGCCGATCCCGCAGCTGGTGAACCTGTGGCCGAGGTCGGGGCCGCCTCCACGGCTGGGCCCGTGGCCACTCCCGCCGCTCGACCCGTAGCCGCCCCTGCGGCCGTCACGGCGGCTGGACGCACGGCCGGAGCCGCGGCCGATCCTGCAGCTGGTGAACCCGTGGCCGAGGTGGCAGCCGTCTCCGCGAGTGAGCCCGCAGCCGCCCTCGCAGCTGACCCCGCAGCCGCCCCCGCCGCTCGGCCCGCAGCCGCCCCTGCCGCCGCATCCGCCGCCGCGACCCCCGCCCCCGCCCGGATTCTCGTCGTGGATGACGATCCCACCGTCGCGGAGGTGGTGGCCGGTTATCTGGTGCGGGCCGGTTATCGCGTGGACCGGGCCGGTGAGGGGCCCGCCGCGCTCGAGCGGGCCGCCGTCAACCGGCCGGACCTGGTGGTGCTCGACCTGATGCTGCCCGGCATGGACGGGCTGGAGGTGTGCCGGCGGTTGCGCGGGCAGGGGCCGGTGCCGGTCATCATGCTGACCGCGCGGGGCGACGAGGACGACCGTGTCCTCGGCCTGGAGGTCGGCGCCGACGACTACGTGACCAAGCCGTTCAGCCCGCGCGAACTGGTGCTGCGCGTGGAGTCCGTCCTGCGCCGCACCCGCCCGTCCCCGTCCCCGGCCCCGGCACCCCGCCCGCCGTCCGCGGCCGGTCTCACCGCCGACCCGGCCGCCCGCAGGGCCACCAAGGACGGCGCCGAACTGGCGCTCACGCTCCGCGAGTTCGACCTGCTCGTCTTCTTCCTGCGCAACCCCGGGCGGGCGTTCGCCCGGGAGGAGCTGATGCGTGAGGTGTGGGGCTGGGACTTCGGCGACCTGTCCACCGTGACCGTCCACGTCCGGCGGCTGCGCGGCAAGGTCGAGGACGACCCGGCCCGGCCCCGGCTGATCCAGACGGTGTGGGGCGTGGGCTACCGCTTCGACCCCGCCGGCCGGGAGGCGGACTGACCGTGCACGCCACCCTCCTCATCGCCCTCTACGCCTTCGCGGGCGCCGCCGCCGCCGGCCTGCTGGGCGCGGCCGTGCTGCGGCTGATCCGGCGGCGCTCGCTGACCGCGTCCCTCGCGGTCGTCGCGGCGGTCGCCGTCCTCGCCATGCTCGCCGGCACGCTCGCCGTCGCCTGGGCGATGTTCCTGTCCCCGCACGACCTGTCCGTCGTCACCACCGTCGTGGCGATGGCGGCCGTTGTCTCCCTGGCCACGGCGCTGCTGCTGGGCCGCTGGGTGGTCGCCCGCAGCCGTGAACTGGCGGCGGCAGCCCGCTCGTTCGGCGACGAAGGGGACTACGCGGCCCCCACCACCCCGGCGACCGCCGAACTGGACGCGCTCAGCCGCGAACTGGCGGCCACCAGCGCCCGGCTCGCCCTCTCCAGGGAGCGGGAGCGGGCCCTGGAGACCTCCCGGCGCGAGCTGGTCGCCTGGATCTCGCACGACCTGCGCACCCCGCTGGCCGGACTGCGCGCCATGTCCGAGGCGCTGGAGGACGGAGTCGCCGCCGACCCCGACCGCTACCTGCGACAGATCCGCGCCGAGGTGGAACGCCTCAACGACATGGTCGGCGACCTCTTCGAACTCTCCCGCATCCATGCCGGCACCCTCGTCCTCACGCCGGCCCGGATCTCGCTCTACGACCTGGTCGGCGACGCCCTCGCGGGTGCGGACCCGCTCGCGCGCCGGCACGGCGTACGGCTGGTCGGCGACGCGGTGGCGGCCGTACCCGTCGAGGTGGACGGCAAGGAGATGAGCCGGGTCCTGGGCAACCTGCTGGTCAACGCGATCCGCCGCACCCCGGCCGACGGCACGGTCGCGGTCGCCGCCGAGCGGTCCGCCGACGGCGTGGTGGTCTCCGTGACCGACGGCTGCGGCGGCATCCCCGAGGAGGACCTGCCGCGGGTCTTCGACACCGGCTGGCGCGGCACCCACGCCCGTACGCCCCCGGCCGGGGCGGGTCTGGGCCTCGCCATCGTCCGCGGCATCGTCGAGGCCCACCGCGGCCGGGCCACGGTCCGCAACATCCCCGGCGGCTGCCGCTTCGAGGTGACCCTGCCCCTGGCGCAGGCCTGAGCGGCACCTCCCCGGCGGGTCACGCGCCCCGCAGGCCCGCCCGCGCGAACTCCCGTATGCCCTCGGCGAATCCCACCCGCGGGCGCCAGCCCAGCTCGGTCCGCAGCCGCGTGGAGTCGGCGGTGATGTGGCGGACGTCGCCGAGGCGGTACTCGCCGGTGACGACGGGCTCGGGTCCGCCGTGGGCGGCGGCCAGCGCGGCGGCCATCTCGCCCACCGTGTGCGGCTGACCGCTGCAGGTGTTGTAGGCGCGGAGGGCGCCCCGTGGCGGCCCGGCGGCCTCCAGCGCCGCCACGTTCGCCGCGGCCACGTCCCGCACGTGCACGAAGTCCCGGCGCTGGCGGCCGTCCTCGAAGACGCGCGGGGCCTCGCCGCGGGCCAGCGCGGACCGGAAGAAGGAGGCGACCCCGGCGTATGGGGTGTCGCGGGGCATCCGGGGGCCGTACACGTTGTGGTAGCGCAGCGACACCGCCGTCCCGCCGGTCGTCCGCGCCCAGGCGGCGGCCAGGTGCTCCTGGGCCAGCTTGGTCGTGGCGTACACGTTGCGCGGGTCGGCCGGGGCGTCCTCGCCGACCAGCCCCGGTGACAGCTCCGCCCCGCACTCCGGGCACGCGGGCTCGAACCGGCCCGCGTCCAGATCGGCGACGGCGCGCGGCCCCGGCCGCACCACCCCGTGCCGGGGGCACGCGTACCGCCCCTCCCCGTACACCACCATCGACCCGGCCAGCACCAGCCGCGGAACGCCCGCACCGGCCATCGCGGCGAGCAGCACGGCGGTGCCGAGGTCGTTGCGGGAGACGTACTCCGCCGCGTCGGCGACCCCGTTGCCGAGGCCGACCATCGCCGCCTGGTGGCACACGGCGTCCACCCCGGCCAGCGCCCGCCCGAGGGCCGCCGGATCGCGCACGTCGGCGCCGGGGTCCTCGCGGACGTCGTAGCCGACGGGCTCGTGCCCGTGCTCCCGCAGGGCCTCCACGACGTGGGACCCGATGAAACCGGCGCTGCCGGTGACCAGTACGCGCATGCCCGACACGCTAGGGCTGCCGGGGCGCCGGACCGGGCCCGCCGCCCGGCACGTCACGGGTCCGTAAGGAGCGGGGGCGGCCACGCACGGCGACGGCTTTGCCATTCCTTTACAACCCGCCCGGTCCCCGCCTCGTCTCTCCGTCCGACCCGCATCACCACCCCCCACGTGGTGCGCCGACGACGAGAGAGAGCGACCCGATGCGCCGAACCATCCTCACCGCCGTGGCCCTGGCCTGCACCGCCGTACTGGCGGGCACCGCGCCCGCGTTCGCCGACGACCCCACCCCGGCCCCCTCCGCACCCGCCGCGAGCGCCCCGAGCCCCGGCACCGGCCCCGGCGACGCGGCCCCCGCCCCCGCGCCGTCCGTCAGCGTCCCCGCCGAGGCGACCGAGGCACCGGCCCCCGCGCCCGCCGACGGCCAGGTCTCCGTCGTACCGGAGGGCGCGGCCGACACCGGAGTGGCGGCGCCCGCGGACCCGGCCGGGACGGACGCGTCCGTGGTCGGGGCGGGCGCCGGCGGGGTGCTGCTCGCGGGCGGCGCGGTGCTCCTCGTCGTCCGCCGCCGACGGGCGGCGGCGACCGGCGCATGATCCCGCGCCCCGGCCGCGCCCTCGCGACCGCCGCACTGGCCGCGCTGCTCGTGGGCTGCGGCGGCGGCCAGGGGGACGCCGACAGCGCCCCCGGCCGCCCGGCGCCCACGACGGCCACGGCGGCACCGCCCGCGCACGCCCCGGCGAGGTCGGCGCGGCCCCTGGCGCGTTCGGTGCCGGTGGGGCTGCGCATCCCCGCCCTCGGGGTCGACACCCCGGTGATGGGCCTCGGGCTGGCCGCGGACGGCACGGTGGAGGTCCCGCCCGTCACGGCCGACGACCGCGCCGGCTGGTACCGGCACTCGCCGACCCCGGGCCAGGTGGGCCCGTCGGTCCTCCTCGGCCACGTCACCGTGGGCCGGTACGGCGACGGGGTCTTCCGGCACCTGGCGCGGCTGCACCGCGGCGACCGGATCGAGGCCCGCCTGGAGAACGGCACCGCCGCCGCGTTCACGGTCACGGCCGTACGGACGGTGGCGAAGGCCGACTTCCCGACGCAGGACGTCTACGGGGACGTGGCCGGGCCGGAGTTGCGGCTCATCACCTGCGGCGGCCCGCGCGACGGCGAGGAGTACCGGGACAACGTCATCGTCTTCGCCGAACTGAGCACCACCAAGGGCGGCTAGGAAGGGCCCTGGTGCGCCACCGCACACCCTCACGACCATGGAGAGCGTTGAAACGGTCCCGTGACAGGGCGGCGTCCGAGCTGTTCGCCGCCCTGTATCCGCGCCTCGCCGGCTGGTGCCGCCGGCTCGTCGACGACGACGAGACGGCCCACGAGATCGCCTCGGAGGCGTTCACCCGGCTCTGGGCCCGCTGGACGTCCGTGGAGGAGCCCCGCGGCTTCCTCTACGTCACCGCCGCCAACCTGGTCCGCGACCACTGGCGCAAGCTGGAGCGCGAGCGCCGCGCGGTGCGCCGGGTCACCGCGGAGGTCGCCGTGCGCCCGCACCCCGAACAGGCCGACCCCTCGGTGCGGTTGCTCGTACAGTCCCTGCCGGAGCGACTGCGCGTGCCGATCCTGCTCCACTACTACGCCGACATGCCGATCCGGGAGGTGTCCGTGCTGACCGGACGCAAGGAGGGAACCGTCAAGGCCGACCTGCACGCGGCCCGCGAACTGCTCCGCGTCCATCTGAGGAGAAGCCTTGACCACACGCCTTGAGGACGAGATGGACGAGCCCGGGTTCGACCGCGACGGCGACGATCCCCTGCTGGTCGTGCTGCGCCCGGGCGCCGATTACCTGGGCCCGCCGCCGGGCCGCTACGAGGCGATCCGCCGGGCGGCGTCCCGGCGCCGCCTGCTGCGCGCCGCCGCCGGTGCCGCCGCGACCGCTGCCGCCGCCGCGCTGATCGCGCTGCCGCTGCACGGGGCGGTCCCGGCCCCGCCCGCACGCCAGACACCCCCCATGGCCCCGGCCCCGGCCGCCCCGACACCGGAGGCCTCGCCGAGCCCGGCCCCGCCGAGCGACTCCACACGGGCGCCCGGCACCGGCCCGGCCCGGCCGACCGAGCACCCCGCCCCGTCCGCCGCCGCACCGTCGCCCTCCGAGCCGGCGGTCTCCGGGCCGTCGGCCGAGCCCAGCGACCCGCCCGTCGGGCAGGCGCCGTCGCGCGCACCCGGCACCGCGGCCCCCACACCCTCGGCGCCCGACCCCGCGGAGCCGGACGGCCCGGCCGCCGCGGGCGGCCCGGCTGCTACAACAGGGCGATGATCTATCACGTGGTGCCGCTGGCCGAGTGGAACGCCGACCCGGGGCAGCCGTACGCGCCCGCCTCCCTCGCGGAGGACGGGTTCGTCCACTGCTCGCCCGACGAGGAGACCACGCTCGCCGTCGTCAACGCCTTCTACCGTGCCGCGCCCCGGCCGCTGGTGGCGCTCCTCGTGGACGAGGACCGGCTCACCGCGAGGTGCGCGTGGGAGGCCGCCGACCCCGCGCCGCCCCCGGGCGTCGCCGCGGGCACGCGCTTCCCGCACGTGTTCGGCCCCCTCGACCGCGCGGCCGTCCAGCGCGTGCTGGAGGTCCGCTGGGACGACGGGGGCCGGGCCACGGGACTGTCCTGACCTCAGTGCTCCTGGGGGACGCCGGTGCCGCCGAGCAGCGCGGACGCCGTCTCGACCGGCGTGGGGGCGGGCGCCGACGGCGCGGGCTCGGCGCCGGGGGCGGGGTGGCAGGTGAAGCCGAGGCGGGCCATGGCCCGGGTCACCTCGCCGCCGGAGAAGTCGCGTCGGTCCTGCCGGGTGATGACCTCGCCCACCTGCTTGACGGGGTAGCGGCGACGGCCGATCGTGACCGACTCACCGGTGACGGGTTCGGGCGTGATGCCCTTCATGGAGTCCAGCACCCCGCCCTTGGTGAGGTCGAACGGGTACCGGGCGATGACACAGCGCATGATGCCTCCACAAGCGGGATGGGGCGGGGGTGGGGTGGGTCCGGTCGGTCCCGGGGCGGGGCGTCCCAGGGACCTGCCGGGGTTTTCCGGTGGGGTCGGGGGCGTCGGGGATGGCCGAGCGGACTCAGGCCGCCGAGCCGGTCGAACCGGCCGACCCGCCCGTGGACTGGCGGCGCGGCCTGCGGCGCGGGGCCTCACCGGCGGGCCGCCCCTGGGCGGCGCGGCCCTGGCCGGTGCGCGGCTGCGCGGTGCCGGAGCGGGTGGCCTGGGCACCGGCGCCCTGTCCGCCGGCACGCCCCTGCGAGGAACGGCCGCGGCGGCCGCGGGACGCGGAACCCGAGCCGGCGGCGGTGCGCCGGGGGCGCTCCACGACCGGCGCGGCGATGACGACGGGGACACCGGAGGGGGTCTGCGCACCGGTGATGCGGGCCAGGTCCGCCTCGCCCGAACGGACCGGGGTGACCTGCGGGGTGATACCGGCCAGGGACATCAGCCGGGTCATCTCGCGCCGCTGGTCCGGCGTCACCAGGGTGACGACGCTGCCGGACTCGCCGGCCCGGGCGGTACGGCCGCCCCGGTGCAGGTAGTCCTTGTGGTCGCCGGGCGGGTCCACGTTGACCACCAGGTCGAGGTTGTCGACGTGGATGCCGCGGGCCGCGACGTTGGTCGCCACCAGCGCCGTGACCTGCCCGTCCTTGAACTGGGCGAGGGTCCGGGTGCGCTGCGGCTGGGACTTGCCGCCGTGCAGTCCGGCGGCGCGCACCCCGCTCTTCAGCAGCTGCTTCACCAGCCGGTCCACCCGGTGCTTGGTGTCCAGGAACATGATGACCCGGCCGTCGCGGGCCGCGATCTCGACGGTCGCGCGCTGCTTGTCCTCGTCGTGCACGTGCAGCACGTGGTGCTCCATCGTGGTGACGGCACCGGCCGAGGGGTCGACGGAGTGGACCACCGGGTCGGTCAGGTAGCGGCGGACCAGCCGGTCGACGTTGCGGTCCAGGGTGGCCGAGAACAGCATCCGCTGCCCGTCCGGCTGTACCTGGTCGAGCAGGGCGGTGACCTGAGGCATGAAGCCCATGTCGGTCATCTGGTCGGCCTCGTCCAGCACCGTGATGGTGACGTCGCCGAGGGCGCAGTCGCCGCGGTCGATGAGGTCCTTGAGCCGTCCGGGGGTCGCGACGACGACCTCCGCGCCGGAGCGCAGCGCCCCGGCCTGCCGGCCGATCGACATGCCGCCGACCACGGTGGCCGACCTGAGGCCGACGGCGCGGGCGTACGGGCTGAGCGCGTCGGTGACCTGCTGGGCCAGCTCACGGGTGGGGACGAGGACCAGGGCGAGCGGACGCCGCGGCTCGGCGCGCTTGCCGGCCGTACGGGCCAGCAGGGCCAGGCCGAAGGCGAGCGTCTTGCCCGAACCGGTGCGGCCGCGGCCGAGTACGTCCCGTCCGGCCAGGGAGTTCGGCAGGGTCGCCGCCTGGATCGGGAACGGGACGGCCACGCCCTGGTCGCCGAGGGCGGCCAGCATGCGGGCCGGCAGGTCGAGTTCGGCGAACGTCTCGACGGCGGGCAGCGCCGGGGTGACCGTCTCCGGCAGCGCGAACTCGCCGCCCTGGGGGGCGGCGGCCGGACGGCGGCCGGAGTTCTGCGGGCGGCCGGCCGACCGGGAGCGACGGGGGCCTTCGCCGGAGCGGCGGCGGTCGTTGGTGCGTGTGCGGTTCATGGGGAACCTTCCTTGATACGGCACGTATCAAGGGAGACCCGCAGCGGTAGAGCGGCGCAGGGAATCGCAAGAACGAGCCGACCCGGCCGAAATCGGCGTGGTGCGCCGAGCGGACCGGGAGAATTGGTGAATTGCGGGGAACGCGGGTGAATCGAATGCGCGGGGAGAAATCGGTGACCCCCGCGGCGGGGTCGGGCGCCGGGCGCCCGGAAACGCGGCGAGCTGGGGTCCGCACCCCAAGGTGCGGGCCCCAGCTGCGGAGTATGCGTGAGCGTCAGGCCGGGGTGATGTTCTCGGCCGTCGGGCCCTTCTGGCCCTGCGCGATGTCGAAGGTCACCTTCTGACCCTCGAGCAGCTCGCGGAAGCCCTGCGCGTTGATGTTCGAGTAGTGGGCGAAGACGTCGGGGCCGCCGCCGTCCTGCTCGATGAAGCCGAAGCCCTTTTCGGCGTTGAACCACTTCACGGTGCCGGAAGCCATGTTTTCTCCTTCGGTACGGTGCTCGGAGTTCACCCTGTGTGCACTCCGGTCGCCGTGATGATCACCCCGTCGGAAAAAACCTTCAGGCAACCAACCACAACTGCAACTTCCGTCGACACTAGCACGCCGTGATCGGCCGGGCGGCGGCGAAAATCTGGCCCCGATCGGCCGCTTAGGGAATATTCCCGGGCCCGCGCAGGATTTTCTCCCGCCGTCACGGCAGATATCGCCCCACACCTGTCACGGACACCCCCGCGCCTGCCACGGACACCCCCGTACCGAGACAAAGGACACGTCCGCACGGGCGGTCAGTTGAGGTCGGCGAGGTCCTCGGCGGTGAGGGTGATCGAACCGGCGGCCGTGTTCTCCTCCAGGTGGGCCGGGGAGCCGGTGCCGGGGATGGCCAGGGTGACGGGCGAGGAGGCGAGCAGCCGGGCCAGGGCGATCTGCGGGACCGTGGCGCCGTGCCGCTCCGCGACCTTGGCGATACGATCCCCGCCGATGTCGCTCAGGCCGCCGCCCAGCGGGAAGTACGGCACGTAGGCGATGCCGGCCTCCTCGCAGCGGGCCAGTACCTCCGAGTCGTCGCGACCGTCGGTGTGGAAATGGTTCTGGACGGCCGCCACGGGGGCGATCGCCCGCGCCTCGGCGAGGTGCCCGGCGTCCACGTGGCTGAGGCCCAGGTGCCGGATCAGGCCCTCCTCGCGCAGTGCGGCCAGCGCCTCGAAGCGGGCGGCGACGGACTCGCCGTGCGGCGGCGGTTCTATGCCGCCGATGCGCAGGTAGACCAGGTCGAGGCGGTCGACGCCCAGGGTGTCCAGGTTCTCCTCGACCAGTGCCCGCAGCGCGCCCGGATCGGTGGTCGCCTCCAGACCGCCGTCCGGGGTGCGCAGCGGCCCGACCTTGGTGGCGATCACCAGGTCGTCCGGGTAGGGGTGCAGGGCCTCGCGGATCAGGTCGTTGGCGCGGACGGAGCCGTCACCGCTGGTGTAGAAGGCGGCGGTGTCGATGTGGTTGACGCCGAGTTCCACGGCACGGCGCAGCACGGCACGGCCGGTCTCCCGGTCGCGGGCCGGGCCGTGGAAGCTGTGGGTGGGCAGGCGCATGGCTCCGAAGCCGAGCCGCCCGATCGGAAGATCGCCGCCGAGGCGGAAGTCGTTGCTCATGTGCCCACCCTGCGCGGCACCGCCCCCACCCGACGAGCCCGTGGCAGCTTGCTGCCAACACACCCCGCAGCACCGCCCCCGGCCGACCGCCCGCCGGGACCCTCCGAGCCCTGGCGCCGACGGGCCGCGAGACCTGCCGGGCTGTGGGAGATGCCCGTCGGGACGGCCCGAGGACCGGAGCGCTGGAGGGCCGGTGGCCGCCTCTGGCACCGGGGCAGCGTGATGGCGCCGGGCCCCGTGTCGTCGGGGCGTGGGCCCTGCTGGGCCGCACGAGTCACCGGGCTCCGGGATGCCCGTCGGGTGCCCCCGGCACCGGGGGAGGCGATCCCGAGGGGCGGCGAGGGCGTACGCGTCACAATGGCCGTATGGCAGAGAGCATGACGGTGCACGGTGATCTGGAGCTGTTGGCCCGTGCCGGGCACCTCTTCTCCTCGGTCCGGGAGGAGTTCGTCTGTGCCGCCCGCGACCTCGACACCTGGCCCCGCCCCGCCGCCCGGCAGGTCGCCCGGACACGGGTGCGGGACAGCGGTGCCTCGCACGTCCGCAAGCTGCTCAGCCCGGCCGCGCTGGCCGGCGAGGGCGGGAGGGCGCACTTGGCCGAGCTGACCGCCCGGGGGGCCCGGGTGCGGATCGCCGCCAGTGGCCTCCCGCACGAGACGATCATCATCGACCGGCGCTGGGCGATCCTTGCCGGACCGGACGCCCCCGGGGGCCGCGCGTACACCGTGACCGCCGCGCCCACCCTGGTCGGCGGCGTGCACGCCCTGTTCGAAGCCGCCTGGGAGGCGGCCACCGACCTCGCGTCCTTCCTCCGGGGCGAACAGCCGCAGCTCGACGCCGGGAGCCGGACGGTGCTGCGCGCGCTCGGCTCGGGCGCCACGGACGAGGCCGCCGCGCGGGAACTGGGCATGTCGCTGCGCACCTACCGGCGCCGGGTCGCCGAACTGCTCGACGCCCTCGACGCCGGCTCGCGGTTCCAGGCGGGGGTGCGCGCGGGTGAACTGGGCCTGAGCGGCTGAGCGGGTGGCGGAACGGTTCGGCGTTCGGCTGCGTCGTCGTCTTCCGGGGTACGGCGGCCGTGCCCCGGGGAGGGGCGGCGCGGTGGGCGGTACGGACGGGTTCGCCACGTGGACACGGCGGTTCGAGGACGAGCGCGGGCGCAGGGCGGCGCGGGGCGACCCGGACTGGGCGCGGGGCGCCGTGCTGCACCGGGCGGTGTGGGCCGGCATCCAGCGCTTCCAGGTCGGCGAGGACGGTGACGGCGCGAACCTCGTCGCCAAGGCGGACGAGGCGGGCGACGCCGACTACGCGCGGGCGGTGCGGCTCTTCGTCGCCGAGGAGCAGAACCACGCCCGGCTTCTGGCCCGGCTGCTGGCCGCGGGCGGCAGGCCGACGCTGAGCGGCCACTGGAGCGACACCGCCTTCGTACGGCTGCGGCGGCTGCTGGGCCTGCGCACCGAACTGCTGGTGCTGATGATCGCCGAGGTCGTGGCGCTGCGCTACTACCGCGCCCTGCGGGACGGCACCGACGACGCGCTGACCGCGGAGGTGGCGGGCCGGATCCTGGCCGACGAGCGGCGCCACGTCCCCTTCCACTGCGCGCGGCTGCACGACTCGCTGGCCGAACTCCCCGCCGTGACGCGCCGCCCCGTGCTGGCCGTGTGGCGACTGCTCCTCCTCGCGGCCACCCTGGTCGTCGTCGCCGACCACGGCGCGGGGCTGCGCCGGCTCGGCGTCGGACGGCGCCGTTTCGCGGCCGACGTCGTGGCCTCGTCCGCCGAGGTGGTCCGCGCCGTACTGACCGGGCGGCCGGACGCGTGGACCGGCGGCGCCTGAGATCCGGCACCGGCGGCGGACGGTCAGTTTTCGAGAAGCACCGCGGACCCGCCCGCCCCTACCGTCGAGGACATGAACTCCATCGACTCCGTCACCCTCGAGGTGGCCGACACCGAGGCCGCCCGCCGCTTCTACTCCGACGCCTTCGGACTCGACGGATCGCGGGTGCGGGTCCGCGCCGGTGACGCCCCGACGAGCGGGTTCCGCGGCTTCACGCTGTCGCTCGTGGTGGCCCAGCCCGGCAACGTCGACGCGCTGTTCTCCGCCGCCCTCGACGCCGGCGCCACCGTCCTCAAGCCCGCCGCGAAGTCGCTGTGGGGCTACGGCGGGGTCGTCCAGGCACCGGACGGCACGGTCTGGCAGATCGCGACGTCGGCGAAGAAGGACACCGCCCCGGTCACCCGGGACGTGGACGAGATCGTGCTCCTGCTGGGCGTCGAGGACGTCAGGGCCACCAAGCGGTTCTACGTCGAGCAGGGCCTCACCGTGGGCAAGAGCTTCGGCGGGAAGTACGTCGAGTTCGCCACCGGCCCCGGTACCGTCAAGCTCTCCCTCTACAAGCGCCGGGCCCTCGCCAAGGTCGCGGGCGTGTCCGCCGAGGGCACCGGTTCGCACCGGCTCGTGGTCTGTGGCGGCACCCGCCCGTTCGACGACCCGGACGGCTTCACCTGGCAGCCGGAGCCCAGCCACTGATGGGCTAGTTTCCTGTGCATGTCATCACGGGAAACTCCGCGAATACCCGGGGGCGGGACGCGGGCAGGACTCTGGGCCGTGGCGGGTGCGGCGACCCTCGCGTTCCTCATAGCCCTGGAGATCGCCGCGCGCCGCTACGGCCTGCCGGGGCCGATGACCAACCAGGCCAAGGAGCTGGTGTTCGCCCCCGCGTCGGGGCCCCTGCTCTACGCCGGTCTGGCGCTGACGATGGTGGTCCTGACCTGGCGCCAGCGGTTCGTCGCGGCGGCCGTCGCGGTCGGCGTCGACCTCACCGTCGCGCTGGTGCGGTGGGCGGCGGACGCCACCGCGTCCGGCAGCCACTCCTTCGGCAACGGCGCGCTGTGGGTGGTCCTGGGGTGCGGAGTCGTCGCCGTGACGCGGCGCACCGGAGCCGAACGGGTCCTCCTGCTGAAGGGCGTCGGGCTCGGCCTCCTGCTGGTGGCCGGGCGCAAGACGGGCGACGCCTGGCTGCTGATCACCTCCAAGACCCGCCCCGACGTCCTCGACCCGTACGTGGCGACCGCCGACCACGCGCTGGGGAACCCGTCGTGGCTGATGGGGCGGGCCGTGCAGGCGACCGGAGCGGTCGGTGAGCACGTACTGGACTGGGTCTACGTCCAGCTCGCGGTGGCCGCGGTCGTGGTCGCGCTGTACCAGCTGCGCCATGTGGCGGCCGAGCGCCGGTTCCCGCGCCACCACCTGGTCCGCACCTTCTTGCTGATCGGTCTGCTCGGGCCGGGCATCTACATGATCTTCCCGGTGGTCGGTCCGGTCTTCGCCTACGGCACCGGGGCCTTCGGCACCGGCGGCGCGGAGTGGGCGATCGCCGACCTGTGGCCGCACACGCTCCCGCCGATCGGCACGCCCCAGCCGTTCACGTACGACGGGGTCACCCCCCGCAACTGCATGCCCAGCCTGCACACGGCCTGGGCCACCGTGATCTTCATCCACTCCCGGAAGGGCCCGCGTGTCCTGCGCTGGGCGGGAACGTTCTGGCTGGTCGCCACGCTCACCGCGACGCTGGGATTCGGCTACCACTACGCCATCGACCTCGTCGCCGGAGTGGTGTTCGCGGTCACGGTCGAGGCGGGGCTGCGTGCCCTGGACCGCGGCTGGGACCGGTCGGCGAGCGTGCTGGTGGCCCACGGGGTGCTGGTGTTCACCGCGATCCTGGTGTCGACGCGCTACCTGTCGCTGGAGATGGCCCGGCACCCGTGGGTCTTCGGACCGCTCCTGCTGCTGGGGATGGCCTCGGTGATCCACGGCTACGTACGGACCGCGAAGGGCTGGGAACCGGTGCCCGTGCCGCCGCCGGCGCGTCCGGAACCGCAACTCGAAGCGGCCTGAGGAGCCGGGTCCCGCAGGAGCCGATCGACCCCGACGCCTCGGTGGTGCCACGCATGGCGCCACCGAGGCGTTGGTCATTTCTGAGGCGTTTCCGCAGGTCGGAGAGTTGCTCCTCACGGATTGGCGCGTGTGGTGTCATTGCGGCTTGCGCGTGACGCCATCGTGGTGCCATGATGGCGTCATGGACCTCACCCCGTACGTCGACACCCTGCGCCGCGAACTCGCGGTGGCCGCCGAAGCCGGTGGCCAGGAAGCCCGCGAGCTGGCCGAGCGGCTCATCGCTCCGCTGGACTCGGCGACCCGGCTGACCATGCTCAACGTGCTCTCCGCCGCGATGGACGAGATCACCCGCGAACTGGCCCCCGGTTCGGTCGACGTACGGCTGCGCGGGCTGGAGCCCGACTTCGTGGTGACGCTGCCGCCCACCGAGGGCGGCGGCGCCGCAGAGCGGTCCGCGCCCGTCGAGACGCTCAAGGCGCCGGCGCCCGCCGACGGCGACGAGGGCGGCACCGCCCGGGTCAACCTGCGGCTGCCGGCCCACCTCAAGACGCGCGCCGAGGAGGCCGCGAGCCGTGAGGGGCTGTCGGTCAACGCCTGGCTGGTGCGGGCCGTGTCGGCCGCAGTCGACGGCGGCGGCACCCCGCCCGCCCCGGAGCGGTCGCGCAGCGTCGGCCAGAGCTTCACGGGCTGGGTGCGCTAGCCCCTCGCCCACCCGCACCCGCACCCGCACCCGGCCCGCACCCGGGCCCCGGAGAACCCAGCACAGCACAGCGCTCACATCACGTCCCACCAGCGGGGACACCCCACGGACTCACGAGGACGGTACAGCCATGCCTTCTTTCGACACTCCCGGACCGATCGCCGTGACCGCCCACGTGGGCGCCGGTTCCATCCGGTTCAGCGCGGGCGAGCGGCTCGACACGGTCGTCGAGGTGCGCCCCGGCGACCCCGAGCGGGACAAGGACGTACGGGCCGCCGAGCAGACCGAGGTCTCCTACGCGAGCGGCGTCCTGACGATCAGCACGAAGGAGCGCCGCTTCATCGGCCCCACCGGCACCGTCGACGTGACGGTGGAACTGCCCGCCGGGTCGCGGGTCGACATGGGCGGCTCCTGGACCCAGGTCCTCGGCGAGGGCCGGCTCGGCGAGGTGCGGGTGAAGACCCCGGGCGGTGACGTCCGCCTGGACACGACCGGGCCGCTCCAGCTCAACGCCTCCCACGGCTCGGTCACCGTGGACCGGGTCGAGGGCCCGGCCGAGATCACCACCAGCTCCGGCAGCGTGCGCGTCGGCGTCATCGACGGCACCGCCGTCCTGAAGAACTCGCACGGCTCCACCACCGTGGGCGTCGCACTCGGCGACCTGCGGGTGAAGAACGCCAACGGCGACATCAACGTCACCCGCGCCGAGGCCTCGCTCACCGCCACCACCGCCCACGGCACCCTGCGGGTGGACGAGGTGGTCCGCGGCGAGATCCGGCTGGAGACCTCCTACGGCGCCATCCAGATCGGCGTCCGCGAGGGCACGGCCGCCTGGCTCGACGCCCAGTCCAGCGGCGGGCAGGTGCGCAACACCCTCACCGCGTCCGGCAGCCCCGCGGCGACCGAGGAGACCGTCAAGGTCCACGCCCGCACCCGGTACGGCAACATCGACGTCCGCCGCGCCAAGGGCTGAGCGCCCGCCCGTCCCGCCGCCCGCCCGGCACCCCTCTGTCGTCCCCTCCACTCCGTCATCCCCTCGAACGGGAGGGCTCCATGCCTTCATCTGTCATGCCCACGACCATCTCGGAAGCCGGTCCGCAGGGCCCCGCCGCCGTCTCCGCCGTCGGACTGCGCAAGTCGTACGGCGACAAGACCGTCCTCGACGGCATCGACCTGCACATCCCGGCCGGGTCCGTGTTCGCGCTGCTCGGGCCGAACGGCGCCGGCAAGACCACCACCGTGCAGATCCTCTCCACCCTCCTCTCCGCCGACGGCGGCCAGGCCCAGGTGGCGGGCCACGACCTCGCCACCGCCCCGCAGGCCGTGCGCGGCGCCATCGGTGTCACCGGGCAGTTCTCGGCCGTGGACGGCCTGATCACCGGCGAGGAGAACATGCTCCTCATGGCGGACCTGCACCTGATCCCCCGGCGCGAGGGGAAGCGGCTCGCCGCCGAACTGCTGGAACGCTTCGGCCTCACCGAGGCCGCGAAGAAGCCCGCCTCCACCTACTCCGGCGGCATGAAGCGCCGCTTGGACATCGCCATGACCCTCGTCGGCAGCCCCCGGGTCATCTTCCTGGACGAGCCCACCACCGGCCTCGACCCCCGCTCCCGCCACAACATGTGGCAGATCATCCGTGAACTCGTCACCGGCGGCGTCACCGTCTTCCTCACCACCCAGTACCTGACCGAGGCCGACGAACTCGCCGACCGCATCGCCGTGCTCCACGACGGGAGGATCGCCGCCGAAGGCACCGCCGAGGAACTCAAGCGGCTCGTCCCCGGCGGACACGTCCGGCTCCGCTTCACCGATCCGGGCGCCTACCGCGACGCCGCCGCGGCCCTGCCCGGCGGCACCGGGGACGACGACTCCCTCACCCTCCAGATCCCCAGCGACGGCAGCCAGCGCGACCTGCGCTCCGTCCTCGACCGCCTCGACGGCGCGGGCATCGAGGCCGACGAGCTGACCGTGCACACCCCCGACCTCGACGACGTCTTCTTCGCCCTCACCGGCGGCGCCGGCGTCCCCGCCCAGTCCGACGCGATCAAGGAGACGGTCCGATGAGCAACCTCACCCTCGCCGCGCGCAACTCGTCCACCATGCTGCGCCGCAACCTCCTGCACGCCCGCCGCTACCCCTCCCTCACCCTCAACCTGCTGCTCACGCCGATCATGCTGCTGCTCCTCTTCGTCTACATCTTCGGAGACACGATGAGCGCCGGCATCGGCGGCGGCGCCGACCGGTCCGCCTACGTCGCGTTCATCGTGCCGGGCCTGGTGCTGATGACCATCGGCAGCACCACGGTCGGCACCGCCGTCTCCGTCTCCAACGACATGACCGAGGGCATCGTCGCCCGCTTCCGCACCATGCCCATCCACCGCGGCTCGGTGATCACCGGGCACGTCATCGGCAGCGTGCTGCAGTCGGTGGTCAGCGTGGTCCTCGTCGGTGCCGTCGCCGCCGCCATCGGCTTCCGCTCCACCGACGCCACCGTCCTGGAGTGGGTCGCGGCCTTCGCGCTGGTCGCCCTGTTCGCCACCGCGCTCACCTGGATCGCGGTCGGCATGGGCCTGATCAGCCCGAACGCCGAGGCCGCCAGCAACAACGCGCTGCCGCTGATCTTCCTCCCGCTCATCTCCAGCACCTTCGTGCCCATCGACGCCATGCCGGGCTGGTTCCAGCCGATCGCCGAGTACCAGCCGTTCACCCCCGCCATCGAGACCCTGCGCGGGCTGCTCCTCGGCTCGGAGATCGGCCACAACGGCTGGCTCGCCCTCGCCTGGTGCGTGGCCCTGTGCGCGCTCGGCTACTTCTGGTCGAAGTCGGTCTTCAACCGCGACGCGAAGTAGGCGGCCCCGGCGCGGGCGGCACCCGCGACCCGTCCCACCCGAGGGCGGCGCCCCGACACCTGGTCGGGGCGCCGCCCTCGGCGTTGCCCCCGGGCCATGGCGCAGACGGCGCCAAAAATGGCTCCCTATGGCGCCAAGGATGTGCCATAGTGGTGCCATCGATGGCGCGATGGAGGGGGACGACCGACCATGGACACAGCGCAGAGCAGCCGACGGGCCACGCCCGGCGCCCTCGCGGCCTTCGCCCGCTTCGTGCTCTGCGGGGGCGGGCTGGGCCTCGCCTCCAGCTTCGCCGTGGCCGGCCTCGCCTCCTGGGTCCCCTGGGCCCTGGCCAACGCCCTGGTCACCGCGGCGTCCACCCTCCTCGGCACCGAGCTGCACGCCCGTTTCACCTTCGGCGCGGGCGGGCGGACGACCTGGCGCCAGCACGCCCAGTCGGCCGGGTCGGCGGGGGCCGCGTTCGCGGTGACGTCCGCGGCGATGCTCGCCCTGCACCAGGTGGCGGCGGCGCCCGGTGCGGTGCTCGAACAGGCCGTCTACCTGTCCGCCTCCGCGCTCACCGGTGTCGCGCGCTTCGTGGTCCTGCGCCTCGTCGTCTTCGCGCGGTCCGGGGGCGCACCGTCGGCAGCCCCGTCGGCCCCGTCGTCAGAGAGGTGTCAAAGCCGTTCACGCCGCCGTATGGAAGCCGTCAACGGTGGCCGAAACCGGTCGGAAGGGGGCTCTCATCTCCTTGTCAGCTTCTCTCCCGAACCTCTCTAGGAGCTAGCGATGGCCGACGTGGCCTTCGTCGTCACCACGATCGCGGTGTTCGCGCTCGTCGCCCTGGTCGCCAAGGGGGTGACGAAGCTGTGACCGCGGAGAACATCGTCGGCCTGATCGTGGCCGTCGCCCTGCTCGGTTACCTCGTCATCGCCCTGATCCACCCGGAGAGGTTCTGAGCACCGCATGAGCCCCGTCCTCGCCGGCGTGCTCCAGCTGCTCGCGCTCATGGCCGCGCTGGCGCTCGCCTACGTCCCCCTCGGCACCTACCTGGCCAGGGTCTACTCCTCGACCACGCACCTGCGGGTGGAGAAGTGGATCTACCGGGGCATCGGCGCCGACCCGGACACGGAGATGCGCTGGCCCGCCTACCTGCGCGGCGTCCTCGCCTTCTCCCTCGCCGGAGTCCTCTTCCTCTACCTGCTCCAGCGGCTCCAGGGCGTCCTGCCCGGCTCGCTCGGCTTCGCCTCCCTCGACCCGGACCAGGCGTTCAACACCGCCGCGTCCTTCGTGGCCAACACCAACTGGCAGTCGTACTACGGCGAGCAGGCCATGGGCCACGTCGTGCAGACCGCCGGTCTGGCCGTGCAGAACTTCGTCTCGGCCGCCGTCGGCATCGCCGTGGCCGTCGCCCTCGTCCGCGGCTTCGCCAGGGCCCGCACCGGCGAACTGGGCAACTTCTGGGCCGACCTGGTCCGCGGTGTCGTCCGCGTCCTGGTGCCCCTCGCCGTCGTCGGCGCGCTGGTCCTGGTGGCCTGCGGGGTCATCCAGAACTTCTCCGGCATCCACGAGGTCGGCCAGTTCCTGGGCGCCCCGCAGCAGTGGAACGGCGGGGCGGTCGCCTCCCAGGAGGTCATCAAGGAGCTGGGCACCAACGGCGGCGGCTACTTCAACGCCAACTCCGCCCACCCCTTCGAGAACCCGACGCCGTTCACCAACCTGTTCGAGATCTTCCTGATCCTGCTGATCCCGGTCGCCCTGACCCGCACCTTCGGCCTCCTGACCGGCTCGGTGCGCCAGGGCTACGCGATCCTCGGGACGATGGCCACCATCTGGCTCGCCTTCGTCGCCCTGATGATGTGGACCGAATTCGCCCACCACGGCCCCGCGTTGCAGGCCGCCGGGGGCGCCATGGAGGGCAAGGAGGTCCGCTTCGGCATCGGCGGCTCGTCGATCTTCGCGGTGTCGACCACCCTCACCTCCACCGGCGCCGTGGACTCCTTCCACTCCTCCTTCACCGGCCTGGGCGGCGGCATCACCCTGCTCGGCATGATGCTGGGCGAGATCGCGCCCGGCGGGGTGGGCTCCGGCCTCTACGGCATGCTGGTCATGGCGGTCGTCGCGGTGTTCCTGGCGGGCCTGATGGTCGGCCGCACCCCCGAGTACCTGGGCAAGAAGATCGGCACCCGCGAGATCAAGTACGCGGCCTGCTACATCCTGATCACCCCCGCCCTGGTGCTGGTCCTCACCGCCGCCGCGATGGCCCTGCCCACCCCGGGCGACTCGATGACCAACAGCGGGGCGCACGGCTTCTCCGAGATCCTGTACGCCTACACCTCCGCGGCGAACAACAACGGCTCCGCCTTCGCGGGCCTGAACGCCGACACCCAGTGGTTCAACACCACCCTTGGCCTCGCCATGCTCCTCGGCCGCTTCCTGCCGATGGTGTTCGTCCTGGCCCTCGCGGGGTCGCTGGCCGGACAGCAGCCGGTGCCGGCCACCCGGGGCACCCTGCGCACCGACAAGCCCCTGTTCGCCGGGCTGCTGGTGGGCGCCGTCCTGATCATCACCGGTCTGACCTACTTCCCGGCCCTCGCCCTGGGCCCGCTCGCCGAGGGGCTGGCATGACCACCGACACGCGGAAGCACGAGGACTCCATGTCCACCCTCACCACCCAGGACCGGGCGCCGCACGGCGAGACACCCGCCGGGCACCGGCCCGCGGAGGGCCGCGTCGGCGCGGGCCTCTTCGACCCGAAACACCTGCTCACGTCGCTGCCCGACGCGTTCCGCAAGCTCGACCCGCGGGTGATGGTGAAGTCGCCCGTCATGTTCGTCGTCCTGGTCGGCTCCGTCCTGACCACGGCCTTCTCCTGCACCGACCCCGGCGACTGGTTCGGCTGGACGATCAGCGCCTGGCTCTGGCTGACCGTGCTCTTCGCCAACCTGGCGGAGGCGGTCGCCGAGGGCCGCGGCAAGGCCCAGGCCGACACCCTGCGCCGGGCGAAGACCGACACCGTCGCCCGCCGGGTCGACGGCACCACGGTCCCCGGCACCGCGCTCACGGTCGGCGACCTGGTCGTCTGCGAGGCCGGGGACGTCATACCCGGCGACGGTGACGTCGTCGAGGGCGTCGCCTCGGTCGACGAGTCGGCGATCACCGGGGAGTCGGCGCCCGTCATCCGCGAGTCCGGCGGCGACCGGTCCGCGGTCACCGGCGGGACGAAGGTGCTCTCCGACCGCGTCGTCGTCCGGATCACCACCAGGCCCGGCGAGACCTTCATCGACCGGATGATCAACCTGGTGGAGGGGGCGGCCCGGCAGAAGACGCCGAACGAGATCGCGCTGAACATCCTGCTGGCCTCGCTGACCGTCGTCTTCCTGCTGGCCTGCGCCACCCTCCCGCCGTTCGCCGACTACGCCGGCACCCACCTGGACCTGGTCGTGCTGGTGGCCCTGCTGGTCTGCCTCATCCCGACCACGATCGGCGCCCTGCTCTCCGCGATCGGCATCGCCGGCATGGACCGCCTGGTGCAGCGCAACGTACTGGCGATGTCCGGCCGCGCGGTCGAGGCCGCCGGCGACGTCTCCACGCTGCTCCTCGACAAGACCGGCACCATCACCCTCGGCAACCGGCAGGCCGCCGAGTTCGTACCCGTGGGCGGGGTGACGGAGGCCGAGGTCGCCGACGCCGCCCAGCTCTCCTCGCTCGCCGACGAGACCCCCGAGGGCCGCTCCGTCGTCGTCCTCGCGAAGGAGGAGTACGGGCTGCGCGAACGGCAGCAGGGCGAGCTGGCCGGCGCCGAGTGGATCGAGTTCACCGCCCAGACCCGCATGTCGGGCGTGGACGTGGACGGCCGCAAGGTGCGCAAGGGCGCGGCCGGTTCGGTCGTCGCCTGGGTCGAGGAGCGGGGCGGCACGGTCGCCGAGGACGCCTCCGCGACCGCCGAACGCATCTCCCAGGCGGGCGGCACGCCGCTGCTCGTCGCGGTCGAGGACGAGCGCGGCGCGCGCGTCCTCGGCGTCATCCACCTCAAGGACGTCGTCAAGCACGGCATGCGGGAACGGTTCGACGAGCTGCGCCGCATGGGCATCAAGACCGTCATGATCACGGGCGACAACCCGCTGACCGCCAAGGCGATCGCGGACGAGGCGGGCGTCGACGACTTCCTCGCCGAGGCCACGCCCGAGGACAAGATGGCGCTGATCAAGCGGGAGCAGGCCGGCGGCAAGCTGGTCGCGATGACCGGCGACGGCACCAACGACGCCCCCGCGCTGGCCCAGGCGGACGTCGGCGTGGCCATGAACACCGGCACGTCGGCCGCCAAGGAGGCCGGCAACATGGTCGACCTGGATTCCGACCCGACCAAGCTCATCGAGATCGTCGAGATCGGCAAGCAGCTGCTGATCACCCGCGGGGCGCTCACGACGTTCTCCATCGCCAACGACGTCGCCAAGTACTTCGCGATCATCCCGGCGCTCTTCGCGGCCGTCCATCCGGGCCTGGACAAGCTCAACATCATGGGCCTGTCCTCCCCGTCCTCCGCGATCCTGTCCGCGGTGGTCTTCAACGCGCTGATCATCGTCGTCCTGGTGCCGCTCGCGCTGAAGGGCGTGCGCTACCGGCCCATGAGCGCCGACCGGATGCTGCGCCGCAACCTCGCCGTCTACGGCCTTGGCGGCCTGATCGCCCCGTTCATCGGCATCAAACTCATCGACCTGATCGTCTCGTTCGTTCCCGGGATCGGCTGACCGACATGAACACTTCGCTGACCAACGCCGCCCGGCTGCTCGCGGCGGGCCTGCGCGCCCTGCTCGTCCTGACCGTGGTCACCGGCATCGTCTACCCGCTCGTCGTCACCGGCGTCGCCCAGGCGCTGTTCCCCGGAAAGGCGAACGGCTCCGAGATCAAGGCGGACGGCAAGGTCGTCGGCTCGTCCCTGATCGGCCAGCAGTACAACCTGCCCCTCAAGGACGGCCAGGAGACCCCGGAGCCGGACCTGAGGTGGTTCCAGGGCCGCCCGGCCAACGGCCTCGGCACCAACAGCGTCAACACCCAGTACGACCTCATCCTGTCCGGGGCCACCAACCGCTCCGCCGACAACCCGGAGCTGGTCCGCTGGGTGGAGGAGGCCAAGGCCGCCGTGGTGAGGGACAACTCCGTGCCCGGCCACCCCGTGCGGCCCGAGGACGTGCCCGCGGACGCCGTCACCTCCTCCGGGTCGGGCCTCGACCCGGACATCTCCCCGCGGTACGCCGACCTCCAGGTGCACCGGGTCGCCGAGAAGAACGGCCTGCCCGCCGAGCGCGTCCAGCGGCTCGTCGACGAGCACACCGCCTCCCGCACCCTCGGCTTCATCGGCGAACCGCGGGTGAACGTGCTGGAACTGAACATCGCGCTCGGGGACCTGGTGGCCCCGACGGCCGGGCGCTGAGGCGCGGTTACAATCCGGGCCATGGTCCTGACCGTGCGCGACGTGGAACGGTTCGAGGCCTCCAGGCCCCGTCTGGAGGCCATCGCCTACCGCCTCCTCGGCTCCGCGAGCGAGGCGGAGGACGCCGTGCAGGAGACCTTCCTGCGCTGGCAGGCGGCCGACGTCGAGCGCGTCGAGGTCCCGGAGGCCTGGCTGACCAAGGTCCTCACCAACCTGTGCCTCAACCAGCTCACCTCGGCCCGCGCCCGCCGGGAGACCTACGTGGGCCAGTGGCTGCCCGAGCCGCTGCTCGCCGGGGACCCCATGCTCGGCCCGGCGGAGACGGCCGAGCAGCGCGAGTCGGTCTCCCTGGCGGTCCTCGCCCTGCTGGAGCGGCTCTCACCGGCCGAGCGGGCGGTGTACGTCCTGCGCGAGGCGTTCGGGTACCCGCACCGGGAGATCGCCGAGATCCTCGACATCACGCAGGACGCCAGCCAGCAGACCCTGCACCGGGCCAGGAAGCACGTCGCCCGGGGCACGGCCCGCACCGAGGTCGACGAGGCCGCGGCCCGGCGGATCGTCGACGAGTTCCTCGCGGCGGCCACCAGCGGCCGGACCGAACCACTGGTCCGGCTGCTCACCCAGGACGCCGTGTCGATCGGCGACGGCGGCGGAAAGGTCCCCGCCCGCGCCAAGGCGTTCGAGGGCGCCCGCGCCGTGGCGACGTTCCTGCGGGGCCTGTTCAAGCCCGGCAAGGCCAAGCGCGCCCTGACCGGCGGTCCCGCCGAGATCCACGCCGTCACCGCCAACGGCGACCCCGCCGTGGTGGCCGTCGTGGACGGCCGGGTCATCGGGATCATGTGCCTGGAGGTCACGCCCGAGGGGCTCGCGGGCTTCCGCAACCAGGTCAACCCCGACAAGCTCGAACGCGCCACCCGCCGGTGGGCGGCCACGGACCACGGAGAACCCCTGATCCGGGCCTTCTGACCGGAATGTGACGCGCGTCACTCCCCACCCCTGTCAGGAATCGGCGGGCTGCCCGGTTCAAGGGGCGAGTCCCGCTGGAGAGAGCCCTCAGCGGCCGCAGACAAGGGAGTACGTCATGCAGCACACCCCGCGGCACCGCATCGTCGTCCTGGGCGCCGGATACGCCGGAGCCGTCGCCGCCGGCCGTCTCGCCCGGCGGCTGCGGAGCGAGGACGCGGCCATCACCCTCGTCAACGCCGAGCCCCACTTCGTCGAACGGGTCCGGATGCACCAGCTCGCCGTCGGCCAGGACCTCGGGACCCGGCCGCTGGACGCGATGTTCGCCGGCACCGGGGTCGACGTGCGGATCGCGCGGGTCACCGGCGTGGACGCCGACCGCAAGACCGTCTCCGTCACCGGTCCGGACGGCGCCGGTGAACTCGCGTACGACACCCTCGTCTACGCCCTCGGCAGCGCCTGGAACCCGCAGGACGTCCCCGGCGTCGTGGAGCACACCCACGAGATCGCCGGCCGCCCGGGCGCGCTCCGGCTGCGCGACCGCCTGGCGGGGCTGGAGGCGGGGCGGTCCGTGGTCGTGGTCGGCGGCGGGCTCACCGGCCTGGAGGCCGCGTCCGAGATCGCCGAGGCCCGCCCGGACCTGGACGTGTCGCTCACGGCGAGCGGCGGCCTCGGCGACTGGCTCTCCCCCCGGGGCCGCCGCCACCTGCGGAAGGTCTTCGCCGCCCTCGGCGTCACGGCGTACGAGAACACCCCCGTCACGGCCGTGGCCGCGGACCACGTCGTCACCGCCGACGGCACGTCCGTACCGGCCGACGTGACGGTGTGGACCACCGGATTCGCCGTCCACCCCCTGGCCCGGGCCAGCACGCTGGAGGTCGACGACACCGGCCGGATCGTGGTCGACGCGACCATGCGCTCGGTGTCCCACCCGGACGTGTACGCGGTCGGCGACGCGGCGCTCGCGGCGGGCCCCGGCGGCAGGCCGCTGCGGATGTCGTGCGCCTCGGGCGTCCCCACCGCCTGGCAGGCCGCCGACGCCATCGCGGCCCGGCTGACCGGCGGCAAGCTGCCGAACGTGACGCCGCGCTACTTCAACCAGTGCGTCTCGCTGGGCCGCGGCCAGGGCCTGATCCAGTACGTCACCGCCGACGACCGCGCCGTGCGCGGGGCCCTGACCGGACGGCTCGCCGCCCTCTACAAGGAACTCGTCTGCAGGTCCGCGGCCTGGGGCGTCGCCCACCCGACCCTCGGCATGCCGACCCGCCGCCGCCCGGTCACCGCGCCCGCTGTGCAGCCGGCGACGACGGGCTGAGCGGCCGCCGCGCTCAGCGCACCGGGAACCCGAAGGTGTGGCCCTGCTCCTTCAGCCAGGGCAGGACCTGCCGCAGGGCCTCGACGGTCTGGGTGCGGTCGCCCCCGGCGTCGTGGAAGAGGATCGTCGGACCGTTGGCCAGCTCCCGCTGGACGGTGGTGACGATGGCGTCCGTGCCCGGCCGCTCGAAGTCCTTGGTGTCCACGTTCCAGCCCAGCGGGCGCATGCCGTGGGAGGCGGCGAGCTTGCGGCTGTAGGGGGTGAACGCCCCGCCGGGGGCCCGGTAGTACATCGGCCGGACACCCCCGGACGCCTTGATGATCATGCGTTCGGCGTCCAGGATCTCCTGGGACTGGTAGGACTCGGGCTTCTGGTCCATGCCGGTGTCGTGCGACACCGAGTGGTCGCACAGCCGGTGCCCGGCGGCGACCACGTCCTTCACCAGGTCCGGGTGGGCCTGCGCCTGAACGCCCGTCATGCAGAAGGTGGCCTTCGCCCCGTACTCGTCCAGCAGATCCAGCACCTGGGGCGTCCACGCCGGGTCGGGACCGTCGTCGATGGTGATGTTCACGCCGCGCGGCCCGGCGTCCGAGGCGTGCGCGATGCCGGCGTCGACCGGCTCGGCGGCACCGCCCGGGGCAGCCGACGCGGACGCCTGCGGCGCCGGACCGCCCCCGGCGGAGTCGGCCTGCGCGGTCCACACCGAGGCACCGACGGCGAGCATCGTCACACCGAGCGCCGCCCCGACCACCTTGCCGTACCAGCCCCGTCCACCACCGTGCCGCGCCATGTCCGCCGCCCCGCCTTCGCGTAGTCCCTCGCCGCCGGTCCCCGAGCACGCCGGGGACCACAGGACAGGACGGAGGAACAGGGCCGCGGGATCCCGTCGTTACGGATCGCGGACAATCCCGGGGGAGTTCGCGGACAACCCGGCCGAAGACCACGTCGCGGACCGCCGACGCGCGCACCGCGCACGGCGGTTCCGGTCACTTGCGCCAGAAGATGTGGTGCGTCACGCCGCTCGGGCTGGGCACGACCTCCCGGTGGAAGCGGTCCAGCAGCTCCTCGGGCGAGTCCCACAGGCGCAGCCCGGTCCCCATCGTCACCGGCGAGACCACCACGTGCAGGGTGTCGACGAGGTCGGCGTCGAGGAACTCCCGGATGGTGGACACGCCGCCGCCGAGCCGGACGTCCTTGCCCTGTGCGGCCTCCCGCGCCCGCGCGAGCACGGAGGCGGGGTCGCCGTCCACGAAGTGGAACGTGGTGTCGGAGAGCGTGAACGACGGACGCGGGTGATGGGTCAGGACGAACACCGGCGTGTGGAACGGCGGCTCGTCACCCCACCAGCCGCGCCAGTCGTGGTCCTGCCACGGGCCGCGCTGGGGCCCGAACTTGTTGCGGCCCATGATCTCGGCGCCGATGTGGTGGCTGAAGTCCCGGGTGAAGTAGTCGTCGAGGCCCCGGCTCCCGCCCGGCTCGGTGCGGTTGGGCCAGCTCGCCGTGGCGCCGGCCCAGGCCATGAGCCGCGCCGGGTCGACGGCGTGGCCGAAGGGCCGCTCCAGGCTCTGGTCCTCGCCGGCGGCGACGCCGTCGCTCGAGACGGTGAAGTTCTGCACGCGCAGCAGCTGTTCCATGCGTTCCCCTCTACGGGTTCGGTCGGTTCCGGTCGTTGCGTCCTTCATCACGATGTCGAACGGGAGGCGACCGGATCGACAGCGGCGCGCGACTTCTTTGCAGGCGCCTGTCCCACGCCCGGCCCCCGCGCCCGGCCTCGCTGTCTTCACTTGTCCCTCACATGTCATACGCTGCGCTTCGGCAGCGCGCGACCACCCGTCGTCGGGTGAGGGGGACGCGCGGCCCTTCGTTCTCGCCCGGTGCGAACCGGGCATTCATCTGTGGGGGTTCACATCACTGTGCGCACGCGCAGCATCGCGACCGCGACGGCACTCGCGGTCGTCCTCAGTTCCGCCGCCCTGGTGGGGGGCGTGGCGGGTCCGGCATCCGCCGACTCGGCGAAGGTCCTTCCGGTGAAGTCGGTCGGCGACATGGTCGTGGACGGCGCCCACCAGCGGGTCTACGTCTCCGACCCGACCGGCGGCAAGATCGTCGTCACCGACTACAGCGGCACCGTGAAGGCGACGCTGACCGGCCTGTCCGGAGTCACCGGCCTGGCGCTGTCCGCCGACTCCGGGCAGCTGTACGCGGCCGTGAAGGGCGGTAACCGGATCGTCTCGGTGGCCACCAGCACGTACACCCAGACCGCGAGTTACCCGGTGGGCGCGGCCCCCGGCGACCTGGAGGTGGTGGACGGGCGGATCTGGTTCGCCCACGGGACGGACTTCGGCTCGCTGGACACCTTTGGCCCGGAACCCGTCGTCCACCTCGCCCAGCGCGGCGACGTCGGCTTCTCCGGCGCCTTCGGGATGTTCCTGGCGTCGGACCCGGCGGTCCCGGGCGTCCTGGTGGCCGGCAACGGCGGCGACCTCGCCGTCTACGACGTCTCGGCGGACGGGGCCGCGCTGCGGGTCAAGGGCGCCATGGACACGGCCGTGAAGCAGCTGGACCTGACGCCCGACGGCAAGCGGGTCCTCACCTCGTGGGGCGCCCCGCAGAACGGCTACGGCCTCGGCTCCTACGCGACGAACGACCTCACCGAGCAGCCGGGCTACCCCATCGACGCCTACCCGAACGCCGTGCGGGTCGCGCCGGACGGCAGCGTCGCGGGAGGCAGCTTCTCCTGGTACGAGCCCGACGTCCACGTCCACCGGCCCGGCGACAGGACGCCCGTGCGGGAGTACGACTTCCCCAACACCGGCAACAGCAGCGGCGCCGACACCCTCGTGGACGGAGCGCTCGCCTGGGCGCCGGACTCGAGCCGCGTCTTCGCCGTCTCCGTGAACACCTACGACACCTACACCCTGCGGGCCCTGACCGACCCCACCAAGGAACTGCCCACCCTCAAGGTGGCGGCCCCGGCCACGTCGGAACGGGCCAAGAAGCTCACCGTCACCGGCAAGCTGACCGCCAGGAAGCCCCTGGCCGCCGGCACCGCCCTGAAGGTGACCCGTACCGACGTCGACTCGCCGAAGGGCAAGGCGCTGCCCGCCGTCCGGACCAAGGCGGACGGCAGCTTCTCCTTCACGGACACCCCGCCCGCCGGCGGCAAGGTCACCTACAAGGTCTCCTACGCGGGAGACGCCACGCACGCCCCGGCCTCCGGCTCGGACGCGGTGGCCGTCTCGCGCAAGGCGGCCGTGCTCAGCCTGAACAACAACGGCAAGGTGTACGCGTACGGCAAGAAGGTCACCTTCACCGCGCACCTCGGCACGACGTACAAGAACCGGACCGTCTCGCTCTACACGGACCCCTTCGGCACCGACAAGCCGAAGAAGCTGCTCAGGACGGCCAAGGTCAACTCCAAGGGCAACCTGTCGGCCACCGTCACCCTCACCCGCGACACCACCGTCTCCGCGGTCTTCACCGGCGACGCCCGCTACGCCTCGAAGACCGTGAAGTCCACGGAGTACGCCCGGGTCAAGGTCTCCACCGCCGTCTCCAAGCACTACAAGACGGGCCGGATCGGCTCCACGACGTACTACTACTTCCACAAGAAGACCGACCCGGTCTTCACCACCACCATGAACTACTACAAGGGCCGCAAGCAGCGCTTCCAGCTCCAGGTCTACTACCAGGGCGCCTGGCGCGACTCCGGCTCCCAGTACTTCGCCCTGGGCACCAGCGGCAAGTCGTCCGTACGCCTGGAGGCCCCCGGCGAGTCCGGCATCCGCGCCCGCATGCGCTCGTCGTACGTCAACGGCTCCTCCGGCGACACGATCAACTCCACGACGCACGGCTCCTGGAAGTACTTCACCTTCACCCGGTAACCACCCCGAAGCCGGTACGGCCCCGAACCCCGGCGGGCCGTACCGGCGACGGCCGTCCCCACGGGCACGGCGTCGCACGGCCCCTAGGCGCGGTCCGCGGTCCCTAGGCGCGGGCGCGGGCCCGCCGGAGCGGTGCGCCGGCGTCGTGGAGGCTGGCGAGCGCCAGCCGGTACGAGGCGACCAACCCCGTCTCCGCGTAGTCGACGCCCTGTTCCCCGCAGTACCGCCGGACGATGGCGCGGGCCTTGCGCAGGTTGGGGCTCGGCATGCTCGGGAAGAGATGGTGCTCGATCTGGTGGTTCAGACCGCCGAGCGCCAGGTCGGTGAACCGGCCTCCGTTGACATTGCGCGAGGTGAGCACCTGGCGGCGGAGGAAGTCGGGGCGGTCGTCGGCCGACAGGATCGGCATCCCCTTGTGGTTGGGCGCGAAGGCGGAACCCAGGTAGACGCCGAACAGGCACTGGTGGACGGCGAGGAACGCGAACGCCATGCCCGGCGGCAGCACCCAGAACAGGGCGGTCAGGTAGACCGCGCAGTGCGCGAACAGCAGGCCGCCGTCGAGCACGCGGTGCTTGAGCCGGCGGTCGGCGACCGCCCTGCCGCTCGCCACGTGCAGGTTGAAGCCCTCCAGCGTGAGCAGCGGGAAGAACAGAAACGCCTGCCAGCGGCCGACCAGGCGGGGGAGGCCGGTGGCCGCGCGCGCCTGGTCCTGGGACCAGACGAGCACGTCGGGGCCGATGTCGGGGTCGAGGTCCTCGGTGTTGGGGTTGGCGTGATGACGCGTGTGCTTGTCCTGCCACCAGCCGTAACTCATGCCGATCGACGCGCCGGCGATCCGGCCGGACACTTCACTGGCCCGGCGGCGGCGGAACACCTGCCGGTGGGCCATGTCATGGGCGACCAGCGCGACTTGGCCGTACATGACGGCCAGGAAGGCGGCCACCGCCAGCGTCCACCAGGAGGCGCCGACGAAGACGAAGGCGGCCCATCCGGCGGCGTAGAGCCCGGCCACGGCGGTGATCCGTAACGTGTAGTAGCCGGGGCGGCGTCTCATCAGACCAGCCTCCGCGACCTTCTTCGACAGCCGGGCGAAGTCGCTGCCGGGGTTGTCGGAACGCGTGGCGGAGGAGGCGGCCATGGTCATGAGGGGGAAGCTCCCTTGAGAGGCGGGCGGATGACGCGGACTGGCGAGCGAGACGGCTGCGTACACGGACCCGCCCTGCGGGGGCACCTACCACCGCGGGGCGCGGGTTCCCGGCCCCGTAACTCCCACACCGCCGCGAGGGTCCGTCGCCGCCGTCGGGGACGGAGTCCGGACGTCTCCGCCGGTGCCGGGCACGCGGTCTTCGAGTGCGGTGGCCATGAGGAGGGCGGCGGCCTCCTCGGTCGCGTCCGGCGGGACCACCACCAGATCCCAACGGCCGAGACCGGGGGAGAGCAGGGTGACCCTGTCCAGAGTGCGCGGCGAGGCGGGGGCCTTGTTCAGGCGCACGACCTGCTGGGCGACGAACATGCGCCCCGGTGCCGCCGACCAGGCCGCGGCGTCCACGGTGACGCCGGCGATGTCGCCCCACGCGCTCGGCAGCACGGCGAGCAACTCCGGGAGCTCCGTCAGAAGGTCGCGGGAGCGCGGCCACCACACTCCGTCGTTCCGGCGGGGCAGCACGCCGCGTGGCGCGAGGCGCAGGCGGACCGGGGACAGGGGTAGGGGGAGGGCGGACGGTGCGTCCGGAGCTGCGGTGATCACGTGAGTTCTCTCTGACGGCGTCGAGCACGAAGGGCACGGCGGTTGACGGCCCGCCCGCGCCGGTGAAGGCGGCGACACCGGAGGTCGCCGACGACGATCACCGAGAACCCGTGGGAAGAGAGTCGGCGGGCAGAAACGGAGTGCATGGGGCGCCGCCCCGCGTAAGGAACTCCGTCGAAATCCAAGGGTGGAGCCGGTCCGCCGCCAGCGCGCCTGATGCCCTCGGTCCCCTCAGCCTACTCCCCACCGCGTAAAGACAGCGTGACGGTCGGTCATCGCCACCGGAGGGACAACGGTGGGCGGCCGCCGAGGGGCCTGCCCTGACCTGCGGGGGAGTGGCCTAGCGGCCCTCGATTTCGGCGTCACGCTTCCCGCCGCTCCCCGCCCCACCTGGTTACTTATGCCCTACAGCGCTGACCAGTTTCGTTAGCGATGTGCCGTGTAGACGCTTGAGGAGGAATCTTTCGATCTTCTGCAACTGATAGTGCGCCAACCTGCTCTGCAGGATCAGCTCATCCAGATGGTACGACTCCTCGACGAGCATCGAGTCGAGCTTATCGTCATCGCGCTCGTCCCTCTTTGCGAGGGGGTCGAAGTGGCGTTCCTTAGTTTCGAGACGTCCCTTCATCCACCCCAATCCGAGCATCGAATTTTTGATTCCTACGGTGTGGTGACTCGCGGAGTGATAAAGGTGCGACTGGAGCCTGCATTCGTAAAGCTCCTCCCAGACTGGAGAAAGGATCCTGAGAGCTACCGAAGATATCCCTTTGTCTCGTATGTCCGTCAAATGATCAGCCACTGCGTCTAGGGCGCACTGCAGTCTCTGGAATTCTGGCTCCTCAAGGAGGGTTTCCAATGATTTTCTGCCGTAGAGGCTTACCCTGAGCCCGTAGCGATTCCTTTCGAACCCGAACCCTGGAGACCATGCGCGCCCCGACTCCGCCGCTCCGGATGCGACGTCAAGGTAAGCAGAACGATACGAATTTATGTTCTCGTGCACCTCCTGCAGTGCGACATCCAATTCAGAGAGCTTGGCAAGGAGTTCGGCAAGCATGCGGTTCACGTCCTTTGCCGCCTCGTCCCTCGCCCTGATCCTGTCGATCAAATTTCCGCTTCGGGTGAATGCGATGACTCCGACGGTCAGAACCAGGATCGGCACCCATGTCCTCTGCTCTGCGATTTGAGGGATTCCATCTGCAATCATCTGGAGATCCCCCCTCGTCATCCCCGGGCGCTCATACTGGTACACCACTATGCTCGACGCGAGGAGCACCAAAGATCGCCGAGAGGCCAACTCGACGACTCTCTTTGGTGTTCTTGACAACTGCTCTACAGTGTTCCTCCTCTTCGTCATCCTTTTGAGCTGCTTCACGGATACTTGCCTGACAAGGCGGCGTACCATCAAATAGCGGAGGAGCCACATTGGGCTCCTCCGCTTCAGATTTGCCCACGAGCGTGGGAGATTACTTCGCCAGCGAGGAGCCCCTACGCGAACACCGATCTTACTGGCAGATTCCAGGAGGTTTGAGTACCGAATGCGCCGCTCGACGCGCATGCTCACGTCCACCCAGAATTTGACGGCCAGGAACCGGGCGACTGTGAGCGCGCCGAGCAGCATGACGGCAACGGTAGCGATCTTCAAAGGAACGGCAAACCAAGGTTGTGTCACACCGGCCTCAATGGATGCGAAGAATTTATACAGCAATTCCATTGGCCCTTCCCGGGAGCTCCATGGTTGGGAGCGTAATTATCAGGGAGGGGCGCGGGGAACTACGTGGATTTGAGGACAGTTTGAGCTTCGTCTTGAGCGCAGCTACCTCAGGCCAGGTCCGCGGTCGGCAACGACGCCCCCTCCATCCCGGTGCCGACTGATCCCCCGCCAGAGGCATCGTTCTAGCCTCGACCGGCCTACGTGCGGCACTTGACTCATGGGATTCTGCTCGGCCGCGCGCGGTGAGCGGAGCGAGCCGCCTTGAACCAGCCGAGAAAGTCCGTCTGCTGAGGCCTGAAGTCGTACGTGCACGCTGGGAGTTCCGTCGTCTGGCGGTACGCGAGCGGCAGGAAGAGGACTGGTCGTTTCGTCCAGGTGATGCGGGTGTTGGTGGGGGTTACTGAGACCGTGCAGGGATGCATCTGGAGGCGTGCTCTGCGGGTGCGAATGCGGCCCTCATACAGTCACTCCCAGGCTTCGTTTGAAGCGGCGGAGCTGAGTGCTGGTGAGATGGCGCGGAGGGCGATCGCCACCCACCGGTCCCCCTGGGCTGCTGAGTAAGCGCCGAAGGATGTTCGTAGCTGGGGGCCTGCATGGCAGCCGGCGAGGTCAGCCTCGACCTGGGCGCCCAAGGCCCCACCATGTCGACCTGGGCCTTCTTCATGGAGCGGGTGACGAGAACCGAACTCGCGCTCTCAGCTTGGGAAGCGACGGCGCTCGCCCCATCCTTATGGCTATGACTTGCGCAGATGGCATTTGCTCGGGCGATCGTGCGGGTCGGACCGCACCGCTGTTGACCGTGGTAGTCCCCTCTTACGGGCACGCTATGGGCACGGGGTGCGAAGACTGATGGGCAGAGTGCGTACTGGGACGGGCACGGTGTCGAGCCGGACTCGGTCGGACGACCAGTCGGGGAACGCTTACGCGCGTGCGCAGAGACTGCTGCCGCGTGGTTGTCAGCGGCCAGCTCTAGTGTGTCCCCGTGACGACATTTCGTTCCAGCTTCACGCTCCGGCGACTGGTCCAGACGGCACGGGAACTGACTGATGACCCGCGCGTCCGGGAGCGCGTCGACGCGGTGCTGCACATCATGGGCGGCCTCGGTGGGACGTACGGCAGGGGTAGGCCGCTGGTGAACGCCTTGGAGGATGTGGCCCAAGAGGCCATCCTCCAGGGCGACTTCCCGCTCGCCCAGCGCTTTCAGCGCTTCGCCGCCTATGCCGGAGGCGAACTGTTCCTTGACATCCTTGAGAACTACTACGACGACGAAGCCCGAGAGCGCAGCGAGAAACACATGCGCAGGATGGCCGCATTGGGTGCGGACAGGGCGGTCGCCGCCCTTGACGTCCTGTGCCGTGACAAGCCCGACGCAAGCGCCGCCGACGCCCGTGACCTTTTTCGCGGCATAGCTCAGTCCGTCGACTACCTGGGCCTCGGGGACGGCGAGGGCGGCATCCGTCTCTCCACCAAGGAGGCGAGGCGACTCCAGAAATACGGACACATGGAAATGGTCCTCCGCAACCTGCCCCGGCCCGCCTCCGCCGAGGCCGCCCGGATGATGAGCGACGTCCTGGCAGACGCCGACGCCGGCATGCTCGCCCAGTTGCTCGAACTGCGGGCCAGACAGGTCGGCCTGGCGGCCCTGCGTACCGCGGTGGACGACCCGGACAGCGCCGAGAGTGCCCTCCATGGCTGTCTGAAGAACCAGGAATGGATCTTCGGCGGGGCCTACGTGGCCGAGCTGGCACGCCGGCAGTACACCCCGGACGCCATCCTCGACATCCCGCTTCTGCGCGGCGACGGCTCCCTGCACGTGGTGGAGCTCAAGCGCGCCAACATCAAGGACCTGGTCATACGACGCTCCCGCCACCTCATGTTGGGTGCCCCGGCGCACCACGCGGTCTCCCAGGCGCAGAACTACCTCCGGACCATGGACGAGAACCGCCCGAGCATCCTGGCCGAGCACGGAGTCGACACCCGCCGGGCGTCGGCGACGGTCGTCATCGGACACCCGCGGTACGTGACCGGGGACGTCACCTCCCAGGAGATCGCGGAGACGCTGCGGACCTACAACACACACCAGGCGCGCATAGAAGTGATCACATACGAGACCCTGCTGGATTCAGCCTCCCGCATGCTGGCTCTGTCATCGGCACGGCAGGACACAGGCCCCGACTCGGACGAGGAGTCCGCAGCATGACCGACGAGCCGCCCGCGATCGAACCACTCCTGGCCCGCTTGTGCGGCGGTGAGATCACCGACGAGGACTACGTCGGATACTTCATGAACGAGTACGGAGAGGAACTCGTGTTCGCCCAGCGTCGGGGCGAGAAGAACGCCCGGCTCTGGCACAGCGACACGGACTGGGAGATGTACCTCGTCGGCGACCACTCCATACGGTTCGACGGTCCGATGGACGGAATGATCACCGTCGCCGACCTGATCATCAACCGCGAGGAGGCGACGTGGCTGTCCTCCTGTCTCGCCGCTTCCCGCCACCTGCGGCAAGGACGGACGTGACCACCTCCCGTATCGAGTGAGTGGGCAGTGGATCACGTAACGATGTGTACTCCACCCTTGCCGTGCCCGTACTGGCACGCGCTGGCAGCACGGCGAAGCCCCCGACCCTCCTGGGCGAGGGGCGGGGGCGCAAGGACGGCTGGTCAAGTCAGGTCAGGTCGACCAGGGTGGGTGTCACTTCGTTCTCGAGGTTGTACTCGGAAAACTCCCATGTTGTGGCCACCGCGTCTGCGGGAATGCGATAGACGAATTGCATCTCGTCGTCGAATCCGGGCTGCAACTGTGCATTGCATTCCGGGTTGTCGGCGACTTCGTAAAGATCTTCGATCGTGTCGAAGCGGCGGTCTTGTTCATCGATTAGTGCATTGACGATCGGCAGCGAGCAGGTCAGGTCCATGCTGGCCTTTCCCTCGTTACTGACGACGGTCTTGAGGACGACGTATTTGGCATCGGCGCCTGCAGATTTGCGAGCCCCGGCGAGCACGATGGTGTCCGTCTCCGTCACTTTGGTGACCTTGACGACCGCTCCGCCGTTTCGAGCCACCTCACCGACGTTGGCGTCTGTGGTCTGGTCCGTTGCTGCCGCTGCCTCCCCCTCGCCTGCGGTCTCCATCTCGACGGTTTCGGTCACCGTGACGGTGGGCCGCGGCTGTGCCGCGTCGTTGCCACTGCCGGAGACGGCGATCCCTGTGGCGACGATGGCGGCGGCGATGATGGCCGCCCCGCCGATGATGTAGGCGTGGGTGTGGCTCTTCTTGCCGGGCTGCGGCGGCAGAGCCGGCATCGGCGGCGGCGTGATGTTGGTACTCATGATCCCCCCTGGAACGGTGCTGCTGTGAGTCGAATCATCCCTTGTGAATGGCTGTGCTGATGGCAGTTGGAGCAACAGTTGCCGCAAGCTGACGGCGGTCACTTCTGGATGTAGTCGATGTGGCGCGGGTCGTGGGGTGCGAACGGCTGGCCGATCCAGATGTCCCGATGGCGGCTCTCCCGGCCGAGGCTCCTGCGAGCGTTGCGATGCCAATCTTGCTGCAGGGCGGCCCCTGCTCTGGACCGCAAAAAACCCCCGGGTCGATGACCTGGGGGTTCAAAAATGGAGCGGGTGACGAGAATCGAACTCGCGCTCTCAGCTTGGGAAGCTGATGTTCTACCATTAAACTACACCCGCGTAAGACGCCGACCGAGGTCGGTGCCTGGACGCTCGCTCACTCTACCCCATGCCTGGCCCCCGGTGTTCGCGCCGTGGGGCCGGTGGTCGTTTCGGGGGTGGGGAGGAGGCTGCGGGGGCTCTGAGTCGGGGCGTACGGTGGGGGCCCCGGAGAGGGTGCGCGAGCGGGCGGAGTGCCGCCTGGAGAGTCGTCTCTTTCATCCCGTACTGTGGCTTTTGTCGTCAAGGTAGTAAGCCAGACGCGGCTCTTGGGGAAGGGACTTGAAGGACTTGATGGAGCGCACCGTCGTCCGCTGTGCCGATGGGCACGTGTTCACCGCCACCTCGTTCCCGATGCAGCAGGCCGATCGACTCGGCCCCGGTCGGCTCGTCCGATGTCCGCGGTGTGCGCGGCTGCGGAGTGCCGTGCCGGTGGGTGCGGAGAAGCGGTAGGCACGGACACAGAGCGGGATCGGGCGCGCGGCGCGGCGGCGGTTGTCGCTGCTCCGCGCGCCTTGCGTATCCTCGGTGCGTGCTTCTCTCAGACAAGGACATCCGGGCCGAGATCGACGCCGGACGGGTCCGCATCGAGCCCTTCGACGACTCCATGGTGCAGCCGTCGAGCATCGACGTGCGTCTCGACCGCTACTTCCGGGTGTTCGAGAATCACCGGTACCCGCACATCGACCCCTCCGTCGAGCAGGCGGATCTGACCCGGCTCGTGGAGCCGGAGGGCGACGAGCCGTTCATCCTGCACCCCGGCGAGTTCGTGCTGGCCAGTACGTACGAGGTCATCACGCTGCCGGACGACCTCGCCTCGCGGCTCGAGGGGAAGAGTTCGCTCGGGCGGCTCGGGCTCGTCACGCACTCCACCGCCGGGTTCATCGACCCGGGCTTCTCGGGGCACGTGACGCTGGAGCTGAGCAATCTCGCGACCCTGCCGATCAAGCTGTGGCCGGGGATGAAGATCGGGCAGCTGTGCATGTTCCGGCTCACCTCGCCGGCCGAGCACCCGTACGGGAGCGAGCGCTACGGGTCCCGTTACCAGGGGCAGCGCGGGCCGACCGCCTCCCGCTCCTTCCTCAACTTCCATCGGACCCAGGTATGAACCCAGTGATGAGCAGGACGCGCGCATGAGTGATGTTCGGGAGAATCTGACCTACGAGCAGTTCGGCGTCGCCGTGCGCGAACTCGCGCAGGCCGTCGCCGACGACGGGTACGAGCCGGACATAGTGCTGTCCATCGCCCGCGGCGGCGTCTTCGTCGCCGGCGGCCTGGCGTACGCGCTCGACTGCAAGAACATCCACCTCGTGAACGTGGAGTTCTACACCGGGGTCGGGACCACGCTCGACATGCCCGTCATGCTCGCGCCGGTCCCCAACGTCATCGACTTCTCCGACAAGAAGGTCCTGATCACCGACGACGTCGCCGACACCGGCAAGACGCTCAAGCTGGTGCGGGACTTCTGCCTCGACACGGTCGCCGAGGTCCGCAGCGCGGTGATCTACGAGAAGTCGCACTCCCTCGTCCAGTGCGAGTACGTGTGGAAGCGGACCGACGAGTGGATCAACTTCCCGTGGAGCGTGCAGCCCCCGGTCGTGCGGCGGCAGGGGCAGGTGCTCGACGCCTGAGCCGCGGGGCGGTGGCGACGCGAAGGGGCCCCGGCGTGACGCGCACGCCGGGGCCCCTTCGTAGGCCGACGGCTAGAACGTGCCGAGCTTCACGATCGACAGCAGGGCGATCAGCTGGATCGCCGAGGCGCCGAGCGCCTTGGGCCAGGGCAGGTCGTGGGAGCGGCTGACCATCAGGGTCAGCAGGGCGCCGGCCGCGACCCAGGTGGCCCAGCCGAGGATCTGGACGAAGGGCGCGTCGCCGCCCGCGAACATCGCGACGACCAGGCGCGGGGCGTCCGTGAGGGACATGACGAGCATGGAGAGGCCGACCGTCGGCTGCCAGGCGCCGTCGCCGCCGAGCTGGCGGGCCAGGGTGTGGGTGACCACGCCCAGGACGAAGGCGCTCAGCACCAGCGCGACCGCCGTGGTCAGGACGATCGGGATGGCGTTCGAGAGGGTGGCGTTGATCGCCTCCTCGCGGGCGCCGTCGAAGCCGAAGACCGCCAGCAGGCCGTAGAGGAACGTCACGATGAGCGCCGGGGCCCACATCGCGTAGTCCCGCATCTGGAGGAAGGTCCGGTTGGGCGCGAGGATCACGCCCTTCAGGAGGTCCTTCCAGTGCAGGCGGGGGCCGACCGGGCCGGGGGCGGGGGCGGAACCGGCGCGGTAGGTGTCGCCCTGGTGGTAGGGGTCGTCGACCGTGAACGCCTGGGTGTGGCCCGGGTTGTTGGCCGCGTACGGGTCGTACGGGGCCTGCTGGGGGTGCCCGCCGGGGCCCTGCCCGTAGCCGCCGTCGCCGAAGTACTCCGGCTCGCCGTGTCCGCCCGGTCCGGGGTGTCCGCCCGGCCCGGGGTGACCGCCGCCGTGGGCCTGGGGCCACGGGGAGCCGCCGGGCGCGGGGGCACCGCCCCCGTACGGCTGTTGCGGGTACGGGGGCTGAGGCGCCGCGGGGCCGCCGTACGACGGTCCCTGGGGCGCCTGCTGTCCGTACGGGGGGCGTTGCGGTCGCGCGTTTGGAGCGCCGTTGTCCCGGCCGCGTCCGATCCTGAATCCAGCCACGCCTTCGAACGTACCTGGTCCCGGAGAGTGACGTGCGGGGCCCGGCCGTTCGGGGGGTCCTTTGCGGCCGAGCTGTGACATCCCTTACGGGTGCTCCCCGACGCGTCCCCGAGGTCCGGCCGGCAAAGTCGCGGCGTCCGCCCGCCGGTCCCCTACGGGGTCAGGAACTGCGACGTCGAGAAGGTGACCGCGGCCCGTGCCGTCACGAGGCCCTTCGCCGTGCCCCGGTGGACCTCGACGGAGTCCTTCGTGTCGCTCCGGTAGGTGCGCACCACCAGGTCCGCGAGGCCGTCGCCGTCGAAGTCGCCGGCCGTCAGCACCCGCGTCGTGCCCGTCGCCGCGGGCCGCACGGTGACCGCGGCCCGGGTGGTGGGGCCGGCCTCGCGGCCCGGGTGGACGCGTACGCCGGAGCCGCTGGTGACCAGGTCGCTCAGGCCGTCGCCGTCGAAGTCGGCGGCGTCGAGCATCGAGCCCGGGGCGCCGAGGGTGGCGGGTGCCGCGGTGGGCAGGTCGTAGCGCAGCGCGGTGCCGTCCGGGCCGCCCACGGCCGCGTCGAGCGCCCTGCCCTTGCCGAAGGCGCCCAGCGCGATGTCGACGCCGGTGGGCAGGGTGGCGCCGGTGCGGGTCGGGCCGTCGGGGCCGCCCAGGACGAGGGCCGCCTCGCCGGGGCCCGCGGAGGCGCGGACGACCAGGTCGTCGTACCCGTCGTGGTTCACGTCGGCGGCGGGGCCGGTCGGTGCCTCGCCGGGGGACGGGACGGGCGCGCCGGACCGGTGCGGGGTGCCCTTGCGGGTGAAGGGGCCGCGCAGGTGGCTGAGGCGGCCGCCCGAGGCGTGCACGACCAGGTCCTGGGCGCCGTCGCCGTCGAAGTCGCCGCACACCGGGCGTTCGGGCCAGTCGTCGCCGTAGCGGGCCCGGTCGGGGATGGTCAGCGGGACCGCGCGGCCGGCGGGGCCCGCGGGGGAGCCGAAGAGGAGCTGGAGGGGGACCGGGGGGCGGCCCTGGCCGTCGTAGGGCGGGTCGGTGGTGACCACCAGGTCGGTGAAACCGTCGCCGTCGAGGTCGCAGCTCGCCTCCGTCTCGAAGACGGCCGGCAACTGGCCGTCCACCGGCGCCGCGTGCTTCTTCGGGGTCAGCAACTGCCGGGCTCCCGGCACCAGTCCGCGCGGCGAGCCGTAGACGATGCCGATGCCCGCGTCGTCGGTGTGGCTCTCCGCCTTGACCAGGTCGTCGAGGACCAGGTCGCGGTGACCGTCGCCGTTGAAGTCGTCGGGGACCTCGCTGCCGTCGCCGTGCGGGACGGGGAGCAGGGCGGGGGCATGAGGGGCGCGTACGGGGGTGGGGGTGGCGGCGTCCTCGGCGGCGGGTGCCGGGCCGTGGCCGCAGGCGGCGAGCAGCAGCAGGCAGCCGGCGGCGGCTGTGCCGGTCAGGGTGGCGCTTCTTCGCAGGCGCACCGTTCACCTCGTCCGTATCGACCCGTATCACCATGAACGTCAACGACCGGGTAATGATGCACGTGTTCGACATGCGACGACACCCCCGGGTCCGGTCGGGACCCGGGGGTGTCGGTCGAGCGGTCGAGCGGGCGTCGGGCGGCTACTTCACCGGCTCCGGCGTCGGCTCGCTCTCCGGCTCCGGCGCGCCGGTCGGGTCGGCCGGGGTCTTGACGGAGTCCAGCAGCAGCTGGGCGACGTCGACGACCTGGATGGACTCCTTGGCCTTGCCGTCGTTCTTCTTGCCGTTGACCGAGTCGGTGAGCATGACCAGGCAGAACGGGCAGGCGGTCGAGACGATGTCGGGGTTGACGGACAGGGCCTCGTCGACGCGCTCGTTGTTGATGCGCTTGCCGATCCGCTCCTCCATCCACATCCGCGCGCCGCCGGCGCCGCAGCAGAAGCCGCGCTCCTTGTGCCGGTGCATCTCCTCGTTGCGGACGCCCGGGACGGCGGCGATGATCTCGCGCGGGGGCGTGTAGATCTTGTTGTGGCGGCCCAGGTAGCAGGGGTCGTGGTAGGTGATGATGCCCTCGACCGGGGTGACCGGGACCAGCTTGCCCTCGTCCACCAGGTGCTGGAGCAGCTGGGTGTGGTGGATGACCTCGTAGTCGCCGCCGAGCTGCGGGTACTCGTTGCCGAGGGTGTTGAGGCAGTGCGGGCAGGTGGCGACGATCTTCTTCGCCGACTTGGGCTTGCGGGACTCCTCAGTGACCTTGCCGTCGTCGTCCATCTCCTCGCCGAAGGCGGCGTTGAGGGTCATGACGTTCTCCATGCCGAGCTCCTGGAACAGGGGCTCGTTGCCCAGGCGGCGGGCGGAGTCACCGGTGCACTTCTCGTCGCCGCCCATGATCGCGAACTTGACGCCCGCGATGTGCAGCAGCTCGGCGAAGGCCTTGGTGGTCTTCTTGGCGCGGTCCTCCAGGGCGCCGGCGCAGCCGACCCAGTACAGGTACTCGACCTCGGTGAGGTCCTCGATGTCCTTGCCGACGACCGGGACCTCGAAGTCCAGCTCCTTGAGCCACTCCAGGCGCTGCTTCTTCGCCAGGCCCCAGGGGTTGCCCTTCTTCTCCAGGTTCTTGAGCATCGTGCCCGCCTCGGACGGGAACGCCGACTCGATCATGACCTGGTAGCGGCGCATGTCGACGATGTGGTCGACGTGCTCGATGTCCACGGGGCACTGCTCGACGCAGGCGCCGCAGGTGGTGCAGGACCACAGGACGTCGGGGTCGATGACGCCGTTCTCTTCGAGGGTGCCGATCAGCGGGCGCTCGGCCTCGGCGAGGGCGGCCGCGGGGACGCCCGCCAGCTGCTCCTCGGACGCCTTCTCCTCGCCCTCCATGGTCTTGCCGCCGCCGGCCAGCAGGTAGGGGGCCTTGGCGTGCGCGTGGTCGCGCAGGGACATGATCAGGAGCTTGGGGGAGAGGGGCTTGCCGGTGTTCCAGGCGGGGCACTGCGACTGGCAGCGGCCGCACTCGGTGCAGGTGGAGAAGTCCAGCAGGCCCTTCCAGGAGAACTGCTCGACCTGGGAGACGCCGAAGACGTCGTCGTCGCCGGGGTCGGTGAAGTCGATCGGCTTGCCGCCCGAGGTCATCGGGAGCAGTGGGCCGAGCGCGGTGCCGCCCTTGGCGTCACGCTTGAACCAGATGTTCGGGAAGGCCAGGAAGCGGTGCCAGGCCACGCCCATGTCGGTCTTCAGGGCGACCGTGATCATCCAGATGAAGGAGGTCGCGATCTTGAGCCCGGCGAAGAAGTAGACGAGGTTCTGGAGCGTGCCGAGGTCGGCGTCCCGGAGCGCGGAGACGACCGGGTACGAGATGAAGAACGACGCCTCGTAGCCGTCCACGTGGTGGAGGGCGCCCTCCAGCGCGTGCAGCATGAAGATGCAGACGCCGACGATGAGGATGACGGCCTCGACGAAGTACGCCTGGCCGAAGTTGGAGCCCGCGAAGCGGGACTTGCGGCCCGGCTTCCTCGGGTGGCTCAACTGCCGGATGACGATCAGGGCCAGGATGCCGAGCACCGTCATCGTGCCGATGAACTCGACGAAGACGTTGTACGGCGCCCAGTCGCCGATGACCGGCAGGATCCAGTCGGCCTGGAAGAGCTGGCCGACGGCGTTGACGATGGTCAGCAGCAGGGAGAAGAAGCCCACCGCGACGAACCAGTGCGCCACGCCGACGATGCCCCAGCGGTTCATCCGGGTGTGGCCGAGGAACTCCCTGACCACGGTGACGGTGCGGTCCACGGGGTCGTTGGTCCGCGTGCCGGCGGGTACCGGCTGGCCCAGCCGCAGGTAGGTGACGATCTGCAGGACGGCGCGGCCGAACAGTGCGACGCCGACCACGATCAGGACCAGCGACACGATGATCGCGGCGAGTTGCATTTGGGGGCTCCTCGGGCCTGCGAGGTTACGAGGGGGCGGTATTACTAAGCGGTAACTTATTCAGTCCGTCTGAGAGTACCCCCATCCTTCGCCGCACTGTAGTCGGACGTGCGGTGATCTGCGTCGCTGAGGCAACCCTGACCCCATCGGGGCCGTACGGGGGCGGTGGCCGGCGCGCTCGCCGGGTTCCCGCTGCGCAACTGGCATCCCGCGCGGAGCGCGCTTGGCGTGTGCGGGTCGCTCTTCACGGGCTTCCTGCTCGCCGGGCTGGCCGTCTCCGTCCGGCGGGGTGCGCGCCCGGCGGCGGGGCGGGGTGCTGTGCGCGCCGACACGCCGTGCCGGTGGCCGACGCCGTCCTGGTCCTCCTTTCGCGCCGGCTGGCCGGGCGGTCCCCGGCGCGCGGCGGGCCCGACCGCCTTGCACACCGGCTGCGGGGGCTCGGGCTCACCGCGCAGGGTGCGGTGGTGGTCCTCGGCGGGGCCGCGCTGGGCGCGGTGCTCGTGGGGGTGCCGACGGACACCGGCCGGGTGGGCGGGCCGGCGGTGCTGTGGGTGGCGGGTGGATTGGCCGCCGGGGTGGCGGGGCCGGCGCGGGTACGGGTCTACGGGCCGCCGCGGCTCCCGCGCCTGCGCGGCGGCGAGGGTGCCGGTGTGGCGGCCGGGTGCGGGTGCCGGTGTGTCCGAGCTGCCTCACGGGGCAGGCGGAGCCCCGGGTGGTGGGACTTTCCCGGGGGATTTTTCCGGTTCGCCAGGTCGCGAGTATCGAGAACGTGCAGGTCAGAGGGCCGTTGCGTGTAAGGAACGGATAAGAGTTGAGTCCGCCCGACTCACCTCTGTTGACCCATCGCCGGGCGTCGTGCACACTTGAGCCTGTTCCACTCAAGTCAGCTGGAGGTTATTCACCATGGCACGTGCGGTCGGCATCGACCTGGGCACGACTAACTCCGTCGTCAGCGTTCTGGAGGGCGGCGAGCCCACCGTCATCACCAACGCCGAGGGCGCCAGGACCACGCCGTCCGTCGTCGCCTTCGCCAAGAACGGTGAGGTGCTGGTCGGCGAGGTGGCCAAGCGCCAGGCGGTCACGAACGTCGACAGGACCATCCGCTCGGTCAAGCGCCACATGGGCACCGACTGGAAGGTCAACCTGGACGGCAAGGACTTCAACCCGCAGCAGATCAGCGCCTTCGTGCTGCAGAAGCTGAAGCGGGACGCCGAGTCCTACCTGGGCGAGAAGGTGACCGACGCGGTCATCACCGTCCCGGCGTACTTCAACGACGCCGAGCGCCAGGCCACCAAGGAGGCCGGTGAGATCGCGGGCCTCAACGTCCTGCGCATCGTCAACGAGCCGACCGCCGCCGCGCTGGCGTACGGCCTGGACAAGGACGAGCAGGTCATCCTGGTCTTCGACCTCGGTGGCGGTACGTTCGACGTCTCGCTGCTGGAGATCGGCGACGGTGTCGTCGAGGTGAAGGCCACCAACGGTGACAACAACCTCGGTGGTGACGACTGGGACCAGCGCGTCGTCGACTACCTGGTCAAGCAGTTCCAGTCCGGCCACGGCGTGGACCTGGCCAAGGACAAGATGGCGCTCCAGCGCCTGCGAGAGGCGGCCGAGAAGGCCAAGATCGAGCTGTCCTCGTCCACCGAGACCAACATCAACCTGCCCTACATCACGGCGTCCGCCGAGGGCCCGCTGCACCTGGACGAGAAGCTCACCCGCGCCCAGTTCCAGCAGCTGACCGCCGACCTGCTGGAGCGCTGCAAGACGCCGTTCCACAACGTCATCAAGGACGCCGGCATCCAGCTGTCCGAGATCGACCACGTCGTCCTCGTCGGTGGCTCCACCCGGATGCCCGCCGTCGCCGAGCTGGTCAAGGAGCTGACCGGCGGCAAGGACGCCAACAAGGGCGTCAACCCGGACGAGGTCGTCGCCATCGGCGCCGCCCTCCAGGCCGGTGTCCTCAAGGGCGAGGTCAAGGACGTCCTGCTGCTCGACGTCACCCCGCTGTCCCTCGGCATCGAGACCAAGGGCGGCATCATGACCAAGCTGATCGAGCGGAACACGACGATCCCGACCAAGCGCTCGGAGATCTTCACCACCGCCGAGGACAACCAGCCCTCCGTGCAGATCCAGGTCTACCAGGGCGAGCGCGAGATCGCGGCGTACAACAAGAAGCTCGGGATGTTCGAGCTGACCGGTCTGCCGCCGGCGCCCCGCGGCGTCCCGCAGATCGAGGTCGCCTTCGACATCGACGCCAACGGCATCATGCACGTGACCGCGAAGGACCTGGGCACGGGCAAGGAGCAGAAGATGACCGTCACCGGCGGCTCCTCGCTGCCGAAGGACGAGGTCGACCGGATGCGCCAGGAGGCCGAGAAGTACGCGGAGGAGGACCACGCCCGCCGCGAGGCCGCCGAGTCCCGCAACCAGGGCGAGCAGCTCGTCTACCAGACGGAGAAGTTCCTCAAGGACAACGAGGACAAGGTCCCCGGCGAGGTGAAGACCGAGGTCGAGTCCGCCGTCGCCGAGCTGAAGGAGAAGCTCAAGGGCGAGGACACCGCCGAGATCCGCACCGCCACCGAGAAGGTCGCCGCCGTCTCGCAGAAGCTGGGCCAGGCCATGTACGCCGACGCCCAGGCCGCGCAGGCCGCCGGCGGCGAGGCCCCGGGCGCCGACGCCGGTGCCGACGGCAAGGGTGCCGACGACGACGTCGTCGACGCCGAGATCGTGGACGACGAGCGCAAGGACGGTGCCGCGTGACGGAGGAGACCCCGGGTTTCGACGAGAAGCCCGACGTCCCCTCCGGCGCCACCCCTGACGACGCCGAGCCGCAGGCCGCCTCCGAGGAGGGGGCGGCCCCGGCCGGGGACGCGAGCGAGAACGCGGGCCTGGTGGCCCAGCTGGACCAGGTGCGCACCGCGCTGAACGAGCGCACGGCGGACCTCCAGCGCCTCCAGGCCGAGTACCAGAACTACCGCCGCCGGGTGGAGCGGGACCGCGTCGCGGTCAAGGAGGTCGCGGTCGCGAACCTCCTGTCCGAGCTGCTTCCCGTGCTCGACGACGTCGGGCGCGCCCGGGAGCACGGCGAGCTGGTCGGCGGCTTCAAGTCCGTCGCGGAGTCGCTGGAGACCACGGTCGCCAAGCTGGGCCTCCAGCAGTTCGGCAAGGAGGGCGAGCCCTTCGACCCGACGATCCACGAGGCCCTGATGCACTCCTACGCGCCGGACGTCACCGAGACGACCTGCGTGGCGATCCTTCAGCCCGGGTACCGGATCGGCGAGCGCACCATCCGCCCCGCGCGGGTGGCGGTGGCCGAGCCGCAGCCGGGCGCCCAGACGGTCAAGCCGGCCGAGGCCGGCTCCGAGGGGCAGGACGCCACCGACGCGGAGGACAACGCCGGAAGCAAGGAGAGCGGTGGCCCGGACGAGGGCTGAGCTTGACGTGACGAGGAAGCCGAGGAAGGAGGGACGTCGGGGATGAGCACGAAGGACTTCATCGAGAAGGACTACTACAAGGTTCTCGGCGTCCCCAAGGACGCCACCGAGGCCGAGATCAAGAAGGCGTACCGGAAGCTCGCCCGCGAGAACCATCCGGACGCCAACAAGGGAAACGTCAAGGCGGAGGAGCGCTTCAAGGAGATCTCCGAGGCCAACGACATCCTCGGTGACCCCAAGAAGCGCAAGGAGTACGACGAGGCCCGCGCCCTCTTCGGCAACGGCGGGTTCCGTCCGGGGCCGGGCGCCGGCGGCGGCACCTTCAACTTCGACCTGGGCGACCTCTTCGGAGGCGGCGCCCAGGGCGGGGGCCAGGGCGCCGGCGGTTTCGGCGGCGGCCTGGGCGACGTCTTCGGGGGCCTGTTCAACCGCACCGGCGGCGGACCCGGCGCCGGCCCGCGCACGCAGCCGCGGCGCGGGCAGGACATCGAGTCCGAGGTCACCCTGAGCTTCACCGAGGCCATCGAGGGCGCGACCGTGCCGCTCCGGATGTCCTCGCAGGCGCCCTGCAAGGCCTGTTCGGGCACCGGCGACAAGAACGGCACGCCGCGCGTGTGCCCGACCTGCGTCGGCACCGGCCAGGTCGCCCGGGGCTCGGGCGGCGGCTTCTCGCTCACCGACCCGTGCCCGGACTGCAAGGGCCGCGGCCTGATCGCCGAGGACCCCTGCGAGGTCTGCAAGGGCTCCGGACGCGCCAAGTCCTCGCGGACCATGCAGGTCCGCATCCCCGCCGGGGTGTCGGACGGGCAGCGCATCCGGTTGCGCGGCAAGGGCACACCGGGCGAGCGGGGCGGTCCGGCGGGCGACCTGTACGTGGTCGTGCACGTCAAGGAACACCCCGTGTTCGGCCGCCGGGGCGACAACCTCACCGTCACCGTCCCGGTCACCTACGCCGAGGCGGCCCTCGGCGGCGAGGTCCGGGTCCCGACCCTGGGCGGTCCGCCGGTCACGCTGAAGCTTCCGGCGGGCACGCCCAACGGCCGCACCATGCGGGCCCGGGGCAAGGGCGCGGTCCGCAAGGACGGCACCCGCGGCGACCTTCTGGTCACCGTGGAGGTGAGTGTTCCGAAGGATCTGACGGGGAAGGCTCGTGACGCGCTGGAGGCGTATCGCGAGGCGACCGCGGACGACGATCCGCGGGCGGAGTTGTTCCAGGCCGCGAAGGGAGCTTGACGGGAATGGACGGTCGGCGACGCAACCCGTACGAACTGACCGAGGACACCCCGGTCTACGTCATCTCGGTGGCGGCCCAGCTCTCCGGCCTGCACCCCCAGACCCTGCGCCAGTACGACCGCCTCGGCCTGGTCTCCCCGGACCGCACGCCCGGCCGGGGCCGGCGCTACTCGGCCCGCGACATCGAACTGCTCCGACAGGTTCAGCAGTTGTCGCAGGACGAGGGCATCAACCTGGCCGGAATCAAGCGCATCATCGAGCTGGAGAACCAGGTCGCCGAGCTCCAGGCCCGCGCGGCCGAGCTGGCCGCAGCCCTCGACGGCGCGGCCACCGCGATGCGCCAGCGCGAGGCCGCGGTGCACGCGTCGTACCGCCGTGACCTGGTTCCTTACCAAGAGGTACAGCAGACCAGCGCCCTGGTGGTCTGGCGGCCCAAGCGCCACGGCCAGTCCTCGGACTGACCCGGGCCGGCAGGCGGCACAAGGGAAGACGGCACCGGCGGCCCCGGAGGACGGACTCGTCCTCCGGGGCTTGTTCACAACGGTGCTGTCTCATTGGTCTAGTACTTCTTGACGATTTGGTGAAGACAGCGTTGGCTTCCTTCACCCGGGTCATCTGGGCCCCTCGGTACCAACTACACCCGTGTGTCGGAAGGTCTAGCGCAGTGAGCAGCCGTGCCCGTCGAACCGCCATGTCCGTGGCCGCGTCCCTGATGACCTTCTCGCTGGCCTCCTGCGGTGTGCTGGGCGCGTCGGAGAGCGGTGACGGCGCGAGCCCGACCAAGGGCAACGACCTCCTGGTCGGGTTGCTGCTCCCGGAGAAGGAGAACACGCGCTACGAGCAGTTCGACTACCCCTTCTTCAAGAAGAAGATCGGCGAACTCACCCGGGACGAGGGCATCGTCAAGTACGCCAACGCCGAGGCCAGCGCCACCAAGCAGGCCGACCAGATGCAGCAGATGATCGAGGACGACGTCGACGTGATCGTGCTGGACGCGGTCGACTCGCACGCCATCGGGGACGCCGTGCAGAAGGCCAAGGACGCCGGCATCCCCGTCATCGCCTACGACCGGCTGGCCGAGGGCCCGATCGACGCCTACATATCCTTCGACAACGAGCTGGTCGGCGAGGTCCAGGGCCGCTCCCTCATCGAGGCGCTCGGCGGCGACCCGGACGGCTCCGACAAGATCGTCATGATGAACGGCTCGTCCACCGACCCGAACGCCAAGCAGTTCAAGGCGGGCGCGCTGTCCGAGCTGAACGGCAAGGTGACGATCGCCCAGTCCTTCGACACCAAGGACTGGAAGCCGGAGTACGCCGAGGCGAACATGACCGAGGCGATCGAGAAGATCGGCAAGAACAAGATCGCGGGCGTCTACTCGGCCAACGACGGCATGGCGGGCGGCATCATCAAGGCCCTGGAGGACGCGGGCGTCACCGACCTGCCGCCGATCACCGGCCAGGACGCGGAACTCGCGGCGGTGCAGCGGATCGTCACCGGCGAGCAGTACATGAGCGTGTACAAGTCCTACCCGCAGGAGGCCGAGAACGCCGCGGAGATGGCCGTGGCGCGGGTCCAGGGCCGGGACATCCAGTTCGACGCGCTCGCCCGCGACAAGGTCGACAGCCCCACCCTCAAGGGCATCCCCGCCCAGCTCGTCCCCGTCGTCGCCCTCACCAAGGCCAACATCGAGGAGACGGTCGTCGCGGACGGCTTCTACAAGGTCACCGACATCTGCACGGCCAAGTACGCGGACGCGTGCGAGGAACTCGGCCTGAAGTAGGCCGTGTGTCTTCCGGGTCCCACCGGCGGGTCATTCCGGTCGCAACCGGCTCGTTTCGTGCCCCGTGCGGGGTGGAGCCGTGTTGCGGAGCCGGTCCGGGCCGCGCATAGTTGCGCTGCGGAAAGCCGGAACCGGGGGTGGGATGGGCGATGGCCGGGCACGGGGCTCAGGAGCACCCGCACGGGGCCGAGCGGCTGTGCGCGGCCGGAGACCGCCTGTACTCCCGGGCCGTCCGGCGCGGGAGGGTGCCGCGCCAGGACGCCGAGCCGGTCCCCTGCCTCCTCGAACTGGCCCTGCTGCACCCCGACCCCGACGACATGGACTGGCTGGTGCCGACCTCCCCGCAGGAGGTCATGACCCGGCTGCTGCGCGGGGTCCACGACGAGGTCAGCGCCAGTCAGCGGCGGGTGGGCTCGGCCGTGGAGGCCTTCGAGTGGTACGCGGGCCTCGGCAGGCTGCTCCAGACCCCGGCCGGCCCGGAGCGCACGGCGATCCGGGTCCTGGACGGCCTGTCCCGCATCCAGGCCGCGATGGACGAGGCGACGCAGTCCTGCACGACGGAGGTGCTCACCGTCCAGCCCGGCGGCATCCGGCGCGAGCACGAGCTGTCCGAGGGGCTGCACCGGGCGCTGGCGCTGCGCGGGCGCGGGGTGCGGATGCGGGACCTGTACACGCATGTGGCCCGGCACGGGCAGGGCCTGCTCAACTACCTCGAACTCATGGGTGACGCGGTGGAGGCCCGCACCCTGGACGAGGTCATCGACCGCCTCATCCTCTTCGACCGCACGGTCGCCTTCATCCCCGCCAACACCGACCGCACGATGGCCCTGGAACTGCGCCACCCGGCCCTGATCGCCTACCTGGTCACGGTCTTCGAACGCCTGTGGCGCCTGGCCATCCCCCTGACCGCGCCCCTCCCCGACACCGGCATCGAGGGCATCTCCCACCGCGAGCAGTCCATCGCGGCGCTGCTCGCCGAGGGCCACCAGGACGCGGTGATCGCGGAACGCCTCGGCATCAGCGTCCGCACGGCCCGCGCGCACATCGCCCGCCTCTCGGAGACCCTGGGCGCGGCCAGCCGCACGCAGTTGGGCGTCCGCATCGCCCAGGCCGGCCTGGACGGCTCCCCGCACGGCACGCCGGCCCCCGTCATCCTTCCTGGTCGAGAAGCCCCGACTGCCCGATGAGGTAGCCGAGCTGGGCCCGGCTCTCGCTGCCGAGGGTGGCGGCGAGTTTGGCGATGTGGACGCGGGCGGTGCGCACGTTCATGCCGAGGCGGTCGGCGATGTCGCTGTCGGTGTGGCCCTCGATGAGCAGGGTGGCGATGGCGCGCTGGCGGGGGGTGATGCCGTTGAGGGTGGGCTGGTGGACGGCCTGGGGGTGCATGGGGGTGGCCAGGTGCCAGAGCCGGTCGAAGGTGTTGACGAAGTAGCCGATGAGGGCGGGGTGGCGGACTTCGAGGGCGCGTGAGCGGTCGGCGCTGGCGGGGATGAAGGCGACGGCGCGGTCGACGATGATGAGCCGTTCGGTCACCTCGTCGAGCGTGCGGGCCTCCACGTCGCCGGTCAGGTGCTCGTAGCGGGCGCGTGCGTAGGGGGCGTGGCGCATGGTGTGCTGGTACAGGGCGCGCACGCGGCCACCGCGGTCGAGGAAGGCCTGGTCCCGCTTCAGGGCCCCTTCGAGGATGTCGGGACGCCTGGTGACGTGCGCGTCGTGCGGCTGGATCGCGAGGAGTTCCTCTCTGCCCTCGGCCATGGCCTCCTCGATGGCCTGGCCCGCCCGCTCCTTGCTGCCGAGGATTCTGAGGGCCGGAGTGTCCTCGGCGGCGACACCGTGTGCGCCCAGGCGCATGAGGGGCTCGAAGAGGTCGGCCATGCGTTGACCGCGGCGCCGCTCGTCGGCGATGCGGTCCTCCGAGGAACGGAGCAGGCGTTGCAGCGCGACGGCCGGTGCGACCGGCTCGAGCCGGTCCAAGTCGTCGATGGCCGGGTGCACGAAGCCGAGGTCGACCAGGCACGGCGCGGCCGCCACCTCGCCACTGTCCAGGTGCCCCTCCCGCAGAGCGCGGGAGTAGAGGCCGAGTGCCGTGTCGCACAGTTCGTCGCCGTGGTGCCGGTGCGTCCCGCCCGTCATCGGTGGGCTTCCCCTCCCAGGTCCTGTTTGCCTTGGTCCAGGATCCCGGACTGGGCGATGAGATAGCCGAGTTGGGCGCGGCTTCCGCTGCCCAGGGCGGTGGCCAGTTTGGCTATGTGTGCCCGGCAGGTGCGCACGTTCATGCCAAGGCGGCGGGCGATGGCCTCGTCGACGTGGCCCTCCACCAGGAGCTTGGCTATGGAGTGCTGGATGTCGGTGATGCCGTCGGGGGCCGTCTCGTAGGGGGCGCCGGCGGTGAGCGGGACGGCGCGGCTCCAGATGAACTCGAACACCTTGATCAGGTAGCCGACGAGTCCCGGGTGACGGATCTCCAGGGCAACCTGCCGGTCGTCGCGGACCGGGATGAACGCCACGGTCTCGTCGCAGATGATCAGGCGTTCCACCAGTTCGTCGATGGTGCGGTACTCGGCCTTGCCGCTGGAGAAGCGGTCCACGTAGGCCAGCCGCTCGGGACTGTAGCGCGCCGTGTGCTGGTAGAGGGTCCGGATCCGCACCCCGCGCTCGGTCAGGGTCTTGTCGCGCTCCAGCCCCTCGATGACTCTCCGCTCCGGATGACGGGCGCTGGGCTGAATGCTGAGCACTTCGTTCGTGCACTGGTTCGTGGCCAGGTCGAGCGCGGTGTTGATGCGGTCGAGGCCTTCCAGCACGGTGATCGAGTGGGTGGACGACGTGCCTTGCGCACTGAGGGCCATGAACGGCTCGAAGGCTTCGGCCAGCTCGATCGAGGTGCGCCTGCGCTGCGAGATCTCCCGTTCGATCGGATTGAGTCGCTGGGCCAGGGCGACCGCGGGGGGCACGGGGCGCAGCCGGTTGGCGTCGTCGGGATCGGGATGCAGCAGGGCCAGCTCCATCAGGCACGGAGCGGGCTCCGCGTCGGCGCGCGTGATGTATCCGGTACGCAGGGCGTTCGCGTAGAGGCGCCCGCCGTCCTTACACAGTTCAGTGATGGAATGGGGATGTGTCTCGTTGGTCCGATTCGTTGTCAAATCTCCACCCCCCAGGGTCCTGAACGTGCAGGAACATGATGCACCGATTGTGTGGCCATGACGTGCCTATATGAGCCATCGTCTTATCCGACGGGGGAAGAGGGGACCTTCAAGTGAGGACGAAGCCGACTATGTCTAAGAGAATGCTTCGCTCGGTGCTTGTCGCCGCCTTCTCCGCCGTCGTGGCCTTCGGAGCTCTGAATGGCCTCGGTACAGCGCAGGGCGACGAGCGAGTGGGCAGTGTGGAGTCAGTGGCGGAGGTGTCCGCTGCGCCCGTCGGTGCTGACGCCGAAGCCACTACGAGTGACACCATCTGGTCGTGACATGAGTACTCCACCCGACGACCGCTCCTTCCGTCGTGAAATGGCCACCGCCTACCGCTCGGGCTGGCACTTCATCGACCTGGTCACCGCGATCCCGCACGCCGGTGACTCCCTGATGGTGACCGTCTTCGGCGAGCCGGTCGTCGTCACGCTGGACGAGGACGGCGACGTGCGGGCCTACCGGTGTCTGCGGCGGCCTCGGGGGGCGCCGCAGCCTGTGCGGTGCGCCATCCGCTACGGAATGATCTTTGTGAACCTGGACCAGCGGGACCACCGGCTCGAACAGCCGGAGGACCCCGAAGTGAGGACCATCTCGGCCACCCCCCGCAGTGCCTGACGCGATTCCCCCGTCGTAACAAATCGCTCAGGTGCTTCCCCCCGGCAGCGGCGTCACCGTGACCTGAACACGGTGACGCCGCTGTCGCATGTGCGGACATCTAGCCATGACCGGCGTTCTTGCGTGTTGGCCGAAAAGTCTCTCGTGCGGTGCGGTCCGCTCCGCCTCCCGATCCCCTTGAGTGGAATAGACTCAACTTTGTGTACGTTGGATGAGTCAGCACTGGGAGACAAGGCCGGACCGCCGACGGCCGACACGAGGAGGAGAGGCAGAACGTGGACGCCGAGCTGACCAACCGGAGCAGGGACGCGATCAACGCGGCCAGCAACCGGGCCGTGACCGAGGGAAACGCCGACCTCACCCCCGCCCACCTGCTGCTGGCCCTGCTCCAGGGCCAGGACAACGAGAACATCACCGATCTGCTCGTCGCAGTCGAGGCCGACCTCGCCGCCGTGCGCTCCGGCGCCGAGCGCGTCGTCGCCGGGCTGCCCAGCGTGACCGGGTCCACCGTCGCGCCCCCGCAGCCCAGCCGTGAGATGCTCGCCGTGGTCGCCGACGCCCAGGCCCGCGCCAAGGAGCTCGGGGACGAGTACCTCTCCACCGAGCACCTGCTCCTCGGCATCGCCGCGAAGGGCGGCGCGGCCGGTGAGGTACTGGAGGGGCAGGGAGCCAGTGCGAAGAAGTTGCAGGAGGCCTTCCGCAAGGCGAGGGGAGGGCGCCGGGTGACCACGCCCGACCCCGAGGGCCAGTACAAGGCCCTGGAGAAGTTCGGCACCGATCTCACCGCCGCCGCCCGGGACGGGAAGCTCGACCCCGTCATCGGACGCGACCAGGAGATCCGGCGGGTGGTCCAGGTGCTCAGCCGGCGGACCAAGAACAACCCCGTCCTCATCGGCGAGCCCGGCGTCGGCAAGACCGCCGTCGTCGAGGGACTCGCCCAGCGCATCGTCAAGGGGGACGTGCCCGAGTCGCTGAAGGACAAGCGGCTGGTCGCGCTGGACCTCGGCGCCATGGTCGCCGGGGCCAAGTACCGCGGTGAGTTCGAGGAGCGGCTGAAGACCGTCCTCGCCGAGATCAAGGACTCCGACGGGCAGGTCGTCACCTTCATCGACGAGCTGCACACCGTCGTCGGCGCCGGCGCCGGCGGGGACTCCGCCATGGACGCCGGGAACATGCTCAAGCCCATGCTGGCGCGCGGCGAGCTGCGCATGGTGGGTGCGACCACCCTGGACGAGTACCGGGAGCGGATCGAGAAGGACCCCGCCCTGGAGCGGCGTTTCCAGCAGGTGCTGGTCGCCGAGCCGAGCGTGGAGGACTCCATCGCGATCCTGCGTGGGCTCAAGGGCCGCTACGAGGCGCACCACAAGGTGCAGATCGCCGACAGCGCGCTGGTGGCCGCCGCGAGTCTGTCCGACCGGTACATCACCTCCCGCTTCCTGCCCGACAAGGCCATCGACCTCGTCGACGAGGCCGCCTCCCGGCTGCGCATGGAGATCGACTCCTCGCCCGTCGAGATCGACGAACTCCAGCGCGCCGTCGACCGGCTGAAGATGGAGGAGCTGGCGATCGGCAAGGAGACCGACGCCGCCTCCCTGGAACGCCTGGAGCGGCTGCGGCGCGACCTCGCCGACAAGGAGGAGGAGCTGCGCGGCCTCAACGCCCGCTGGGAGAAGGAGAAGCAGTCCCTCAACCGGGTCGGCGAGCTGAAGGAGAAGCTCGACGAACTGCGCGGACAGGCGGAGCGGGCCCAGCGCGACGGCGACTTCGACACCGCCAGCAAGCTGCTGTACGGGGAGATCCCGACCCTGGAGCGCGACCTGGAGGCCGCCTCCGAGGCCGAGGAGGAGGTCGCCAGGGACACCATGGTCAAGGAGGAGGTCGGCGCCGACGACATCGCGGACGTCGTCGCCTCCTGGACCGGCATCCCCGCGGGCCGCCTCCTGGAGGGCGAGACGCAGAAGCTGCTGCGCATGGAGGACGAGCTGGGCAAGCGGCTCATCGGGCAGACCGAGGCCGTACGGGCCGTCTCCGACGCGGTCCGGCGCAGCCGGGCCGGGATCGCCGACCCGGACCGCCCGACCGGCTCGTTCCTCTTCCTCGGCCCCACCGGCGTCGGCAAGACCGAGCTGGCCAAGGCGCTCGCCGACTTCCTCTTCGACGACGAGCGGGCCATGGTCCGCATCGACATGAGCGAGTACAGCGAGAAGCACAGCGTCGCCCGGCTGGTCGGTGCCCCGCCCGGCTACGTGGGGTACGAGGAGGGCGGCCAGCTCACCGAGGCCGTGCGGCGGCGGCCGTACACCGTCGTGCTGCTCGACGAGGTGGAGAAGGCGCACCCCGAGGTCTTCGACATCCTGCTCCAGGTGCTGGACGACGGGCGCCTCACCGACGGGCAGGGCCGCACCGTCGACTTCCGCAACACCATCCTGGTGCTCACCTCCAACCTGGGCAGCCAGTACCTGGTCGACCCGCTGATCGGGGAGGCCGAGAAGAAGGAGCGGGTCCTGGAGGTGGTCCGGGCGTCGTTCAAGCCGGAGTTCGTGAACCGGCTCGACGACCTCGTGGTCTTCTCGGCCCTGAGCAAGGACGAGCTGAGCCGGATCGCGCGGCTCCAGATCGAGGCGCTCGCCCGGCGGCTCGCCGAGCGTCGCCTCACCCTGGAGGTCACCGACGACGCCTTGGACTGGCTGGCCGTCGAGGGCATGGATCCGGCCTACGGCGCCCGCCCGCTGCGCCGCCTCGTGCAGACCGCGATCGGCGACCGGCTCGCCCGGGAGATCCTCTCCGGCGAGATCAAGGACGGCGACACGGTCCGCGTGGACCGCTTCGACGACGACCTGATCGTGGGACCGGCGAGCGGCAAGACGCTGTAGCGGACCGCGCGGCCTGCCCCGGCGACCCGTCCTGCGGGTTGCCGGGGCCTCGCGCGGGTACCCGACTGGCCGGATCGAGTCAGCCGAGGGCTGACAGGCCCCCGACGGGCTTGCCACGCCCCTCCCCGCATGGGGGAGGATGGCCGGAATCCGTACGAAGGGAAATTCACGGTGAGCATCGACCCGTCCTCGATTCCGAACTTCGGGGGCAAGCAGCCCGAGCCGCAGCCCCAAGGACCGGCGGGCCCCGTCGTCCCGGATCAGGATCTTGTGAAGCAGCTCCTCGAACAGATGGAGCTGAAGTACGTCGTCGACGACGAGGGCGACCTCGCGGCGCCGTGGGAGCAGTTCCGTACGTACTTCATGTTCCGCGGCGAGGGTGACCAGCAGGTCTTCTCGGTGCGGACGTTCTACGACCGGCCCCACCAGATCGACGAGAAGCCGCAGCTGCTCGAGTCGGTCGACGACTGGAACCGGCGCACCCTGTGGCCCAAGGTGTACTCCCACACCCACGACGACGGCACGGTCCGCCTGATCGGCGAGGCGCAGATGCTGATCGGCATGGGCGTCAGCCTGGAGCACTTCGTCTCCTCGACGGTCAGCTGGGTGCGGGCCGCCATCGAGTTCGACCGGTGGCTGGTGGAGCAGCTCGGCCTGGAGCAGGAGGTCAACGAGGCGGAGAAGCCGACCGACGAGGACGGCGAGTAGTCCGCCCCCGCCACGCACCGAAGGAGAGGGCCCGGCCCCGCAGCAGCGGGAGCCGGGCCCTCTCCTTCGGTGTGACTCACCCTGCCGCCTTCAGCCGCCGCACCGCCTCTTCCAGCACCGAGGCACGCTTGCAGAACGCGAACCGCACGAAGGGGGCGCCCGCCTCCCGGTGGTCGTAGAAGACCGCGTTCGGGACGGCGACGACGCCCGCGCGCTCGGGCAGCGAGCGGCAGAAGGCGAAGCCGTCGCTCTCGCCGAGCGGACGGATGTCGGTGGTGACGAAGTACGTCCCGGCGGGCCGGTACACGCCGAAGCCCGCCTCGGCCAGCCCCGCCGCCAGCAGGTCGCGCTTGGCCCGCATGTCCTCCCGGTAGGCGGCGAAGTACGACTCCGGCAGCGCGAGCGCCTCGGCGACCGCGTACTGGAAGGGCCCCGAGGCCACGTACGTCAGGTACTGCTTGGCCGAGCGGACCGCCGTGAGCAGGGCGGGCGCGGCGGTGACCCAGCCGACCTTCCAGCCGGTGAACGAGAACGTCTTGCCGGCCGACCCGATGGTCACCGTGCGCTCCCGCATGCCCGGGAAGGACGCCAGGGGAATGTGCTCGGCCGCGTCGAAGACCAGGTGCTCGTAGACCTCGTCGGTCACCACCAGCAGGTCCCGCTCCACCGCCAGCTCGGCGATCGCCGTCAGCTCCCCGCGGCTCAGGACCGTGCCGGTCGGGTTGTGCGGGGTGTTCAGCAGCAGGAGCCGGGTGCGGTCGGTGACCGCGTCGCGCAGCTCGTCCAGGTCCAGGCGGAACGCGCCTTCGTGCGGGCGCAGCGTCACCGGCACGCGCGTGCCGCCCGCCATCGCGATACAGGCCGCGTACGAGTCGTAGTACGGCTCCAGCGCGACCACCTCGTCGCCGGGCTCCAGCAGCGCCAGCAGGGCCGCCGCGATGGCCTCCGTGGCGCCGGCGGTGACCAGGACCTCGGTGTCGGGGTCGTAGGACAGGCCGTAGTGGCGCAGCTGGTGGCCGGCGACGGCGGCGCGCAGCTCGGGGACGCCGGGGCCCGGCGGGTACTGGTTGCCGCGCCCGTCGCGCAGTGCCCGTACGGCGGCCTCGCGGATCTCCTCGGGTCCGTCGGTGTCGGGGAAGCCCTGACCGAGGTTGATCGCCCCGGTCCGCACCGCCAGGGCGGACATCTCGGCGAAGATCGTCGTCCCGAACTCCGCGAGCCGGCGGTTCAGGAGGGGGCGGGCGCTGGAGCTCATCGAGGTCATGCCGGTCATCCTGCGCCGAAGCTCTGGACTTCCTCAACTCTGCTTTGGGGCGCGGCGGCGAGGGGCATCTCCCGTTCACGCCGGTGAGCTCCACGGCGTGATCCACGGTCCATCGATACGCAGCGAGGCGTCCGACGGGGGATCGCTTCGGGGGACTTCCGGGCGCAGGCCCGGAACGGAAGGGAGGGTGGAGCCATGGTCACAGGCATCGTCCTGTTCGTGCTCGCGGCCCTGCTGATCAGGGTTTTCGTGCGGGGACGTCGCGCCGCCGGCGCCGTACGCACCGGGAGCGGCCGGGGGTCGCGCCGGAGGGGCGGCGGCGACAGCGGCGGCAGCTGGTGGGCCGGTGACGGGGGCGGTTCGTCCTCGGGCGGGCACCACTCGGGCAACTCCTGCGGCGGGGGCAACTCCTGCGGTGGCGGCTCGTCCTGCGGAGGCGGGTCGTCCTGCGGGGGAGGGGGCGGCGGCGGATGCGGCGGAGGCAGCTGACACGGGGCAGCTGAGCTCCGGCCAGGGGGAACCGCATCCCCGCCAGGGGGCCCGTTCCTGGGACCGGGCCCCTCGCCCCACCAGAGCGCCCGCCGGGTCACCCGCCCGGTGGGCGCTCGCACGCCCGGCGCACTCCGTGCGGGCGAGGTGTGCGCCCTGGTTGAACAGTTGAGCTGTGGAGCCCCCTGAGGGATGGAAACGCCACGAAGTTGGGTAAAAACGCTGTGGCGGCGCCATCGTTCATGATTCGCTCTCCCTCATCAACGCAGCTCCTCGGACGACCTGTTGACCCCCCTCCTGACCGGCCGACTGGGCTGAGCGGGCCGCATCCCCGGCAGTGCCACGGATGCGCAGGCCCCACACCTTCCTCTCCTTGTGTGCTTGCGGAGCCGATCCATGCTCACGACCCTGAACACCGCCTACACCGACACCCGTGCCGCCGACCTGGCCTGGGCCCTGGGGCGCGAGCCCCTGCCCGCGCTCGCCTGCCTCGACGTCGAACTGACCGATGCCCGGCTTCAGTTGCGACTGCTCGGCGCCTCCCACCAAGTCCTGCTCGAGGAGGAGCGGGGCAGCTGCTCGGAGACGGTGGCGTGCATCCCCGGCAGCAGCACCCCCCTTCCGCTGGGCGTCGCCAAGCGGGTGGGCGACTGGGAGTACGAGTTCGCCGCCCGCGTCGAGGTGCTGACGCCGGGCTCCTTCGCCGGCCGCGCCCAGGAGCTGCTGGCTCTGGTCTCCGACCACCCGCACGGCCTGGCCGGCGTCTTCCCCGGCAGCCCGCACGCCTTCACCGCGCTGCTGGCCCAGCGGCACGAGGGGCAGGTGCACTGGCGGACCTGGCACGCCTATCCGCAGGACGGCCAGCTGGTGGCGACCCGCACCCGGGTGGGCGTGCGGGTGCCGGCGGCCCGGTTCAGCCCGTCCCCGGTGTGAGCGCGTGGGGGCGAATAAACCTGTGGGGTGCGACAGGCCCCGAGTTTCACACGTGTGGGTGACGAATCGCAGTGCTGGAGTGACGTAACGTCACTCCGTGATCGAACCGCACGCGCCCGCCCCGCCCGGCTCTCCGCCGTCCTGGGGCGGCCCCCGCGGCCCGGAAGCGCCCGCGCGGCTGCCCGTACGGCCGGCCATCGGACGGTTCCTGGTGCTGGCGGGGGTCTTCGTGTGCGCGGCCTGCGGGCTCGTGTACGAACTCGAACTCGTCGCGCTCGCCTCGTACCTGATCGGCGACTCGGTCACCCAGGCGTCCGTCGTCCTGTCCGTCATGGTCTTCGCCATGGGCGTCGGCTCGCTCGCCGCCAAACGGCTGCGCGGCCTCGCGGCGGCCGGCTTCGCCGCGCTCGAGGCCACCCTCGCCCTCGTCGGCGGCTCCAGCGCGATGCTCCTGTACGCCGTCTTCGCCTGGACCGGCGGCTGGGGCGGCCTGTGGGCCGACGGCCCGCGCGTCCTGCTGGTCGCCTTCGCCCTCGCCATCGGTGTGCTGATCGGCGCCGAGGTGCCGCTGCTCATGGAGCTGATCCAGCGGGTGCGCCGGCAGGACCCGGGCGGTGCCGTCGCCGACCTGTTCGCCGCGGACTACGTCGGCGCGCTCGTCGGCGGCCTCGCCTTCCCGTTCGTGCTGCTGCCCTTCCTCGGCCAGCTCACCGGCGCGCTGCTCACCGGCACCGTCAACGCGGTCGTCGGCGCCGCCCTCGTCCTCGGCCTGTTCCGGCGCGACCTGACCCGCCGGGCCCGCTGGCTGCTGCTGACCGCCAACGCGGTGGTCCTCGCCCTCCTCGCCACCGCGACCGTCCTCGCCGACGACTTCGAACGCGCCGCCCGGCATGCCGTGTACGGCCAGGACGTCCGGGTGGCCGTACGGACCGACGTGCAGGAGGTCGTCCTCACCGGCGACGCCGACGGGCGGCCCCTCGACCTGTTCCTCGACGGGCGGCTGCGGGTGCGCGCCGGCGACGAGCGGCGCTACCACGAGGCGCTGGTGCACCCCGCCATGAACGGCCCCCACGCGCGCGTGCTGGTCCTCGGCGGCGGCGACGGCCTCGCCGTCCGGGAGGTGCTGCGCCACCCCGGCGTACGCCGCGTCGACGTCGTCGCACTCGACCCCGGGCTCGCCCGGCTGGCCCGGCACGACCCCGGTCTGTCCACCCTCAACGCCCACGCCTACGGCGACGCGCGCGTCCGCCTCGTCACCGGGGACGCCTTCCACCGGCTGCGCTCGACGCCCTCCGCGACGTACGACGTGGTGATCTCGGACCTGCCCGACCCGGGCATCACGGCCAGCACGAAGCTGTACTCCCAGGAGTTCTACGGCCTGCTGCGGCGGGTGCTCGCGCCCGACGGGCGGCTGGCGGTCCACGCGGGCCCCGTCGCCGCCCGCCCCCAGGCCTTCTGGACGGTGGACGCCACCCTCCGCGCGGCCGGCCTGCCGGCCGTCGCCTACCGCGTCGGAGCCCGCGACCCCGGCGCAGCGCCCGGCCCCGGCCGGGCTGCCGCCGATCTCCGCGCCCCCCGCGGCTGGGGCTTCCTCCTGGCCGCGCGCACCGCCCCCGCGCTGCGCCTGGACCCGGCGGCACCCCGCCCGCGCACCCTCACGCCGGACTCGCTGGCCCGGGACGCCCGCGAGGCGGCGCGCACCAGGGTCCCCGGGCTGCCGCCGTCCACGCTCGTGCATCCCCGGTACTGAGCCCGCGAGGGTGCCGCGCCCGCGATCCGGCACGTCCCCGTGCGGCGGCCCGCCCCTCCCCCGGGTGCGGGACGGACCGCCGCATCCCCCTGCGGATCGCTCGCACCGAGAACCTACGGCCGCACCCCGGGTCCCGGAATCCGGCGGTGGGTGGAGACCGGAGCCAACCCGGCGTGGTAGCCGTCCGGTTCCTGCAACTTCCGCGGTACCGCGGAAGGATGACGCCGACGCCGGGCGGGCGGACCTACGCTGCGGGAATGCGCCTGCACCCCCTGGCGGCCGACGGTCTGATCGCCGCGGCGCTGACGACCGTGGCCGTCCTGCTCGGCACCGAGGCCGTCGCCCAGGGGTGGCCCGCGCTCGACCCGCTCGCCTGGACGCTCGTCGCCCTGCTGACCCTCCCCCTGGTCCTGCGCACCCGCGCCCCCGTCACCGTCTGTCTCGCCGTCCACGCCTGCTGGGCGCTCTACGTCACCCTCGGCTACTGGCCCGTCGTCGGCTCCTTCGGCCCCATGCTCGCCGTCTACACCGTCGCCTCCCTGCGCCCCGACCGCACCGCCGCCGCCTGTGCCGCGCTGCTCGCCGGGGTCTGGATCTACGCCGGGCTGCGCAGCGACGCGGGAGCGATGGCCTCGGTGGCGGGGCAGGCCGTGGGCTTCCCGCTGGTGCTGTGGCGGTTCGGGTACGTGGCCCGCCGGACCGGCGAGCTGACGCTGCGGCTGCGGGCCGAACAGGCCGACCGGGCCCGGCGCGAGGTCGCCGAGGAACGCGTGCGGATCGCCCGCGAACTGCACGACGTGGTCGCCCACCACATCGCCGTCATCAACGTCCAGGCCGGACTGGCCCGCTTCGTGTTCCACTCCGACGCCCGCACCGCGCGCGACGCCCTGGACACCATCGAGGGCGCCAGCGGCGAGGCCCTGGCCGAACTGCGCCGCATGCTCGGCCTGTTGCGCGCCGACGGCGTGCAGGGCGCGGACGGCGCCCCCGCTCCCGGCCTCGGCCAGCTCGACGAGATGGTCTCCCGGGTGCGCACCGGCGGCGTGGGCGTCCGGCTGCGCGTCACGGGCACCCCGCGCTCGCTGCCGCCCGGCGTCCAGCTGTGCGTCTACCGGGTGGTGCAGGAGGCCCTGACCAACGTGCTCAAGCACGCGCCCGGCGCGGACGCCGCCGTCGAACTCGCCTACCGCGCGGGCGAGGTGACGGTGTCGGTGACCGACGACGGGCCCGCCGGGGGGCTGGTTCCGGACACACCTGCCGAACGGGGCGGACACGGCTTGATCGGGATGCGGGAGAGGGCCAAGCTCTACGGCGGGACGATCGCCGTCGGCCCGCGCAGCGAGGGGGGTTTCGGCGTGCGCCTGACCCTGCCGACGCCGGTACAAGCCGCACGCCGGGGAGGCACCGTCCGCGAATGACCGACGCAGACCGCCCGACGGACGGGCCGATACGCCTGCTCGTCGTCGATGACCAGTACCTCGTCCGCAGCGGTCTCGCCACGCTGCTGCGCGCCGCCCCCGGCATGGAGGTCGTCGGCGAGGCGGCCGACGGCGCCGAGGCCGTGGAGCTGGCCGCGCGGACCCGGCCCGACGTGGTCCTGATGGACATCCGCATGCCCGGCCTCACCGGGATCGAGGCCACCGAGCGGATCCTCGCCGACGCGGTGGACCCCGCGCCCCGCATCCTGGTCCTGACCACCTTCGACCTCGACGAGTACGTGTACGGCGCCCTGCGGGCCGGCGCGTCCGGCTTCCTGCTCAAGGACGCGGGACCCGAACGGCTGCTGGCCGCCGTCACCGCGGTGCACGGCGGCGACGCGCTGTTCGCCCCCGCGGTCACCCGGCGCCTGGTGGAGACGTTCACGCGGATGACGGACGCGGGGCGCAGGGGCCCGGGGCGCGGGGAGGGCCCGGACGCCGGTCCGCCGCCCGCGCTGACGACGCTGACCGGCCGCGAGGCCGAGGTCCTGGAACTGGTGGCCCGCGGACTGAGCAACGCCGAGGCCGCCGACCGGCTGTTCATCAGCGAGGCCACCGTGAAGACCCACCTCAACCGCACCATGACCAAGCTGGGCCTGACCAGCAGGGCCCAGGCGGTGGTCGTGGCGTACGAGACGGGACTGGTGACGCCGGGGAGCGCGGGCGGCGGGTGACTTCGCGCCGACGGGGGGTGTACCGGGCGTCCGCTGGGTAGGCTGCGCTGACATGGAGCATGAGGTGTTCGTTCCGGTTCCGGCCGAGCGGCTGAGGGACGTGCTGGCCGACCCCGTCCGGGTCGCCCGGGCGGTCCCGGGGCTCCAGCAGGACGCCGGTGCCGAGCCCGTCGCGGGCCGGCTGAAGGTGCGCATCGGCAGTCACTCCATCACCTACCGCGGCTCCCTGCGCCTGTCCGCGCGCACGGACGGCAGCTACGCCGTCGAGGGCGACGCCACCGAGTCGCGCGGCACCGGCGCGGTCACCCTCGCGCTGACCCTCCGCACGGACGACGCCGAGGGCGGCGCCACCCTCACCTTCACCGGGACGGCCACCGCCGACGGGCGGGTCACGGAGCTGCCGCCGGAGGCGGTGACGTCGGCCGCGACACGGCTGCTGACCCGGTTCGCGGAGAACCTGGGCACGGCGGCGCAGGCGACCAGCGCACCCCAACCGGAGACGGAACCGCGACCGGAGACGGAACCGGAGACGGGTACGGAACCCGGGCCGCGCCCCGCCTCCGTCTTCGACACCGAGATCCCCCCGCCCTCCCTCCTGAACACGGACGAGGACGAGGACGAGGACGAGGACGCGCACGTGGACGAGCACCGGCACGAGGACGGAGCGGCCGGAGACGGAGCCCGTGCCGGGGACGACGACCGGCACGACGAGCCGGCCGTCGCACCGCCTGCCGAGGCCGCGCACGCGCGCCGCACGATGATCGGCCGCAGCGCCGAGGAGGTGGACCACGCCCCGCCGCGCGGCCGGTACGCCCCCGTGCCCGCCCCCCAGGCGAGCGCGGTCGGCGCCCCCCTGCGCTGGGCCGCCCCCGCGGCGGCGGTGGTCGTGGCGTCGGCGATCGTGGTGGGCCGCGCCCTGCGCAGACGCCGCTGAGCACCACCGGACCCGCTGCGGGTCCCGGCGCGGGACCGCCCGCCCGGTGGGGCGCCCTTGATCGCACCAGTAGGGTCGTGGCGTGAGTAACGAACCCATCACGCTGACCGCGGGCGACGCGGAGGCGACCGTGCTGCCGGGCAACGGCGGCCGGATCGGCGGACTGCGCGTCGGCGGCACGGAACTGCTCCGCCAGGGCGAGCGCTACGGCTGCTTCCCGATGGTCCCCTGGTGCGGACGCATCCGCGACGGCCGCTTCGGCGACGGCGCCGCGGTCCACCAGATGCCCCTCAACTCCCCGCCGCACGCCATCCACGGCACCGCCCGCGACGCCGCCTGGCGCACCGCCCGCGTCACTGCCGACGAGGCCGTCCTCACGTACGACCTCGTCGACCCCTGGCCGTACTCCGGACGCGTCACCCAGGTGGTCGCGCTGGCCGAGGACGGTCTGACGCTGTCGATGTCCGTGGAGACCTACGAGTCGTCCTTCCCGGCGCAGATCGGCTGGCACCCCTGGTTCAACCGCACCCTCGACGGCGCCGGTGCGGAGATCGCCTTCGACCCCGCCTGGCAGGAGGAGCGCGGCGCCGACCACCTCCCCACCGGCCACCGCGTCGACCCGAAACCGGGCCCCTGGGACGACTGCTTCGGCATGCCCGACGGCGTCGACGTCACGCTGACCTGGCCGGGGCGGCTGGAGCTGAAGGTGACCAGCCGGGAGCAGTGGGTCGTGGTGTACGACGAGCAGGAGGCCGCCGTCTGCGTGGAGCCGCAGACCGGTCCGCCCAACGGCCTGAACACCCTCCCGCGCCTGGTCACGCCCCTGGAGCCGCTGGAGGCCACGACGACCTGGGCCTGGCGCCGCCTTTAAGCTGGCGTACATGACGGACGTCAACGAAGCAACGCCGCCAGGCACACGCGGCGATCTGCTGCAGCAGATCAAGGACAAGGCCGTGGTGCACGGCAAGGTGACCCTCTCCTCGGGCCTGGAGGCCGACTACTACGTCGACCTGCGCCGCATCACCCTGGACGGCGAGGCCGCGCCGCTGGTCGGGCAGGTGCTGCTCGACCTGACCGCCGACCTGGAGTTCGACGCGGTGGGCGGGCTGACCATGGGCGCCGACCCGGTCGCCGCGAGCATGCTGCACGCCGCCGCCGCACGCGGCCGCAGGCTGGACGCGTTCGTCGTTCGCAAGGCCGCCAAGGCGCACGGGCTGCAGCGCCGCGTCGAGGGCCCGGACATCAGGGGCCGCCGCGTCCTGGTCGTCGAGGACACCTCCACGACCGGCGGGTCCCCGCTCACCGCCGTCGAGGCCGTGCGCGAGGCCGGTGCCGAGGTGGTCGCCGTCGCCACGATCGTGGACCGGGCGACCGGCGCCGCCGAGAAGATCCAGGACGGCGCGGGAGTGCCGTACCTGTACGCGTACGACAAGGACGAGCTGGGCCTGGACTGAGACCGGGGGCCGAGACGGGGCCGGGGTCCACTCGGGGATTCCCGTCCGGTCTGGAAGGATGGGGCCGACGATGACGTCGCCCCCCAGTCCTAGGTCAGGGCCATAAGCACCAACACGCCCACCCGCACATACAAGGAGCGGACAGATGCCCATCGCAACTCCCGAGGTCTACAACGAGATGCTGGACCGGGCGAAGGCAGGAAAGTTCGCCTACCCCGCCATCAACGTGACCTCTTCCCAGACGCTGCACGCCGCCCTGCGCGGTTTCGCGGAGGCGGAGAGCGACGGCATCGTCCAGATCTCCACCGGTGGCGCCGAGTTCCTGGGCGGCCAGCACAACAAGGACATGGTGACCGGCGCCGTCGCCCTCGCCGAGTTCGCGCACATCGTCGCCGAGAAGTACGACGTCACCGTCGCCCTGCACACGGACCACTGCCCGAAGGACAAGCTGGACGGGTACGTCCGCCCGCTCCTCGCGGTCTCCGAGGAGCGCGTGAAGGCCGGCCGCAACCCGCTCTTCCAGTCGCACATGTGGGACGGCTCGGCCGAGACCCTGTCCGACAACCTCGCCATCGCCACCGAGCTGCTGGAGCGCGCCCGCGCCGCCAAGATCATCCTCGAGGTCGAGATCACCCCGACCGGCGGCGAGGAGGACGGCGTCTCCCACGAGATCAACGACTCCCTCTACACCACGGTCGACGACGCGGTCCGCACCGTCGAGGCGCTGGGCCTGGGCGAGAAGGGCCGCTACCTGCTCGCCGCGTCCTTCGGCAACGTGCACGGCGTCTACAAGCCGGGCAACGTCGTGCTCCGCCCCGAGCTGCTCAAGGAGCTGAACGAGGGCATCGCGTCGAAGTACGGCCGGCCGGCCGGCAGCAAGCCGTTCGACTTCGTCTTCCACGGCGGCTCCGGCTCCACCGCCGAGGAGATCGCGACCGCCCTGGAGAACGGCGTGGTCAAGATGAACATCGACACGGACACCCAGTACGCCTTCACGCGCCCGGTCGTCGACCACATGTTCCGCAACTACGACGGCGTCCTCAAGGTCGACGGCGAGGTCGGCAACAAGAAGACGTACGACCCGCGCACCTGGGGCAAGCTGGCCGAGGCCGGCATGGCCGCGCGCGTCGTGGAGGCCTGCGGCCACCTGCGTTCGGCGGGCCAGAAGATCAAGTAACGCCCGGTCGACACGACCGTACGCACGAGCCCGGCGCCCCGCGCGCCGGGCTCGCTGTATACCTGGGGCATGCCCGACGTACGGATCGCCTCACCGCAGGGCAAGTGGATCCTGCTGACCACCGTCCTCGGCTCCAGCATGGCCCTGCTCGACTCGACCGTCGTCAACGTCGCGCTGCCCCACATCGGCCGCGACCTCGGCGCCGGCCTCGCCGCCCTCCAGTGGACCGTCAACGCCTACATGGTGACGCTGGCCGGTCTGATCCTCCTCGGCGGCGCCCTCGGCGACCGGTTCGGCCGCCGCCGGATCTTCGTCCTCGGGGTGCTGTGGTTCGCCGCCGCGTCCCTGCTGTGCGGCCTCGCGCCGAACGCCGGCGTGCTGATCGCCGCCCGCGCCCTGCAAGGCGTCGGCGGGGCGCTGCTCACGCCGGGCTCCCTCGCCCTCATCCAGGCGTCCTTCCACGCCGACGACCGGGGGAGGGCGGTGGGCCTGTGGTCCGGCTTCGGGGGCGTCGGCGCGGCCGTGGGGCCGTTTCTCGGGGGCTGGCTGGTGGACGGCGCGGGGTGGCGCTGGGTGTTCCTGCTCAACGTCCCGCTGGCCCTGCTGTGCGCGCCGATCGCGCTGCGCCACGTGCCCGAGTCCTCCGACCAGCGCGCCCACACGCGGTTCGACGTGCTCGGCGCGGCCCTGTGCGCGGCGGCCCTGGCGCTGCTCACCTACGCGCTGATCGAGGCCCGTACGGCGTCCTGGGCGGTGGCGCTCAGCGCGGTGGCCGGGGCGGTGGCCGCCGTGGCCTTCGTCGTCGTCGAACGGCGCGGCACCGACCCGATGATGCCGCTGGACGTCTTCGCCTCCCGCCAGTTCACCGCGGTCAACCTGGTCACCCTGTGCGTGTACGCGGCCTTCGGCGGCTTCTTCTTCCTCGCCGCGCTCCAGCTCCAGGTCGTCGTCGGCTGGTCCGCGCTGGCCGCCGGTACGGCCCTGCTGCCGACCACCGTCCTGATGCTGCTGCTGTCCGCCCGCTCCGGGGAACTCGCCGAGCGGCTCGGCCCGCGCCTCCAGCTCACCGTGGGGCCGCTGCTCTGCGCGGCCGGGATGCTGCTGATGCTGCGGGTCGGCCCGGGCGCCTCCTACCTCGCCGACGTGCTGCCCGCCCTGCTGGTCCTCGGCCTCGGCATGGTCACGCTGGTCGCGCCGCTGACGGCGAGCGTGCTGGCCGCCGTGGACACCGCCCGCGCCGGTCTGGCCAGCGGCGTCAACAACGCGGCGGCCCGTGCGGCGGGGCTCGTCGCGGTCGCCGCGCTGCCGCTGCTCACCGGCATGGGCGAGGAGGCGTACCGGTCGCCCCGGGCCTTCGACGACGCGTTCGGACCGGCCATGCTGATCTGCGCGGGCGTCCTGGTCGCGGGCTCCGCGATCGCCTTCACCACGGTACGCCGCCCCACCCCGGACTGCCCCCGCCCCGAATGCCGCACCCACGGCTCGCTCCTGACACCCCCACTGGAGGGAGACCGCACCCCGTAGGAGCGCGGGGAACCCCGCACGGAACGGCATGCGGGGCCCCTCTGGACCAACGCCCCGCTCCCGCCCCTGAGGGGCGCGGGGAACCGCGCACGGAGCGGCATGCGGGGCCCCTCTGGACCGACGCCCCGCTCCCGCCCCTGAGGGGCGCGGGGAACCGCGCACGGAACGGCATGCGGGGCCCCTCTGGACCGACGCCCCGCTCCCGCCCCTGAGGGGCGCGGGGAACCGCGCACGGAACGGCATGCGGGGTGCCCTCTGGACCAACGCCCCGCTCACGCCCCTGAGGGGCGCGGGGAACTGCGCGCCCAGCCACAACGCACCCGCAACCGACAACGCACCCGCAACCGACAACGCACCGCACCCCCTCCCACCGACAGCCCGCCCGGCCGCCGCCGGCGATGCCGCAGACTTGACCCATGTCCATTCACGAGAACCTCCTCGGGGGCCCGCCCCCGACCCACCTCCCCGACGACCCCGGCCCGCGCGAACTGCTCGCGTCCGGCACCTCCCCCGCCGACGTCGCCGCGAAGTACCCGACGTCCTCGCTCGCCTGGGCCCGGCTGGCCGACGAGGCGTTCGAGCGGGGCAGCGTCGTGGAGTCGTACGCGTACGCCCGTACGGGCTACCACCGCGGCCTCGACTCCCTGCGCCGCAGCGGCTGGAAGGGGCACGGCCCGGTGCCCTGGGAGCACGAGCCGAACCGCGGCTTCCTGCGTGCCCTGCACGCCCTCGCCCGCGCCGCCCAGGCGATCGGCGAGAAGGAGGAGTACGAGCGCTGCACCCAGTTCCTGAAGGACTCCTCGCCGAGCGCGGCCGAGGTGCTGGGCTGAGCGGCCCACGACACCCCGGGGCCCGTCCGCCGTGCGCGGGCGGGCCTTGCGGTTTCCTGCGACCATTGCGGAGGATGCCGTTGGGGACCGGGGCCCCGTGCCGGTAACGGCAGGGCGGACCGCTACCCGTGCACATCAGGAGACAGCGATGTCCCACGACGCCCCGAATCTCGACTTCGAGGGCAGCACGCCGTACGAGGACTACGTCAAGGCGGACGTGCTCACCCACCTCCAGCACACCCTCTCCGACGATCCCGGAGAGATGGTCTTCCTGGTCACGACCCAGGTCATGGAGCTGTGGTTCACCGTCATCGTCCACGAATGGGAGACCGCGGCCCGCGCCCTGCGCGAGGACCGGGTCCCGGTGGCGACCGACGCGCTCAAGCGCTCGGTGCGGGAGCTGGAGGCGCTGAACGCCTCCTGGACCCCCCTGGGGCAGCTCACCCCGGCCCAGTTCAACTCCTACCGCTCCGCCCTCGGCGAGGGCTCCGGTTTCCAGTCGGCGATGTACCGCCGCCTGGAGTTCCTGCTCGGCGACAAGTCCGCGTCCATGCTCGTCCCGCACCGCGGCGCCCCGCGCGTCCACGCGGAGCTGGAGAAGGCGCTGCACGAGCCGAGCCTGTACGACGAGGTGGTCCGGCTGCTCGCCCGGCGCGGGTACGACATCCCCGACGCCGTGCTCCAGCGCGACCTCACCCGGAAGTACGAGGCCGCGCCCGAGGTGGAGGCCGCCTGGACGGCCGTCTACTCCGGCGACCAGAACGGCGAGCTGGCCCGCCTCGGCGAGGCCCTCACGGACGTCGCGGAGCTGGTCTGGCGCTGGCGCAACGACCACCTGGTCGCCACCCGGCGCGCGATGGGCTCCAAGACCGGCACGGGCGGCTCCGCCGGGGTGGCCTGGCTGGAGAAGCGGGCCCGCAACAACGTGTTCCCCGAGCTGTGGACGGCGCGATCGTATGTCTGAGTTCTCCGGTCCGCCCGACCTCAGGAGCACGGCCCAGGAACTGGATGCCACCGACCCGCTGGCGGCCCTGCGCGCGCGCTTCGTCCTCGACGACGTCACGTACCTCGACGGCAACTCCCTCGGCGCCCTTCCCGCGCACGTCCCCGCGCGCGTGGAGGACGTCGTACGGCGCCAGTGGGGCGAGCTGCGCATCCGGTCCTGGGAGGAGAGCGGCTGGTGGACCGCGCCCGAGCGGATCGGCGACCGGATCGCCCCGCTGGTCGGCGCGGCCGCCGGACAGGTCGTGGTCGGCGACTCGACGAGCGTCAACGTCTTCAAGGCGCTGGTCGCCGCGGTGCGCATGGCGCAGGAGGACGGCCGCACCGGTGGTTCCGGTGGTTCCGGTGGTTCCGGTGGTTCCGGTCCGGTCCGGGACGAGATCCTGGTCGACGCCACCACCTTTCCCACGGACGGGTACATCGCCGAGTCGGCGGCCCGGATGACGGGGTGCGCCCTGCGGCCGGTGGCCCCGGCCGAGGTCATCGGCGCCCTGGGCGACCGCACCGCCGCCGTGCTGCTCAACCACGTCGACTACCGCACCGGCCGGCTGCACGACCTGCCCGCGCTCACGGCCGCGGTGCACGCGGCGGGGGCGTACGCGGTCTGGGACCTGTGCCACAGCGCGGGCGCCCTGCCGGTCGGACTCGACGAGCACGGTGTCGACCTGGCGGTCGGCTGCACCTACAAGTACCTCAACGGCGGCCCCGGCTCGCCCGCGTACCTGTACGTGCGCCGCGACCTCCAGCCCCGCTTCGACTCCCCGCTGCCGGGCTGGAACTCGCACGCCGAGCCGTTCGGCATGCGGTCCGAGTACGCCCCGGCCTCCGGTGCGGTGCGCGGGCGGGTCGGCACGCCGGACATCCTCTCCCTGCTCGCTCTCGAGGCGGCGCTGGACGTGTGGGACGAGGAGGGCGTCTCGGTGGCGGCGGTGCGGGCCAAGTCGCTGGCGCTGACGGACTTCTTCCTGCGCTGCGTCGGGGCGTACGTCCCGGACGGCCGGGTCGAGTCCGTGACCCCGGCGGCACACGCCGAGCGGGGCAGCCAGGTGGCGCTGCGCTGCGACGACGCGGGCGAGGTGATGAAACGCCTGATCGAGCGCGGGGTGGTCGGCGACTACCGCGCCCCGGACGTGCTGCGCTTCGGCTTCACCCCGCTGTACGTCGGCTTCGCGGACGTCGAACGGGCGGCGCGGGTGCTGGCCCGGACGCTGGCCGGCTGAATCGCGGCCGGGGCGGGGGCCGAGGCCAGGGCCGAGGCCGAGCGTCGGGGCCGGGGCCGGGGCCGGGGCCGGGGCCGGGGCCGGGGCTCGGGCGTCTGGTGTCTGGCGTCTGGCGTCTGGCGTCTGGTGGGGACCGTACGCACGTCGTCCGGTCCTCACCCAGCGTCACATCCCCGTGTCCGCGCACGTCACCGGCCTGATACCGTCCCGCCAACGGCCGATTTTCCTTCCTCCGGTCCGCCAACACCGTTCCGTCGCTGAGAGGTTGACCATGCCGGACTCCGCCGCAGAACCGGGCACCGCTGCCGCGAGGGACGCCGCGGAGGAGAAATCGGCCCTCTCCCACCCGGCGGTCGCCCCCGACTCCACCGCCGGGTACGGCGACCACCCCGACCAGGTGATCGACTTCTACCTGCCGCGCGGCGGTACGGGCCCGGGCGAGGCCGCTCCGGTCGTGGTGGTCCTGCACGGAGGCTCGTGGCGCGCCCCGTACGACCGGCGCCACATCAGCCCGTTCGCCGGTTTCCTGGCCCGCCGGGGCTTCGCCGTGGCCAGCGTGGAGTACCGGCGCGGTGCGGAGGGTTTTGCCGGGGAGAGTTCCGGGGGGCCCGTCGCGGGGCGCTGGCCCGACACGTTCGACGACGTGGCCGCCGCCCTGGACGCGTTGCCGGAGCTGGTCCGGCGGCACCTGCCGCGGGCGGACGCGCGGCGCGTGGTGCTCACCGGGCACTCCGCCGGCGGCCACCTCGCCCTGTGGGCGGCCGCCCGGCACCTGTTGCCCGCGGACGCCCCGTGGCGCACCGAGCGTCCGGCGCCGCTGCGCGGCGTGGTCGCGCTCGCGCCGATCGCCGACTTCGCGGTCGCCGACAAGCTCGCCGTGTGCGGTGGCGCGGCCCGGCAACTCCTGGGCGGCGGTGAGCTGTTCGCCGAGCGTCGCCCGTATGCCGACCCGGCCCTGCTGCTGCCCACCGGGATCGCGACGACCCTCGTGCAGGGCCGTGCCGACGTGGACGTCCCGCAGGCGGTCGCCGAGGCGTACGCCGACGCGGCGGCGCAGGCCGGGGAGGTGGTGGGGGTGACGCTGCTGGAGGACGTCGGCCACTACCCGCTGATCGACCCGGCGGCGGACGCGTGCGCGGTGGTCGCGGAGGAGATCGCCCAGCTGGCCTGGTGAGCCGGTAGCCCGCAGGCGGCAGGCGGGAGGCGGCAGGTGGCAGGTGGCAGGTGGCAGGGCCCGTGCTGTCGTACCCGTAATACCTGAGAGCTACCCGCCAGGTGAGTTCCCAGGCGGGACGCGGGTTACCCGCCCCGATTCATAACTTCCCTTTCAGACGCGCCCGGTGGGCGGGCGTGCTGGAGGGGAGCGGCCATGAGGCCCAGGGCGACGGTACGTTGGCGGCGGCGCGGGGGCAGATGGCGCCGCGCCGGTTGCGCGGCCCTCATCGCCGGTGCCGTGGTGCTTCCCCTCTCCGGAGCCGCGCAGCCCCGGATTCCCGCCCCGGCCCCCGCCGCGCTCGCGGCCCCGACGGCCGCCACGCTGGACGACGCGTACGCCGCCAACCGGGCCAACGCCGCGCAGGCGTCCCGGATGGCCGCCGGACGCGGCGACGACCACCGGGCGGCGGCGGACCGCGCGCTGGCCGACCGGTCCCGCCACCTCCTCGCCTTCGACGGCCGGGGCACCGGACTGGCCACCGAGGTCTTCGGCGACCTGGCGCGCGCCGACCGCGTCGCCGTCCTGGTCCCGGGCTCCGACACCGGCCTCGACACCTACGGCCGGTTCCGCGCCGCCGCCCTGGCCCTGCACCGGCAGCTCGTCGCCGAGGCGCCCGCGGGGACCCGCACCGCCGTCGTGGCCTGGCTGGGGTACGAGACGCCGGGCACCGTCAGCACCACCGTCGCCACGACCGACCGCGCCGACCGGGCCGCCCCCGGGCTGCGCGACCTGGTCGGCGACCTGCACGGGATCACCGGCCCCGGCACCCGCCTCGCCCTCCTCTGCCACTCCTACGGCTCGGTGGTCTGCGCCCGAGCCGCCGACGGCCTGGACGTCTCCGACATCGCCCTGGTCGGCAGCCCCGGCACCGGAGCCGACACCGCCGCCGGTCTGCACTCCGACGCCCGGATATGGGCGGGGCGGGGCGCCGACGACTGGGTGGAGCACGTTCCGCACGTCAGCGCCGACCTCTTCGGCACCACCGTCGGCTTCGGCACGGACCCGGTCTCCCCGGGCTTCGGCGCCCGGATCTTCGACGCCGGCGACGGCGGCCACAGCGACTACTTCGACCCCGGCTCCCGCTCCCTGACGAACCTGGCCCGGATCGCCCTGGGCGAGACCACGGAGGTGACCCATGACTGACCTGACCCCGGCCCGCCCACGCGGCGCCCTGCGCGAGGCCGCCGCCCGCGTCGACGCGGCCACGCCCGAGGACCGGGACCGGGCCGTGGACGCCCTGCGCGCCTGCGCCGTCCTCGGGGTGGTCCTCGGGCACTGGCTGGTGACGGCGCTGGTCGCCGACGGCGGCGGCCTGCACGCGGCCAGCCCGCTGCGGGGCCTGCCCTGGCTCGCCCCGGTCTCCTGGGCCTTCCAGACCCTCGCCGTGTTCTTCCTGGTCGGCGGTCATGTCGCCACGCGGGGGTACGCGTCGGCCCGGGCCCGCGGCGAGTCCTACGGCCGCTGGCTGACCGCCCGGCTGTCCCGGCTCTTCCGCCCAGTGCTGGCCGTCCTCGGTCTGTGGGCGGTGACGGCGGCGCTGCTGCTCCTGACGGGCGCGGACTTCGTGACCGTCCACACGCTGGTGAAGCTGGCGCTGTCCCCGATGTGGTTCCTGCTGGTCTTCGCCGCGCTGACCGCGGCGACGCCGTTGCTGACCCGGCTGCATCCGCTGTGGCCGCTGGTCGTCGTCCTCCACATAGACCTGCTGCGCTTCGGGTTCGGCGCCCCGGCCTGGCTCGGCTGGGTCAACCTCGCGGCCGGCTGGCTGGTCCCCTACACCCTGGGCGCCGCCTGGACCCGCGGTGAACTGGACCGGCGCCGATCCGGTTGGCTCCTGCTGACCGGCGGCATGGCGGCCACCGCGGCCCTCGTCGCCTGGGCGGGCTACCCGGCGTCGATGGTCGGTGTCCCCGGCGCGTCGGTGTCGAACCTCAACCCGCCCACCCTGGCCGCGGTCACCTTCGGCCTGGCCCAGTGCGGGCTCGCCCTGCTGCTGCGCGAGCGGCTGCGCCGTGCGATGCGGCGCCCGGTGGCCTGGGCCGGGGTCGCGCTGGTCAACCTCTCCGCGATGACGATCTTCCTCTGGCACCAGACGGCGCTGATGGCGACCACGGCCACCGGTCTCCTCGCGGGCCGTCTGCCCGGCCTGCACACAACCCCCGACGGCCTGGACTGGGTCGCGGCCCGGCTCGCCTGGCTTCCGGTGTTCGCGCTGGTCCTGGCCGGCTGCTGGGCCACGTTCCGCACCTTCGAGCAGCGCGGCCGCGGACGGCCACGCTCCCGGGTCGTGCGGGCGCACCGCCCGCGGCGCCGGGCGACCACGGCGGGTGCACGCCATGTCTAGGGTGGAGCCCGTGAGGCGATGGGGGAAGCGGCAGTGGGCCCGGTCACGGGCCCGGGCCGGGGGCATGCTGGGCGTGCTCCACGACGACCTGTGGACCTGGCGGGCCGATCCGCTGCCGCCGTCGGTGTGGTTGCGCTGGTTCCCGCACGGGATCGTGTGTCTGGCCGCGTTCGGCGTGCTGCTCGGCGACGCCGCCCAGCTCGGCGACAACGGCGGGGTCGAGCCGGGATTCGGGTTCCTCATCGCTCTCGCCCAGGCCGGGGCCATGGTGCTCGCGCTGTGGCGGCCGGTCGCGGCCTGGTGGCTGTCGATGGCGGGCATGCTGGTGGGGGCCTTCGCCGTGCGGGCCGAAATGACCCCGGGTGGCTACGAGTTCACCTGGCCCTGGACGGCCGCCGGGCTCATCGGGCACCTGTTCGTGATGCTGCTGCTCGCCCTGCGGGTCCGGACCCGGGTGTCCCTGGAAGCGCTGATCCTCACCGCCCTGCCCACCTACGTCGTGCAAGGCGTGGTGGGTGCCCCGGACTACCTCCCGACCGGCCAGCTCGCGGTCATCCTGTTCGCGGTCGTCGTCGTGCTCGGCATCGCCCTGCGGGGCCGCCGCGAGGCGCGCTCGGAACTCGCCCAGCAGACCTCGCTCACCGCCGAGGAGCGGGCCCGGCGGACGCTGCTGGAGGAGCGCGGCCGCATCGCGCGCGAGCTGCACGACGTGGTCGCCCACCACATGTCGGTGATCTCCATCCAGGCCCAGGTCGCGCCCCTCCTCGTCAAGGACCCGCCGGACGAGCTGAAGGAGAACCTCGACGGCATCCGGCAGAACGCGCTGGAGGCGCTCACCGAGCTGCGCCGGGTGCTGGGCGTGCTGCGCTCCGAGCACCCGGACGCGCTGGACGCGCCGCCCGACGGCGCCGCCCCGCACGCCCCGCAGCCCACCCTCGACCGGCTCGACGCGCTGGTGGAGAACACCCGGGCCGCCGGGCTGGCCGTCACCACCGATACGAGCGGGACGCGCAGACCACTGCCGCCCGGCGTGGAGCTGTCGGCCTACCGGATCGTGCAGGAGGCGCTCAGCAACGTGCTGCGGCACGCGCCGGGTGCCAGCGCCCAGGTCCACCTCATCCACCTCCCGATCGGGCTGCGGGTGGTGGTCTCCAACACCCGGCCGACGCGCGCGCCCGCGCCGTCGCAGGGGACCGGGCACGGGCTGCTCGGCATGCGGGAGCGGGTGGCGATGCTCGACGGCACGCTGACGGCGCACGCGATGCCGGACGGCGGCTACCAGGTGGCGGCGTTCCTGCCGGTCGACGGCCCCGGCCTGCTCGCCGACCCTTCTCCCGACCCCGCTGATGATCCTCCCCCCGACTCTTTCTCCGGCCCTTTCTCTGACCCTTTCCCCGATCCATCCGCCGGCCCTTCCACCGAGGACGACACCCCATGACGACCAGCAGCAACGGCCGCGTGATCCGCGTGCTGATCGCCGACGACCAGCAGATGGTCCGGCAGGGTTTCACCGTGCTGCTCAACACCCAGCCCGACATCGAGGTGATCGGGCAGGCGGTGGACGGCCTGGACGCGGTGGCCAAGGTCGCCGAGCTGGCCCCGGAGGTCGTCCTGATGGACATCCGGATGCCCGAGCTGGGCGGCATCGAGGCCACCCGGCGCATCACCGGGGCGACCCCGGAGATCAAGGTGCTGGTGCTCACCACCTTCGACCTCGACGAGTACGTGTACGAGGCACTGCGGGCCGGGGCCTCCGGGTTCCTGCTGAAGGACGCGTCCGCCGACCAGCTCGCCGAGGCGGTCCGGGTGGTGGCCGCCGGTGACGCCCTGCTCGCGCCGGGGATCACGCGCCGGCTGATCGCGGAGTTCTCCCGGCTGGACGACCGCCCGCGCGCCCCGCTCAAGGCCCGTGTCGGCGAGCTGACCGAGCGGGAGACGGAGGTGCTCGCCCTCATCGCGCAGGGACTGTCGAACGCGGAGATCGCCCAGCGCCTGGTGGTCGCCGAGCAGACGGTGAAGACCCATGTGGGCAGGATCCTGGTGAAGCTGGGCCTCAGGGACCGCACCCAGGCGGCGGTGTTCGCGTACGAGTCGGGGCTGGTGCGCCCCGCGGGGTACTGAGGAGCGACGCCGAGTGGCCCCCGTAGTACTTGAGACGGATGCCCGGGAACCCCTCTCCACGGGGACGACCGGCCACCCCCGGTCGGCCTACCGTGTGAGCGTGACCGAGACGACGCACCAGCAGCACGAGGGCGGGACCCGCAGCCAGGAGTACCGGCTGGTCCGGACGTCCCTGCGGGGACTGCGCCAGGACCTGTTCCACGACCCCTTCGCCTACCGCGTCCTGCCGCCCCGGCACACGGACGGCCCGGTCGTCCGCCGGCTGCCCGGCAGGCTGCGCTCGGACGCGCGGTACCTCCCGCACGCGGTGGTCGGGGCGACCGCGTTCCTCGCCTTCGTCGTCGGCACGTTCTCGGGTGGCCTGCCCGGCGGTGACGCGGCGGCCCTGCTGACCGGCGTCCTGTGCGCCCTGCCGGTGCTCGCCACGCTGCTGCGGCCGATCGGCGCGTTCTGGCTGTCCCTCGCCGTGACCCCGCTGGTCGCGCTGATCAACGGCTCCGGGTGGGACTGGCCGTGGATACCCGGCGCGTTCGTGTGCCACCTCGCGGTGCTGATCGTCGTGGCGCTGCGCACCCGGCCCCGCACCGCCGTCTGGATGTGGGTCCTGACCTGCGGGTACGCCTTCCTCTCGGACGTCTTCTTCGGCGGGACGCACTCCTACACGAACAGCGGGCCCATGATGGTGACGTCCGCGTTCGCCCTGCTCGTGGTCTGTCTCTGGCACATACGGCAGGCCGCCCGCAGAGAGGTGACCGCCCAGCAGACGGTCACCGCGCACGAGCGGTCCCGGCGGACCCTGCTGGAGGAGCGCACCACCATCGCCCGCGAGCTGCACGACGTGGTCGCGCACCACATGTCGGTGGTGGCCATCCAGGCGGAGGCCGCGCCCTACCGGGTGGAGAATCCGCCGGAGGAGCTGGAGCGGGCCTTCGCCACCATCCGGGAGAACGCGGTGGCGGCCCTCACCGAACTGCGCCGCGTCCTCGGAGTCGTCCGCGCCGAGGACTACGAGGCTCCGGACGCCCCGCAGCCGACGCTCGCCGACCTGGACGCCCTGCTCGCCAATGTGCGCGAGGCGGGCCTGGCCGTGGACAAGGCGGTGACCGGCGCGGTGCGCGAGCTGCCGCCCGGTGTGGAGCTGTCGGCGTACCGGATCGTGCAGGAGGCGCTCAGCAACAGCCTGCGCCACGCGCCCGGCGCGACGGCCCGCGTCGAGGTCTCCTACGTCCTGGGCGGCCTGGGCCTGCGCGTGGTCAACACCGCCGTCCCGCACAACACCCTGGTCAAGCCGTCGCCCGGCGCCGGACACGGCATCACCGGCATGCGCGAACGCGTCTCGATGCTGAACGGCGAGATGACGGCGGGACCGACGGACGACGGCGGGTACGAGGTGGCGGTCTTCCTGCCGGTCACCGTGCAGACCGAAGGTGAAGCATGACGATCCGCGTACTGATCGCCGACGACCAGATGATGGTCCGCGAGGGCTTCTCGGTCCTGTTGAACGCCATGCCGGACATCGAGGTCGCCGGCGAGGCGGTCAACGGCCGGGAGGCGGTGGCGAAGGTCCGCGAGCTGGCCCCGGACGTCGTCCTGATGGACATCCGCATGCCCGAGCTGAACGGCATCGAGGCGACGCGGGAGATCGTGGCGGCGGACGGCACCTCGAAGGTGCTGGTCCTCACCACCTTCGACCTGGACGAGTACGTGTACCAGGCGCTGCGCGCGGGCGCGTCCGGCTTCCTCCTCAAGGACGCCTCGGCCCGCCAGCTCGCGGACGGCGTCCGGGTGGTGGCGGCCGGCGAGGCCCTCCTCGCACCCTCGATCACCAAGCGCCTGATCACCGAGTTCTCCAAGCTCTCCGACGCCCCGCGCCTGATGCCCTCGGCCCAGGCGGCCTACGGCGACCTGACCGAACGCGAGACGGAGGTCCTGGTCCTGATCGCGCAGGGCCTGTCCAACGCGGAGATCGCCGAACGCCTGATGGTCGCCGAGTCGACGATCAAGACCCACGTCAGCCGCATCCTGGTGAAGCTGGGCCTGCGCGACCGCACCCAGGCCGCGGTCTTCGCCTACGAGGCCCGCCTGGTCACCCCGGGCTAGGGCCCGTCCCCTTCCGCAGACGGCTCGTCGTTGCCTATCGTCCGTCCATGACGGCTGCCTCCGCTGAAGCTCGTGCGTCCGGCCCTGCGTTCGACCCGTGGGACCCCGCCTTCGTCGCCGACCCGTACCCCGCCTTCGCCGAGCTGCGGGCCCGGGGGCGCGTGCTCTACTACGAGCCGAGCGACCAATGGCTGGTCCCGCACCACGCGGACGTCTCGGCGCTGCTGCGCGACCGCCGGCTCGGCCGGACCTACCGGCACCGTTTCACGCACGAGGACTTCGGCCGCACCCCGCCCCCGCCGGAGCAGGAGCCCTTCCACACGCTCAACGACCACGGCATGCTCGACCTGGAGCCGCCGGACCACACCCGCATCCGGCGTCTGGTGTCGAAGGCGTTCACCCCGCGCACCGTGGAGCGGCTGAGGCCGTATGTGCACGGGCTGGCGGACGACCTGGTGTCCCGGCTGGTCGCGGCGGGCGGCGGCGATCTGCTCACCGACGTGGCCGAGCCGCTGCCGGTCGCCGTGATCGCCGAGATGCTGGGCATCCCGGAGTCCGACCGGGCCCCGCTGCGCCCCTGGTCGGCGGACATCTGCGGGATGTACGAGCTGAACCCGTCCGAGGAGACGGCGGCGAGGGCCGTCCGGGCCTCCCTCGACTTCTCCGAGTACCTGCGCACACTGATCGCGGCCCGGCGCAAGGAGCCCGGCGACGACCTGATCTCGGGCCTGATCGCGGCGCACGACGAGGACGACCGCCTCACCGAGCAGGAGATGATCTCGACCTGCGTCCTGCTCCTGAACGCCGGTCACGAGGCCACGGTGAACGCGACCACCAACGGCTGGCTGGCGCTCTTCCGCCACCCGGACCAGCTGGCGGCCCTGCGCGCCGACCACTCCCTGGTCCCGTCCGCCGTGGAGGAGCTGATGCGCTACGACACCCCGCTCCAGCTCTTCGAACGCTGGGTCCTGGACGAGATCGAGATCGACGGGACGACCCTGCCGCGCGGCGCGGAGGTGGCGATGCTGTTCGGCTCGGCCAACCACGACCCGGCGGCCTTCACCGACCCGGAGCGCCTCGACCTCACCCGCCGGGACAACCCCCACATCTCCTTCAGCGCCGGCATCCACTACTGCATCGGCGCCCCGCTGGCCCGCATCGAACTGGCGGCGTCCATGACGTCCCTGCTGGAGCGGGCCCCGGGGCTGCGCCTGGCGGCGGAACCGGAACGCAGGCCGAACTTCGTGATGCGCGGGCTGACGGGGCTACGCGTGGAGATCTGAGGCCCCCGAGGACGCCGACCGCCGTCGCCGCCGCCCCAGCAGCCAGGCGCCGAGCCCCCAGAGCACGGCGGGCACGACGGCCCCGGCGAGGAAGACCAACGGCAGCTCGGTGAGGACGGCCCCGAAGTCCTGCCCGTTGTTCTCGAACTCCTTGCCGAGGTGTCGCTGGGTGCGTGCGGTCTGCCACCAGACGACCACCGCACCCACGGCCCCGGCCAAGGAGACCGCACAGCCACCACCCGTCACCGCGTCCCGACCCATACCTGCCCCGACGCTCCCACCCGCCCGGCCGGTTTCACCTCAGGTCGTCAGGTCCCGCCGCCGCAGTCCCGCGAGCCCCACGCCGACCAGCGCCACCGCGATCAGGAGCAGCACCAGCACCGGCGACCAGCCCATCTCCCCGCCGGGCAGCTTCGGCAGGTGCCCGTACGGGGACACGTCCAGGACGCTCTGCGGCACGTCCAGCGCCGGTCCGACCCACCCGAGCAGCAGCACCCCGCCCGCGACCGCCCACGCGGCCACCGCGGCCCGGGGCAGCAGCCCGTGCAGCAGCACCGCGGCCCCGCCGATCACCCAGATCGCCGGCAACTGCACCAGACACGCGCCCAGGATCGGCCCGAAGTCCTGCCCGTACCCGGCCGCGAAACCGAGCCCGGCGAGCAGCATGATGAGCGCCGCGCCGCCGAAGGCGATCACCAGGTGGCCCGCGGCCCACCGCAGCCGGCCCACCGCGCCCGCGAGCACCGGTTCCGCCCGCCCGGAGGTCTCCTCGCCGCTGAGCCGCAGCACCGACGCCACGACGTACAGCGCGGCGATCAGCCCGAGCATCCCGACCATCGCCGACACGAACGCGTCGGTGAGCCCGGCCTGTCCGCCCATCCGCTCGATGATCCGGCGGGCCTGCTCGTTGTCCCCGACCAGGTCGGCCGCGCCCTCCGTCATCCCGCCGTAGACGAGACCGGCGAGGAAGAAGCCGATGCTCCAGCCGAGGACGCCGCCGCGTTGCAGGCGCCAGGCCAGCGCACCTGCCGTCCGCAGGCGCCCGGCGGCCGGTCCCGGCCGGGTCGGCAGGAAGCTCATGCCGAGGTCCCGGCGTCCGGCGAGACCGTAGGCCACGGCTCCCTGCGCCACCGTCGCGCCCGCGATCAGCAGCAGGGCCCACCAGCGCTCACCGGCGAAGGCTCGCAGGTTCTCCAGCCAGCCGAGCGGCGACACCCAGGTCAGGACCGAGGACCCGTCGTCCGTCACCGAGTCGCCCGCCGCCCGCAGCACGAAGGCCCCGCCCAGCACCGCCGCGGTCAGGCCCCGGGCCAGCCGCGCGCTCTCGGTGAGCTGGGCGACGATCGCCGCCATCGTCGCGAAGAGCATCCCGATGCCCGCGACCCCGAGCCCGAGGGCCAGCGCACCGACCGCCCCCTGCCCGGCCAGTCCGGCGGCGATCAGCAGGGCCAGGACGGCGTTGGCGACCGCCGCCGCGAGCAGCGCCGCCGTCAGCGGGGCTCGGCGGCCGACCATTCCGGAGGCGACGACCTCCTGCCGTCCGCTCTCCTCCTCGTCCCGGGTGTGCCGTACGACGATCAGCAGGCTCATCACGGCGGCGAGCGCACCGGCGTACAGGCCGACGCGCCAAGCGGTGAGCGCGCCGAGACCGTCGTCGAAGACGGGGCCGACCAGGGCGCGCAGCGAGGGGTTGGTCTCCATCTGCCGCATCAGGTCGGCGCGTTCGGCCGCGGTGCCGTACAGGCCCTTGATGGTGCCCGGCATGGACAGCACCATGAGCGTGTTCACCGCGACCCAGACCGGGATCAGCACCCGGTCGCGGCGCAGGGCGAAGCGCAGCAGCGTGCCGGTGCCGGCCAGGTGGCGCGTGCTTCCGGACCGGGCCGCGAAGGCGGTGGCGGGGGCGTCGGCGGTGGCGGTCATCGTGCCGTCACCTCCGCCCCGGACTCCGCGCCCTCGGCGTCCCCGGCGTCTTCGGCGTCCTCGGCCTGGTAGTGCCGCAGGAACAGCTCCTCCAGCGTCGGCGGCGTCGACGTCAGCGAGCGCACGCCGGTCTCGCTCAGCGACCTGAGCACGGCGTCCAGCTTGTCGGTGTCGACCTGGAGCCGGACCCGGTGGCCCTGGACGTCGAGGTCGTGGACGCCCGGCAGGTGGGCGAGGCCGTTCGGGGTGCCCGCGAGTTCGGCGGTGACGCTGGTGCGGGTCAGGTGGCGCAGGTCGGCGAGCGAGCCGCTCTCGACGGTCCGCCCCTTGCGGATGATGCTGACCCGGTCGCACAGCTCCTCGACCTCGCTGAGGATGTGGGAGGAGAGCAGCACCGTCCGGCCGCGCTCGCGCTCCTCCTCCACGCACTTCTGGAAGACCTCCTCCATCAGCGGGTCGAGACCGGAGGTGGGTTCGTCGAGGATCAGCAGGTCGACGTCCGAGGCGAAGGCGGCCACCAGGGCCACCTTCTGCCGGTTGCCCTTGGAGTACGTGCGGCCCTTCTTGGTCGGGTCGAGTTCGAACCGCTCGACCAGCTCCGCGCGCCGCCGGGTGTCCAGTCCGCCGCGCAGCCGGCCGTAGAGGTCGATGACCTCGCCGCCGGAGAGGTTGCGCCACAGCGTCACGTCACCGGGGACGTACGCGATCCGCCGGTGTGCCTCCACCGCGTCCGCCCACGGGTCGCGGCCCAGCACCTGCGCGGCGCCGGAGTCCGCGCGCAGCAGGCCGAGCAGGACGCGGATGGTGGTGGACTTGCCGGCTCCGTTCGGCCCGAGGAAGCCGTGGACCTCGCCGGTCTCGACCTCCAGGTCGAGCCCGTCCAGAGCGTGCGTGCGTCCGAACGACTTGTGGAGTCCGGAGACACTGATTGCCTTCGTCATGCTTCGGAAAGTACGCTACTTTCAGAAACTTGTGAAGTTAAGAAACCGTCAGGATGGTGAGCGGCGCAGGGTGAGAGATGATCGACGGATGACGAAGGAACGGGCGGAAGCGGCCGAGGCGGGGCGCGACCCCGAGGCGGTGTCCAAGTTCGTGGAGGGTTTCGCGGCCCAGCTGGTCGAGGCCGGGATGCAGCGCATGCCGGCCCGGGTCTTCGCCGCGCTGCTGGCCTCCGACTCCGGTTCGCTGACCTCCGCGGAACTGGGCGAGCGCCTCCAGGTCAGCCCGGCCGCCGTGTCCGGCGCCGTGCGCTACCTCGCGCAGCAGCACATGGTCGCGCGCGAGCGCGAACCCGGCTCCCGCCGGGAGCGCTACCGGGTGCACAGCAACCAGTGGTACGAGGCGCTCACCAACCGCGAGACCATCATCAAGCGCTGGGAGAGCGCGCTGCGCGAGGGCGTCACCAGCCTCGGCGCCGGCACCCCGGCCGGCCGGCGCATGGCCGAGACGCTCGCCTTCTTCGAGTTCGTCGACGGCGAGATCATGGCCATGATGGAACGCTGGCGCGTGCACCGGGAGGAGCGGTTCGGCCGGGGGTGAACGACGGACGATGAACGACGGACGACGCCCCTACCCCGCCGGCAGCGTCAGCCCCCACGCCCCCTCGCGCGCCACCCACGTCCGGGTGCCCACCGGCCCGCACACCACCGCGTCGGCCCGGTAGCGGAAGTGCGCCCCCGACACGGTCACCGTCCGCCCGCTCGCCGTCAGCGGCGCCGCCTGCGCGTCCGCCGGCAGAGGCCGCACCTCCACCACGGCCACCCCGCCGGCGCCCGGCATCACCGTCACCGCCGCCACCGGCCGGTCCAGGTCCACCAGCGTCGTCCCGTCGACCTCCACCCGCAGCCGGGCCGGGCCGGCCGCTCCCGGCGCGACGGCGGTCCGGGCCGGACGCGAGGCCGCCAGCGTCCGGACCAGCGACTGACAGGTCCGCAGCCAGGGACGGACCGGCCCCGGCCCGTCCGGCTCCGTTCCGTGCCCGGCCCCCGCGTGTGTCTCCGCCCGCTCCCGCACCGGCACCGGCACGGGAGGCGGCGGAATCCCCACCGCACCCAGGACCACCCCGTCACTGTCGTCGACGAGCAGGTCAAGGCGCCGTTCCGCGCCGTCGAGCACGGCCCGCGCCGCCGCCACCGCCCCCGTCGGCAGCCCCAGGGACCGGGCGAGGCCGAGCGCCGACCCCACCGGCACCACGGACAGCGCGCAGCCCGCCAGCTCCCGCCGCCGGTGCAGCAGGGCCACCGTCCGCAGCAGCGCGCTGTCGTCGCCGATCACCACCGGGCGCCGCGAGCCGCGCCGCCCGAGCGCCCGCGCGAACTCCTCCGGGCTGTCCGGCAGACACACCTTCGTATGCGCCGCGCCCGCGCTGAGCACGTCTTTCGCGATCCTGACCGACTCCCCGTCCAGCCGTCGGGCGACCGGATCGACGACCACCAGAAGCTGATCGGACCTCGCGGAAGAGTGCGCGGAAGAGCTCATGGAAGTCGCCACCTCGGCCATGCCTCGCTTCCTCGGGTAGCATCTTTGTGCAAGAGCCCCTTGCGCTGTTGCGCCAGGGGCTTCGTCTATTCCGGGGCACCCGGTCCGACGGTTGGCGGCCAACGACGGTCGCGGTGTACGTGGCGGAAACCCGTCGCATACGCCCTCGACCATGGACATGCCCCGCCCGGAAGGGGTGTACGCGCGTGCCCGCACTTGTGCTGCTCGGTGCTCAGTGGGGTGACGAAGGCAAGGGAAAGGCGACGGACCTGCTCGGTGGTTCCGTCGACTATGTGGTGCGCTACCAGGGCGGCAACAACGCCGGCCACACGGTAGTCGTGGGCGACCAGAAGTACGCCCTGCACCTGCTCCCTTCCGGGATTCTCTCCCCCGGCTGCACGCCGGTCATCGGCAACGGCGTCGTCGTCGACCCGTCGGTCCTGTTCTCCGAGCTGAGCGGGCTGAACGAGCGCGGCGTCGACACGTCCAAGCTCCTGATCAGCGGCAACGCTCACATCATCACGCCGTACAACGTCACCGTCGACAAGGTGACGGAACGCTTCCTCGGCAAGCGCAAGATCGGCACCACCGGGCGCGGCATCGGCCCCACCTACGCCGACAAGATCAACCGCGTGGGCATCCGGGTCCAGGACCTCTACGACGAGTCGATCCTCACCCAGAAGGTCGAGGCGGCGCTCGACGTCAAGAACCAGATGCTCACCAAGCTCTACAACCGCCGTGCCATCGCCACCGGCCAGGTCGTCGAGGAGCTGCTGGGCTACGCCGACAAGCTCGCGCCGTACGTCGCCGACACCGTTCTGGTCCTCAACCAGGCGCTCGACGACGACAAGGTGGTCCTCTTCGAGGGCGGCCAGGGCACGCTCCTGGACATCGACCACGGCACGTACCCCTTCGTCACCTCGTCGAACCCGACCGCGGGCGGCGCCTGCACCGGCGCCGGCGTGGGTCCGACGAAGATCAGCCGGGTCATCGGCATCCTCAAGGCGTACACCACCCGCGTCGGCGCGGGACCCTTCCCGACCGAGCTGTTCGACGAGGACGGCGAGGCCCTGCGCCGCATCGGCGGCGAGCGCGGCGTCACCACCGGCCGCGACCGGCGCTGCGGCTGGTTCGACGCGGTGATCGCCCGCTACGCCACCCGCGTCAACGGCCTCACCGACTTCTTCCTCACCAAGCTCGACGTCCTCACCGGCTGGGAGCAGATCCCGGTCTGCGTGGCCTACGAGATCGACGGCAAGCGCGTCGAGGAGCTGCCGTACTCGCAGTCCGACTTCCACCACGCCAAGCCGGTCTACGAGACGCTGCCCGGCTGGAGCGAGGACATCACCAAGGCGAAGTCGTTCTCCGACCTGCCGAAGAACGCCCAGGCGTACGTCAAGGCCCTGGAGGAGATGTCCGGCGCCCCGATCTCCGCGATCGGCGTCGGCCCGGGCCGGGACGAGACGATCGAGATCAACTCGTTCCTGTAGGCACCCCGCGCGCGCCGACGGCCGGGACCCCGCACGGGGCCCCGGCCGTCGGCGTCGGGACGGCGGTTACGCTGGCCGCAGCCGCGGACCCTCATGGCCTTTCGGCGGACGGACAGCACGGACAGCACGGAGCGAGCGGAAGATGCGGAAGCCCACCACCCGGACGTGGATCTGGCTGACCGTGGCGGTCGTCGCCGTGACCGGCGGTGCCTTCTACGTCGACGGCCACCGCGTGTCCGCGGCCCCGCACGCCGACGACCCCAAGTGCGACCGGGTGATCTCCCGCCTCCCGGACGACATACCCGGCGCCTCGCGCGACTGGGCCCTGGGGACCGCGGTCGCCTCCTGGGGCGGCCAGAAGGCGGTGTTCCGCTGCGGCGCCGAAGAGCTGCAGCCCAACGTCAACCTCTGCGTCACCGCCGACGGCGTCGACTGGGTCCTGGACGAGGCCCGGCTCAAGCGCGACGGCGTGAGCGTCCTGCGGACCTACGGCCGCTCACCGGCCGTGGAGTTCACGTACTCCGGTCCGCGCGAGGAGGTGGGCGGCATCCTCACCGCCCTGGACCCGGCCGTGAAGTGGCTCCCGCAGCAGCGCGAGTGCATCGGCCTCGACGACGCCGCCACCGCCCTGTAACCCTTCGTTCGGCCCCCTTGGCCGGGCGCCGGCACGCTCCGTGGTGTCGGATCGGGGGCATGACCGACCGCTCCAGCGCCGCTTCCTGCCAGGGCCCGTACGGCGGCGGGACCGGGCCCGGCGACTGCGGGGACCCGGCGCGCTTCGAGGTCGCCCGGCACCTGCGGGCGCCGCTGCGGGTGTGCCCCGTCCATCTGGGGCCGTCCCTGCTGCTGGCCGACGGGGTGCTGTGGCCGCCGGGGATCACACTGGTGCGCTGAGAGCCCTCGCGGGGCCGGGTTACGCCGGATGGTTGACTTGGGGGCCCCGCCCTCCAGGGCCGGTGGACGCGGAAGGAACCGTACGGTGCCCGGACGACCCGATGACATGGCCCGCCAGTTCGAGCGGGACCGGCCCCGGCTGCGGGCGGTCGCGTACCGGATCCTCGGTTCGCTCGGCGAGGCGGACGACGCGCTCCAAGAGGCCTGGCTGCGGGCCGACCGGGCGGACACCTCCGAGGTGGCCAATCCCTCGGGCTGGCTCACCACGGTCGTGGCGCGGGTCTGCCTCAACCTGCTCCGTGCCCGGGACACCCGCCGCGAGGAGTCGCTGGACGACGGCGCGCGCAGGCAACCGGCTGTCACCGGCGCCGGCGCGGACCCGGCCGAGGAGGTGCAGCTCGCCGACGAGGTCGGGATCGCGCTGCTCATCGTCATGGACACCCTCGGGCCCGCCGAGCGGCTCGCGTTCGTCCTGCACGACATGTTCGACGTGCCCTTCGACGACATCGCCGCCATGCTCGACAAGACTCCCGCCGCCACCCGCCAGCTGGCCAGCCGCGCCCGCCGCCGGGTCCGGGGCGTGCCCGCGCCCGACGCCGACCTGCCGCGCCGGCGCCGCGCGGTCGACGCCTACCTGGCGGCCACCCGTGGCGGCGACTTCGACGCGCTGGTGGCCCTGCTCCACCCGGACGTCGTCCTGCGCGCCGACGCGGCGGTCGTGCCGACGCCCGAGCCCGTCACCGTCAGCGGTGTGGAGCGGGTGGCCAGGGGCGCGATGGCCTCGATGGGCCGGGCCAGGGCCGCCGCCGTCGTTCTCGTCGACGGCCGGGCGGGCCTGGCGACGGCCGAGCACGGCAGGCTGCGCGTCGTGCTCCGCTTCGACTTCGCCGCCGACGGCCGCATCACCGGCATCGACGTGATCGCGGAACCGGCTCGCCTGAACGAACTGGACATCACGGGCATAAGCTGAATGAGTACACGTCGCGTCGGCAGAAGAAGGTGAGTGCGATGCGCGTGCTGCTCAAGGCCACGCTGGACACCGAGAAGGCGAACGAGGTGATCCGCAGCGGCAGGATGGAGGCCCTGATCAAGGAGACCGTCGACCACCTCAAGCCGGAGGCCGCCTACTTCGGCACCCTCGGCGGACGGCGGACCGCCCTGCTGGTCTTCGACATGCAGGACAGCTCGCAGATGCCGCCGATCGGGGAGCCGTTCCTCATGGAACTGAACGCCGAGGTCGACCTCTGCCCGATCATGAACGGCGACGACCTGGCGAAGGGCCTCTCCCAGCTGGGCTGACGGCGCCTCAGCTGAAGACGATCATCGACCCCTGCGCCAGGCTCCGCGTCGCCGCCGCGTGCAGCCCCAGCCACACGTGCCGCTCCCGGGCGAACGGACTGGAGTCGTACGGGGCGGGCACCGCCGGTTCCTCCAGCTCGGTCGGGGCGAGCGGCGGCCGCGGCGGGGCCGGGGGGTTGGCCGGGTCGATGCCGAGAGCCGGGGCGACGGCCTCCAGTTCCCGCAGCAGGGTGTGCGAGGAGCCCAAGGGGCCGCCGCCCGCCAGGAGTTCGTCATTGGAGAGCGGGTGCGGGAAGTCGACCGGGACGTACGCGCCCGCGTGGTCGTAGTGCCAGACCAGGTGGGACTGCTGCGCCGTCGCCTCGAACATCTCCAGCAACTGCTCGTAGTCGCCGCCGAGTTCGTCCACCGGCGTCACCGGGAGGCCGCACACCTGGAGCAGGTGGGCCCGGCGCAGGAAGTGCAGCGCGTCGTAGTCGAAGCCGGCCACCGGCGCGACCTCGCCGGAGAGCCCCGGCATGTACTGGTACACCGGCACCGGCGGCAGCCCTGCCTCGGCCAGCACCTTGTCGTATTGCGCGAGTTCCTCGGCGAACGGGTTGTCCGGCGTGTGGCACAAGACGTCGACGAGAGGTACCAGCCACAGGTCACAGGCCAAAAGAGGGCTCCTCACACAGCACGGTGGATCAGGGCAGCGTAGTCGGTGCGCGCCGGTGCGCGCCCGCGTGCAGGTCCCTTACCCATCCGGGGCCGGACCCGACACGTCCGGCGGTGCTCATCCGGCGGCGAGCCCCTCGATGAGGGCCAGCGAGTGGGTGTTGTACGCGTCGACGAGCGCCCGCGCGCCCGGGACGTCGCGCCGGGCCAGGGCGTCGACCAGTTCGGTGTGCCCGGACCACAGCACGCCGCGCAGTGCGCTGAGCCGGCGCAGGTGCTGCACCGTGCACACCCAGCTCTGCACGCGCAGCCGGTGCAGGAAGTCGCAGAGGTAGGGGTTGCCGAAGAGGGTGGCCAGCTCGCGCCAGTAGCGCAGGTCGTAGCCGATCAGGACGGTCAGGTCCCCGGCCGCGGCGGCGCGCTGGGCCTCCTCGCCGCGCCGGCGGACCCCGGCGAGGGCGGCGGCGATGCGCGGGTCGGCCGGGTCGGGGCCGCCCGGCAGATCCGCGGCGAGGGCCAGGAACATCCCGTCGGTCACGAGGCTGCGGGCCTCGATCATGCCGCGGAAGTCGTCGACCGAGTACGCGTGGACGCGGAAGCCGCGGTGGTGGTCGGCGTCCAGGAGCCCCTGCGCGGACAGGTCGACCAGGGCCTCGCGCACCGGCGTCGCGGAGACCCCGTACTGCTCGGCGATCTCCTTGACCGTGAACTCCTGCCCCGGCTGGAGCCGCCCGGCCAGCACCTCGTCGCGGAGCGCGTCGGCGATCTGCTGCCGCAGGGTGCTGCGCGTGACGGCACCGGTGCCGCTGGGGCCGGGCATGGGCGGGCGTCTCCTCGTCGCGTGCGGGGGCGTACTCGTACACATGTCTACCGCGTACGAGCACGCAACCCTACGCGCTCGGACCCACCGCCCCGTGCCGTCTACTCCGTGTACTCGTCCGCCACGGACAGTGCCGTGTCCAGGACCGCGAGGCCCTCCTTCAGCTCCGCCTCGGAGACGTTGCACGGCGGGACCACGTGGGTCCGGTTCATGTTCACGAACGGCCACACGCCGTGCGCCTTGGCGGAGGCGGCGAACGCGGACATGGGCACGGCCGCCTGCCCGGTCGCGTTGTAGGGCACCAGCGGCTCCCGGGTCTCCCGGTTCCGCACCAGCTCCAGCGCCCAGAACATGCCGGTGCCGCGCACCTCGCCCACGCTCGGGTGGCGCTCGGCCAGCTCCCGCAGCGCCGGTTCCACGACCTCGCCGCCGAGCCGCGCGGCGTGCTCGACGACGCCCTCCTCCGCCATCACGTTCAGCGTGGCGACGGCGGCGGCACAGGCCAGCGGGTGCCCGGAGTACGTCAGTCCGCCGGGGTAGGGCCGCTCGGCGAAGGTCGCGGCGATCTCGCCGGAGATCGCGACGCCGCCCAGCGGCACATAGCCGGAGTTCACGCCCTTGGCGAAGGTCATCAGGTCGGGGACGACGTCGTACAGGTCGGCCGCGAACCAGGTGCCGGTGCGTCCGAAACCGGCCATGACCTCGTCGAGCACGAAGACGATGCCGTACTTGTCGCAGAGCGCGCGCACCCCGGCCAGGTAACCGGCCGGCGGCATCATGATCCCCGCGGTGCCCGGGATCGTCTCCAGGATGATCGCGGCGATCGTCCCCGGGCCCTCGAAGGCGATCGTCGTCTCCAGGTGCTCCAGCGCCCGGGCGCACTCCTGCTCCTCGGTCTCGGCGTAGAAGCGCGAGCGGTACAGGAACGGCGCCCAGAAGCGCACGACACCGGCCGTGCCGCTGTCGGAGGCCCAGCGGCGCGGGTCACCGGTGACGTTGACCGCCTGCTGGGTGCCGCCGTGGTACGAGCGGTAGGCGGAGAGCACCTTGGGGCGGCCGGTGTGCAGCCGGGCCATGCGCAGGGCGTGCTCGACGGCGTCGGCGCCGCCGTTGGTGAAGAAGATCTTGTCCAGGTCGCCGGGCGTGCGCTCGGCGATCAGCCGCGCGGCCTCCGAGCGCGCCTCGACGGCGAACGCGGGCGCGAACGTCGTCATCCTCGCCGCCTGCTCCTGGATCGCGGCGACGACCTTGGGGTGCTGGTAGCCGATGTTGGTGTAGACGAGTCCGCTGGAGAAGTCGAGGTAGCGCTTGCCTTCGTAGTCCCAGAAGTACGACCCCTCGGCGCGGGCGACGGCGAGCGGGTCGATCAGCTCTTGCGCTGACCAGGAGTGGAAGACGTGCGCGCGGTCCGCGGCCTTCACGGCGGCGCCGGCCTGGGGATTCGGCTGAGGGGTCATGCGGCCGAGGGTAGATGTCCGCGATGCGGAAACGGAATCGGCGTCCTGTCTGCGGTCGGGGGCTTTCCACGACAGGGTGTCGACGCGTCGTCGCCGCGTTGTCGACGCGGGGGAGCGGCTCCGTTACGGAACCGTGGACAAGCGGCGACTCACCGCGGGGCCGCTCCGCACTATCCTCGCCCTGTTGCTCACGTTCGGGGGAAGGCGGCGCAGCATGCGGAGTCTGGGGGACGGGGACCCACCACACATCGGGGTCTATCGGCTCTTGGGCCGGCTGGGCGCGGGCGGCATGGGCCACGTCTATCTGGCCCGCTCGGACCGCGGGCGCACGGTCGCCGTGAAGCTGGTGCGCGCGGAGTTGGCCGCGCTGGAGGAGTTCCGCGAGCGGTTCCGGCAGGAGGTCGAGTCCGCGCGCCGGGTCGGCGGGTACTGGACGGCGCCCGTACTGGACGCGGACACCGAGGCCGCCGTGCCGTGGGTGGCCACCGGGTACGTCGCGGGGCCCAGCCTCCAGCAGGTCGTCGGGCACGACCACGGCGCGCTGCCGGAACGCTCGGTCCGCACGCTGGGCGCCGGTCTGGCGCACGCGCTCCAGGACATCCACGCCGCCGGGATCATCCACCGCGACCTCAAGCCGTCCAACATCCTGGTCACCATCGACGGCCCCCGCGTCATCGACTTCGGCATCGCCCGCGCCTTGCAGACGGTGTCCGACGGCGGCCTCACCCGCACCGGCGCGCTCGTCGGCTCGCCCGGCTTCATGGCGCCCGAGCAGGTGCGCGGCGACCGTGTCACGCCCGCGTGCGACGTCTTCTGCCTCGGCTCGGTCCTCGCCTACGCGGCCACGGGTCGGCTGCCCTTCGGCGCCGCGAACAGCGGCGTGCACGCCCTGATGTTCCGCATCGCGCAGGAGGAGCCCGACCTGGAGGGCGTGCCCGAGGGCATCGCCGACCTCGTACGCGACTGCCTGCGGAAGGACCCCGCCGCGCGGCCGGGTCTCGCCGAGGTCCTGGAGCGCACGGGCGCGCAGGACACGGTCACCTACGGCCGCTCCCGCGACCCATGGCTGCCCAGCGCCCTGGTGGCCCAACTCGGCCGCCACGCGATCCGCCTACTGGACACGGAAAACCCGGAATCCCCGGACCCCGCGAGCACCCCGCAACCGCAGGGCGCGGCCGGGGCCGCGGCGGCGGGCTCCGGTGCGGCGGGAGCCGGGGGTGTGGGCTCGGGTGCGGCGGGATCCGGCGGTGTGGGGCCCCGCGGTGCGGTGTCCGGCGGCGCGGACCCCGGTGGTGCGGGCACTGGTGGTGCAGTGTCCGACGGTGGGCGGCCCGGCGGCGCGGGCCCTGGTGGTGCGGGGCATCACGGCGCGGCCCCCGGTGGTGCGTGGCATGACGGTGTGGTGCCCGGTGGTGCGGCGCCCGGTAGTGCCGGGCCTGACGGTACGGGCCCGAGCGATGAGAGCCCGAGCGGTGGGGGCCCCGGCGGCGCGGGGCCCGGTAGTGCGGGCCTCGGCGCCGTGGCTGCTGCTTCGGGCGGCGACCCGGCGTCCGGTGGCCCGGGCTCCGGTGGTTTCGCGTCCGGTGGCCCTGGCCCCGGCTCCGGTGGTTGCGGCTCCGGTGGTTCCGCGTCCCGCGGTCCCGGGCCCGAGGACCCCAGGGCCGGCGGCTCCGCGTTCGACGGGCCGCCGCCCCCGCGTGAGCCGGGGAGTGGCGGGGGGACTCCGGTGGACCACCTGCCCACCCTGGTCGCGGGTCAGCATCCGCCGACGCCTCCGCCCACGGCCCACGGTCACACCGGGCCGCCCGTCCCCGGGTGCGCCCCGGCCCCGGGCTGGCACGCCTCGCAGCCCGGGTACCAGCATCCGTACGGCGGCGGTCTCGGACCCACCCCGCCCCAGGGGCCACCGCCCCCGTACGGGCCGCCGTACGGGCCGCCGCACGAGCCGGTCAGGACCGCCCGTTCCACCGCGCTGCTGATCGTCGTCGCCCTGGTCGTCGCGCTGGGCGCGGGCGGCACGGTCTACGCCCTGATGCGCGGGGACGGCGACGACCGGGCGGGCGGCGACCCCACGCCCGCGCAGTCCACCGGCGCGCCGCGGGACCCGGGGTCGGGCTCACCGACGGCGGGCCGGTCGCCCTCGACCGGTTCGACCGCCCCGGCCGCCGACGAGGGCACCGTCCCGACCGGCTACGTGGGCGACTGGGCGACCACCATCGACAACGCCTCCGGCACGCACCCCCGGAAGCTGACCATCGCGCAGGGCGAGGTCGGCGACACGGTGATGACCCTCGTGGCGGACGGGCCGACGGACACCGGCACCTACCACTGCGTGTTCGACGCCGCCCTCACCGCGGAGCCGGGCGCCGACGGACCGCTGCGGCTCGGCCCGTCCCAGGTCAGGACCGGCCCCTCCGGCAGCTGCGCCCCGGGCGGGTCCACCACGGTCACCCTGCTGCCCGACGGCAGCCTGGAACGCACCAACGACGACACCGGCGAGGCCCTGGTCTACACCCGCCAGTGACGGGACCTGATCCCGCTACCGGTGGTCACCGGGGCTCCGGCGGGCGCTGGCGGGGCATGTTCGGACGCGTGCCGTTCTGCGGGGGGACGGCGAAGCGCCCGGTGCCCCCCGCGCCCCCGCTCTCCGGCCGGGGCCCGTCGGCCGCCGCCGCGGCGTGCGGCCCCAGCGGCGCAGGACCCGGGCGGAAGCCCACCATCCAGTCCGCCGTCTCCGCCCGCACCAGCTCCGCCACGTCCTCCGAGAACCGCCGCAGCACCAGCAGGCACCGCTCCGCCGCCTCGCTCGCCGTGCCGTCCGCCGGCCCCAGCACCTCACGCACGCTCTCCGACGCCCAGTCGAACTGGAGCGCCTGGAGCCGCCGCTGCACCGCCTGTGCCGTGGCCACGTCCCGCATCCACCCGGACGTGACCCCGAAGTACCGGTCGCCCACCACACACGCCACCGCCCACAGCAGCGCCAGATACCCCCAGGGCGCGACCCCGCCCACCGCCCCGGACACGTCGAGCAGCGGCAGCGCCGCCCCGGCGGCCGCCCCCACCGCGGCCCCGCCCCGCAGCAGCACGGCGGCCCGCCGCTTCCACACCCGGTCCGCGAGATACCAGGCCGCCGTGTCCAGCGCGCCCCGCTCCACCCACCGGTACAGCTCGTCCAGCCGCTCGGCGGGCAGCGCCCAGTCGCCGAGGGGAAACGCCCGCCCGGTCAGGTCGCCCGGCCGCGTCCCGGCCGCCCCCTCGCCGCCTCCACCGTCCCGCGCCGGCCCCTCGGGCTGCATCTCCGGCTGACCCACCCGGCACTCCCTACTGCTCGCCACTGCTCGCCGTACCGCTCGCCGTCCGCGAGGACTCATACGCCGGAACCCTGCGCCGGAACCCTTCCTACCGCCCAATGGGTGGCGAAGAGCCCGGTTCCGCCGGTTTTCCGCCCGGAAGAGGGCGTTGATCAGGTATAGGGCTCCCGCCGTATCACTCGAAAGAGTGCTGGGGCGAGGGCCGCCCGGACCACGTAGGCTCGTGCCGAACGGCAAAACCTTCGTGACCGGACTTGATGGGAGCTGAACGTGATCCCCGGTGGTGGCCAGCCCAACATGCAGCAGCTGCTCCAGCAGGCCCAGAAGATGCAGCAGGACCTGGCGAAGGCCCAGGAGGAACTGGCGCAGACCGAGGTCGACGGCCAGGCGGGCGGCGGCCTGGTGAAGGCGACGGTCACCGGCTCCGGCGAGCTGCGCGGCCTGAAGATCGACCCGAAGGCGGTGGACCCCGAGGACACCGAGACCCTCGCCGACCTCATCGTCGCGGCCGTCCAGGCGGCCAACGAGAACGCGCAGAACCTCCAGCAGCAGAAGCTCGGCCCGCTCGCCCAGGGGCTGGGCGGCGGCAGCGGCATCCCCGGCCTGCCGTTCTGAACCGTCTCCCCGGTTCGCCTTTCTCAGACCGGCCGGAGCCATCTACCGTACGTAGTGCACGAACCTCAGGAAGGACGGCAGTCCGTTGTACGAAGGCGTGGTCCAGGACCTCATCGACGAACTCGGGCGGCTGCCCGGCGTCGGTCCCAAGAGCGCGCAGCGGATCGCCTTCCACGTCCTGCAGGCCGAGCCGACCGACGTACGGCGGCTCGCCCAGGCCCTCATGGAAGTGAAGGCCAAGGTCCGCTTCTGCGCGACCTGCGGGAACATCGCGCAGGAGGAGCAGTGCACCATCTGCCGCGACACCCGGCGTGATCCTTCCGTCATCTGCGTGGTGGAGGAACCGAAGGACGTCGTCGCCATCGAGCGCACCCGCGAGTTCCGCGGGCACTACCACGTGCTCGGCGGCGCGATCAGCCCGATCGACGGGGTCGGCCCCGACGACCTCCGCATCCGTGAGCTGCTGGCCCGCCTGGCGGACGGCACGGTCACGGAACTGATCCTGGCCACGGACCCGAATCTGGAGGGCGAGGCCACGGCCACGTACCTCGCCCGCATGATCAAGCCCATGGGCCTCAAGGTCACCCGCCTGGCCAGCGGCCTCCCGGTGGGCGGCGACCTGGAATACGCGGACGAGGTGACCCTCGGACGCGCCTTCGAGGGGAGACGACTCCTAGATGTCTGACGCCACGCTGCACGCGACCAACCAGAACCCGGACGACTTCGCGGTCCAGATCGCCGACCAGATCGAGAGCTTCCTGGTGGCCGTCACCGAGGTGGCGAAGGGCGACGAGCCCGACTCGGCCGTCCCCTTCCTCCTCCTGGAGGTCTCCCAGCTGATGCTGGCCGGGGGCCGCCTGGGCGCCCACGAGGACATCGTCCCCGACGAGCGCTACGAGCCCGACCCGGGCCCGGAGCAGGACGTGGACCTGCTCCGCGAGAACCTGGCCCGCATCCTCGACCCGATCGACGTGTACTCCGAGGTCTTCGACCCCTACGAGCCGCGCAAGGCCCCGGTCCCGGCCCGTATCTCCGACGACCTCACGGACGTCATCACCGACCTCCGCCACGGCATGGTCCACTACAAGGCCGGCCGCACCACGGAGGCCCTGTGGTGGTGGCAGTTCTCCTACTTCTCCAACTGGGGCTCCACCGCCTCCGCGACCCTGCGCGCCCTCCAGTCGGTCGTCGCCCACGTCCGCCTGAACCAGCCCCTGGCGGAGCTGGACGGCCTCGACACCGACCAAGACCTCGGCGACGACGCCCTGGAGTCGGAGGCCGGCCGCGTCATGATCCAGGAGATCGCCCGCCCGCTGGGGCTGCGCCCGGTGAAGTAGCGGCGCCCTGCGGGGCGTCCGGGACGTCGATCAGACGGAGGAAGGCGGTCGCCGCGGGCGGGCGGCTGCCGGACGGCCAGACGACGTACTCGACGCGGGCCGGTGCATCGACGACCTCGAGTGTGGTCACGCCGCTGAGCTGGGGCACGTACGCGGAGGGCAGCATCGCCACGCCGAGGCCCTGTCCGACCAGCCGTGCCAGGAATTGCGTGTTCGTCACTTCGAAGGCGACGTCACGGCTGAGGCCGGCGGCGGAGAAGGCCAGATCGGACTGGGCACGGCCCGCGGTCTTCGCCGGCAGGTCCACGAACACCTCCTCGGCGAGCCGGCGCAGATCGACCGGCCCCCCGCCGGCGAGCGGGTGATCGGGGGAGACCACGGCGACGAGCCGGTCACGCCCGAGCACGTGGGCCTCGACCCCCTTGGGGCGCGCGGTGGTCGGAAGCCCGACGAAGGCCACCTGGACGTCCCCCTCCTTGACCCGTTCGACGAGTTCCTCGCTGGCGCCCACGCGCAGGCTGACGCGCACCTTGGGACACCGTCGGCGGAAGTCGCGCAGGGCGCGCGGGATGTCGACGGCGGCGACCGACGAGATCACGCCGACGCGGAGCTGCCCGCGGACTTCCCCGACGGCGGCGGCGACCTCGTCGGCCGCGCGCTCGGCGGCCGCCAGGCACTGGCGGGCCGCCGGCAAAAACGCCTCCCCGGCCGGCGTCAGCCGCACCCGGCGGGTGGTGCGCTCGAAGAGCTTGGCACCCAGCTCCTGTTCCAGCCGCGCGACCTGGTGGCTGAGGGCGGACTGCACGACGTGACACCGCTCGGCGGCCCGGGTGAAGCTCATGGTCTCGGCGACCGCGAGCACGTAGCGCATCTGCTGGAGCTCCATGAGATCCATCGTGGATCGCGATAAACGGGATGACAAACATGTGTTGGACTCATTGATCGGGCGGGAGAAGACTCCGTTGCCATGTCCGCACACGTGCAAGAGACCTCGTCCTCGTCGCTGAAGGGATGGCTGGGTGTCGCCGCCATCACGGCCAGTCTCTTCGTCTTCCTGACCACGGAGCTGATGCCCGTGGGCCTGCTCACTCCCTTGAGCGAGAGCCTGGGCATCTCCGTCGGCGTCGCCGGCCTCATGGTCACCGCCCAGGGCGTCGCGGCCGGCCTCGGCGTACCGTTCATCGTCGCCTGGACCAGGCGCGTCGACCGGCGCCCGCTGCTCACCACGCTGCTCGCGGTGCTCGCCCTGGGAAACCTCGTCACCGCCGTCTCCCCGAACTACGCGCTGATCCTCGCCACCCGGCTCTGCATGGGCTTCGCCAGCGGGGTCTTCTGGGCCATCGGCGTGAGCATGGCCATGCGGATGGTGCCCGAACGGCACGCGAACCGGGCCGCCGCGGTGGTGATGTCCGGCATCTCCATAGCCACCGTCGTCGGCATCCCGCTCGGCACCGTCATCGAGGCGCAGACCGACTGGCGGACCACCTTCGGCATCTGGGCCGGCCTCAGCGTGCTGGTCTTCGCCGCGGTCGCCGCCCTCGTCCCGTCGATGCCCTCGCGGAACGCGGTGTCCGTCCGCGAGGTCTTCGGCCTGCCGGCCAGGAACGGGCAGCTGCGCACCGTGCTGTTCATCGTCGTCTTCTTCGTGCTCGGACACTTCGGTGCCTACACGTTCGTGCGTCCCTACCTGGAGGACGCCGCCGACGCCTCGTCCGCCTTCGTCACCACCGTCCTGATCATCTTCGGCGTCGGCGGCGCGGTCGGGAACCTCGTCGCCGGCCACACGGTGAACAAGAACCTGCGCGGCACCTTCGTCATCGGCCTCACCGGGCTCCTGGCGGCCCTGTTGCTGCTGCGCTTCGTCGGGACCGGGGAACTCGGCGCCGTCGTCGCGCTGGTCCTGTGGGGACTCTCCTTCGGCGCCGTGCAGCTGTCCCAGATCAACATGACGCTCGCCTCCGCGCCCGACACCTTCGAGGCCGCCATGTCGCTCAACACCATGGCGTACAACACCTGCATCGCACTCGGCGCGCTCTTCGGCGGTCTGTTCGTCGACCACGTTGGCGTCACCAGCGTCATCTGGTTCGGCGTTGTCCTGGCCGCGGCCTCGCTGCTGCTGCGCCTCACCACCGGCCGGGAGACGAAGATCCCGGCCGACGCGCCCGAGGACGACCTCGCCCCCACAGCCCGATGAGACGCGCCTGCATTGCCGACGTGGCCGTTCACCCCGAGCACCAGGGGCGCGGGCTCGGCTTCCTCCGCATGACCCCAAGAGCCGGCGGACTGGGTTTCCACACGGCCGGAAGCCACTTGTGAACGTGTGACACGCCGCACTTTCCCGAGTGACCCGCGTCGCCCTGGGCATGAGCCAGCCTGAGCGAGTACCCGGGTCTCACCATGCGATACCGCAGGGGGGAAATCCGGACGCTCGGTAAAATGAGCCGACCGCAGTACATATACGTACGTGCGGAAACAGACGGATTGAGCGAGGAGCGCACGTGGGCCTTGTCGTGCAGAAGTACGGAGGCTCCTCCGTAGCCGATGCCGAGGGCATCAAGCGCGTCGCCAAGCGGATCGTGGAAGCGAAGAAGAACGGCAACCAGGTGGTCGCCGTCGTTTCCGCGATGGGCGACACGACGGACGAGCTGATCGATCTCGCCGAGCAGGTATCCCCGATCCCTGCCGGGCGCGAACTCGACATGCTGCTGACCGCCGGAGAGCGCATCTCCATGGCGCTGCTGGCCATGGCGATCAAAAACCTGGGGCACGAGGCCCAGTCGTTCACCGGCAGCCAGGCCGGAGTCATCACCGACTCGGTCCACAACAAGGCCCGGATCATCGACGTCACGCCGGGTCGCATCCGCACCTCGGTGGACGAGGGCAACGTCGCCATCGTGGCCGGCTTCCAGGGCGTCAGCCAGGACAGCAAGGACATCACCACGCTGGGCCGCGGCGGGTCCGACACCACGGCCGTCGCCCTCGCCGCCGCGCTCGACGCGGACGTCTGCGAGATCTACACGGACGTCGACGGCGTGTTCACCGCCGACCCGCGCGTGGTGCCGAAGGCGAAGAAGATCGACTGGATCTCCTTCGAGGACATGCTGGAGCTCGCTGCCTCCGGCTCCAAGGTGCTGCTCCACCGTTGCGTGGAGTACGCCCGCCGGTACAACATCCCGATCCACGTGCGGTCCAGCTTCAGCGGACTGCAGGGCACGTGGGTGAGCAGCGAGCCGATCAAGCAAGGGGAAAAGCACGTGGAGCAGGCCCTCATCTCCGGAGTCGCGCACGACACCTCCGAGGCCAAGGTCACGGTCGTCGGGGTGCCCGACAAGCCGGGCGAGGCGGCCGCGATCTTCCGCGCCATCGCCGACGCCCAGGTCAACATCGACATGGTCGTGCAGAACGTGTCCGCCGCCTCCACCGGCCTGACGGACATCTCGTTCACGCTCCCCAAGAGCGAGGGCCGCAAGGCCATCGACGCGCTGGAGAAGAACCGCCCGGGCATCGGCTTCGACTCGCTGCGCTACGACGACCAGATCGGCAAGATCTCCCTGGTCGGCGCGGGGATGAAGAGCAACCCCGGCGTCACCGCCGACTTCTTCACCGCGCTCTCCGACGCCGGCGTGAACATCGAGCTGATCTCGACCTCCGAGATCCGCATCTCGGTCGTCACCCGCAAGGACGACGTGAACGAGGCCGTGCGCGCCGTGCACACCGCCTTCGGGCTCGACTCCGACCGCGACGAGGCCGTCGTCTACGGGGGCACCGGACGCTGATGTCCGCCGCCCGAGACACCGACCCGGGCGGCGGCCGTACCGGCAGGCCCGCGCTCGCCGTCGTGGGCGCGACCGGCGCCGTCGGCTCGGTCATGCTCCAGATCCTGTCCCAGCACGCGGACGTCTGGGGCGACATCCGCCTGATCGCCTCCCCCCGCTCGGCCGGCCGCAAGCTGGCCGTGCGCGGGGAGGAGGTCGAGGTCGTCGCGCTGAGCGAAGAGGCCTTCGACGGGATCGACGTCGCCATGTTCGACGTGCCCGACGAGGTCTCCGCGCAGTGGGCGCCGATCGCCGCCGCCAAGGGCGTGGTGGTGGTCGACAACTCCGGCGCGTTCCGGATGGACCCGGACGTGCCGCTCGTCGTGCCCGAGGTCAATCCGCACGCGGTGCGGATGCGGCCGCGCGGCATCGTCGCCAACCCGAACTGCACGACGCTGTCCATGATCGTGGCGCTGGGCGCGCTGCACGCCGAGTTCGGGCTGCGCGAGCTGGTCGTCTCCTCGTACCAGGCGGTCAGCGGGGCCGGGCGGGACGGGGTGGACACGCTGCGCCGCCAGCTGTCGCTGGTGGCCGGGACGGAGCTGGGGACGCACCCCGGTGACGTACGGCGGGCCGTCGGCGACGACACCGGGCCCTTCCCGGAGCCGGTCGCGCTGAACGTCGTGCCGTGGGCCGGGTCGCTGCGGGAGGACGGCTGGTCGTCGGAGGAGATGAAGGTGCGGGACGAGTCCCGCAAGATCCTCGGACTGCCCCGGCTGCCGGTCGCCGTGACCTGCGTACGGGTCCCCGTGGTGACCACGCATTCCCTGACCGTGCACGCCCGCTTCGAGAGCGACGTCACCGTCGAGGGGGCCCGGGAGATCCTGGCCACCGCGCCGGGCGTGGTCCTCTTCGACAACCCGGCCGCGGGGGAGTTCCCGACGCCCGCCGACGCGGTCGGCACCGACCCGACCTGGGTCGGCCGGGTGCGCCGGGCCCTGGACGATCCGACCGCGCTCGAACTCTTCGTGTGCGGGGACAATCTGCGCAAGGGCGCCGCCCTGAACACCGCGCAGATCGCCGAACTGGTGGCGGCCGAGTTCGGCTGAAGCGGCATCAGCTGGGCAAAGCCCTCCGGGCGCTGTGGGTTTCGTTTGTAGAATCCCTGCACGAGATGTGATCCGGAAGTTGGTCCGGACTACTTGTACCGGGCACCCGTGCCATCAGAGGATTTCCTCCCCGCCCTCCGCAACCGCGCGAGCGGCGGGGAGCGTCTTTGCGGTCACCCATTCAGGGCGCGGGGCGTGGTTCGGCGCGGGGGCGCCGAGGACGGGCGTGGGGACGCCCGTTCACACGGACACAGGGGAAGAGCGGACGATGAGGGCCTATGACGCACCGTCAGCCGGGTGGCCGCCCAGACGGCTGTCCGACGGACACCGGAACGTGACGCCCGGCACGTACAACCCTCACGGGGTCGCGCGTGTCCAACTGGCGTGGCAGAGGTTCTCGAATTCACCGCAGGCACGCGGGGCGCGGCTCTGCGTCCCCCCGTCCGGTCCGTCCGTCCCCGTGTGGCCGGCCCGGCCGGTGGCATGCCGGTGATCGCGCCGATGCCCGCAGCGCGGCCGGCCCGCATATCGAACCAGCGCGACGGCGCGGAAGAGGACGTGGCGGCGGCGGGCACCACCGTCGACCACCTCACCGAGACCTACCGGGCGCACTACCGCTCGCTGCTCGGCCTCGCCGCCCTCCTCCTCGACGACACGGCCTCGTGCGAGGACGTGGTCCAGGAGGCCTTCATCCGGGTGCACTCGGCCCGCAAACGCGTCCGCGACCCGGAGAAGACCCTGGCGTACCTGCGCCAGACGGTCGTCAACCTCTCGCGCTCGGCGCTGCGCCGCCGCATCCTCGGCCTCAAGCTCCTCTCCAAGCCCATGCCGGACATGGCGAGCGCGGAGGAGGGCGCCTACGACCAGCTGGAGCGCGACTCCCTGATCAAGGCGATGAAGGGGCTCCAGCGCCGGCAGCGCGAGGTGCTGGTCCTGCGCTACTTCGCCGACATGACGGAGGCCCAGGTCGCCGAGACGCTCGGCATATCCCTGGGTTCGGTCAAGGCGTACGGCTCGCGCGGGATCGCGGCGCTCAGGGTGGCCATGGAGGCCCCGGCATGAGCGACGGCCACGACGCGCGCCCGGACGCCCGGGACGAGCACGACCCGCGCCCGGACGCTCCCCGCGAAAGGCAGGACGTCCGAGAGGGCCGGGACGCGCGACCGGACGTCCGCGAACGGCACGGTCCCCGACCGGACGCCGGTGAAGGGCACGACCCGCGACCGGACGCCGGTGAAGGGCAGGACGCGCGACCGGACGCCGGTGAAGGGCACGATCCGCGACCGGACGCCGGTGAAGGGCAGGACCCGCGACCGGACGCCGGTGAAGGGAACGATCCGCGACCGGACGCCCGGGAAGGGCACGATCCGCGACCGGATGCCCGTGAAGGGCAGGACGCGCCCGCCGGAGCGGTCGGGCGAGAGCAGCACACACACACGCACGCTGGGAACGGAACTGTGAACCACGGCCCCGCCGCACAGGGCCCCGACGAACCGGGGGCCGACGGGCCCACCACCGACGAGGCCGTCCTGCGCGCGATGTTGCACCGGGCGGTCGGCGAGATGGAGCCGAGCGACGGCACCCTGGAGCACCTGCGGCGCGCGGTGCCCGCCCGGCGGGCCCGCAAGCGCCAGGCGGTCGTCGGCGTCGCGGCCGCCGCCCTCTTCCTCGGCACGGCGGTCCCGGCCCTCGTGCACGTCTCCAACTCCCCCGGCGCGGGCGCCGACCCGTCCGTCGCGGGCAACGCCTCACAGGCCCAGGGCGGCGCCTCCCAGGGCAAGGACCCGGCCGGCGGCCAGAGCGGCGTCGCCGGCGCCGGGGACACCGCCGAGGGCAAGGACAAGGCCGACCCCGAGGAAACGCCCGGCGGCAAGGAGTCCGGCGCCGCGACGGGCTCGGCCCCCTCGGGCGTCCCCAGCGCCAGCAGCCCCGCCGACATCCCCGCGTGCACGCCCGGGTCGCTCGGCCCGGCCGTGGCGAGCAGCGCGGCCCCCGACTCCACGGGCGTGGTCTACGGCTCCTTCCGGGTCACCAACGTCTCCTCGGGCGGCTGTACCGTCACGGGCCCCGGCAGCGTGGTCGTCGCCTCGCTGGGCGCCGCCGACGCCGCCCGGGTCGGCACCGCGCGGCATGCCGCCGGGGACGCCGCGGCCGGACTGCCCGACCCGTCGCTGGAGGCCGCCTCGCTGACCCTGGCGCCGGGCGCCGCGTACGAGGTGCAGTTCGCCTGGGTGCCCTCCGAGACCTGCCCCACCACCGGCGGCACCACGGGGGGCGGCACCGGCGGGCCCTCGGCCGAACCCTCGCCCACCGGGGACACGACCGCCGCGGGCGGCACCTCCGAGGGCGGCGGCGAGGCCGGGCCCACGGCCCAGCTGGCCACCGAGGACGGCCCGGCCGAGGGAAGCGTGTCGGTGACCTACACCCCGCAGGGCGGTTCCGGCTCGGCGACGGCCACGGTGTCCGACGCGTGCGTGGGGACCGTCTACTGGACGGGCCTGCTCGCGGACTCGGGCTCGGGGGCGTAGCCCCGGGCGGGCGGCCCGGCGGTCAGGAGACCAGCCCGGCCCTGTCCCCGTCGGCCTTCGCCCCGTCGGCCCTGTCCCCGGACTCTCCGGTCGCCCCGCCCGCGTCGCCCGCCTCGTCCGCGTCGTCCTGCTCGACCAGGCCCAGCTCGGCGTCGCGGGCGAGTTCGACCTCGCGGCGCAGCAGACGGAACCACATGAAGATCACGAAGCCGACGAAGGCGAACCACTCGGCGGTGTAGCCCAGGTTCTGGAACGCCTTCAGGTCGAGCCCCGTGTTCTGCGGCGCGCTCACGGGCACCGCCCGCATCCCGGAGTCCCCCTTGTTCAGCGTGACCCAGGCGTCGTACACGTCGTACGGCACCAGGTTCAGCAGCGTCGCCGCGCTGATCGCGCCGGTCTGCCCGGCGGGCCAGCCGGAGCGGCCGCTGACGCCGTTTGCGCCGGGGGACTCGGCGGCCTGGAGCGCCCCGGTGACGGTGACCTCGCCGGTGGGCGGGGCCGGGGCCTTCGCCGGGTCGGGTTCGCCGGGCAGCCAGCCGCGCACGACCGGCAGGGCCTTGCCGCCGTCGGTGCGCAGCAGGGTGAGGACGTAGAAGCCCTCCCGGTCGTCCAGCTTCCGCTCCGGGACCAGCAGCTGATCGTCGTAGCGGCCGGTGACGGTGGTCTGCTTGCCGACCGTCTCCTTGTCCACCGGCAGCAGCTCGGTCAGCGGGCGCGCCGCTTCCCGGCGGGCCGACTCGTGCTGCGTGGTGGCGGCCTCGTGGTCCTGCACCCGGTCCTCGAACCGGCCGAGCTGCCAGGAACCCATGAAGATGCAGAAGGGGATGGCCAGGACGACGAAGACGTTGATCCCCCACCATCGGGGCGTCAGCAGAAACCGGTACACGCCCTCCACGGTACGGTGCGCGCCCGGCGCCCCCGCAGCGGGGCTGTGGAAAACAGGGGCGCGCGGGAGCGGCCGGGGAGAGGTTGTCCACAGGCTGGGGATCTCTTCTGCGCGCTGTCGCCCGGTCGGGGCAGTATGGGGCCATGACTGAGAGCAACGGGTTGCGGCAGACGCAGGGCGAGCAGGCGCCCGACTGGGAGAAGCGGTTCCGGGCGCCGAGGGTGTCGCTGCCCGACTGGGCCGAGGACGCCCCGGACCGCTCCCTGTTCGTGTCGAACGCGACGGGGACGTACGAGCTGTACGCCTGGGACCGGTCGAGCGGCGAGCAGCGCCAGGTCACGGACCGGCCCAACGGCACGACGGACGGGGTGCTCGCGCCGGACGGCGAGTGGATCTGGTGGTTCGACGACAAGGACGGCGACGAGTTCGGCGTCTGGCGCCGCCAGCCCTTCGCGGGCGGCGCGGACGAGGAGGCCGTGCCGGGCCTCGACCCGTCCTACCCGGCGGGCCTCGCCCTCGGCCGGGACGGCCGCACGGCGGTGATCGGCCGCTCGACGGACGAGGACGGCACGACCGTCCACCTCGCGCGCGGGGACGGCGCCGCCCCGGTGGAGATCTACCGGCACCGCGAGTCCGCGGGCGTCGGCGACCTCTCCCACGACGGCTCTCTGATCGCGATCGAGCACACCGAGCACGGCGACGCCATGCACTCGGCGCTGCGCGTCCTGCGCCCCGACGGCAGCACGGTCGCCGAGCTGGACGACACCGAGGGCGGTGAGCGGGAGCTGGGCCTGGAGGTCCTGGGCTTCGCGCCGGTCGACGGCGACACCCGCCTGCTCATCGGCCACCAGCGCCGGGGCCGCTGGGAGCCCTTGGTGTGGGACGTGGCGACGGGGGAGCAGACCGACCTCGCGCTGGAGCTGCCGGGCGACGTGAGCGCGGAGTGGTATCCGGACGGTTCCGCCCTGCTGATCGTGCACGGCTTCGAGGCCCGCAGCGAGCTGTTCCGCTACGACTTCGCCGAGCGCGGCCTGACGGAGATCGACACCCCCGCGGGCACCGTCTCCGGGGCCACCGCCCGCCCGGACGGCAGCGTGGAGTACCTGTGGTCCTCGGCCGCCGAGCCGTCGGCCGTCCGCTCCACCACCGGCCGCGTCGTCCTGGACCCGCCGGGCATGAAGTCGCCCCGCTCGGTGCCGGTGGAGGACGTGTGGGTGGAGGGGCCCGGAGGCCGCATCCACGCCCTGGTCCAGAAGCCGGCCGGGGCGGCCGGTCCGCTCCCGACGGTCTTCGACATCCACGGCGGCCCGACCTGGCACGACAGCGACTCCTTCGCCGCGGGCCCGGCCGCCTGGGTCGACCACGGGTACGCGGTGGTCCGCGTCAACTACCGGGGCTCCACCGGGTACGGCCGCGCCTGGACCGACGCCCTCAAGCACCGGGTGGGCCTGATCGAGCTGGAGGACATCGCGGCGGTGCGGGAATGGGCGGTCGCCTCGGGCCTCGCGGACCCCGAGCGCCTGATCCTCACCGGCGGCTCCTGGGGCGGCTACCTCACCCTCCTCGGCGTCGGCACCCAGCCCGAGGCGTGGACGCTGGGCATCGCGGCCGTGCCGGTCGCCGACTACGTCACCGCGTACCACGACGAGATGGAGGGCCTGAAGGCCCTGGACCGCACCCTGCTGGGCGGCACCCCCGAGGAGGTCCCCGAGCGCTTCGAGGCGTCCTCCCCGCTGACCTACGTCGACCAGGTCAAGGCCCCGGTCTACATCTCGGCGGGCGTCAACGACCCGCGCTGCCCGATCCGCCAGGTCGAGAACTACGTCAAGCGCCTGGAGGCCAGGGGCGCCGTCCACGAGGTCTACCGCTACGACGCGGGCCACGGCTCCCTGGTCGTCGACGAACGCATCAAGCAGGTCGCCCTGGAACTGGACTTCGCGAGGAGGCACTTGCCGAGCGCATGACTGCGGGCAGTCGTGCCGCGGGGGCGGCACGGGTGGGCGCAGGCGGCACCCCGCTGACGCGGGAGAGTGCTCCCCACCCCCCCAGGGACGGGCAGCGGTCACCTGCTACCCAGGGGACCGCTGCCGCGCCCGCCGCCCGAGCAACTCCGCCAGCCCCCGCCGGGTCGCCGCCAGCACCACCCGGTCCGAGCCCCGCAGGACGTACGTGTCGGGCAGCTCCCACACCAGCCGCGACTCCCGCGCTCCCTCGCGCGTTCCCTCCCGTCCTCCCTCTCGCGCCCCCTCCGGGGCAACGCCCTCCACCCGCTCACCGCCGGAGACCTCGAGCGCCAGCACCCGCCACGCCCCCGCCCGGAACGCCTCCCCGACCGTCTTGCCCTCCAGCTGCGGATGCCCCGCCACCTCCACCGCCGCGAACAGCAGCACCCTCCGCTCCACGGGGATCGCCCCCAGCACCTGGCGGCCCATCATCGCCCCGGCGAAGGACGGCGCCGCCAGGTGCGTCACGCTCCGGCTCCGGGTCTGCGCGCGGGGGTGCGCGGCACGCAGCGTGCGGTACACGGCGGTGGCGAAGTCGTCGTCGTACAGGCGCAGCACCACCCGCAGCCGCGACCGTACGGAGCGGGCGTACAGCACCGCCTCCAGGTTGGTCGTGTCGACGCTGGTCAGTGCGAGCAGCGAGTGCGCACGGTGGATCTTGGCGGCCTCCAGGACGCCCTCCTGGGTGACGTCCCCGAGCACCACCGGCACCCGCAGCCGCCGCGCCGTCGCCATGCCGCGCGCCTCGGGGTCGGCCTCGACGCACACCACGGGGATGTCCATCTCCCGCAGCCGGGTCAGGACCCGCGTGCCGATCTTGCCGAGACCCAGCAGGACGACGTGCCCGCCGAGCCCGCGCGGCGGTTTGCGCAGTGCCGTGGCGCTGCGGAAGGTCCCGAGCGCCTCCAGCACCGCCGCCAGCAGGACGGGCAGCAGCAGCAGTCCGACGAACCCGGAGAGGAGCTGGAGGATCTGACGGCCGGTGTCCTTGTTGTGCGCGGGCTCGTTGATGGAGAACAGGTCGAGCAGCGTCACGTACGTGGCGTGCAGCGGATGGTCGCCGGTGACCACCATCAGCGCCACGGCGAGGGCCACCACGCACGCCGCCAGACCGGCCAGCGACCACCGCAGCCGCCGCGAGAACAGCTCCCGGAAGGCGGGCACCCCGGCCCGCCCGGCGGGCAGCGGCGGCCCGGAGTACGACACCTGCTCCAGGACCACGGTCCCGCGTCCGGTGGCCGCCCGCACCGCCGCCTCGTCGGGCAGCAGCCGCGGCCCCTGCTCACCGCTGCTCTCCGAACCGTCGGCCCCGGCCGGGTCGTTGCTCGTCGCCGACAGCAGCGCGAGGGTGCACAGCCCCGGGTCGGCCACCTCGCCGGGCCCGGGCGGATTGCGTTCGACGGCGCGCAGCAGCAGGCCGTCCGTCTCGACGATCTTGCTGGTGCCGACGAGAGCGGTGGCCGCCAGCGCGGGCGCGGCGGTGTCGGCGTCGGACAGCACGGTGGTGGACCCGGTCCCGGAGCCGGGGCCGCCGCCGGTGGCCAGCGCGGCGCTCTGGTCGAGGAGCGCCTCGATGTGCTGGCCCAGACGCCGGTTGTACAGGCGCAGGACCAGCCGCAGCCGGGGGTTGAGCCGGCGCGCGGTCAGGGCGGCGCGGATGTTCGTCTCGTCGTCGTCGTACACGAGCGCCAGCGCGGTGGCCCGCTCGACACCGGCCTCCGCGAGCACGTCCTCGGTGGGCTCGGTGGCCTCCAGTTCGCGGCCGGCGCCACCCGGGTCGCCGTTGCCCGTCCGGTTCACCGCCGCGTTGACCATGTCCAGCAGGGCCGCCGAGGCCGCGCGGGCCCGCCCGACCACCGGTTGACGCACCCGGCGCACGGAGGGCGGGACGACGAGGGTGACCTGTTCGCCGTAGACGCCGCGCAGTTCGGCGGCCAGCCGGTGGGCCAGCCCGTCGTCCCCGCACACCACCATGTGCGCGTAACCGTCGTCCCGCGGAACCTGGTTCGGAACGCTCCCCGTATGAGTCCCCATGGGGAGAGGACAGTACAGGCGGCGCGTGCGGTTGCGGCAGCGCCGGAACGGACCGAGGGCGGCATCAAAGACGCGTAAAGATTGCCGGAACACGGCAATGACCCGCTGTCGCGCCGCGTGTGACGATGCATCGCACCGAAGCTCAGCGACGGGCGAGAGGGGGACGGCACGCATGGCCTGGTTTCTCGGGCTGGGTATCACGGGGGTCGTGCTGCTCGCCCTGTCGCTGGTCTTCGACGGAGTGCTGGAAGGCGCGTTCGGGGGAGCGCCGGCCGGCCTCCTGGAGGGGTGGCTGTCGCTGCCGGTCGTCGCCGGGTTCACGGCGATGACCGGCTTCGCCGGCGCCATCGCCCTCGGCACCGGCTGGACCGGTCCCGCGGGGGCCGCCGGGGCCGGCGCTCTCGCCGGAGTGGGGGCCGGCTGGCTGACGTACCGCTTCAGCCAGGCCCTGATGCGCGACCAGACCGCCGTCACGCCCCGGACCGACGACCTCCTCGGCACGTCCGGCAAGGTCGTGACCGCCATCCCGGCGGACGGCTACGGCGAGGTGCTGCTCCGGCTCGCCGGCCAGCCGCTGAAGTGCGCGGCGCGCAGCGCGGTGCCGGTGGCGCGGGGCGCCGAGGTGTGGGTCGAGGCGGCGCCGACCGGGACGTCGGTCGTGGTCCGCCCGGTGGACCGCTGAACGGCCCCGCCAGCCCTTCCCTCCCTTCCTCCTGTTCTTGTTCTTGTTCGTCCGTACCTCTCTGTGAATCGGGGGCGTTGCCATGAGTCCTGTCGTCATCGCGGTGCTGGGGGTCGTCGTACTCCTGGTGCTGCTCGCGCTGGTGGTGGTCAGCCGGTACAAGGTGGCCGGTCCGAGTGAGGCGTTCATCGTCACGGGGCGGCGCGGCAAGAAGTCCACCGATCCGGAGACGGGCCGCGTCTTCACCGACAACAGCGGCCAGAAGGTCGTGGTGGGCGGCGGCGTGTTCGTTGTGCCGTTCGTGCAGCAGCGGTTCACCCTGGACCTCTCCTCGCGGCACATCCCGGTCGCCGTGCGCGGCGCGGTGACGCTGCGCGGGGTGAAGGCCCACCTGGAGGGGGTCGCGATCGTCAAGGTCGGGGGCACGGAGGACGCGATCCGCGCCGCCGCCCAGCGGTTCCTGATGCAGCAGGACGGCATCGTCGGCTTCACCCAGGAGGTGCTGTCCGGCGCGCTGCGCGCGATCGTCGGCCGGATGTCCGTGGAGGACGTCATCCGGGACCGGGCCGCGTTCGCCGGCCAGGTCGCCGAGGAGGCGGAGGCGAGCCTGTCCGGGCAGGGCCTGGTGCTCGACGCCTTCCAGATCCAGGACATCACCACCGAGGGTTCCTACCTGGAGGACCTCGGCCGTCCCGAGGCGGCCCGCGCGAAGCAGGAGGCCGACATCGCGGAGGCGGTGGCCCGGCGGGCGGCCGAGCAGGCGCGGCTGAAGGCCGAGGAGGAGATCGCGGTCGCGCAGCGGACCCTCTACCTGAAGCAGGCCGAGATCAAGGCCGAGACCGACCAGGCCGCGGCCCGCGCCAACGCCTCGGGCCCGCTCGCGGAGGCGGCCCGGCAGCAGGACATCCTCGCCGAGCAGGAGAAGGTCGCCGAGCGGCAGGCCGCGCTGAAGGACCGCCAGCTGGACACCGAGGTCCGCAAGCCCGCCGACGCCAAGCGGTACGAGGCGGAACAGGAGGCCGAGGCCCGCCGGGTGGCCCGGGTGAAGCAGGCCGAGGCCGAGCGCGCCGCCGGTATCGCCGCGGCCCAGGCCGAGGCCGAGCGGGCCCGGCTCACCGGTGAGGGCGAGAAGCAGCGGCGCAGCGCGCTGGCCGAGGCGGAGGCCATCGAGGGCCTCAAGCAGGGTGAGGCCGAGCGCTCCCGGCGTGCGGCGATCGCCGAGGCCGTACGGCTCGAGGGCGACGCGGAGGCCGCCGCGATCGGCGCCAAGGGCGCGGCCGAGGCCGAGGCGATGGAGAAGAAGGCCGACGCCTTCGACCGGTACGGCGACGCCGCCGTGCTCCAGATGCTGGTCGAGGTGCTGCCGCAGGTGGTGGCGAAGGCGTCCGAGCCGCTGTCGGCCGTGGACAAGATGACGGTCATCTCGACGGACGGCGCGAGCCGGCTGTCCCGCACGGTCGCCGACAACGTGGCGCAGGGCATGGAACTGCTCGGCTCCACCACGGGCGTCGACCTGGCGGCCCTGCTGAAGAACATCACGGCGAAGGGCGCTGCGGAGCCGGAGGGCGGCCCCGACCGGCGCAACGGCAAGGTCGAGATCTCCGGCTGACCCGAGGCGCGGACGGCCCCGGTGGCCCGGTCAGATCTCCTGGTCGGGCCACCCCAGCAGCCGGGCTCCGATGACCGCGGTCTGCAAGGTGTAGCGGTGCACCGGGTCGGAGGCGTTCGCCCCGGTCAGCTGGTGGATGCGGTCCAGCCGGTAGGTGAGCGCCCGCACGCTGAGCGTGAGCCGCCGGGCGGCCTCGGCCGCGGTGCAGCCCGCGTCGAAGTACGCCTCCAGGGTCCGCAGCAGCGGCCCGGCACCGCCGCGGGCCTCGCGCAGCGGGCCCAGCACGCTCAGCACCAGGTCGGCCATCGCCTGCCGGTCCCGGGCGAGCACCGGGTAGACCAGCATGTCGGCGGCGCGCACCACGGGCTCCTCCAGGCCCAGCCGGTCGGCGAGTTCGAGGGTGCTGAGCGCCTCCTCGTAGCTGTGCACCACGCCGCCCGCGCCGCTCTGCGGGCGTCCGACGGCGACCCGGCTGCCGTCCGTGGCGGCGTATGCCTGCTTGGCGAAGAAGGACAGGACGTCGTCCTGGTCACCGGGCGCGATGCAGATCAACTGCCCGTTCTTGGTGGTGATCAGGACCCGCCGGTCGCCGAAACGGGAGATGAGCGCGCTCTCCACGACCCGGGTGACCGGGGCGGTGTCGTCGTACGCCTCGGGCCCCTCGGCCACCGCGACGGCGTGGGCGCGGGAGAGGACGAGGCCGAAGCGCTCGGCCCGCTCGGCGAGACGGCCGAGATCGCTGCGCCCGTAGAGCAGGTCGTCGATGAACTCCCGCCGCGCGGCCTCCTCCTGGCGTACGGCGAGCCGCTGCGCGCGTTCGTAGCCCTCCGCGAAGGCGTCCACGGCCTGGGCGACGGCGGCGAGCACGGTGCCGGTGACGTCCGGGCCGGAGGCCGCCGGACCGCCGCCGACCGGCCAGGACGCGCGCGTGGCGTCCAGGTGCAGCCGTACGAGACTGCGCAGACTGTGTCCCGCCTCCGCGGCCTGCTCGCCGAAGAGCCGCCGCTCCTCCAGCTCGTCGCGGGTCAGCCGGCGCCCCGTGCCGGCGACCTTCGCCAGCATCTCGGCGTACCCGGCCAGGTACGTCTCCCGCTGGTCCGTCCGCAGGTCCGTCACCCCGCGCCTCCCTACGGCCGCTGGTACGGCTGCTGCTGACCCGACGGGCCGTACGCCTGGCCGCCGCTCTCCTGCGCCTGGAGCTGCTCCGCCTGCTCCTTGGTCACCTGCTGCTCGGCGCCGCAGAACGTGCACTGGGTCGCGTACTTGGTGGAGAAGGGGAACAGCGGCACGAAGAACAGGGTGAACTTCGTGACGCGCTTCCTGAGCGTGTGCGCGGCGGGGTTGCCGCACCGGCCGCACACCAGCGTCAGTATCGCGAGCTGGTAGAGGTATCCCTTGGTGCCGAAGATGATCACGAGCTGGGTCCTTCCCGGTGGGCCCCTGCGAGTGCGCAGGACACCCAGATCTTCCCCCGGACGGCACGCGTCTTCCCACGGGTCCCCCCGCACGTCTCCCCGCACATCCCCCTACAGGTCGCACGCCGCCGTATGTGGGTGCCGCCCCGGATGGCCCGGACCCGCCCGCGCGGGCGACGCTGGAGCCCACTCTCCGTACCCGGCCGCGCGGTCCCGGCCGGGGCCCCGCGTCGGGAGGAGGAGACCGTGCCCGTACCCGAAGACCGCAGGCTCACCGAGATCGAGTCCCGGTTGCACCGCGAGGACCCCGAGTTCGCCAGGGCCTTCGCCGACGGCCGCCCCCGCCGCCCGCGCGAGTACCGGTACCACCGGGCCTGGCTGCTGCTCACGGTCGCGCTGGGCGCGCTGGCCACCGGCATGTTCCTGTCCCATGGGCTGCTCGTCGCCGCCGGGCTGGTCTTCGCCGGTGTCGCCGGTGAACTCTTCGACCCGCACCGCCGCGAGCGCGGCACCCGGTGCCCGCCGTCCGGGACCTGACCCCGGCGGCCCCTGCTCGCCGTGGAGGAGCCCGAGGTCCGGGCCGTGATCCTCGGTATCCGGACCTCACGGTGACGGTCCTCCCTCCTCACCCAGCGCACGGGGCGGCGGCGCCCGCAGCCTCCGCGGCCACGCGGGCGGGCGGTTCGGCCGGCCCGCCGGGACCTGCGATGGGGAAGTCGAAGTAGGTGTCCGGGTGCGGTTCGTCCCTCAGCGTGTAATGCCACCATTCGCAGGCGTAGGAGTCGAAACCGCAGGCATCCATGAGCGAGCGCAGCAGCCGCCGGTTCGCCGCCTCGGCTTCCGGGACTCCCGGTGCGTCGTGATGCGAGACGGCGTCCATGAGGTCGTGGCCGCCGCCCATGGCGGCGAGTTCACCGGTGGCCAGGTGGTACAGCGTCAGGTCGACGGTGCTGCCCCGGCTGTGGCCCGACCTGGCGGCCACGTACCCCCGGTCGAACATCTCGGCCCTGTCGATGTTCGGATAGTGCCGCGCCTTCGTCCGGCCGTCCTCCGGCTGTCGGGACCAGCGCAGGAAGCAGTCCACGGCCCGCTGCGGGCGGTAGCCGTCCCACAGGAGCAGCCCGAACCCGAGGGACTCGGCCCGCTCCTCCGCCCTGCCCAGCGCCGCACACAGGGCCCGGGTGCCGACGATCCGGTTCGCCAGGTATCCGTCCACCGGCTTGCCGGTGAAGTTGTCCCAGGTGGCGTACTTGGCGTCCCACCGAATTCCGGGCACCAGCTCGTCCACGAAGGCGAAGTCCCCGGTCATCGCAGCTTCCCGGTCAGCGCCAAGGACACCGTCCGGTCGATCACTTCGGAGAGCGGCAGTCCGGCGGCCGCCATCATCCTCGGATAGCGGCTGTACGAGGTCAGGCCGGGCAGGGTGTTGACCTCGTTGAGGACGACTTCGCCGTCGTCCTTGAGGAACAGGTCCACCCGCGACAGCCCCCTGCATCCCAGGGCGCGGTACACGGCCTTCGCCGTCTCCCGGACGAGCGACCGCGCCTCGGCCGGGATGTCGGCGGGCACGATCGCCGTCGAGTTCTCCGAGCCGCTTTCGGGCTCCTCCTCCTGGTGGATCCGGAAGAACCCGTGGGAGAGCGCGATGCGGTCCACTTCACCCGCGACCAGGTCCAGGTCGTTCCCCAGCACGGCGCAGCCGATCTCGCTGCCGACGACGGCCTCTTCGATCAGCACCTTCGCGTCGTAGCGCCGGGCGCTCTCCACCGCCGCCGGCAGGTCCTCGGGCCGGGACACCTTGCTGACGCCGAACGACGACCCCGAACGGGCCGGCTTCACGAAGACGGGATACGTGAGCCGGCCGGGATCGACGCGCTCGTCCCCCGTCACGGTCCGGAAGGCGGGCGTGGCGATGCCCGCGCTCGCGGCCACGACGTACGCGAGGGACTTGTCCATGCACACGGCGGAACTCTGGACGTCGCAGCCCACGTACGGAATGCCGGAGAGCTCCAGCAGGCCCTGCGTCGCCCCGTCCTCGCCGAGGGTGCCGTGCAGGACGGGCAGGACGACGTCCAGGCGGATCGTCGTGTACCGCCCGTCCTCCAGCACGAGCAGCCCGTGGACGCTCCGGTCCGGCGACAGCACGGCCGGGCGGCAGTCGCCGTCCTCCCAGTCCGGTCCGGGACCGTCGCAGAGCTGCCACCCGCCGTCCCTCGTGATGCCCACGAAGAAGGGCTGGTACTTCTCGGTGTCGAGGTGGCGTGCGACCTCCTGGGCCGACTTGACGGAGACGGCGTGTTCTTCGGAAGAGCCTCCGAATATGATGCCGATCCGCACCTTGGCGGACTCGTCCGGCTTAGGCATGCTGTTTCCTGCTTTCGAATTCCAGGCAGTTGACGAGGGAGTTCTCGACCGTGTCCCTCAGGGCGTGGTCGGTGTAATAGGCGGTGTGCGGGCTGATGAGCACGTTCGGCATCTTCTGAAGCCGCGGCAGCAGGGTGCTTTCGAGGGGTCTGTGCCGGTGGTCGGCGTAGAAGACCCCCTCCTCGCCTTCCAGGACGTCCAGTGCCGCGCCGCTCAATCTGCCGCTTTCCAGCGCCGCGACCAGGGCCTCGGTGTCGATGAGCGGGCCGCGTCCGGTGTTGATGACGATCGCGCCCTCTTTCATCCTCCGAATGCGCCGCTCGTCGAGGAGGTGATGGGTATCCGCGCTCAGCGGAACGTGCAGTGTCACGATGTCGCTCGACCGCAGCAATGCGTCCAGGGGGACGTAATCGGCGGCGGTCCCGGACCGGCTTCCGTGCGCCAGGACGCGGCAGCCGAAACCCCGCAGCCTGGCCACGACCGCCGCGCCGATGCGCCCCGTGCCGACCACCCCGACGGTCAGATCGCGCAGCTCACGGCCCCGCACCTCGTGCAAGCGGTAGTCGTGCAGGTCTGTGCGGCGGACGGTGGCTTTCGCGTCGCGCACCGCCATCAGCATGAGCATCAGGGTGTAGTCGGCCACGCTGTCGGGGGAGTAGACGACGTTCCCGACGGATATGCCGATACGCGCCGCGTATTCCACGTCGATGTGGTTGCAGCCGATGCTCCGGGTGGATATGTACGTCACACCGGCCCGGCGGAGCGCGAGCAGGACGGCCGGCGTGACCGGCGTCTTGTGCCCCACGCTGACGCACCGGTTTCCGGAGGCCAGTTCGGCATTGCCCTCGGACACCGCGGCTTCCGTGAGGGTCGCCCTGACACCGAAACGGGGTGCCAGCTGCCGGAACAGGACGGCCTCGTCCTGCCCGCAGCCGTACACCGTGATGCCCGTCGTCGCCGGAACGGCCGAGGAGATCGACGGGGCCGAGGAGGCCGGGGATGCCGGGGAAAAGGTCATGTCCCCAGTCAAGGCGGTGCGGTGTTGCCGTCGCGTATGCGCTTTTCGATATCCCGGCAATACATTGCGCCTACGGGTAGATCCTGTAGATCCTCACCGTCCGCGTCGTCTCATGTAGAGGTCGAAGGTCCGGTAGACCAGCGGCCGCAGCGGCAGGTCCCACTCGCCCACGTACCGCACCGCCTGACCGCCGGTGCCGACCTTGAACTGGATCAGCCCGACGTGCGGGTCGTCGGCGTCGAGGGTCGGGGTGATGCCGCGCAGGTCATAGACGTCGCAGCCGGCGGCCAGCGCGTCGCGGATCATCGCCCACTGACAGGCGTTGGAGCCCCGCACCTCGCGCTTCTCGGTGGACGAGGCACCGTAGGCGTACACCGCGTGGGTGCCGACGCGGATCATGACGGTGGCGGCGACCAGGTCGCCCCGGTGCCGGGCGAGGTAGAGCCCGATCCGCTCGGGGTCCTCGGCGCCGAGCACCGCGAACATGGTCTCGAAGTAGCCCAGCGGCCGGGGCGTGAAGCGGTCGCGCTGGGCGGTGTGGACGTAGAGGTCGTGAAACGCCCGCACATCCTCCCGGCGGTCCACGCCCTGCCCACCCGCGTCCTGCCCACCCACGACGGGCCCGCCCGTGACCTCGACGCCCTCCTTGGCCGCCTTCCTGATGTTGCGCCGCCAGAGCTGGTTCATGCCCCTGAGCAGGTCGTCCTCGGTCCGGCCGGCCAGCGGGACCTCGTACTTGAACTGCGGATGCCCGACCCCGAAGCCGTCCGCCGGGCTCTGCGGCAGCCAGCCCGCGTCCCTGAGTCGACCGGTCACCCGGGCGCCGACCGGGTCGGTCCCGTGGGCGGGCACATCGGTGAGCCGCCGCGTGCCCGGATCGGCGATGCCGTTCTTGACCTGGTCGGCGCTCCAGACGTCCGTGCGCACCGGCGGACCGAGCCGGATCGCGAACGCGCCGTGTGCCTTGAGGTGGGCGGCCAGCGGGTCGAGCCACGCGTCGAGGTCGCCGGTCCAGTCGATGACCGGGCCCTCGGGCAGATAGGCCAGGGTGAAGCGTTCGAGCCGCGGCACCGGCCGGTGCAGGACGAGCCCGGCGCCGACCAGGCGCGGGCCGTCGTACCAACCGAGGGACTCGCTGCGCCACTCGGTCTTGACGCGCCCCCAGGCCGGGGTCTGTAGGAAGCTGACCGAGCGCTGGGCCCGCACGAACGCCAGGTGCTCGGCGGCGCTGATCGGCCGGACGGTCAGGTTCGCGCCCGCCGCCCCGGACGGATACCGCCGGGTCCGGGACGCTGGTCGTGCTGGTTCGCTGGAGGACATGCCGCCAGTCAAGGCGGCGCGGTGTTGCCGGCACGTATGCGGTTTTCGATACGCCGGCGATACGTTCCGGCGAGGTCGGGCACGTCTGCCCCCCCGTCCGGTCAGGCGGCGCTCACCAGCTGACCCCGGCCGCCACCGGCAGATGGTCGCTGCCGGTGGCGGGCAGCACCCACGAACCGGTCGGCTCCACGCCGCGCACCAGGATCTGGTCGATCCGCGCCACCGGGAACGTCGCCGGCCAGGTGAAGCCGAAGCCGTCCCCGGCCGCGTCCTGGGCCGAGCGCAGCCGCGAGGTGATGCCCGACAGCGCCCGGTCGTCCAGGGTGCCGTTCAGGTCGCCGAGCAGCATCACCCGCTCACTCCGGTCGGCGGCGAGGACCTCGCCCAGCGCCTGTGCGTTCCGGTCGCGGGAGCCCGTCCAGAAGCCATCGCGGGGAGTGAGCCGTACGGAGCCCAGATGGGCCACGTACACCACCAGGGGACCCCGGTCCGTGGCCACCGTGGTGCGCAGCGCCCGGTTGCCGGCCAGCTGGACGTCGGCCGGTTTGGTGTCCGCGAGCGGCCCGTAGTCCGTCGCGATGTCGACCGGCCGGGTGTCCGACAGCGGCAGCCTGCTCCACAGCCCGACCGTGCCCTGCACCGTGTGATGGGGGTACGCCCCCGCCAGCTCCTTCTCGTACACCGCCCGGTCGTCCTCGGCGATCTCCTCCAGGGCCAGCACGTCCACCCCGGAGGCGATCAGGTCGTGGGCGGTGCCGACCGGGTCCGGATTGTCGGCGCCGACGTTGTGGGTGGCCACGGTGAGGTCGCCGCCCGACGCGGACTTGTCGCCGAGCAGCCCGCCGAAGAGGCTCAGCCACACCGTGACCGGCAGCACCAGCGCGATCACCGCGGAGGCGGACCGGCGCCACAGCGCCCCGGCCGCCAGTACGGGGACGAAGAGCCCGAACCACGGCAGGAAGGTCTCCACCAGACTGCCGAGGGACCCGAGCCGGTTCGGGATCTGGGCGTGCAGCAGCATGACCAGACCCAGCAGCAGCGCGGCCCCCGTGAGCACTGGCCCCCGCTTCCACACGCCCGACCGCACAGCACGGCGGAACACGGCACGCGGCAGCCGGCTCGGCGCGGTGGCCGTTTCTCTCGTTGCTTCCGGCTGTGCCGCTGCTTCGGTCGCCGTTTCCGTTGCCGGAGGTGTCACCGGCGGTGAGATGGGACGCATAGGGTCAGTGAACGCGGCGCGGTGTTACCGGCACGTATGCGGTTTTCGATATGCCGACGATATGCGCCCACTCGTAACCTCGACGGCATGCGTGTGCTGATTGTCGAGGACGAGCCCTACCTGGCGGAGGCGATCCGCGACGGCCTGCGTCTGGAGGCGATCGCGGCCGACATCGCGGGGGACGGCGACACCGCGCTGGCGCTGCTGAGCATCAACGCCTACGACATCGCCGTCCTCGACCGCGACATCCCCGGCCCGTCCGGCGACGAGGTCGCCGCACGCATCGTCGCCTCCGGCAGCGGCATGCCGATCCTCATGCTCACCGCGGCCGACCGCCTCGACGACAAGGCATCCGGCTTCGGACTCGGCGCCGACGACTACCTCACCAAGCCGTTCGAGATGCAGGAGCTCGCGCTCAGGCTCCGAGCACTCGACCGCAGGCGCGCCCACAGCAGGCCGCCCGTGCGCGAGATCGCGGGCCTGCGCGTGGACCCGTTCCGCAGGGAGGTCTACCGGGACGGCCGCTATGTCGCGCTGACCAGGAAGCAGTTCGCGGTACTCGAAGTGCTGGTGGCCGCGGAGGGCGGTGTCGTCAGCGCCGAGGAACTCCTGGAACGGGCGTGGGACGAGAACGCCGACCCCTTCACCAACGCCGTCCGCATCACCGTCTCGGCGCTGCGCAAGCGCCTGGGCGAACCGTGGATCATCGCCACCGTGCCGGGCGTCGGCTACCGCATCGACACGGGGACCGCCACCGGGCACGGGCATGACGGCGGTGACCGTGCCTAGACGGCCCGGCCTGAGCGTCCGCCTCAAACTCACCCTCAGCTACGCCGGCTTCCTCATGCTCGCGGGCGCTCTGCTGCTCGTGGCCGTGGGCGTGTTCCTCGTGCGGCAGGGGTGGCTGATCACCAATGAGTGGGGGTCGGTGCGAGCGACTCCGGGCACGATCTTCCTCCGCAGTTTCGCCCCGACGGCAGCCGCGCTCATGGTGTTCCTCCTGGTGTTCGGCCTCCTGGGCGGATGGTTCCTCGCCGGGCGGATGCTCGCCCCGCTGGACCGCATCACCCACGCCACCCGCACGGCCGAGGCCGGATCGCTGTCCCACCGGATCCGGCTGCCGGGCCGCAAGGACGAGTTCCGCGAACTGGCCGACGCCTTCGACACGATGCTCGCCCGCCTCGAAGCCCACGTGGCCGAGCAGCAGCGCTTCGCGGCCAACGCCTCGCACGAGCTGCGCACCCCGCTGGCCGTCTCGAAGGCCCTCCTGGACGTGGCCCGCACCGACCCGGACCAGGACACCGACGAGATCATCGACCGCCTTCACACCGTGAACACCCGGGCGATCGACCTCACCGAGGCCCTGCTCCTGCTCAGCCGCGCCGGTCAGCGCTCCTTCACCCGGGAACACGTCGACCTCTCCCTCCTCGCGGAAGAGGCCACCGAAACCCTCCTGCCCCTCGCGGAGCGACACGGCATCACCCTCGAAACCGGCGGCGAGGTGACCCCCGCCCTCGGTTCCCCGACCCTCCTGCTGCAACTGACCACGAACCTCGTCCACAACGCGATCGTCCACAACCTCCCCGACGGGGGCAGCGTCCGGGTCCACACCACCCCCGGCCCCCGCACCGCGCTGCTCACCGTCGAGAACACCGGCGAACGGATCAGCCCCCATCAGGCGTCGACCCTCACGGAACCCTTCCAACGCGGCACGGAACGCGTACACACCGACCACCCCGGCGTCGGCCTCGGCCTCGCCATCGTCCACACCATCACCCAGGCCCACGACGGCACCCTCACCCTCACCCCCCGCCCGGCCGGCGGCCTCCGCATCACCGTGGAACTCCCGACGAACCACCCCGGGGTGTAGAAGCCGTGGCAGGGAACGCGTCCGGTGGACTACGGTGCGGCCATGACTACCGGGACGGCCTCGCGCCACACACGGACGGGTGACCCGGTGCCCTCCTGAGCGCCGTACGGGCGGGCGCGGGCCCGCGGTTCGACCGGGGACCCTGCGCCGCCGCTCGGTCTCCGCCTCCGTCGTGTGTTGATCACAGCCTCGGCACATCAACCACGACAGGAGAACCCATGCCCACCAAGACGCTGCGGATCCCCACCCCGGACGGCGTGGCCGACGCCTTCGCCGCCTTCCCCGACGACGGCGGGCGGCACCCGGGCGTGCTCATGTACGCGGACGCCTTCGGCATCCGCCCCGCGCTGCGGGACATGGCCCGCGAACTGGCCGGTCACGGCTACTACGTACTCGTCCCCAACTTCTTCTACCGGCACGGCCCGACACCAGTGGTCGACCTCCCCGAGCACATCGGAGAAGAGGCCCGCATCGCGCTCGTCGCCCGGCTGATGCCCCTGATCGAGGCGCACACCGCCGAACGCGTGGTGAGCGACGCCGACGCCTGCCTCCGGTTCCTCACCGCCCAGCCCGAGGTCGGCTCCGGACCGGTCGCGGTGACCGGCTACTGCATCGGCGGCCTCCTGGCCGTACGCACCGCCGTGGCCCACCCCCGCCAGGTGGCCGCCCTCGCCGCGTTCCACGGCCCCGTGGGAGCGGACGGGCCCGAAGCCCTGGCGGGCCTCACCGCCCGGGTCCACTTCGGCCATGCCGAAACCGACCTGTCGCCCGAGGCCCTCGGTGAGCTCAACGCGACCCTGGACGCCGCGGGCGTCGACTACACCTCGGAGATCTACCCCGGCACCGTCCACGGCTTCACCATGCCCGACACCGACTCCTTCGACGCGGCCGCACAACGCCTCCACTGGGCCCGCCTGCTCCCCCTGCTCGCCCGCACCCTGGTCGACGACGGGGACGGCCGTGCTTCCGTCGGAGGCGGCCGAGTCGGCCGTTGAAGCCGACGGGAGGCAGTGATGCGCAACGATGTCGGCTGCCGACGGCTCACTCAGGCGGTGGTGAGGGAGTCAGGAGGTCGACGCCGCACAGGGCTGCGAGTTCCTCGGCGACGGCGGCGAGCGGTCCGCGCAGCTCGGCCAGCTCCGCACGCATGTCGGGGGAGCGTTTCCAGTGCCTCTCGTGCTCGACGGGACTGACGTCCGGCGGTCGGGTCGCTTCGTGTTCTTGGAGCGCCGGGTGCCACGTGGTGAGGAAGTGCCGCAGATGGGTGTTGGTCAGCCGCGCGGCGATGCCGGGGAGGGCCAGCGGCGTGGCCGTCTCGGCAGCGACCCGGTGGAGCATCACGCAGATAGACACGCACAAAGCAGATCGCCCAGGCTACTCACGTGAGTAGCCTGGGCGATCTGGTGTTTCTCTGTCGGGGTGGCGGGATTTGAACCCACGACCTCTTCGTCCCGAATGAGGTTCGGGTGGGAACGGCACCAGTCGGTTTGCTGTTTTGCCTGTTCAGGGCGTTGGGGTGCGGTGGTCTCGGGTGCTCTGGAAGGGGCTTGGGGAGTGGGTTGGCTCCCCGATGGCTCCCAGCGGGACATCAGCCAAGGGCGAGTCCATCTGTTCCGCCGCATCGGCGCACACGGAATCCTTGGCGCCGCGGCGCTTGACCAGCGAGCTCAGATCACCGTTGAGGGCGCGTGCCGCCCTGACCGGCTCACGTAGCTGTCTGGGTCGCTTGGCCGCGCCAATCGGTCACAGTGCATCCGGGCGGACGAGGCCCCACACTACTCGGCTGGACGCCACCGTCGACATGAGCCGCGGCAAGAAAGCCTGTTCCAGGGGGCGCCCCCTAGCATAATTACGCGACCAACAGGTGTGGAATCAAAAGATTATGAGCGGGTGTCACCCCTGCTGCTAGCGTTTTTCGGGCAGTCACATCAGCGAACTCAAGCTCCTCACCTTCGCCATTGGGCGGTGGGCGGCAACGCCGGCAGTCGAAGCCGGTACGTCTCGGAAGTGCGGTCGAGCGTGCTGATGCCGTCTTGGACACATCGGGTCTTGCCCGGGCGAGCCGAGGGGGAGAACGGGAAACAGCGTGACCGATCTCCTTGGACGACCACGGCGTCCAGGTGCGTACCTGGATGGACACCGGGACGAAGATCGGAGAACACCTGATGGAGCCATCATCGGGCGCGGGCGAGACCGTGCTGCCCCGCCCCGTCGAAGCGCTGCCCCTGCCTGCCTTGGCGGCCGCAACACGGAAGCTCGCTGACAAACTCATCGAACACTTCACCATGGGCGAGCCCGCCGCATTGGCCCTCGCGCAGGCTGTCGTCGACCCATCTGCCGCCCGCCGGGCGGCAGAGTCCCCGGAGCGGCTGCGGGTGCCCGGCGGCGTGATCCTGGCCATCCGGGCTGACGTATGGGCGCGCTATATCATCCCGGACCCGCGAAACCCGCGGATCGGTCCGTCGCGCCGACACCCGGCCTCGAACCTGATCGGCACTGGCGAGAGCACGCGCTTCCGTCCGTTGGCCGAGCCGATCGCGGCGTCAGGGAGTCGCCCGGAACTCGTGCAGAGGCTCGCGAACCAGGAACACCTCGCGTGGGCGGCACAACTGTCCAAGGAGTACGTGCTCGACCACAACGACTGGCGCGAGTCCCTCCGCCACCAGGGAGTGATGACAGAGGTGTGGCTGGCCGCGACGGCCTTCCAGCACGAGGACAGCACACCCGGGGTAACGGTTCCGGTCACCGTCGAGGGGTCGAGCCGCGTGACGTGCGCCCACGACCTGCTCGCCCTCAGGTCTGCCGACGTTCCCTACATCCGGGACACAGCGAAGCTGCGGTCCCACATTCGCAAGCTCAATGAGGCGATCACGACAGCGGGCGACCCGGCGCAGGTCGACCCCGAAGTGGCGGTCACCGTGCGCTGCGAACGGCTTCCGGCGCTGCTGCTCGTCGGTTTCGAGCCGCACGACGGCACCACCGCTGACTTCGGCGTCGCCGTGAAGTCGTTGGTTGCGCTCCGGCACGTCGATTCCCCCAAGCCGTGGGGTGAAGCCGCGGAGAACGAGGCCCTCGCCGACGCCGTGGTGGACGAGATCGAGCGGCGGACACTGATCACTCCCACTAAGGCTGACTGGCTGCGTGGTGCCCTCACTCCCGACCAGGCAAAGGCCGCCGGCTTCAACGACGACCCGTCCGTCCGGGCGGCTGCGATCGTCCGGCTCTTCGCCGAACGCGATCAGTCGATTCATGCCGCTGTGCGGGTCGCCATCACCGGACAGAGCACCCGCAAGAACATCACCACCAAGCTGCTGCTCGACGTAGCTTCCTCTCTAGTCATGCGTTCGGTTTCGGAGGAGGACTCCCGCAGGCGCGAGCGGATGCGGAAGTACCTGAAGTCGGCATTCCCGGGCGAACTGGCCAAGGACTGGGAGGCCACGTTCCGCGGAACGGAGGAGCTTGCCCAAGCCGCACTTGCGGAGGTGACAAAGGGGGAGCCAGGCGTGGCGACCCGAGAACTTGCGGCCCGCAGCGCCTATCCCCTGGTGATCAACGGCCAGCTCACGGGTGACCGTGGCACGAAAAACAACGATCAACCCGACCGTCGGCACCCAGGCGAGGTCATCGACCGCATGCGCAGTACCCCGCACGGCGTGCACCAGCTGAAGCAGACACTCCTCGACTCTGCGGCGGGCCGCAGGACCCGCAAGGTTGACGAGACGGGCCAGATCACTCAGAACGATGACGGCCGCGACATTCTCGTCACCGACGCAGACCTCCGTCGCACCTTCCCACCCGCTGGCGAAGGCCCATCACCGACACCGGCTCCCCGAAACGCGGCTGAGATTCTCGGGAACGCCCTGCACGACTTGGCCACTTCGATCCAGGCGGTCGAGGGGGCGGTCAAGGTCGTGGAGGCGGTCAGGGCCGACGACGGGACCCGTGCTATCGATTCGCTGGGCGCCGACCGAGCCGACTGTGAGGCGTGGCGGAACATCCTGCAGGACGTGCTATTCAAGTTGCCCGTCTGGCAACAGCGGAGCGTCCAGCGACACGGGATCATCGCCGAGGACCCGTACGACCTCGACACGGACCGTGACGACGAGGAAGGCGAGGAACCGGACGACGAGTTCGACGGTCAGCCGACTGACGAAGACACCCCACCTCAGGACTAGGTCGCCTGAATCGCTCGTGCCGCCCGGGTTCTCCGGACAGGCATAACAACCCGGCCGCGGGCCGGGAACGCGACGCGGATAAACGGTGAGGCCCACCCACCCGACCAGGGCGAGGGCGGCAACGTCGGCCTTCCGGGCTTGAGCCCGGGAAGCCGGTAAACCTCGGGGCCGAACCGCGATCCGCTGCCGCTTGCCGTCACACCGGGCGTGCCCCCGGAAGACATCAAGTGGGTGCGCCGGGCAGTTCCCAGCTCACCCTAGTTATTCATTGTGGACCGGATATGGTCACGAGCTGGAGCACCCGATGGACAGCCTGCACTTTCTCGTCGGCCGCGAACAGGAGCTTCGCGATCTGATCCAATCGCCTCAGCGCTGGGACTCAGTCCGTGCGGCATGCAGGGACATGGACGTGAGTCTCTACCATCCGGAGGATGGGGAGCGGCCCGCCGAGGGTTCCTTGGCCGTATGCATTGGATGCAGGGGCCGCTTGGAGTGCCTAGCCCTGGCGTTGCGGGCGGAGGACCCGGAAGCCCGGCACGGCTGGTATGGCGGCCTCGGCCCGGTAGACCGCGACCGCATCGCAGCAATGCTTCGGCTTGCCAAGGGGACAATGCCCCTGCCGGACCGGGCTCTCAGGGCCATCCGTCTGGGCCGAGACGGATGGCGGGTCAACGACATCGCGCAAGTGCTTGGTTGCTCCAGACGGACCGTGCAGCGCTACCTCGGTGCCGTGCGCTGACACAAAGCCGTATGTGCATGGGGTGGTCACCGCGCTGCCGAGACCGACTCGCAGAAGACACAGTCGGTGACACAGAGAGCACGGTGCAGGTGGTTAACCCCTTGGCGCGACTGACGAAAGGCGAGGTATGCAAGGTCGGGCGTGATGCAGGTCTCACTACGTCCGACCTGGAGTCTACCTTGAGTTGCGGCAAGCCGCCATCCCGCCGAAGTGGCGGCCCTCCTATCGCCAACTGTGGTGTCTGCTTCCCGTGCCTCGTGCGCCGCTCCGGGCTGCTCCACGCTAACGGCACCGACGGCACCCGGTACGAGGCATTGCCATGGGCGGATGACCTACCTCTTGACCGTAGTGCCGACTGGCGCGCACTGCAGCGGTGGCTTGGTCGGTACACCCTTACGGACGTCCTCACCGATCCCCCGCTGCCGCCCGACATGGATCCGGTGGTTGCCTTCGACTTGATCAGGCACGGGCGGAAGGAGCTGGAGCGCCTGCTTCGGATCGCGGCTGTCGCTGAGGCCGCTGACGCAGCGTAGTTGGCAGCGTGAGGTGCGCATCAACGGCGCGAGTCTAAGGTCCAGTTGGGACGTATTCTTCTCTCCGGGCTGAGAGTCGCGGCAGGAGTGACGGTTCCGTATCCGTCTCTTGCCGTGAGCATCGGGCAGCAGAGGTAACAGGGGGGAGACGTCGTGGAGATTCAGATCACGGTCGATACGCAGGGCGACGACGCGGCGACACATGATCTGTACTACTGGCTGCGGCAGGATCGCGAACTCCGGCGTTACATGGAGTTCGAACTGGCACGAGCCTCCGAAGCCTCTGACCGCATGAGCGCGGGCGAGATCATCAACATGTTCGTCAGCAATGGAATTGCCGCGGCAAGCTTGCTGGTGAACGTCGTGGTCGCCTGGCGAGCAGCCCGCCCTTCGCAGCGCGGGGCCGTGACCTTCGAACGCGGCGGTATGACAGTGACCGTGCACGATACGTCGGGCGACACGTTGCGCCGCGTCGCAGAGCTGTTGGCTTCCGAGCCTCACGGCGGAGACCCGGAGGCCACTGGTGCGGGCCAGCAGTCGGCTCCGTCGGGCTCCGGGAATCGGTGATGGGTCTGCCCAACCCCGACAAAACCCGTGTGGTGCTGATCGGCGCGGACGAGTACCAGAACTTTCCGGGCCTGCCGGCAGTGCACAACAACCTCGTCAGGCTGGCAGAGCTGTTCACGTCTCCGCAGGCTGGAGGCCTGCCTACTGGTCATTGCGTGACAGTGTGTAACCCCGCTGACCGTAAGGACGTGCTCGATGCCGTATACCAGGCGGCGAGCGAGGCGACAGACACGCTGGTGGTGTACTTCGCCGGCCACGGTATGCCGTCACCCGATGGCTCTCTCTACCTTGCACTGGGACATTCCGAGCAAGGGCGCAAGTTGTACGAGTCAGTGGCGTACAGCGACCTCCGCGCTGAAGTGCTGGAAAGCGCGGCGCCCAGAAAGGTCGTGATCCTCGACTGTTGCTACAGCGGTGCCGCGCTGGAGGGGTACATGGGCGGGTCGGATGAGTTCGCGGCCCAGACTGCCATCGAGGGCACCTATGTCATGACCGCCTCAGCCGCGACGCAGGCGGCCATGGCTCCCGTGGGTGCGCCCTTCACCGCGTTCACCGGTGAACTCGTACGAGCCGTTTCCGAGGGCATTCCAGAGGTGTCGGACCCACTCGACATGGACTCTCTCTACCGGCACGTCCGCCGTGAACTGGCCGCAAAGAGCATGCCGGTACCGCGGCAACGGGCCGGTGACCAGGGGCACGCCATCGCGCTGTTCCGGAACAAGTGGAAGCGGCCTCGGGAGAAGCCCACGCTCGCGGCTCTGCGAGAGGAATGGTTCCGCGCCATCCAGGAAGGGCTGCTCTGGCATGTGCGGGAGGTTCCGGCACTTGGCAAGGGACGGCTGCGCACCGACTTCGGTGATCACGGGCTCATCGGCTCCCTGCTGATTGCGCGGATCGCCGTCCGGCTCGCCCGGGGCGAGAGCAGGGCGAGGATCTGTGACTGGCTCGCCGCCAGTCCGTTCTTCACCTCGCCCGCCCCTGACGGCGATGAGCTCAACGAACTCATCGCCAAGGTCCAGTTCGGGTTCGAGCACGACGGGCTGGCCACCACCGTTGTGGTTCTCGACGGCCTGGGGCTGCTCTCCTGGAGCCCGGAGAGCACGGATATGCTCCTCACCGAGTACTGGGCAGCCCAACGAGGCCGCACAATGCCTCGCACACGTGTGGAACACGAACTCAAGGAGCTGTGGCACAGCACGGACTCTCGTGTCCACGCGGCCCTCTCGGCGCTGCCGTCCTCTCCACTGGAGGCATACCCCGACGTGTGGAAGAGGCTGAAGGGCGAGCCGGACTTCCGTGTCGGCAACGTCGGAGCCATGGCGCTTGGCCGGCTTGGGGGCGACCGTGCCTGGGACCGGTGGATGTCCACCCGCCCCTGGAGCATCCTCAAGGCGCGTCACCTGGTGAGCCTCGGCGGAGATCTCGCCCGCTGCCAGGCCGCGCAGCGTGCTCTGGGTCGTCTCCTCGATCAAGCACCTCCCGGCGACGAGTTTCGCGGTGTACTTGAGCGTGCCGCAGAGATCATCCAAGAGCAGTTGGAGCAGATCGCCCTGGCTGTAGAGGGCATGAGCGCTGTCGAATACGAGCTGCTGCGCGAGCGCAGCCGGGACGAACACTTCCAGGACAGTTGCCTCGTCACCTTCCAGCAGCATCTGCTGGAGCGGCGGTACCAGTTGTTCACCCCTTTCCCTGAGCACGCGGCGACGCACGGCACCTGGGGACCGCTTCCATGGTGGTCGATCGCCCTGCACGACGAACGCGAACAACGGGCAGCGCAGGAACTGCTCGCCCGCGGCGGTATGCAGCTGGGCGTCACCGCCAAGAGCCGAGACGCCGACGAGCTCGTCATCACCTGCCGGAGGCCCGGGCCCGGGCCCTCGCGCATCACAGCCCGTCTCCACTTTGATCTCCACGACGCCGTGCACGCCTGCGAGCTGCTCCTTCTTGCCCGTCGGCAGAAGGTGACGGTGGACTTCCTCTCGGAACACATCGACGAGTGGGACGATCGCGAGGTCAACCTCATCGGCACGTTTCCCATCGACCTGGGCGGCGACCTCGGAGCCACCCTTGCCGACATCGCGACCCACGCGCTGCGCCGACTCATGCCGGGCGCATCGGGATCAGCCTTCCACAACGAAGGGGTCGCGTCGCTCGACATGCTCCTGAAGTCGTCACGGCTCCCGCAGATCTGCCGTCATCCGAGGTAGAGGCTGTTGCACGCGTCGTGGCCGACTGCGTGTGCCGCGCCGGGTGTGAGACGTCGCCGGTGCCCGGCGAAGACGGCACGTATCCGAGCCGGACGGCCGCTCGGTCTCCATCCACAAACCGGTTTCGGCCGCTCCCCCTCGCGATAGGCTCGACCAGGCACTTTTATACGTGGTCCGTGAGGAAAGCCTGGGGAGGCCGGACGGTGACAGCTCAGTCAGGCACGTGGGCACCGAGGCCCGGTGCGCCCAAGCCGGGCCCGCCGCGTCCCGCCCGGCAGTGGTTCCAGGAGCGCCCCTCGCCGTACCCGTGGGAGCAGGACGCGCTGGACCATGTGCGGGGACTCATGCCGCAGGCCGAGCCGTTCCGCGCCTGGGCCACGTTCTCCTTCACTGCGATGTCCGGCCGTGTCAACGAGTGCGATCTGCTGGTCGCCGTTCCCGCTGGCCTCTTCCTCGTCGAGATCAAGGGGCATCCGGGGCAGCTCCGCAACACCGGGTCGACCTGGAACTTCCAGGGCCCCGACCGCATGCGGACCATCAACAACCCCCTGCACCTGACCGACCTGAAGTCCAAGGAGCTGAAGAGCCAGCTTCAGTGGGCGGCCCGCAGACTGGGCCTCTCCGAGCGAGTCGTCCCGCGGGTCGAACCTGCCGTGTTTCTCTCGTCACCCGACCTGGAAAGCCACCTGGACGAGGTCCAGCAGATCAAGGTCTACGGCCGTGACGACGGCGGCAGCGGCCTGAAGCGGATCTGGCAGGACTTCCTCGGTCTGCCCCCCGACCGTCCCGACCGGCGCATCACGCCGGAGTTCTCGCGGCACACCCTGCCACAGCTGCTCAAGGCGATCGGGATCCGTCAGTCCACGGCCCACCTCCGCTTCGGCGACGCCTGGAAGATGGAGTCGCACCCGCTGGATGCCGGGCCCTCCTGGGAGGACCGCCTGACCACCCGGGACGACGGCCTCGTCCAGGAGGAGGGCCGGGTCCGCATCTATCTGGTGAGCCAGATGGCGACGGAGGCGGCCCGCAGGGCCACCGAACGGGCCGCGCGCCGCGAGTACCAGGTGCTGCAGGGAATCACCCACCGCGGCATCGTCGACGCGCTCGACTACCGTGAGCACCAGGGCGGACCGGCGATCCTCTTCCGCCATCGCCACGGTGATCTCCGCCTGGATCAGTACCTGGACACCTACGGCGGCAGGCTGACGCCCGAGATCCGTCTGGACCTGGTCCGGCAGCTCGCCGAGGCGGTCCGTTACGCGCACAACCGCTCGCTCTACCACCGGGCGCTCGCGGCCCGCTCCGTGTACGTGTCGTTCCGGGCCGACGGGACGGCTCCGGAGCTGCGGATCACCGACTGGCAGACGGCGGCGCGGGACTTCGACAGCAACGCCACGTTCTTCCGCTCCATCGGCGGTTCCGCCCTCGACGCCGCCCTGATCGAGGACGCGGCCCGGGTCTATCTCGCCCCCGAGTCGGACCAGCCGTACGCGGACCCGGCCGACCTGGACATCTTCGGCCTCGGCGCGGTCGCCTACCTGATCCTCACCGGCCGCCCGCCGGCCACCCAGCGCAGCGACCTCGCCGAACGGCTTCGCAGCGACGGTGGCCTGCGCCTGTTCGCGGTGACCGACGGCCTGCCCGACACGCTCGACGACCTGGTCTTCCGGGCGACCCGCGCCGACGTCAACGAGCGGCTCGGCTCGGCCGAGGCGTTCCTGGACCTGCTGGACGAGGCGGAACGCGCCAGCATCCTCCCGGACACACCGGCGGCGGCCTGCGTCGACCCGCTCGAAGCGGCGCCCGGGCAGGCGCTCGACGCGGAGTGGACGGTACGCCGTGTCCTGGGCACCGGCGCCACCGCGCGCGCCCTGCTCGTGGAGCGGGCCACGGAGGACGAGGACGGCCGCACCCAGGTCGACGAGCACGTTTTCAAGGTCGCTCTCGACGAGGAGAAGGCGGGGCGGCTCCGCGCCGAGGAGCGGGCGCTGCGCAAGGTCGGCGGCGGCTCCGTCGTCCAGCTGCGCGGCGAGGGTCTGCGGGAGCTCGGTGGGCGCACCGTCCTGGAGCTGGAGTACGCCGGCGCGCAGTCGCTCGGCGAGCGACTGCGCGGCAAGGGGCGGCTCACCTACCACGAGCTGGAGCGCTTCGCGGACGACCTGTTCCATGCCCTGGACCAGCTCGCCGCGCAGGGCGTGCGCCACCGCGACATCAAGCCGGACAACTTCGGCATCCAGCGCCGCAAGGACCGCACCTGGCAGCTCAAGCTGTTCGACTTCTCCCTGACGGACGCCTCCGACCGGGACGTGAAGGCCGGCACGCGCGGCTATCTCGACCCGTTCCTCGGTTCGATGCGCCGCGCCCACTACGACGACCACGCGGAGCGGTACGCCGCCGCGGTCACCCTCCACGAGATGGCGAGTGGTGAGCGTCCGCTGTGGGGCGAGGGACAGCTCGACCCGCTGACCAACGAGTCGGCCGAACTCCACGTCGCCACCGAGCTGTTCGAACCCGCGCTGCGCGAGGGACTCACCGCCTTCTTCCAGCGGGCGCTGCACCGTGACACCGAACAGCGCTTCGACACGCTGCGGCAGATGTGGGACGTCTGGCGGGAGGTGTTCCGTGCTGCCGACGCGACCGCGCCCGCCACGACCCCCTCCACCGTGGGGGCTTCGTCCGACGATCCGGAGGAGGCCCGCGACCGGGCCGCCGCGGCGGCCGGCCCGACGACGCCGCTGGATGCCGCCGGCCTCTCGCCGCGTGCCGTGTCGGTGGCCGGCCAACTGGGCGCGACGACGGTCGGGGAGCTGCTGGACATCCAGCCGTACGCCATCTCCAAGGCGCGCGGCGCGGGCGCCCTGGTCCGCAAGGAACTCAACCGGCGCCGCAAGCAGTGGGCCACAGCGCTGCGCCCGGCGGCGCCTTACGCGCCCCCCCGCCGGCAGGCGTCCGACGCCGGGGCCCCGCAGCAGGCTGCCCCCGGCTCCGACGAGACCCGCATCCTGTCGATAGACGACATGGCGGCGCTCCTGGTCCCGGAGCCGGGCCGCAAGGGCTCCCACCGTGCCGACGTCGTACGCCTCACCCTGGGCCTGCCCCTGGACGACGGCGGGCTGTCCCCGCTCGGCGCATGGCCCGTGCAGGCCCGGATCGCCGACCATCTGGGCATCAAGCAGACCTCCGTTTCCCGCCACCACCGGAACGAGATCAGGAGGTGGACCGAGGCCGACTGGCTGGCCCCGGTCCGCACCGAGCTGACCGAGATCGTCGAGGCTGTCGGCCGGGTGATGACCGCCGACGAGGCCGCGGCCGAACTCCGGGCTCGCCACGGCGCCGGGGCGGACACCCCTGCGAGGACGCTCGCCAGGGCCTTGGCCGTCGTGCGGGCCGCCGCCGACGCGGAGACCGCCGAACGCCAGGACGAGGACCCCGCCGGGCAGCACGAGCCCCGTTTCGCCGTGCACCGGCGCGGCGACACCGTCCTGCTCGCCGCCGAGTCCCTGCCGGGCGCCGACGACCCCAGCCCGCGCGAGCTGGCGGACTACGCGGCGCTCCTCGGCCAGGCCGCCGAACGACTGGCCCGGCAGGACCCCCTGCCCGGCCGGGGCGAGGTCCTGCGTGCCCTGCGGTCCGTGCCCGCGCCCGACGGACTGGCACCGCTCGCCGACACCCGCCTGGTGTCCCTGGCCGCCGCGACGGCCCCCGCCGTCGCGGCCACGCCCCGGCTGGAGCTGTACCCGCGTGACCTGAGCCTGGAACGGGCGGTGCGCATCTCCCAGGCGGGCGCGGGCGTCCGCCGCGACCGGGGGATCACCGTGGCCGAGCTGGTGGCCCGCCTGCGCGCCCGTTTCCCGGGTCTGGACCTGGTGTCGAGCCCCCGGGAACCCACCCATGTGGAACTGCTGGACGCCCTCGAAGGCGCGCGGTTCGACCTCGTGTACGACGACGAGGCGGAGAAGTTCTTCCCCAGGACGCCGGAGTCGAGGGGGCCGTGGAGCTCCACCGGCGCCCTCACCAGCTACCAGCCGCCCACTCCCGTCACCCGGGCCGACCGTCAGGACCCGCACGGCCCGCTGCGGGAGCGGCTGACCGCCGTGGCGGAGCGGGGCGGGTTCCTCGCCCTCACGGTGAAGCCGAACGCGTTCGCGGGAGCGGCGGAGACCGTGACAGCCGCCTTCCCGGTCGAGGCCGTCGACCTGTCGGACGTGTTCCTCACCGCCTTCCACGCCCTGGCCGCGGAGAAGGGCCAGGACTGGCAGAAGGTCCTGCGCGCCGACAGCCTCTCCACCCCCGGCAGCATCAAGCCGGGACTGGCGTCCTTCGTCCGGGTGGTCTGGCAGCGCGTCGAGCAGGCGGTGCTCGCCCGCGCCGACGCGCCGCGCACCGTGCTGTTCCTGCACGACGCCGGCCTGGTCGCCCGCTACTGGGACGAGGGCGGCCACGCCTTCCTCGTCCGGCTCCAGAACGCGGCCCGCCGCCCCGCCGACGCCCCGCACGGCCTGTGGCTGCTGTGCACGGTCGAGACGCGCGCCCAGGAGCCGAAGCTGGACGGCCGGACGGTGGAGGTGATCGGCGGCGACGGGGAACGGGCGCACCTGGACCAGGAGTTCCTGGACACGCTGCGGGTGCCGGCCGGCACGGGCTGAGCGTCGGCGGGACGGCGCCGGCCGACCATCTGTCAGCCTTGATGGTTCAGGTCTTCCGGGGCACCCCGCCCTTGCGGCCGATGTTGAACGCCAGCCGGTACACGTCGGGGAGGTCCAGGGCGCCACTGGTTCGTTCGGTCAGGACACCGAGGTCCACCAGTTCCTCGATCAGCGCGAAGGGGTCCCCGGCGTCACGGGGACCGCTGCTCTCGCCGTCGTCCTCCCGCATCCGGCGCAGGGCTTCGGCGAGTCCGCCCTGCTCCCAGCACTGGCGGACGTACGACGGCTCCATCGGCACCTGCCCGCCCTCGAGCCGCTCTATGGCGGCGGCGGCCCAGGCGATGTCCTCCGTCAGCTCCTCCACCCGGACCCGCGACGCCTCGTGGAGGCTCTCCCGGATCGCCTCGTAGTGCAGCGGGTCGGGGTGTCCGGCGTAGCGCTCCGTCGTCAGGGCCGCGGCCGAGCGCAGGGCGAGCAGCCAGGTCCTCGGGCTCACCCGGCCCTTGCCGTCCTGGAGGTGGTTCGGAACCCAGGTGAAGGTGTGGCCCTTGCGCCGGTCGGTGCCCATGTACGGGCCGGCCAGAGAGACGAAGACCTTCTCCTGGCACTTCTCGTCGGCGATCACGTCGACCGGCGCGATGAACCGCCCCTCGCCCTCCGGCCGCCACTCGCCGTACTGGGCGCGGAACTTCTCCGCCTCGGCGCTCGGATCGTTGCCCAGCCGGTGGAAGAGCAGCCCGTAGAGGTTCTCCCGGCTCCACTCCAGGTCGGCCGCGTTCGCCCCGAGCTTGGAAGCGTCCGGGAACCTCTTGGGCGCGCTGTCGTACATGTCCGGACGGACGAAGATCTTGGCGCGCAGCGCCCCCGTGGTCAGCCGCAGTTCCAGTGCCACCTGGAACAGCGCCGACACCAGCCGGTCGGCGGTCGCCCGGTCCGCGTGGAGATGGTCCAGGGCGTCGAAGAGCAGCACGCGGGTCTCGCCGCTGTCCCGGGCCTCCCGGTCGGCCTTGCGCAGGGCGTCCTCGTACGCGTCCTCGTTCTCCCCGGCCCACCGGACACGGTCGGCCCAGTCGGGGATGCCTGCGATCTCGGGTACACCGAGCGCCATCATCACGACCGCGTACCAGAGGAATTCGTAGACGTCGGGACCGGTCACCTCGCGCAGCAGCCGGGCGATCTTGCGCTTGCTCGGGTACGAGGTGTCGCTGCCGCCGCCCGTGGTGAACCCGGTCGTGACCCTGACCCGCCGCAGCCGCGGCATCATGTACGACCGGGCGGCCACCTCCCGCAGCTCGGGGTCGGTCAGCGCCTTCGCCCAGTACGTCTTGCCGGTGCCGCGCGCACCGCGGACCACGGTCACGTCCGGGTCGAGCGCGAGGCGGTGGCTGGACGGCGTGAACAGCCGCCGCAGATCGGGGTTGTCCGTGTCCGCGTCGAGCGCGACACCGAGGGCCCTGGTGATCAGGGTGCGGTACTCGTCGGTGGTCGGGGCGGCGGTCATGAGGACTCCGGGGCGGGGTGCGGGTTCGGCAGCAGACGCTCCACCGTAGTCGTGAACGTCCGGTACGCGGCCTCGACGAACGGCAGCTCGGGCCAGTCCCGGCTGCGCAGGGGGTCCAGCCCCACCAGGTCGTTGCCGAAGAGGATGGGGACGGGGGCGTGCGGCGCGTCGTCGTCCTCCAGCGGAGGGTGATACGGCTCGTCGCTCTCGTCGTCCGTGCCGTCCTCGTCCGTGTCGAGCTGGTCGTAGAGCGTGTCGGCGAACAGCTCCTGGGCGCGGTCACGCAGGGTGGGCAGCCGCTTCGCGTCCCCCGCGGAGTGGAACATGGCCGCCACGATCCGCAGCCGCTCCCTCAGCTCCCGGGCCAGGTCCGGACGCCGCTGCCACTGCGTGAACAGCATCTTGTAGCCCTCCCAGGTGGAGGGGTTGTCCACCGCGAACAGCAGGGCGAGCCCGCTGAGATGGGTCAGGGTGACCGCCGCGATGTCGTGCATGCCGGCCCTGCTGTCCAGCAGGACGACGTCCGGTGCCCGGGACAACCCGGCCACCTGGTCCTCGCAGGCGGCGATGGCCTGCTCCAGCCGCGCGGCGAACGGCCGTTCGCCGTCACCGGGGTTGAGCCCGGCGAGATCGCTGTAGATGCGGTTCAGCTTGGCGAGATAGTCGTACGGCTCGCCCTCCAGCGGCGAGCCGCCCGCGGGCGCGAGCCACACCTCTCCGTTCCCCTTGACCGGCAGCGCGGTGCTCCGCGCTACCAGCTCCAGCCCGTCGGCGTTGCCGACACCGGCCTCGACGAGGTGGTCGACGATGCCGTGCCGGGGGATGCCGGCGGGGTCCTCCAGCAGGTTGGAGATGCCCGGGGACTCCAGGTCGAGGTCCACCACGAGCACGCAGCGGCCCGTTCCCGCCAGGTACCTGGCGAGGACGGCGGTGGCGGTGGTGCGCCCCACCCCGCCCTTGAAGCCGTACAGCGCCACCCGCCGGTCCCGGCGCCCCGCGGCCCCGTCGGACGGGGCGGGAACGCTGCGGGCCCAGTCAGTGCCGATGACGGTCCGCTCCAAGACGTGCACGCTGCCCGTTCCGGAGCCCTGCCGGGGGCTGACCGGCACACGGTCGTCGGCGTCGAAGTACAGCTCGGGTGCGAACAGTTTGTCGGCGAAGAGGACCGGTTCGAGCCCGGTGAAGGGCCAGGTGGCGGCGGTGAACGCGTCCCGGAGCGTCACCACGGCCGGGTCGTCGTGCGCGAGCGGGCTCTGCCGGTCGTCGAGGAGCAGACAGGCCCTGCCGAGCACGTCTCGGGTGACGACGACGTCCGTGCCGAACTGGACGGCGGCCTGCTGCGCGTGGTCGAGGGCGGCCTGCCAGGCGGTGTCGAACCGCACGCGGGAACTGCTCATGCGCGGGTCCTCGTCCCCAGGATGCTCGCCTGCTCATGAGCGGCGATGAGGTCGTACGCGGCCTTCAGATGCCGGTCGATGACGGTGTCGGTGAGCGCGGTGCCGTCGCAGTAGCGGTCTCCGACGTCCCAGCCGGCGAACGGGTTGTTCCAGATGAGCTGGGTGAATAACGCTCCCGACCCGCCCCCTCGGCGGCGGTGGGCGACGGCGGTGAGGTGTTCCCAGAGTTCCGGCAGGTGACCGTGCTTGTTCGTCCACTGCGGCTTCTTGCGGGAGCGGTCCAGGTACTTCACCTCCGGATGCTCCGGCTTGTTCCACACGTCGAGCCGGGACCCGAGGAAGTCGATCAGAATGGCCTTGACGGCGCACTCCGCCGCCAGCCCGGCCAGATGGTCGGCGGATATCCGCAGGTCCCTCTCGGCGGCCAGCGTGGCCGCGCGATAGTGGTTCCTGCTCGCCGTCGCGAACGCGGGCGGCGGTGTCGCTGAGGGTGTCGAGGCCGTCACGACGATCACTTTAACGAGCCGACCAGGAGGGCCGCGGGGGCTTTTCCCAGATCGCGACGACCCTGGGCCGCCGTACGGGGGCGCGGGTGCGGCAGGATGGGAGATCCGGTCCGCGGCTGACGCGGTGGGGCGCTGACGCGGTGCAGGGAGAAGGAAGCGAAAAGTGACGGTGACGACTACGGGCACGGACAAGGCGGCCCTGCTCAAAGACCTGAAGAAGCTGGTCGTCGACCTGGAGGACGACCTGCGGTCGCGCAGCGCGTCCGAGGAGGAGTTCCGCACGCGCCTCGACCGCGAGTGGCGTGAGGCGAAGGAGGCCCGGCGCACCGCCCTGTCCTACCCGGCCTGGCGCGACGAGCGCGTCACGCAGGCCGCGGTGGCTTGGGTGCTGGGCTGTGTCTTCGTCCGCTTCTGCGAGGACAACGGTCTGATCGACGAACCGTTCCTCGCCGGTCCCGGCGAGCGCCTCGCCGAGGCCGAGGCCCGGCACGAGGCCCACTTCCGCACCTACCCGCACCACAACAACCGCGACTGGCTCATCGAGGCGTTCCGCCACCTGGCGAGCACCAACGAGACGGCCGCCGGCCTCTTCGACGAGCGCCACAACCCGCTGTGGGGCCTGACTCCCGGCTACGAGACGGCGACGGAACTGCTGATGTTTTGGCGCCGTTGGGGCGCGGACGGCGAGATCCGCTACGACTTCACCGACTCCGAGTGGGACACCCGCTTCCTCGGCGACCTCTACCAGGACCTGAGTGAGCACGCCCGCAAGACATACGCGCTGCTCCAGACCCCGGAGTTCGTGGAGGAGTTCATCCTCGACCTGACCCTGGAACCGGCGATCGCCGATGACGGGCAGGGCTTCGGCCTCAACCCGGCCTGGACCGGCCCGGACGGCCGCGAACGCCGCGGCCTGCGCACCATTGACCCGGCGTGCGGCTCCGGCCACTTCCTGCTCGGCATCTTCCACCGGCTCCTGGATAAGTGGCGCCAGGCGGAACCCGGTACGGACGCCTGGACGCTGGTGCGCCGGGTGCTGGAGTCCGTCCACGGCTGCGACAAGAACCCCTTCGCCGCGAGCATCGCCCGCTTCCGGCTCCTGGTCGCCGCGATGCGCGCGGCGGGCGCGCGGCGACTGGCGGACGCGCCGCCGTTCCCCATCAACGTGGCCGTGGGCGACTCGCTGTTGCACGGCAGGGACGCGGCCGGTATCCAGACCGACCTGGACACGCTGTTCGCGGAGGCGGTCGTGGGGCGCGAGGAGGAAGAGGCGTACGCGTACGCCACGGAGGACGTGTGGGAGTACGCGAAGAGGGTCGACCTGCTGGGGCGGGGGTCGTATCACGTGGTGGTGGGGAATCCGCCGTACATCACGGTGAAGGACAGGCAGGAGAAGGAGAACTACAAGAAGGGCTATGACGCCTGCGTCGGCCTCTTCGCCCTCTCTGTGCCGTTCGCGCAGCGCATGTTCGAGCTTGCGGTGAAGGGAGCAGGCGGGCGGCAAGGCGGTGGTGGATTCGTTGGGCAGATCACTGCAAACTCTTTCATGAAGCGGGAGTTCGGCCGCAACCTCATCGAGACAGTCTTCCGGAACAGGGTCGAGCTGTCGCACGTTATCGACACCTCGGGTGCCTACATTCCGGGGCACGGCACTCCCACGGTGATTCTGGTGGGGCGCAATCGTGTGCCCAGCGGCAGCCGGACCATCCGGGCGGTGCTCGGCGTACGGGGGGAGCCTGAGCAACCCAAGAACGCTGCCGAAGGGCGGGTCTGGAAGGAGATCGTCACCTACGTCGACCGGCCGGGCAGCGAGAGGGACTGGGTCTCGGTAGCGGACATCGATCGCCCTCACTTCGCCGAGGCCCCTTGGTCGCTGAGTGGTGGCGGTGCCTCCGAGGTATTCGGTCAGCTCACGGCTGCGGGATCGGAGCTGCTGGGCTCGCGCGTGAAGCTGATCGGCCGCACCACGCACACAGGCGCGGATGAGGCGTACTTCGCTCCGCCCGGGAGCTGGGCCAGGCACGGGGTGCCTGAAAGCCGGACGGTGCCCTTGGTGGAGGGCACCGTCATCCGGGACTGGGACCTCGAACCCGAGACCGAGGCGCTGTTCCCATACAGTCAGGAGCTGTCCGCAGACCTCTCCGACCTCTCTTCCCAGCGGTTGCTGTGGACGCAGCGCAGCATGCTCCGGCTGCGCCGCGAGCCTGGCGGTACGCATGAAGAGATTGGTCTGACCTGGTACGAGTGGAGCCGGTGGCATCCGGAACGCTACTCAGTGCCGTTGGGCATCGCGTTCGCGTTCGTGGCGACGCACAACCACTTCGTGCTGGACCGGGGCGGGAAGGTGTTCAAGCAGTCCGCACCCGTGATCAAGCTGCCCGAGGGGGCCGGGGAGGATGAGCACCTGGAGTTGCTGGGGGTGCTCAATTCTTCGGCGGCTTGCTTCTGGTTGAAGCAGGTCAGTCAGGGCAAGGGCGGCAGTGGTCTCGGTCGAGGGCTTCAGGACGAGGAATGGGAGGAGCGCTACGAGTTCACCGGCACTAAGCTGCAAGAGTTTCCCCTTCCGGCCAAGCTCCCGCTCTACCTCGGCCGCCTCCTTGATGCCCAGGCACAGAAGTTGGCCAAGTTGGAGCCGTCAGCGGTGTGCGCTGACGGCGTCCCGCAACGACAGGCGCTTGATGACGCGCAGGCAGAACATGCCGAGCTCCGGCGTCGAGTCATTGCCCTCCAGGAGGAGTTGGACTGGCAGGTCTACGGCCTCTACGGGTTGCTCAGTGACGCCGAAGTAGCCCGAATCACGACCCCGTCACCCGACCCCGACACCATCCCCGAGGTCAAGCTCGGTGAGCGGGCCTTCGAGATCGTGCTCGCGCGGAAGGCCGCAGCCGGTGAGCTGGACACCGCCTGGTTCCGGCGCCACGGCTCAACGCCCGTCACCGAGATCCCCGCCCACTGGCCCGACTGGTACTGCAACATCGTCCAAGCCCGGATCGACCTCATCACCCGCCGTAAGGACATCGCCCTCATCGAGCGCCCCGAGTGCAAGCGCCGCTGGGCCGCCGACTCCTGGGAGAAGAAGGAGCGAACCGCGGTCCGCACCTGGCTGCTGGACCGCTGCGAGGACGAGGACCTGTGGTTCGAGGTGCGTGACGGACTGCGGCGCCCTCGGACGCTGACCGTCAACAACCTCGCCGACCGGCTCGGTTCCGACCCCGACATCACGGCCGTCGCCGCGCTCTACGCAGCCGACCATCTGAAGAAGCCGGACCTCCCCCTTGCGCAGATCCTCAACGAGATCATTGCCGACGAGCACGTCCCCTACCTCGCTGCCATGCGCTACAAGGACTCCGGCCTGCGCACCCGCCGCGAGTGGGAGAAGGTCTGGGAGAAGCAGCGCGAGGAGGACCGTACGGGGCAGCGGCTCGACATCGACCCGCCCACGAAGTACAAGTCCTCGGATTTCCTCAAGTTGTCCTACTGGTCCCACCGCGGCAAGCTCGACGTACCCAAGGAACGGTTCATCTCCTACCCGGAGGCGGGCCCGGACAGCGACTCCACGCTGATGCTCGGCTGGGCCGGCTGGGACCACAAGGCCCAGGCACTGGCCCTCACCCAGCTCGTCGACACGCGGGTCAGGAGCGACGCCTGGGGCGCGGAACGCCTCGTCCCGCTGCTCGCGGGGCTGCACGAGGTCATGCCGTGGGTGCGCCAGTGGTACAGCGCGTACGACGAGGAGTGGGAGGGCTCACCGGCCGAGGACCTGGAGGCGGAGTTCCAGCGTTACTTGCGCACCCACGGGGTGAGCGAGGCGCAGATGAGGGACTGGCGGCCGGTACGCAAGACCCGTGGCCGGAAGCCTGCGCAGCGCAAGGAGGCGCCCGGACAATCCGCGCCGGACGACGAATAGAGCTGTGCGGGGAGAGCGGCCCTGTGCCCTCCCCGCCCGTCGGCGGGATGCTCAGCGATCGTTGCCGGAAACGTGCGAGGTGAACGCCGACCAAGCGGTGGGGGAGACCGCCAGCGGCTTGATCCGGGTCTCCTTGGAGTCCCGTATGTGCACAGCCCCGGGCGCGATGGCAACCTCGACGCAGTTGTCGCCCTCACTGCCGCTGTAACTGCTCTTGAACCAGCTCAGCTCAGTGGTGCTCATAGCGCTCCTCGCATCTCTTTCAGCAAGCTCACGGAGGCCCTGCAGTCGAGGGTGCGAACGCAGCCTGCCATAGCGCTGGAGAAGAACGCTCACGTCTTTCGGAGCTGTGATCAGACTGCTGGACCGCTGCCCCTCCGTGTAGCCGACCCACTGGTGGGCCGGAGTCTCGGCCAAGTACATCTGCCCGTCCACACCGGTGTGGTCTTCTTGGCACAACGGCATGATCTGGATCTCCACATTGCGGCGCGTGCCGGTTGCCAGGAGGTGGTCGATGACAGCCCCGGTCACCTCATGGCCTCCTACCCGTCGGACCAGTAAAGCCTGCTCGATGACGAAGGCGAAGGCTGTGTTCGGCCGTTCTGCCAACAGCCGCTGACGTTCCAGGCGTGCGGTCACTTCTCGCTCAAGCTGTTCCTCGGTGACCGGCGGCAACCTTCGCTCAAAAATCGCGCGGATATACGGCTCAGGCTGCAGTAACCAAGGAATCGCGCGGCACTCGTACGCATACAACGACACCGCCTCCTCCTCGATCCCCGCCCACTGCCGGAACCAGGAAGCAAGCCCCGCCCTACGCGTCAGACTCCGCGCCGCAGCGGCCAGCACCTTCGCCGAGGCGGCACCCAGCGCCAGCTCGGCACGCTCGGGGAGATCCCCTGGAGGGAACCGCTTGCCCTGCTCGATCTTGGCCACGTAGTGCGCGGAGTACTGCACCCGCTGCGCGAACTCCTCCTGGGTGAGGCGGGCCTCCTCCCGCAGGGCCTTCAGTACGGCCCCGAAGGTCTTGAGGCTGTCGGACAGGTCGTGCTCGCCGTTGGAGCCGCCCGTACCGGCGCCTCCACCCGTACCCCCGCTGCCGACCCCGCCGCCGTTGCCCGTCGCCATGCAGCCCGCCTCCCGTGCCCCTTTGCACACACCGAACCCGCCCTATGGTCACGCACGGTGACCCGCCCAGTCCAGCGGGTGAACCAGTACAGGCGTATCTGTACCAGCGTCGGTCCTGTTCGGCGGGGTCGCGGCGGCGGGACGGTGAACCCCATGCCGACGCAACAGCCCCAAGGCATCGTCACCGTACGTGCGTTCGCCCAGCGCCTGTCCGCGACCCGGCGGGGCGCCCGCCTCGCCCGCAGACTCGCCGCGCACCAGCTCGACACCTGGGGCGTGCCGCACGGCACCTCCGCTTCCGACGCCGCCCTGCTGATCGTCGCGGAGCTGAGCGCCAACGCCGTACTCCACGGACGCGTCCCGGGGCGCGACTTCGCGCTGCGCCTGGTCCACACGCCCGCCGCCGGGCTCCTGCGCGTCGAGGTGTCCGACACCCACCCCGCCCTGCCCGCGTGGCTGCTCCCGCCCGCCGATGCCGACGGAGGCCGGGGACTGCTGCTGGTCGAGGCCCTGGCCTCCCGTTGGGGCGTGACGGAGCGCACCGGTCCCGGCAAGACCGTGTGGGCGGAGCTGGACCTCCGTCCGGATGCGGCCGGACACTCCGGGTAGCCGCGCCGGGCGGTCAGCGCCGCACTCGTCACCCGCTGTGAGACTCCGTTCCGGAAGCGGTTGCGATCTCCCCTCCCCCTGTCGGACTCACCTGGCAAGATGGACGTCGCGCCGAACGCCAGTGGGGGGCGCTGTCCGGGCCGGCCGCCAGCACAGTGAGGGAATGATCGCCTGATGTCGACCACAGAGCTGTTCCTCCGGGATGTCATCGACATCAAGGAGGACGTCCACGCGGGCGATTTTAAGGTCGACCTCTCCCAGGGCTTCCACGAGGCCGACGAGCGGGTGGCGGAGTACGTCGTCACCGAGCAGTTGCGGAAGGCGTTCCGCAAGGCGCTCGGCATCGTGGCCAAGGCCGTCCGTACGGGCGACTCGCACGCCGCCTACCTGCACGGCTCCTTCGGCGCCGGTAAGAGCCACTTCCTCACCGTGCTGCACGCGGTGCTGAACGGCCACGAGGGGGCGCTGGACAAGCCGGGGCTTAAGGAGGTCGTCGCCGAGCACCGGGACTGGCTGGGCGGCAGCCGGTTCCTGATGGTGCCGTATCACCTGGTCGGGTCGACCGACCTGGACTCGGCGCTGCTCGGCGGGTACGTCCACACCGTGCGGGAGCTGCACCCGGAGGCGCCGACCCCGGCCGTCTACCGGTCGGACGCCCTGCTCGCCGACGCCGACCGGCAGCGGACGTTCCTCGGCGACGACGACAAGTTCCGGCAGTGGCTCGGCGCCGGGGCGACGGCCACCTCCGGTGGCGCGGGCGAGGACGACGAGGACGACCTGCCGGGCATCGACGGCGGAGCCGACCTGCCGGGTGCGGGCGGCTGGAGCACCGCCGAGCTGGACCGCGCCTTCGCCGCGCCGCCCGGCAGCGAGGAGCGGGAGCGGCTGGTGTCGGCGCTGCTGACCGGGCCCATGGCCGCGTACACGCAGGCCGCCCGCGGTGACGCGCAGTCCTTCATCCCGCTGGAGAACGGCCTCAAGGTCGTCTCCCGCCACGCGCAGTCGCTCGGTTACGACGGCGTCGTCCTCTTCCTCGACGAGCTGATCCTGTGGCTCCAGGCGCACATGGGCGACCAGGACTTCGTCCGCGACCAGGTGCAGCGACTGGTCAAGCTGATCGAGTCCGCCGACAGCGGCCGGCCGGTGCCGATCGTCTCCTTCATCTCCCGCCAGCGTGACCTGTCCCAGCTGATCGGCTCCGACGTCGCGGGCGCCGACGTGCAGAACCTGGAACAGCAGGTCGACTACCTCGCCGGCCGGATCGACGTCGTGGAACTGGAGGACAGCAACCTCGTCGAGATCATCAAGCACCGTGTGCTCGCCCCCCGTCCGGGCATGGAGCAGGCGCGCGACGACGCGTTCAAGCTCGTGGAGTCCTCGCGGGACGAGGTGCGGCAGGTGCTGCTCGACGCGCAGGGACGCACCGAGGCGAGCTGGGACGACTTCCGCACCCTGTATCCGCTGTCCCCGGCACTGCTCAACGTGCTGGTCGACCTGTCCGGTGCACTGCAGCGCGAGCGGACCGGCCTCAAGTTGGTGCAGGAGCTGCTGCGGCGCCACCGCGACGACCTGCGGCTCGGCCAGCTCATCCCGATAGGCGATCTGTGGGACGTGATCGCCGAGCGGACCGGTGAGGCGTTCACCGCGAAGCTCCGCAAGGAGTCGGAGATCGCGCACCGCTTCCACGCCCGCGTCCGCGAGCACCTGCTGACGAAGTACGGCTCAGCCGACGACAAGCGCTTCCAGACCGACGAGCGCCTGGTCAAGACGCTGCTGCTGGCCTCCCTCGCGCCCAACGTGCCCGCCCTGACCCGGCTCACCGGCGGCCGACTCGCCGCGCTGAACCACGGCACCATCAGGACCCGGGTGGGCGACGCGGGGGCTGTCGCCGTGAAGCGGCTGCAGGAGCTGCAGGCCGAGGGCTTCGACGGCGAGCTGCGCAGCGAGGGCGACCCCGCCGACCCGGTCTTCCACCTGCACCTGTCCGACCTGGACGTCGAGCCGCTGCTGGAAGAGGTGCAGGGCGTCGCCGACCAGGACGGCTACCGCCGCCAGTGGATCAAGGACCAACTGTGGGCGGCGCTGGGCATCCCCGACGCCCAGGCGTTCGTGTGCGAGCGGACGGTCGTCTGGCGCGGCACCAAGCGCACCGTCGAGTTCGTCTTCGGCAACGTCCGCGACCCGCACCTGCCGGACGCCGAGTTCGCCCCGCAGACCGAGGGCAACATCCGCTTCGTCTTCGACTACCCCTTCGACGACCACGGCCGCTCGCCGATGGACGACGTGCAGCGGGTGGAGCGGATGAAGCGCGCCGGGAAGACGGCGCCGACGATCGTCTGGCTGCCGCACTTCCTGTCCGAGCAGAAGGCCCGCAGCCTCGGCCGCCTCCTCAAGATCAACTATCTGCTGGAGCGCGACCGGCTCGACGACCACACCGCGACCCGCCCCGCCGAGGAGCGCGTCCAGATCCGCAACCAGCTCAAGGCGTCCCGCGACAGCCTGACCACTCAGCTCGCCGACGCGCTGCTCCAGCTCTACGGCATCAACCGGGCCGAGCCCGGCACCGCCGGCGCCGAGGTCCCCGAGGGCCACCACCTGATCTCCCTCCAGCCGGGCTTCACCCGCACCCGGCCCGAACCGGCGGTCGGCTTCGAGGAGAACCTCCTCCTGCTCGCCGACGGGCTGCTCGGCGCCCGCCACCCCAAGCACCCCGACTTCGACCCGCGGCTCACCCGCAAGGCCGTCACCACCCGCGAGCTGAAGACCGCGCTCGAATGGATCACCAGGGCGATGGAGGACGGCTCCCGGCGCGTCGTGGTCGACAGCCAGCAGATCCCGGTGGTCCGCCGGATCGTGCACGCCCTCCAGCTCGGTGAGGTCCACGACGGGCCGCTCAACGTCACCACCGACTGGCGCCTGCGCATCAACAAGAAGGCCGCCGAGACCCCCGACGCCGGCCCGGAACTGTCCGTCGACGACATCCGCCGTTGGATCGAGGACCTCGGCTACACCGGCCTCGACCGCCACGTCAGCAACCTGATCATCGCCACGTACGCCCTGCTCGACGACCGCACCTGGGTTTATCAGACCTCGCCGTTGCCCAAAGCGCCGGAGCTGGAGCGGATCGGCCCCGGATACGGGCTGAGGGCCGTGGAACTGCCCACCGAGGACGAGTTCCACACCGCGCTCGGCCGCGCCGGGACGATCTTCGGCAGGACCGTCTCCCGGGTCCTGTTCGCCCGCAACGTCGCCCGGCTCGCCGAAGGCGTGCGCGCGGTCGCGGAGGAACACCGCGTGGCCCTCGGCGAAGTGCGCACCCTCCTGACACAGCACGCCGCCCCCCTCGAGCTGACTGGGCCCGGCGGCGCCGATGCGCCCCGTCTGAAGTCCACCAAGGCCGCCGCCGACCTCGTCGCCCGGCTGCTGCGCACCACCGAACCGGCCGCGTGCGTGCGGGAGCTGGCCGCCGCCGCGTACGACGTGACCGACGAGGAGATCGCGGGCGCCCTGCGGCACGCCCCGGAAGTGGCCGCCGCGCTGCGCGGCACCCAGTGGTCCCTGCTGGAGGACGTACGCCGGGACCTCGCCGTACGACAGGACAGCCTCGGCGAGCGGGCGGCCAGGTTCCTGGACGAGGTGCACCGCACCGCCCGCGAGCACGAGCAGACCGTTTCACTCGTGCCCGTCCTGGACCGGCTCCCGGACACCGTCATGGCCCTGATGCGCGAGGCCACCCGCCTCGCCCAGCCCGCACAGCCGTCCACTCCGCCCGTGGCACCGGTCACCCCGGAGCCGACCGCCGAGGACGTCAGCCTCACCGACCACGGCAAGCCCTCCGTCCCCTCGACGCCCACGCCGGACCGGCCCTCCACGCCGGACGACGCCTCCCGCGGCCAGGGTGGCGCGCAGACCGCCGTCCCGGGCCAGACCGGTCGCAGGCAGACCGTCCACCTCGTCGAGCCCACCCAGTTGGAGGCGACGCTGGCCACCACGGTCGCCGGGATCGACGCCGAGATCCGCGCCTACCTCGCCGCCCACCCCGGCACCCGCATCCAGGTCACCTGGCAGCCGGTCTCCGACACGGGGCCCGATAAGGGCGGTTCCGCCGGAACCGAGCCGGAACCGGGCGGCGAAGGGACCGCCGGCTGATGGCCCCGGCCCTGCCCCGGGTGGGCCGCCGTACCGTCGAGGCCCTGCTCGCCGCGAACGCCAAGGACTTGGGCGAGCGCAGCCTCGTGCTCGTCCACGGCCAGTACGCGCCCGGCGCCCCACCCCGGTTCACCGTCACCCTGGACGGCGAGGCGCGGCGCGTCCACGTACGGAACGAAGCCTCCGTCCTCGGCGTCGTCGCCGCCCTGCGCGCGCACCGGAACGCAGCCGCCTCCTCCGACGTGCTCGTGGTGACGACGGGCGTCGACGACGAGCAACTCGGCTGGGACGTGCGCGGCAGGGCCGTACGGCGCAAGACCCTCACCGTCGAGAACGCCGAGGTCGTCCTCCAGCGCTTCGGGGCCACCGGCTTGGACCCGCGCATGTACCGCGAGCGGTGGTTGCTGGAAGCCCTGGTCGAAGCGGAGCCCGCCGAAGACGGCTGGCCGCGCGTCGGCGGAGTGCTGACCCGGGACGCGGCACTGCGCGCCCTGACCGCCGAACGGCTCGGTCTGCGCGCGGCGCACGGCTCCTCGGGCCAGGACGGGCAGGTCACCCTCGATGCCGACGCCCTGCTCGCCTGGTCGCGCACGCCCGCCGGTCCCCGGCGGTTCGCCGAACTGAGCGCCACCGAACGCGCCGAACTGAAAAAGTGGCTCGCGGAGGTCGCGGGACCGGCCGTTCCCGTCCTGCTGTCCCTCGCCGAGGCCGGACTCGGCCACGACGCCCTGCCGCTCGGACTGCTCGGCGCCGCACTGCGGGACCCCGCCGCCCAGCCCGACACGGTGCTCGCCCTCGGCGGACTGTTCGGGCAGGTCATGCCCCGGCGTTCGGAACTCGCCGTGTTCACCGACGCCGTGGAGGGAATCCTCACCCGCTGGATCGCCGACGCCCGCACCAGCCAGGACGCCCGTCGGCGCGTCACCGCCGTACTGGACCGGGCCGACGCGCTGGCCGACAAGGCGGGCCTCACCCCCGGCCTCACTGCGAGCCGCTTCCTCCCCTCCAGCTTCACCGCGCAACTGCGCCGGACCGTCGCGGAAGCCCTCCGTTCCCCGGCCGCCGGTCAGGCCACGCTGGCCGACCTGCTCGGCCACGCCCTCGCCGGCCTCCGCCCGGACCACGTCCAGGCCGCCGAGACGGCCGTACGGGTGGCACGCTGGCTCAGCGGCCCCGAGTCCGCCGTCACCGGCGTGGCCGCCGCCGTACGGGCCCACGTATGCGACTGGGGCTGGATGGACCGGGCGCTCACCGTGCTGTGGGCGGGCGACCCCGACGGCGACCTGGAGACCGGCCGGGACCTGCGGACCCTCTACGAACAGGCACGTGAGCGCAGACAGCGCCTCGATCAGGAGTTCGCCCCAAAGCTCGCCGCTTGGGCCGCGCACGCCACCGCCCAGCACCCCGACGGCTGCCTCGTCGTCGAGAACGTGCTGGACACCGTCGTACGCCCGCTGACCGCCCAAGCGTCACCGCTCCTCCTCGTCCTCGACGGCATGAGTAGCGCGGTCGCCGCCCAGCTCGGCGAGGAGGCGGAACGCGACGGCTGGCGCGAGATCGTGCCGCGCCCGGAGGCAGGAGAGATTCCGGCACGGCTCGCCGCCGTCTCGATGCTGCCCTCGATCACCCGCGTCAGCCGTGTCTCACTGCTGACGGGTGAGGCAGCTGATGGCGGCCAGTCGACCGAGACGAGCGGCTTCACCGCCTTCTGGAAGCGGCGGCGCAAGGCGGCGGCCCTCTTCCACAAGGCCGCCATCGGCGGCGAGGCGGGCCACGCGCTCTCGCACGAACTTATGACCGCCCTCGCCTCGGACGCCGTGGTGGGCGTGGTCCTCAACACCATCGACGAGGCACTGGACAACGGCCGGCACGGCCGCGGCACCACCTGGTCCCTCGCCGACGTCACGCACCTGCGCGAACTGCTCGCCGCCGCCCGCAGCTACGGCCGCCCGGTCGTCCTCGTCGCCGACCACGGACACGTCCTGGAGCGCGGCAGCAGCTCCGACACCCCGACGGCCGCCGCAGAGGGTGCTGCGTCCGCCCGTTGGCGCACCGGTGACGCCGCAGGCGAAGGAGAGATCGCTGTCCACGGCCCGCGGGTGCGCGAGGGCGGGGGAGCGGTGATCCTGCCGTGGCGCGAGGACATCCGCTACACCGGACGGCGCGCCGGGTACCACGGCGGAGCCTCCCTGGCCGAAGTCACCGTCCCGGTGCTCGTCCTGCTGCCGACCGGGGAGGAGGCCCCGAAGGACTGGGTGCCGCTGCCGCGCGAGTTGTCCACGCCGGGCTGGTGGCGGTCGCACGTCACTCGTGACGTTCCTGAGTCCGCCGCCATTACCGCTGATCAGCCGGAGGTCTCCTCGCCTGCGCGGCCCCCGGCGCCCTCCGAGCGCGCGCCGGCCGCCGAGGCACGGCCGTCCGCCCGGACGGAAACCGGACCGCCGGTGGCCGAGTCGCTGGGCAGCACGGTGGTGAGCAGCGAGGTGTACGCGGCCCAGAAGGAGTACGTCCGCAAAGCGCCCGAGGCGAAGGTGGTGGCCGCGGTCGTCGACGCGCTCGTCACAGCGGGCGGGACGATGTCCCCGGCCGCGCTCGCCGCGGCGATCTCCGCGACCGGACGGGTCCGCCGCAACATCGAGGGGTTCGTCGCCACGGTGCAGCGGCTGCTGAACGTCGAGGGGTATCCCGTCCTCGGGTTCATCGACGGCGGGCACGCGGTCAAACTCGATGTACCGCTCCTGCGCGAGCAGTTCCTGCCGAAGCCGAAGGACGACGAAGCGGACGGGCAGACGGACGAGCCGGCGAGCCGGGGGGAGGAGAAGGCGTGACCGACCCCGCCTCCGTGAGCGCGGTCCGGCGCCGCGAGGTCATCGACGCCCTGCGGCGCGGCACCGTCCCGCAGTCCGGTCTCGACCTGTTCGCGGTCGGACTGGACCGGTTCGAAGCCGCCCTGGACGACGACCTGGCCACCGTCACCCGCGGCGGTGCCGCCTTCCACGCCGTCCGTGGCGACTACGGCTCCGGCAAGACCTTCTTCGCACGCTGGCTGGCCGAACGCGCCAAACGCGCGGGACTCGCCACCGCCGAGGTGCAGATCTCCGAGACCGAGACACCGCTGCACCGGCTGGAGACCGTCTACCGCCGGCTCACCGAGCGCCTGGCCACCGCCACCCACCAGCCCAGCGCACTGCGCGCGGTCGTCGACTCATGGTTCTACACCCTGGAGGAGGAGGTCCTCGACGGCTCGGAGATCGACGAGGACGACGAGGAAGCCCTCGCCGAGGCCGTGGACACGCTGATGGAACGCCGGCTCGCCGACGTCGCCCGCACCACGCCCGCGTTCGCAGCCGCCCTGCGCGGCTACCGCCGTGCCGTCACCGCCGGGGACGGCGCCACGGCGGAAGCCCTGATCGCCTGGCTCGGCGGCCAGAAGTCCGTGGCCGCCTCCGCCCGCCGGGCCGCCGGAGTGCGCGGAGACCTCGACCACTTCGCCGCGCTCGGCTTCCTCCAGGGCCTGCTGACCGTGCTGCGCGACTGCGGCCACCCGGGCCTGCTCCTCGTACTCGACGAGACGGAGACCCTGCAACGCGTCCGCGGCGACGTCCGGGAGAAGGGCCTCAACGCACTGCGCCAGCTCCTCGACGAGATCGACGCCGGCCGTTTCCCCGGCCTCTTCCTCGTCATCACCGGAACCCCCGCGTTCTACGACGGCCAGCAGGGCGTCCAGCGGCTCCCGCCCCTGGCCCAGCGGCTCGCCACCGACTTCACCACGGATGCCCGCTTCGACTCGCCCCGCGCCGTCCAGCTCCGCCTGCCCGGCTTCGACCTGCCGCGCCTGGGGGAACTCGGCCGGAAGGTGCAGGACCTCTACCGGGGCGCGGCCCGCCACCCCGAGCGGGTCACCGCGCGGGTCGACGACGCCTACATCGGCGAACTCGCCACCGCCGTCACCGGAGGTCTGGGCGGCAACGTCGGCATCGCTCCCCGCGTATTCCTGCGCAAGCTCGTCGCCGACGTCCTCGACCGCGTCGACGAGTTCGAGGACTTCGACCCGCGCAAGCACTACCAGCTCACCCTGTCGGCGGGCGAGTTGACGGACACCGAGCGCAACGCCGCCGCCGACCGGGCGGACGACATCGAGCTGGACCTGCCGTGACCACCCCCGACGGCCTCGAACCGGCGCTGGTCCACCACATCGTCAACACCCTGGGCTGGAAGGACCTGCGTCCGCTCCAAAAGGCCGCCGTCGCCCCGCTCAGCGCGGGAGACGACGCCCTGCTGCTGGCCCCGACGGCCGGCGGCAAGACCGAAGCCGCCTGCTTCCCGCTGCTGTCCCGGATGCACGCCCAGGGCTGGTCCGGCACATCGGTGCTGTACGTGTGTCCGCTCAAGGCGCTGCTCAACAACCTGCTGCCGCGCGTGGAGACCTACACCGCCTGGCTCGGCCGGACCGCAGCCCTGTGGCACGGCGACACACCAACCGGCGCGCGGCGGCGCATCCTCGCCTCCCGGCCCGACGTGCTGCTCACCACCCCCGAGTCGCTGGAAGCCATGCTGGTCAGCGTCAATGTCGACCACGCGTCCTTCTTCTCCGGCCTGCGGGCCGTCGTCGTCGACGAGGTCCACGCCTTCGCCGGCGACGACCGCGGCTGGCACCTGCTCGCCGTACTGGAGCGCCTGCAACGCGTCGTGGGCCGCTCCGTGCAGCGCGTCGGCCTCTCCGCGACGGTCGGCAACCCGGAAGCCTTGCTCACCTGGCTCCAGGGATCCGGTGCAGGCCGGCGCCCCGGACGCGTGGTCGCGCCCCACCTGGCCGAGGCACAGCCGACGCCGGCCTCCGTACCGCCGGGTGACATCCAGCTCGACTACGTCGGCTCGCTCGACAATGCGGCCACCGTCATCAGCGCCCTCCACCGGGGGGAGAAGCGGCTCGTCTTCTGCGAGTCACGGCGCCTGGTCGAGGAACTGGGCGCCAAGCTGCGGGCCAAGGGCGTGACCACGTTCCTCTCGCACGCCTCCCTCTCCCTCGACGAACGCAGACGCGCGGAAACCGCGTTCGCCGAGGCCCGCGACTGCGTCATCATCGCCACGAGCACCCTGGAACTGGGCATCGACGTCGGTGACCTGGATCGGGTCATCCAGATCGACGCTCCCGCCTCGGTCGCCTCCTTCCTGCAGCGCCTGGGCCGCACCGGACGCCGCCCCGGCACGACCCGGAACTGCCTCTTCCTCACCCTCGACCAAGGCGGGCTCCTGGCTGCCGCGGGACTGTTGCTCCAGTGGTCGCGAGGCTGGGTCGAACCGGTCACAGCGCCGCCCGAACCCCGGCACATCGTCGCCCAGCAGCTGCTCGCCCTTTGCCTACAGGAACACCGCGTCGGAGACCGACTCTGGCAGGAATGGTGGAACGGCCTGGGACCGTTCGGAGGGTCGGCCGAGCCGATCGTCCGCCATTTGGTCGACGTGGGATACCTGGACCAGGACGGTGGCATGCTGTTCATCGGCCCTGAAGCCGAACGGCGTTTCGGCCACCGCCACTTCATGAACCTCACTGCCGTCTTCACGGCACCGCCGCAGTTCACCGTCCTGCAGGGCCGTACCGAGATCGGCCGCACCGCCCCCGCTCTCCTCACCGAGCGGGTCGCCGGCCCCCGCAGGCTCCTCCTCGCCGGCCGCAGCTGGCAGGTCACCTACATCGACTGGCACCGCAAGCGCTGCTTCGTCGAGCCGGTCGATGGCGGCGGAAAGGCCAAGTGGACCGGCACCGGTTTCGGCCAGGGCACCTCGTTCGAGGTCACCCGTGCCGTATGCGAGGTGCTGCTCGGCACGGACTCGCCCGTCACCCTGACTCAACGTGCCACCACGACGCTCAAGGAGGCGCGTGAGGTATTCCTGGAGAAGGTTCACCCGGGCGGCACATTGATCGTGCGCGACGAATCAGGACAACTTCGCTGGTGGACCTGGGCAGGCCACCGGGCGAACGCGACGCTGGCCGCCACGTTGGAGGGGATCGCGGTGCCAGCCCAGCGCATCAACGATCACTGGATCCGTCTGCGGGAAGACCTCACGCCACCGGTGTGGAAGGAAGCCCTGAGCGAGGCTCCGGACCGGCTCTGCCTTCCTGCTGTCGACGAACGGGCGGTGCGAGGACTGAAGTTCGGGGATGCGCTGCCGCCACGCCTGGCGGAGGCGACGCTGTCGGCCCGACTGGCGGACCTGACAGCCGCTACAACGGTACTTGCCGAACCTGTGCGTTTCGTCGCTGCTTATACGTAAAGTGGTTCGGCCGAGCACGGTGCGCAGTCGGTCGTTCACGGAAGCCATCGAAGCGGTGCGGCACATGATCGCGCAAGGACGTTTCGGGACGTAGTCGCTGAAGCGCACCCCCGCCGAATGCCTACTCTGGCGCCATGGAGCTCTTCGTCCTGTGGGACATCGATCACACCCTCGTCGAGAACGCGGGGGAGAGCAAGGAGATCTACGCCGCCGCCTTCTCGGCCCTATCGGGACACGAGCCTACGGAGCCGGCACGCACCGAGGGGCGTACCCGATCGGCTGATCATGCGCGACATGTTCGTCCGCGACGGACTGCCCGTACCCGACTGGCACTCCGTCGAGACGGCGCTCGCCCAGGCGGGGGAAGCGCGCCTGGGCGAGCTGTGCAGGCGCGGGGCCGCCTTGCCCGGTGCCCATGAGGCGCTGAAGGCCGCCTCCGCCCGCAGCGGTTGGGTCTCCTCCGTCCTGACCGGCAACATCGCCGCCAACGCCCGTGTGAAGCTGTCGGCGTTCGGCCTCGAATCGCTGCTGGACCTGCCGGTGGGCGGCTACGGAGCGGACGCCGAGCTCCGTCCCGAGCTCGTCGCGGTCGCCCGTGAGCGAGCGCAGCGGCTCCGTGGTGTCCGGGCCGACGTTCCCGCCGTCCTCGTGGGGGACACCCCCCGTGATGTGGAGGCCGCCTTGACCACGGGGTGCGGGATCGTCGCCGTCGCCTCCGGTATCCACGGTCGCGCGGAGCTGGCGGCGGCCGGCGCACCCGAGGTTCTGCCCGACCTGGCGGACACCAAGCGCCTTCTCGGCGTCCTGGAGTCGTTCACAGCTGATGGAAAACGTCCCGGGACGTCCTCGAGTCGTCCCCGAACGCGGTGACGAGGTCCCCGGGCGGACGGTCAGGATCGGGTTCCCGAAAGGCAGTCAGCCGAAGGAGCCCAAGTGATCAGGGAAGTCACCGGGATCAGGAAGATCCGGATGCTGTACCTGCAGCTGCTCTACCGCTGCAACTTCACGTGCCTGCACTGCTTCCACGGCAAGCGGCTGCAGTACGCGGACGCCTTCACCGCCGAAGAGGCCGCCGGCCTCCTTACCCTGATGCGGGACGAGTACGGCACGGAGGCCGTGACCCTGCTCGGCGGGGAGCCGTTCGTGCACCGGGACCTCGCACAGGTCGTCCGCAACGCCAAGGAGGAGCTGGGACAGCGCGTCGAGATCTGCACCAACGGGTATCGGATCGAACGCCGACTGACCGAGATCGCGCCGCACCTGGACCTCCTCAGGGTTTCCTTGGAGGGCGTCGGATCGACCAACGACGGCATCCGCAGGTACGGCAGCTACCAGAGCGCCCTCAACTCCCTGAGCCTGGCGCGAGACCTCGGTGTTCCCACGGGCGTGACCATGACCGTGACCTCGCGGAACATCGGCGAGGTACTCCCCCTCGCCGGCATTCTGGCGCGGCTCGGGATCCGGCAACTCAAGCTCCACCACCTGCGGCCTGTCGGTAATGCTGCCGACCACCCCGAACTGCTGGTCACCGATCCGGCCTCCTACGGCCGACTCCGCGAAGAGCTCGCGGCGGCCGAGTTGCCTCTGGAGGTGATCGTCGACGAGGACCTCTCCGAGCACGGCGCCCCACAGCTCTGTGCCCCGATCGGCGGCCCCCGCGAGATCGACCGCATCGAGGCCGACCCGCGCGGTGCGCTGACCATGTCCTGCAAGGCCGTGGGCAAGGACTCCCATGCCTTCTGGTACGAGAAGACCGCTGGCCGCATCGTCCACAAGCCCTCTGCTGCGGATGAGCTCGCCCTCGCGGTGCCGGACGTGGTGTACGCCCGTGCCTGACCACCCGCGATTCGAGAGCCTCGAAGGCTTACGGGGCACCGGCAAGTCGACCATCGCCCCGATGCTCGCCGCCGCCCGAGACGCCGTCCTCATCCCCACCGTGCCGGCCCAGTACCAACCCCTCAGGCACGCCGTGGACGAACGGACCAACGCCGACGCGCGGATGTGCCTCTACCTCTCCGCGCTGTTCGCCGCGGCCGAGGAGATCCAGCACCACCTCGACGCCGGTGTCCCCGTAGTCGTCGAGAGCTACTTCGCCCGGTGTCTCGCCACCCACCGGGCCCTGGGCGCCCGGCTCGGCGTCACTCTGCCGCGCTGGCTGCCGACCCCCGTCGCGTACCACCCTCGTCTGCGCCGACGACGAACGCCAGCGCCGCCTGGCGGCTCGGAACAAGCCGGCGACGCGTTGGGACGCACTGATCGAAGCCGTCACGGACCGGGTGACGGACGCCTACGCCTCCTTCCCGATGCGTTGCGTCGACACCACGGGGCGCAGCCCCGAAGAGGTCCTCCGTGTGATCACAGAAACCGACAGGCAAGGAGCGAACCACCGTGCAGACCCAGAGCCTGTGGGAGCACACCCTCACCTTCTTCCCCCAGTTCCTCGCCACGCTGCGCGAGCGCGTCGCCCCTGACGCCACCGTCGTGGTCGTCGGCGCGAGTGACGGCAAGTTTGTCCTGCCTCTCGCCGCCGCCGGGTACCGCGTCGTCGCCATCGAACGGGACGCGCTCGCCCTGCACGGAGGCGAGGTACGCCTTCCGGGTGACAGCGGGGCCCACGCGATGGGCCTGATCGATCGGCTGAAACTCGAAGAACTCCATTCCCGTGTCCAGGTGATTGAGGACGACTTCCTCGAGGGTGAGCCCTTGGAAGGGCAGTGTGAGGCGGTCTGGACGAGCTGCTCGTGGCACTACAGTGCCAACCACCACCGCCCGCTCGCCGAGTTCGTCGACCGCATGTAACGCCTGGTCCGCCCGGGCGGTGTGTTCGGCGCGGAGTTCATGATGCCCGTCGAGAGACGTCACCACATGACCGAGCACTACACCTCTCCCGAGCGCCTGCTCCCTCACTTCTTCGGCGACTGGGAGGTCCTGCTCACCCTGCGCACGGGCGAGTTCACGGAACGGCCCCACGTTGGCCAGCCGCACGACCACACCCACCGCATGGGCCTGCTCATGGCAGCCCGAACGTCCGCCTTCACCGATCACTTCTGAGAGAAGGGCACATGAAGCACGAGTACGAGGCGAAGTTCCTGGCCGTCGACGCCGCTGGCCTCCAGGCCAAGCTGACCGCCCTCGGAGCCGTCCAGGCGTTCCCCCGCACGCTCCTCACCCGCAAGATCTTCGAGAACGACTCCCTCGACGGCGGTGCCTGGATCCGTCTTCGGGACGAGGGAAACCGGTCGACGCTCACGCTCAAGCAGGTCACCGACGCCACCACGATCGACGGCACCAAGGAGATCGAGACCGAGGTCGCCGACCTGCACGCCGTGGCCGACATCCTGCGCCGGGTCGGCCTCACCGAGGTGCGCTACCAGGAGAACTACCGCGAGGAGTGGCGCCTGGGCGAGGTCGCCTTCGACTTCGACACCTGGCCCGACCTCCCCACCTTCCTGGAGATCGAGGGACCCGACGAGGCGTCGGTCCGGCAGGCCGCCGCGCTGCTGGACCTCGACTACTCCGAAGCATGCTTCGGCAGCGTCGACGAGATCTACAAGAGCGAGGCCGGCCGAGACATCCTCGCCGAGCCCACCCTCCTGTTCTCCGACGCCAAGAAGCAGGAGGACGCTTCCTCGGCGGCGCGAGGCCATTGATAGAGAAGTGCGGACAAGCTTTGCTCACGGAAGCCGTCTTACGGCACAGGGTGATCCCCGGGGTAGCCGAGTTCGCACGCGGTGGACTGCCTGCCCCGGCAACCACGTACGACGGCAACGAGTGGGTCGACGGGGCCTGCTGGCTCTACTGCGGACAGCGGTGGACTCGCGTCCTGTGGATCGGCCCCGCAAGTGTCGCGGGCGCCCAAGCGCCGATGTACGCCTGCGGACCCTGCATCCGCGCGCTGCATGAACGGGTCTGGTAATCCCTCCTCAGCAAGGACCGCCCAGACCGCCCCACCCAGCCGAGCGAAGGCCCTGCGGTGGGTCAGCCGACGGCTGGCAGGAGGACCGGCAAGCACCGGGGCCAGAGCAGGTTCCTCCGCAGAGGTTAGCCCCCGCCCTAACCGCAGGCGCCCGCCGTCCCCCGCGGTGTGAGCCCGGTGACCAGGGCGGGTCTTGGCGTGCGGGCCTTCGGCAGACATCTCTCCAAGACGAAGGCCCGAGACTTCCCTTTACCTGCCGCGCCGACGACTCGGATCGGACGGAGCAGCGGCCCAATCTACGCAGAGTGAGACGGATGACCAAGTTCGTTGGTGTCGAGCGGCTGGTGCGTCGCCGGGCGGCTTCGGCTCGGGGCTGGTGGGTGGGATTGCGGCTGGTGGGCCAGATGCGCGTGCTCGCTGGACACGCCCCGTCGACGCCACCCGGCCGTTAAGGTCAGGATCATGGCCGCAGGGGAGCGTGTCGTCGTTGTCGGGGCCGGGGTGGCAGGGCTCACCACCGCCGTCGTTCTCGCCGAGGCCGGGGTCTCGGTTCATATGATCGCCGAGCAGGTGCCGGGCGTCACGTCGCTGGCGGCCGGGGCGATGTGGGGACTGTACCTGGTCGAACCGAAGGACAAGGTCAACCACTGGGGACAACGGTCGCTGGAGATCTTCCGTGAGCTGGTCGAGGATCCGACCACGGGTGTCCGGCTCACCAGTGGCATCGAGGCGTCCCGCACAGCCAAGGCGCCACCGGCCTGGGCAACCGACCTGCCCGGCTTCCGGCCGTGCGGGCCGGCTGAACTACCGGCCGGTTTCTTGGCTGGCTACCGGTTCACCGTGCCGCTGATCGACATGCCCACCTACCTCGACTACCTCCTGCATCGGCTTGATGCCGCTGGCGGAACAGTCGAGCGGCGACGCCTGGCCTCACTCTCGGACGTCGGCCCGGCCACCGTGATCGTCAACTGCACTGGCCTCGGTGCCAAGGATCTACTCCCCGACCCTGACCTGCGGCCCATCCGCGGCCAGCACGCCGTCGTCACCAACCCAGGGCTGACCGAGTTCTTTTCCGAGGACACCGGCCTCTCACCGGACCTGCTGTGCTTCTACCCGCACGGCGACACCGTCGTCCTGGGCGGCACGGCCATCGACGGTGAGGGTGGCCTAGCCTCCGACGACACGGCGGCGGCCGGCATCCTGGCCCGCTGCACCGAGGTCGAACCCCGTCTCGCCACAGCTCGCGTTCTGGAGCATCGGATCGGTGCCCGGCCCACCCGGGCTACGGTCCGGGTGGACGCTGACCGGCGGGAGGACGGCGCTGTGGTCGTGCAGTCTGCCGCCGCTACCTGCGGTTGGCCAAGAAGCACTTGCCGAAATCCGCCGGTTATGCCCGGCACACCGCACACCGCTGGTATATCTGGGTAAGAGCAGGGGGGGCTGGGCCACTTCCGCCGCACCGGAGGTCGGACGTCTTGGATGGTGCGCCCATATGTCGCTTCTGCCATCAGATCGTGGATCTCCGAAGCGGCATCATCGTCCCGCACTGGAGGGAGACATACTTATCCTCCCTCTGCCCAGCGACCTACCGCTCATCCGCACACGTCCGCTGGCTAAGGGGCGTGGAATTAGAGCACTATCAGACCGAACGGGCGGCGAAGGTCAATCGCCGCCAGAAACTTCGAGCCGCCCACGACACCGCCTCCCGCCCCACGAATTCCCACGATGATGACCCAGTCCCAGCGCCAGAGCTGCTCCCTATGCATGAAGGCCGCCACTACGTGGCCGTCATGCTGCCCGGCTCGGGCCCGGCAGACGTGTGGCTCCCTGGTAAGAACCGAGGAGAGCAACGGCGGTTCATCGGCCGCTTCTTGCCGAGCACACATGGCCTCAAATGGAACGAAAGACGGGGTTGTTGGAGTGTGCCCACCCGTCACTTCCTCGAGCTGGCACGGCACCTCCTTCGTTACAACGCGGTGATCATGCTCGGGCGGGAGTTCAACCCGTTCGAGAGGTGCAACGGAGCTTGCCGTCACGCAGAGGGCCCCAACTGCCAGTGCTCATGCCGGGCGAAGTATCACGGTAGAGGAAAATGGAAAGCTGGCTGGATCGAAGTGAACGAGTTCGACACCCGTCACCATGGGGCAGCCTGGCACTGGACCCTGTTTAGCCGAAATTCCGGTAGGCGTTAGCCTGGATTTTTCGTAATGGGCTGCCGGATTTCTCCAACGGTCCGTTTCAGGTTGTCGCCTCGGTGCCGCGCAGACCGGTGGCCCGGCTGTCGCGTCGGGTGGGCGCCGGTTTCCACTGTCCCGGGATACTGGCGCGGCTCGTTGGGACGGTCGGAGTTGCTGGTCAACCGAGGTGCGGCGGGGCGGCGAGTCTCTGGACCGCATGGGTGATCACATCTGTCCAGGTCCATCGGGCGGTGAATCGGAGCCGGTGGCGCGGCCAGTGTTCACGAACTGGGTGGCGGCGGAGAACAGGCGTAGGCGAACCCCGGCGCAGGTTTCCAGTCAGTTGGGCCAAGGCGAGCCCAGCGGTGGTGATGCGTTCGTTCGCGGTGTAGGAGCCGGCGTTGCCGGGCCGCAGCAGCGCGGCCACCGGATCTGCGGAACTGGCCTGGCCGTGGTCGACGAACACGACGAGCGGAGGATCACCGAAGGTCTTCTTTCAGGTCGCGGTGGTGTCCTGCTTTTCGGAGTGCGCAAGGACCAGTACGCCGTCGATGTCCACGGTCACCTGCCCGTCGGCGGCCGGACCGCTCGCTCTGGTCGTCGCTTCCCGCGAGGTCGTCCAGGAGATCGGTGATCGCGTAGCGGCGGTCGTCGATCTCTTCCGCCGATACCGGGGGTGGTCCTGCGGCGGCCAGCTTCCGGGCCTGTGCGGTGAAGCGCGCTCCGAGTCCATCGGTGTCGAAGAGCAACAGCCCGTCGGCACGCATCCACAGCAGCGGGGACCGGAGCATTCTGACCAGGGCAGAACCACGCATTCAGTCCTGGATGTGAGGTCGTGGAATCGCGACTGGTCGTCGCACACCAAGCCGGCGAGGGAGCAACTGCCGGGTCCAGTGGGTACGGGACGGCAAGAAGCGCACGCCGGCGGTGAGCTACGACCTGCCCAGCGCGTAGGACCGCAAGAGGACGCCGGAGGCCGAGGGCACCGCCACGGACATCAACATCTTGAAGGTGCAGCCTGGCCAGTAGGTGTCGGCATCCAATGCGTGAGCGGTCACGCGGTTGTCCGACGAGCGCTGCTCCGGATGAAGAACGCGGGGACCCGTGCCCGCCGCCCGGGCCGCTCGTCCCTTCGTGGATGGTCTCGGCGGTTCAGGTGCTCCTGCGCGGCCTGCGTGAACCGCTCGATCGCGGTGAGTAGCTCCGCATGACGCGTCCAGGAGCGCTCTGGGTCCGGCGGGACGCCTCCTCCGGCCACGCGCTCGCTATGCCCCGCCCGCCGGAGCGTGCGGAAGAGGCCGGTGGCGGCGGCCCGCACCTGCCGCGCGGCCTCAGCTACCTCGGCGGGCCCTTCGAGCTCCACGTGTTGGACAGCCATCGATACCGGGTTCGGGTTGTTTACCGCCGATATGCGATCCCGGAAGTCCGCTTCCGCCTCGGCCTCGCGGATGGCCTCCCTGCGGGAGAGGCTGTTTGTGTTCGCGGCCCCCCTGTCCATCCCCCTGGCCAGCCGAAGGACCGGGTGTACCTCTGTCGCGTAGTTCTGGGCTGCCGTCATGAGCCGTACGTAGGCTTCCCTCTGCGCCGCGCGGCGGGCCGTGTCGAGGGGGCCGAGGTAGGCGCTGGCGGCCTGGGCGAGCCCGGCTTGGACAGCGGCTTCAGCTTGCCGTCGCGCACCACGAACGGTGAACATCCCGGTGAGGGCCGCGCCTACCACAGCTCCTCCGGCGCCCATGACGGCGGTGGCTGTCTCCTGTCCCATACCCCACAAGCTCATGTCCCCGATCTTCGCCTACGGTGCCGGGGTTGGTCCCGGAATCGTAGGCACAAGACAACGGGCTGGCGCTGGCGGGAGGCGTCGAGGTACTCCGGCCGGCGGGCCACCCCCATGACCGGCTGCCGGGCAGACGCCATTTCTATGGTGTACGCCGAGCGGTTTCAGACCCTCGGACCGTCAGGTTCGCCGCGAGGACCAGCGCGACGGTGGTGGTGAAGATGCCCAGCTCGACGTGTTTATGGGTCAGGAGCCTGGCATCGAGGTAGGCGTTCAGCGGGAGCAGCCGCGAAGCCGGACTGCCGAGCGACTGTCCAGAAGAGGGTTGCGTCACCTCGCCTTCATCCCCTCGCGCGAACAGGGTGGCCGGAAAGCCTCAGATCCGTGGCCAATCGGCCACGAGATTTGGTCATGCCATCTGAGATCCCACACTCGCCCTCCGCATCGCAGTTCACCGGGGGCAGACGGCAAAGATCTACGAATGACTGGCCAACGCCGCAGCGGCATGTGAACCTGGACGACCTTCTCGCAAAGCACCAGGTCAAAGAGGTGATTGCCTGTGACTGCGGCGTCCCCAGGTCCCGGATTCTCCACCACCGTCGAGGCCCTGCGGCTGCGTGGCTGCTCGGCCCGGGCCAGGCCATGCTCGTGATGGATCAGTTCTCCGCAGACGACTTCCACTTGGTCGTGGACGACCGCGCGGACGTGCATGTCAATTCGAAGGACGGTCGCTTCTACCTTGGATGGTTCCCCCTCGGGCGCCCTGGCACCGACGGCGAGGGTTGGAAGATCGCCGTCACCGGTACGGCCAAAGTGCGCGGCTACCAGATGTCCTTCGACACCGAGACGCCAGCCGACGTCGTCGCCGCAGTCGCTCGCGTGCTGGAAACCTCCCGGCGGATGTGACAGCCAGAGGCTTGATTCGGTGCCCCCGGGCGCCTTCGACATCTGCCTAGTTGATGGCAAGACGAAGTGACACAGCTTGCCCTCTGCCGCCCGAGTCTGCGGCGCAGCCGGCCCGGCACTCCCGTCCAGCCTTGCGCGCCGCTGGCGGTATCAAAATCACCAAACCCTTGGAGGCGTACCTGCATTCCGACTTTCCGTTCGGCACGCCTGCCCCGTCCAGCGTCCCGTCCGCGTATTGGGTCGGTCCCCGGTGCCTGGCCGGTGACGACGGACGCCTGTACGACTCCGTCGCCGATACGCTCGCCGGCCTCGGCTGGACGAGCCTGGCGATCGTCCGCGGGCGCCAGGAGCCGGACGAGGCGCCGGAGGACCGTCAGATCCTGCGCAGTACCGTCCTGCACGTCAGCCCCGACTCTCTGCGATGGGCGCAGTGGGTTTTGCCGGACGAGCCGTTTCACTTGGGCAACCTGCCGATCGCCTGGCAGGTGTCCGCTCGTTCGGACTTGCGCTGCCCGCTCGCCCAGTGGTCGGCCTACTTCACCCCCGAGGTCCCCGGAGAGGTCCTCGGCGCCTTCCTCACCGCGCTCGACGCCCGCGATCAGCCTGCTTTGTCGCTCGGGGCCCCGACCTGGTCCTCGACGCGATTACGGCGCACTGTTGGCTGCGTGACGTCGACCAGGTCGGCACGGGTGCGGTCGATCCGACCTTCTCCTCCCACGTCCGCCTTGGCGAGGTGCCGCCCCTCATCCAGGACGGCGACCCACTGGCGCTGGTGGCCGAAGAGGACGAGGCGGCTCTGACTGGGTGGCAGGCGTGGGCCGAGCCGGTGTCTGGCGCCGGCTACCTGCGGGCGGCTTCCTTCGGCGCCAGCGTGCCGCACGATCTCGTCGCGGCATTCGTCGGCTCCCTCAGTTCCAGTGCGCCGGTGCTGCGCCGGGTGCTGCCGGAGAGCACACGCGACCGGCTCCTTCGCGCTCCAGCCAGCTGAGAGCCGTCCACGCATTGAAGCCGGGCCTCCCCTTGGGGAGGCCCGGCTTCGTGCTGCGGTGCCTTGGCCGGCGTCTTCATGGCGTCACGGTCTGGGGTTGCTGGGAGCGTACCCCTTGCGCCCGGTGTTCCGTTCTACGTGACGATGCATACCGGCTATGACTCGGAACGCGCACGCCTCTGTGTCACATGCCGGCTCTGTCTTGGGAGCCGGTCACCAGCACGTTGGGCACGCGGCGGCGCGGGGCCCAGGGTCAGAAGGCATGCGGAGCGAAGGAACGGACCGGTGCGACGATGAGAGGCCGAGGAGGCGGTCGAACTCGGCTCGTTCTCCTCGTTCATGAGCTCGACGGCGTTGCCGAGGTTCTTCTCGGCGAGCCGCTCCATGAACGGGGCGAGGAAGCGCTGCAGAGCATCCGGTGCTTCGTCCATCGTGCGCCGGTACTCCCGGTATCGCTTGAGCTGTGACTCCATCTCTTCGAACTCGACGAGAGTGGCCCTGAGGACGAGGCTCCGCTCCTACTTGCTGAACGGGCACCCGTCGAGGTGGTTCCACGTGTTGGTTTCACGCTTGCGCTTGATGTCCGCGTCGCAGAGCAGGACGACGATCTCGGGTCGGGCTTGGGTCTTGGGCATACGGGTGCTCCCCACAGGAGTGGGGTGGGTGGGACATCAATAATCCGGAGAATCGGCGGTTTGCCCAACCGCCGATCGTCGGCTATGTTGCGCCCGCTTTTCGCTGGTCAGCGCCGACGGATGGGGTCGGTTATGGCGCTGTTGGCCGGTCGCGTTGCGGGCGCCGGGGGTGCGGTGAGCCGAGTGCCTGGGGTGGCCGTTCCGTCGGGGCTTGCGGGTAGGGCCAGCAGGTGGGCGCTGCGACGCAGGCGCCACACCAGGACGTCGCTGATCGATTCGGCGGTATCGAGTTCGCGTCGTCGGGCGGCGTCGGTCAGCAGAACCGCCGGGTCATGGCCGGCCTTCCGGACGTCGTCGAGGGTGGCGGCCAAGGCGGCCCAGCCGGCCTCGGCACGGATGCGTTCGGCCAGATCCGGCAGGACTTGCTGGAGAAGCTCGGTTTGCCGCTGTCGAACACGGGGAGTCAGACGCTGGCCTCGCTGTCGGAGGGTGGCCATGGGCTGGGCTGCGGCGGTTTCGTAGGCTGCCCGAAGGTGTTCGGCTGCCTGTTGGGCTGCGGCGGCCTGCTGCGCGTGCTCTCTCTTCGCGTGCCAGTTCGCCGCGGCGATGGCGAGGAAGAAGGCCATGTCGATGAGCATGGCGGTGGTGGCGCCGTCTTCCCCTCGGCCCAGGGCGGGCCCGCTGTGGACGAGGTCGCGAGCGGCCTGGCGCAGGGAGCGGTCGTGCCCGCGTACAGCCTTCACGTGGGAGCGGCTGGCCCGCTCGAACACGAACGCCGCCTCGCGCAGCTCCTTGCGGGTATGGGCTGCTGAGGTCTTGGCCAGCGCATCCAGGACCTCACCCGCAGCGGCGATCTGGGCCGCTGCCGCGGCGTCGTCACCGTGGTCGATGATCAACAACGCCTGCCAGGTAGCGGCGGTGGCCCGGCGCCGCGCGAACGCGGGGCCCGTCACGTCCGGCAGGGCGGGCTGCTCCGGCCCGGAGCCGTCCGCCGAAGCGGGCTCCGCGGGAAGCGTCCAGCGTTCGCGGATGCGGGGCAGGGACAGATCGGGGGCGAGCGTGGAGCCCGCGTAGAACACTGGCTCCTTCTCGCCGTTACGGTCATCGGGCAGCGCGACCTTGTATCCGAGCAGGTCGCCGGAGGGCGCGACCCGCTTGCGGATGAGCAGGCCGGCGGCGGCCAGGCGGTCGAAGAACTCCTCCGTGGAGGCCGCGCCAGCAACGGCGCGGCGCACGGTCTCCCGCAGCTCCTCCCGCGCGGTGCGCTCGCGGCCTTCCCGTTGGGCTTTGTGGCGTTCGGCGCTGGTGGGCCGCTGGGCGGCGGTGCCGTCGCCGGTGTGGAGGCGGCGCAGCCCGTAGTCGATCTCGATCTTGCGGGCTTCGGCCTGGGAGCGTTTGCCGTCCTGGCGGAGGCGGGCCTGGCGGCCGTCCTCGCGGACGATGGTGGCGATGATGTGGATGTGGTCGTCGGCGTGCCGGACGGCCGCCCAGCGGCAGGCGGCGTCGTCGTCGGCGGGGGCGATACCGGTTGCGGCGATCATCCTGCGGGCTATCTTGCCCCACTGCTCGTCCGACAGGATCGGGTCTTCGGGGGCGGCGCGTACCGACAGGTGCCACACGTGCTCGGCGGGCCGCCGGCTCTCGGGCAGGGCCATGACCGGCTGGTCGAGCAGCCGCTGGAGATCGCCGTACGTGGCGCCGGGGTCTCGGCCGGGATCGGGGGCAAGGCCGTCCCAGGCTGCCACCAGGTGCGGGTCGACGTGCTCCTCATGCGTGCCGGGCCCGTACAGGTAGTGGAGCAGGCCGATGGTGCGCGTGCCCCTGGCGTGGACGCGCGGGATCACGCAGCCGTCCGGTGGTCCAGGTGCTGCTGGGTGAAGGCGTCGACGCGCTTGGCGGCGCGCTGGACGGCGGCGAGGACCGCCTCGGCCTGCGGGGCGTCGGCTCCGGAGTTCAGGGCTTTGGCCACCTGGTTGAGGTTGTTGCCGATCTGCCCGAGGTGTCGCCGCAGCGCGAACAGCTCCTGCAGCATCTCTTTCTCGCCCGCGATGTCCGCGGCGGTGCGGTCGAGGTCGCGGGCAGCGTTGAGAGCCGAGCGGGCAAGGAACCCGGCCACGCTCATGTGGCACACGGCGGCTGCCCGGAGGAGGAGTTGGTACTCGTCGTCGTTCATGCGGCAGCTGGGCTGGTGCATACGCTTCTTCTCATCACGCAGACGTTCACGTTGGTGCACACGGGGCGTCGGCGGGGCAGCGTGAGCGCAGTTGGTGCTGTGACAGGGACGCGGTTCTTCCCATTCAGGATGCGATCCGCCCTCGGTCGCATCCTGACGGGTCGGCGCCTCCCGGTGCCGATCCACTCCCGCCGCTGCCGACGCGGGAGAGGCAGGAGCATTGCTCCCGACGGGAGCAATGCTCCTGCACCAACTTGCTCCCGACGGGGCGGGGGTGGTCGGCAGGGATTCCTCGCTCCCGACGGGGCGGGGGTGGTCGGCAGGGATTCCTCGCGGGACGTGGGGTCATCGTGGTGCGGGGTGTGCATGGGGCCCTTCGGTCGGGGTCTGGTTGGGAGTGCTGGTGCTGCGGGGATCAGCGGGACGGAGTACCGGCTGCTGCTTTGAGCTGGGCCTTGAACTCGCGGACGACTCGTCCGACGCCGTCGCTGGAGACGGTGTAGCCGACGGTGCGCAGGGCGTCCTCGACCCGGTCGCGGCCGACGCTGCCGGTCTCCTCGTAGATGCGGCGAGCGTGTTTGAGGATGTCCTCGTCAGAGGCGCGGGCTTTGCCGGCGTCGCCGTTCTTCCGGGCAGCTGCCTTCCGATCACGCTTGCCCGACACGTTGCCCGCGCTGGTGCCCGTCGGCGCCGGGCTGCCTTCGGCTTCTGCCCGTGTGGGCAGCCCGGGCACCGGGCGGGCAGGCTGCGGGCGGGCAGCCGGAGGCACCTCCTCGTCACCCGGATCTGATGGGTGCGGGCGGGCAGCGTCCTCTGCCCGCGGCAGGGCTTCCGGGCGGCCGGAGCGCGGGCGGCTGTGCCCGGACTCACGGGCGGGGGACGAGGCCGGAATCTGCCAGCGCGGCGGCAGCGTGATGGAGGCGAGGCTGGGAGCCTGCTTGCGGGTGGCGAGCTTGCGCAGCAGTAGCTCGTCCTGGCGCGGATCCCCGTCGACACCGGCCCGCTCCAGCGCCTCGTGCAGGCGTTCCGTCAGACGCCGTTCCCGCCGCCTTCCGCGCTGTCGGTCGGTCATCGACTCGGCGCGCAGGATCAGGGCGACGGCTTCGCTCAGCGCGCGCTCGCGGATGAGCCGGGCGGCATCGGCGTCCTGGTCGGCGATGCCGAGCCGGGCCAGGAGGCGTTCGCGTGCCTGGCGGACGAGGACGGCGGCCAGGCCGCGTGAGGCGGCGTCGGGGGCGCGGTGGCGCAGCTCGATGCCCATGGCTAGGTGCCACAGCATCGCGGCCATGACGGGGCCGACGAAGGCTCGCACGGTGCCGCCGACCAGCCCGGACTCGGCGTAGGCGGGCAGAACCTGGACTGCGGTGATGACCCAGGTGAGGGTGCCGGGCAGGCCGGGTGCCTGCTTCGGGCCGTTGAGGTTCTGCCGGGCCATCAGGGCGGTGGCGAACAGGGCCAGCTCGGCGGCGGCGAACATCGCGACGCGCTCGGCGGTGCCGCCCATGTCGAGGTAGTCGGCGGCGAACCGCCAGCTGGTGTCCGCGCTGTACGCGGTGCAGCCGAGCGCGGCCACGGCCGCGACCGGCACCGCGACAGTGCCGCGCCAGCGGTTGGTGTGAAGCCGCCGGCGGCGCTGCTGGTGGATCAGCCACCCGGCGAGCAGGCCGAGCAGCACGGGCGGGATGAGGAGCGCCACGGTCATCACCGGGGAGGTGTCCCAGTCAGGGAGGAGCGGCGTGCCGCTGATCCGTATGGCGAGGGGGACGGGGCTGAGAGGAGGCAGGAGGGGGCTCCAAGGCGTCGGGGATTGAGGGCGAAGGGCGAATCGACGGAGCGCTGAGCAACCGCCTACGCGAGTGGCTGGCGCGGGCAGGGCTGGTGTGAGCGCTGGTGATGCGGCGGGGCCGGCCAGGAGAGGGCGCTGAGGCGGCCAGTCAGGCGGCGGGCGCTGTGCGGCGTCGTCGGTCGGAGCCGTCGAGGATGACGCGCTTCGTCATCTCGGCGAGGCGAGAGGCCACGCGGTCACCGAGGGTGACGCGCAGTTGCTCCATCGGAAGGTTGGTGGTGATGAGGGTTGGGAGCATGTGTTCGTACCGGTGGTTGATGAGCCGGTAGGTCAGCTCCTCGGTCCATTCGCTGGTCTTGGCCGCGCCGAGGTCGTCCAGGAACAGCAGCGGGCAGCGCGCCAGGGTCTGTAGGTCACGTTCGGCGTCGTGGCCGGCGCGGGGGCGCAGGCGCGCGTGGAAGTCGGCGGTGGTGGTCGCTTCCCAGCGCAGACGGACCCCTCGGGCGAGCAGGGTGCGGATGGCGCCGTACGCCTGGTACGTCTTGCCCGTGCCCGTGGGGCCGGCGATCAGCAGCGACGGGCCTTCGGCGATGCCCGGCCCGCCGGGGCCGGGGCGTCCGGCGCGGGCGATCTCGTCGGCCCAGGCGGTGACCGTCGGGTGGTCGGCCAGGGCTCGGCGGTAGCGGGCGGGGATCCTGGCGTCGGCGAGTTCCAGCGCGGTGACGGGCTCGACGTGCCCGTCCTCGACGGCGGCGGTGGCGAGGTCGATGCCGCGACTGGCAAGGATGCCGTTGAGCCGCTCGGCGAGCGGGCCGACTCGGTGGGGCTGGCGGGTGAGTGTGGCGGTCAGAGGTCACCTCCGTAGGCGGCTTCGACGTCGGCGGGGTTTGTCCACGCCCTGTGGACAACCGGCGCGGCCGGGGCCGCGTTCATGGCCTCGTGCACGAGGCTCGGCAGAGTGCGGGGGTGCAGGCCCTTGGCGCGGTGCCGTTCTAGGCCGGCCCGGATGTGGGCGGGGGCGATGCCTTCGCCGAGCAGCTTGCGCACTTCGCGAGCGAGATGGCCCAGGACGTCCTTGGGCGGACGGTGTGTGCAAGCGGCGGCGTACTCGGCGATGAGCTGGTTGGCCGAGACGGCGTGGGGTGCGGGGGCGCTCGCGCCCCCCGAAGGGGTATTTCCTAGATCCATGATCCTAGGTCCTAGATCCGGACGCTGAGGTGTCACCGCTCCCTCACTGAGCTCTCCCCGCTGTCTCACGGAGGGCCCGCTGAAATCGCCCTGACCTGCTGTTTCGTCATCGGCGACCGGATTCACTGCAGGCTCGCGTATTCGTCCGGAGCCCTCACGGAGGGCTCCGTGAGGCTGCGGTGCGGGCTCCGTGACGCCCACTCCCGCAGTTGGCGCCTCGACGCCGGGCGCGGTGCGAGCCTGCGTGTCGTGGTGCGGGCAGGCGGGAAGACGGCTCGCGCTGGGGCGGTTGATCTTCTGATGCTGTCGCCAGGTGACGATGTGCAGGTAGCGCTTGTCGCCCGGGTCCTTGTAGCGGCATATCAGCCCGGCGTCGGCGAGCTGGGCGAGGTCCAGCTCGACAGCGCCAGGCGTGTGTTCCGGGCGCAGGACCCACAGCTGCCCGGCGATGATCGCGGCGTGGTCGCGGTGGCGCCCCTGGTCGTCAGCCTGGGTGAGCAGGCCGAAGAAGGTGCGCTCGGCGGTCAGGGAGACGGCGGCCAGAGACTCGGAGACGAAGGCTTCCGGTTTGATGGTGCGGATTCGTGCCAAGAGGGGCGGTCCTCACTCGGTGGCCGGTGGGCTGGGTGCCCACGGTTCACCGTCGGTCGGGGCGGGTCGGGCGTGAAGGGCGGGGATGTCTGGCCGTTGACGCGGGAGCGTTGATGGCCGCTCGCGCTTTCCGGGGTGTCGTCAACATAGCCACACCCAGGTCGCGCAAGTCCAGCCCTATCCGGCGCAATCTCTCACGGCAGAAATGCCGCTGGAAATCGAGTCGGCGAGGGCGGTGCGAAAAAGGTAGGGCACGATCGGCGGTTGACCAAATAGTTGCCCCGCATCCCGAGCCAGAAGGATCACATCGGCAAGCCGTTGACGTCCCGCGAGCGACGAAGCTACAACACAACACCCCACGTCAGAGAGGCTCTCTGGTGTCGGGGCCCGTTCGGGGATCCGGCCTTGCGCAGAACCCCGATCGCCTCGCTCACCGATTGAGCGCGGCGCAACATAGCCGACGATCGCCGGTTAACCAAACCGGCGAATGCACGCTACAACTGGAGCCATGGCAGCACGATCTCTGGAAATAGGGCCCGCAGGAATGCTGGCTGCTCGCACCATCGAAATACTTCGCACGGAATGCGGCCTTGGGCAGCGCCAACTTGCCGCGCGGTCTACCGCTTTGGGCCGTCCTATGTCCAACACGATGCTGTCCCGCATCGAACTCGCCAAGCGGCGATGCGATATCGACGACCTCGTCACCATCGCCGCAGCCCTGCAGGTGTCACCCGCCGCCCTCCTCCAGGGGCCGGGTGCCGCCTGAGCTGCCCACGCAGCCCTCCCCAACCTCCCGACCAGGAGCCGCCCCCTTGCACCGATCCACGCCCGCGCTCGTGCCCCACAGGCCGTCTGACGCCCCTCCGCCCCGCCTCTACCGCCCTGAGGAAATCGCCGACACCCTCGGCTGCTCGGCCTGGTGGGTCAAGGACCGAGCGCGACGGCGCCTGATACCGCACACCCGGGTTGGCCGCGCCTACCGTTTCACCGCCGAGCACCTCGCCGAGATCATCCGCCTCTACGAGGAGCGGCCGGCCCAGCCTGCGCAGGCAGTCGCACGGGTGACCGAGCCGCTCTCCGAGCCCGGTGCGCAGACCGGCTCCGGGCAACCTCGCCGCCCTGTCGTTGCGCCGGCGACCCGCCTGCGGGCCCGCCCGCCGCGTCGACAGCAGCAGTACGGCACTGTCGCGTGACCGATCGCATCTGCCGTAACCGAGGACAAGGAAGAGGGAGACAACGGGACTTGGGTTTCGCGGAGAAGCGTGGAAACTACTGGCGCGGCCGGTACAAGGTCGCGCCCGGCAAGCACAACACGGTCGTCGACGAGAACGGCAAGGCGATCCGGTTCGCCACCAAGGGCGAGGCCCAACGGGCAGCGGCTGAGGCCGAAAACAAGTACCGTCGCGGCGACTGGCGCGACCCGGCCCTCGGCCAGGAGACCTTCGGCGAGTACGCGAACCGCTGGTACGAGGCCCAGGACCTGGCCGCCTCCACCATGCAGAACTACAAGCGCCACATCGAGGAGCACCTCCTCCCCGAGTTCGAGGACAAGGCGCTCGCCGGCATCCTGCGCACGGACGTCGACCTGTGGGAGAAGAAGGAGAAGGCCCTCTATGCCGCCTCCAGCGTCAAGACCTGGCGCTCGACGCTCCACCTGATCCTCGAGGACGCGATCGACGAGGGCCTCATCACGTCCAACCCAGCCGCCCGGCGGCGCGGACGGGGCAAACGCGCCGGCCGCTCCCGAGACCGTGGCCCGGAGAAGGTGGTCACCGACGCGCTCGGCATCCTGCTGATCGCCGAGCGCGCCGCCCTGCTCTCCGGCCGCGACGACGAGTTCGTCGCCGTGGTCCTCAAGGGATACACCGGAATGCGCTGGGGCGAGATCGTCGGCCTGGAGACCGCGTTCGTCCGCCCTGGAGCCGTCCGCGTCGAGTGGCAGCTGTACGAACTCGACACAGGGGAGCTGGTGCGCTGCCCACCCAAGGACGACAGCTACCGCACCATCGACTCGATGGACTGGCTGTCCGCGCTGGTCGCCAACCACGTCGCCCGCACGAAGCCCGTGCCGTGCCCCTGCCACGGCAAGACCTACGTCTTCCGAGGGCAGGGCGCGGCGCGTACCGGTGGCCACCAGGGCGCGAAGCTCGTCGACGTCGCCCGTCGTGCCGACGTCTCGACCGGCACGGTGTCCAACGTGCTCAACCACCCCGAACGCGTCACCGAGGCCACGCGAGAGAAGGTCGAGCAAGCCATCACGGATCTCGGTTTCGTGCGGGGCGGCGTCCTGTCGGAGCATGCCGTCCACTGGCGCAGGAACGGTTTCGCGACCTGGCTGTTCACGCCGGCGGTCTCCGGCTGGTACCCGAAGAAGGCGCCGCAGGAGCCACGGCCGGTGCCCTTGCTCGGCGAGCCTTGGCCCGGCGTCCCGGCACGAGGGCGGGGTGCCAGCGACCGGGCCGACGCCTGCTGGCTCCCGGTAGCCAAGGGACTCACGCCCCACGGCCTCCGCCACACCCACCGGACGATGATGGAGGACCTGGGAACCGAGAAGGTGCTCATGGACGAACGCATGGGCCACATCGACGGCTCGGTCTCGGCGCGCTACGCCCACGTCACCCCCGGCATGCGCCGCCGCCTCATGGCTGGCCTGACCGAACAGTGGGAGGCCACGCTCGACGCGCGACTGGCGGTGTGTCCGACGTCGCCGGTACGGGCGCTCAACGATCTCCTACGCGCTCGCGCGTTCGCCCTTCGGTAGCTCTACGTTGCCCCGCAGCATGCCTGCGGGGCACGCTGCGAATGCGGGGAGCCATACCGTTCGTCGGCTCGTGGCTCACGGAGCGCTATGCCGCTGACGCGACCTCGATACTCTCCACGATCCGCGGCGGCAGAACGGCACGTGCAGCGCCGCTTTCAGGGGAGGCGAGGTACCGCAAAAGCCCTGCTGGCTGTTCCGGCCGGCCTAGGGGAACGGGTTCGATACGTCGCCACCCTCTGGCGGATGCAGCCTTGATTGCCGTCAAGTACGTGCTCTCACTCATGCGGCCCAGCGTCCGTGCACGCATCAGCAGGGCAGCCAAAGACACCTGCCAACGCCGCTTCAGTTCGAACAGGGTTGACCACTCAACCGTGGTCGGCAGCTGGTCGTAGATGTCCTCGGCGGGCATGAGGAAGGCTGCCGCGAACTGGTGGGCCTGCGTCTCGACCTCTTTGACGCCCCAGATCTGCTCACCATGCAGTACGAGATGGGCGAGTTCGTGTGCGGCATCGAACCGGGATCGGGCACGGTCGTCCTTGTCGGTGCCCAGAACGACGACAGGGTGGTCGGCGAAGGGTAGAGAGAAGGCATCGACGTCTGCGCTGTCGAGGGGAAGACGGATCACGGCGACCCCGTGTGCTTCCAGTAGCTCAACGACATTCCCGACTGGGCCCGAGGGAAGCTCCCATAGGGACCTGACGCGGGCGGCGGTCTGCTCGATCTCGGCTGCAGGGACGTCCAGCCCGCTCACGGGGATCACGGGTACGTCGCTTGCGCAGAACCGCTGCGCGGCTGAGGCCCGGACGGCCAAGTCGTGTGCGACATGAGCGATCGCTCGGGCGCGGCGGCGGTCAACCACCGATGTTCGGCGCAGCGACCGGAAGAAGCCCTCGTGGCTCTCGGTCATCGCCTCGTGGAAAAACGCGGGGGGTACCGCGAGGATCTCGGCCAGAGTGCCGACAGACTCTGGGCTCGGGCGCGCCGCCCCGCTCTCGAACTGACTGATCGCGGCAGGTGTGAGGCCAGCCTCTCTGGCCAGCTGTGCCTGGGTCAACCCGGCCAGCTCGCGGGCTGTTCGAAGTCGAGTGCGCTCGAACGCCTGCGTGCTCATCTCTCCCCTTGCCTGTCCTTGCTTGATCTCGGCCCCCACATCTTGGCGGATCGCGGAAGCCACACACGCCCCAGGGGGCGCCACCGGCATAAGCACTACGATCTGAGTGTAGAAGGCCGCGCGGAAAGTCTTGCTGTGATATTAAGTACTCTCGAAAGTGAAGATCCGGCTCGGCGGGCCGGATCTTCTGGGAGCCGTGGTGCCGGGGGCGGTTGAACTGACAGAGCGTTTCCAGATCTTGGCCTTGGACGGCGGCGGATTTCGCGGCATGTTCTCCGCAGCGGTCCTGACCCGCTTGGAGGAAGATCTCGGCACCCGGATCGTCGATCACTTCGACCTGATCGCGGGCACCTCTACGGGTGGCATCATCGCGCTGGGTCTCGGCCTCGGGCTGTCGCCCCGGGAGATCCTCACCTTCTACACCGAGCACGGCCCGCGGATCTTCCGGGATCGCAGCCGGATGCGCGGTATCCGGCACCTGGTGCGGGCGAAGTACGACTCCGAGCCTTTGAAGGCAGCGCTCACCGAGGTGTTCGGTGACCGAACCTTCGGGGAGAGCACCAAACGACTCGTGATCACCTCGTACAACGTCGCCGCCGATGACGTTTACCTTTTCCGAACCCCGCATCTGCCCACCCTGAAGCGGGACTGGCGCGAGAAGGCTGTGAACGTCGCACTCGCCACCTCTGCGGCGCCGACCTACCTGCCCGGGATGCCGTTGGACGGAGCGCGCCTCATCGACGGCGGCGTGTGGGCGAACAACCCGACCATGGTCGCGCTCACCGAGGCGGTGGGGCCGCTCTCGGTTCCGCTCAAGGCGATCCGGGTGTTCAGCCTGGGGACCACGATCGACGTCCGCAGCCGCCATCGCCGTTTGGACCGTGGCGGCATGCTCCCATGGGCTCGCGACGCCGTGGAGGTGCTTATGCGGGCACAGAGCGAGAGCGCCGCCAAACAGGTGAAGCACTTCGTCGGGAAGGCCAACGTGCTCCGCCTCAATCCGACGGTACCGACCGGCGCCGTCGCGCTGGACAAGGTCGACACCGAGACCCTCTATGGGCTCGCCGGCCATGTCAGCCGCGACGCTTCGCCCACCGTCCATCGCATGTTCTGCGATCACCGCGCTCCGGTGTTCGCGCCCTTCTACCCCGCACGTGAGGAATGACGTGGACTCGCTCGATGAGATGCTGTCGATGCTGCTCGACGGCGCGGTGGAGGTGCTCGACATCTCCCCCGAACTGCATGACAACGCTGTTGAACGCTACGAGGAGGTCGGCACCTGGCTTGCCGAGAACGGCAGCCCGGGGTGGCAGATTTATCCCCAGGGTTCCTTCCGCCTGGGCACCGTGGTGCGCCCAGGCACACCCGGTGGCGAGTACGACATCGACTTGGTCTGCCGCCTGCCCTTGCGCCCGGAGAGCACTACGCAAGAGCGGCTCAAGCAGCGGGTCGGCGATCAGCTGACTGCCTACCTTAAGTGGAAGCAGGACCGAGGCCACACCGACGGCCCGGAATCTATCGAGTCTCGCCGCCGCTGCTGGACCCTGGGATATCCGGGGTTCCACCTCGATGTCCTGCCCGCCATCCCGGACGAGGACCGCCCGCCCACCGGCATCCGCCTGACGGACAAGGATCTCTGGCAGTGGCAGCGCAGTAACCCCATCGGATACGCGGACTGGTTCCGGCGACGATCGGAGCTGTCCCGCCAGATTCTGGAGAAGCGACACGCCAACGTCGCGGACGTTCCCACCTGGCCAGTTCGCAGTCCGCTGCAACGCGTCGTGCAGATCCTCAAGTGGCACTGCATGATCATGTTCGCGGAGGACATCGACAACCGGCCGCCGTCGATCCTCATCACCACGCTCGCCGGACACGCGTACAGCGGCGAGGATGATCTGTTCACTGCCGTGCGCAGCGTGCTTGACAACATGCTGACCTTCATCGAGAGACGCGACGGCCAGTGGTGGGTGCCCAACCCGGCGCACAAGGCAGAGAACTTCACCGACAAGTGGAACGAGTACCCCGAGCGCCGGAAGGCTTTTCACGCCTGGTACGACGAGATCGCCACGACCGTGAGCGAACTCGCCGGCATGGAGACCAAGGGCCTGGACGCAGTCTTCGAGCGACTCGCAAAGTCCTTCGACCCCGCCCCCGTCCGCCGGTCCTACGAGCGCTACGCCGCCCGCGTGAGTGCATCCACCAACAACCGAATGGGCCCCACCGGACTGCTCTCCCCGACCACGGCTGGCCCCCGCAAGCTGAAGAACACCTTCTATGGCCAGCATTCCTCACCGCGCAATTAACCTCGGTCGGCAACTGGCCGCGATCAAGGCCGTCCTTCCCGAGGCTAAGGGAACGGTGCGGAGCGGTGAGCTCGTCTGCACGGTCTTCCTCCAACCCACCCCCGCCAGCAGGCGCTACACGGTACGGATCACCTACCGGCACCGACACCGACCGCGCGTGATGGTCATCGACCCGCCCCTGGCCCTGCACCCGCGTGCCACCGCCTTGCCGCATGTCTATGCAGGCGGCGACCTGTGCCTGCATCTGCCTGGGGAGTGGAAGGAGGACATGCTCCTTTCACGCACGATCCTGCCGTGGGCCTCGGAGTGGCTCCTGCACTACGAGGTTTGGCGGGTCGTGGGGCGCTGGACTGGCAGCGGCCACGACTATGCTGTGCCGCCGCCCGCTGAGCCCGACAATGGGGAGCAGCCGACCGTCGGGCGGCGTGAGCCGACCAGCTCCTGATCTCGAAGAGTGGCCGCCAGGGGAGCCGCATTCCGAAGTCGGCTCCCAAATGGCTCCCAGAATGGCCCCCGGAACCACTCAGGGGCCCGACCCGCTAAACGGATCAGGCCCCTGACCTGGTACTTCACTGTCGGGGTGGCGGGATTTGAACCCACGACCTCTTCGTCCCGAACGAAGCGCGCTACCAAGCTGCGCCACACCCCGATCGTCGCTGCTCGTCGCGGCGACGTCGTTTACTTTAGCCCACCGGTGGCCGGAGGCGAAATCCGGTTTACCGGGGGCGGCGGAGCGGGTCCGGGCGGATGTGGTCGAGGGCGACGAGGAGCACGGCCAGGGCGTAGAGGGCGAGGCCGATGAGGAGGGCGTTGCCGAGGACGATCTTGTAGCCGTGCTGGTCGACGTCCAGGAAGGGGTAGAGGTAGCGGTCCTGGGAGCCGGAGGGGAGCAGCTCGCCGCGGGCCAGGGAGAAGGCCAGGTAGGCCAAGGGGTACAGGAGCCAGGCGGGGGCCTGGTGCAGGTGCAGGCGGCCGGCGGGGGTGAGGAGGAGCCAGTCCAGGAGCGCGGCCACCGGTGCCGCCGTGTGGAGGATGTGGGTCGCGGCGGTCTGCCAGGCCGTGCCGGTGCCGTCCGGTGCCGCGAAGGGGCTCGACGCGTGGGCCAGGAGCACGTGGTGGACCAGGGCCGCGGCGAGGACGTAGAACAGGGCCGCGCCCGTGAGGGCGCCCGGCAGCGGGTGGTGGGCGGACCAGGCGCACCGCGCGGAGGCGAGCATGACCAGCGCCAGCAGGGTGCCGCTCTGGATCGTGAAGTGGCTCAGGGCCGTGGTGGGCGCACCGCCGGTGAGCAGCTCGATCGCCACGCCGGTGAGGGCCAGCAGGCCGATCAGGCCACGGAAGACGGCGACCGCGCGGCGGCGGGCCGGGATCAGTACGGCGCGGGCCGGTACGACGGTGGGCGGCAGGACGACGTGGCCCGGGATCGGGGGGAGGTCCGGGATGTCCCTGGGTATCGGGGCTGTCATGGCCTCAAGGTAGACAGACCGGACATAGCGGGCTATGTGGGTGGGCCGTGTGGGTTACCCCAGGCGGCCGCCCCGGCGCCCTCCTGGATCCGCCCCCTCCTGGAACCTCCCCCCTCCCGGAACCTCCCCCTCCCGGGGCGGTCAGTTCTCCCGGCCCACCAGGGTCAGCAGCGTCGCCTCCGGTGGGCAGGCGAAGCGGAACGGGGTGTAGCGGCTCGCGCCGCAGCCGGCCGAGACGTGGAGGTAGGAAGTGTGGCCCCCGGAGGTGTGCGTGGACAGGCCCTTCACGCGGTCGGTGTCCAGGTCGCAGTTGGTGACCAGGGCGCCGTAGAAGGGGATGCACAGCTGGCCGCCGTGGGTGTGGCCGGCCAGGATCAAGGGGTAGTCGTCGGCCGTGTAGGCGTCCAGGACGCGCAGGTACGGGGCATGCACCACGCCCATCGAGAAGTCGGCCGCGCCGGACGGGCCGCCGGACACCTCCGCGTACCGGTCCCGCTTGATGTGCGGGTCGTCCAGTCCCGTCAGCTCGACCGACACGCCCTCGATCTTGAGCGAGCCGCGGGTGTTCGTGAGGTTCTGCCAGCCCGCGGCGTCGAAACCGTCGCGCAGGTCCTCCCACGGGTTGTGGACGGCGCCCACGACCGGCGGGTTGCCGTTGAGGCCGTGGCGGCCCTGGACCTTCTCGAGCAGGTACCGGGCGGGGTTGCGGGGCCTGGGCCCGTAGTAGTCGTTGGAACCGAAGACGTAGGCGCCCGGGAACTCCATCAGGGGGCCCAGGGCGTCCAGGACCTCGGGGACGCCCTCCGGGTCGGACAGGTTGTCGCCGGTGTTGATCACGAAGTCGGGGCGCAGCCCGGCCAGCGAGCGCAGCCAGCGCTGCTTCTTCCGCTGACCGCCGACCATGTGGATGTCGGAGACCTGGAGCACCCGCAGGGGACGCATTCCGGACGGGAGGACGGGGACCGTCACCCGCCGCAGGCGGAAGGAACGGGGCTCGATCCCCGCCGCGTAGACCAGACCGGCGGTGCCAACCGCCGTGATTCCCAGGGGTACTCCGTATCGCGCGCGCATATGTCCATCGTGACAGAAGCGCTGGGGGAAGCGGCGGTGGGAGGCCGTCCGCGGCCGCCTTCGCCGGGGCCGCGGAAATCAGCGGGCGCCGTTCCTCGCGCACCTGCGACAATCAGGTCCATGACCACGCTCAAGTCGAAGCTGCACGACGACCTCAACTCCGCGATCAAGGAGCGCGACGAGCTCCGCTCCTCGACGCTCCGGCTGACGCTGGCCGCGATCACCAAGGAGGAGGTCGCGGGGAAGGAGAAGCGGGAGCTCTCCGACGACGAGGTGCAGAAGGTGATCACCCGCGAGGCGAAGAAGCGCCGTGAGGCCGCCGAGGCCTTCGCCCAGGGTGGCCGCGCCGAGCAGGCCGAGCGGGAGAAGGCGGAGGGCGAGGTGCTCGCCGCGTACCTGCCGAAGCAGCTGTCCGACGACGAGCTGAACGCGATCGTCGCGCAGGCCGTCGAGGAGGCGAAGGCGGCCGGTGCCGAGGGCCCGCGCGCCATGGGCGCCGTGATGAAGATCGTGAACCCGAAGGTGGCCGGCCAGGCCGAGGGCGGCCGGGTCGCCGCCGCGGTCAAGAAGCTCCTGGCCGGCTGAGCCGAGTCAAGCTGCTGGCGGGCTGGGCCGAGTCAAGCTGCTGGCCAGCTGGGTCGAGTCAAGCTCCTGATCGGCTGGGCCGAGCCAAGCTCCTGGCCAGCTGAGTCGAGCCAACCTCCTGGCCGGCCGAGCCGCCGAGGCCGTCCTGGTGACGCCGTAACGCGGGTGAGGGCCCCTCCGCTGTGCGCGGAGGGGCCCTCACCCGGTGAAGGGGACGTCTCAGCGTCGTCCGCCGTGCCCGTTGCCCGGGCCCTGGATCAGGTTCCCCGGGAAGCCGCCGTCGCCGCCGTTGCCGTTGCCGCCGTCGGTCAGGCCGGCGATGAAGCCCGCGTCGTCGCCGTTGTTCCCGTCGTCGGGCTTGTCCTCGTCGCGGCCCTTGTCCCTGTCCCGGCCCTTGTCCTTGTTCTTGTCGCCGTCCGGGATGTCGACCAGGTTGAACGAGGGGGAGTCCTTGCCCTCCAGGGCGCCAGTCATGGCGTCCTTCCAGATCGGGCCCGGGACCGCGCCACCGAAGACGAGGGGGTGGTAGACGCCGCCGATCGTGATGTTCTTCATCTCGACCTTCTGGCTGGCGCTGCCCACCCAGACGGCGCCCGACATGTTCGGCGTGTAGCCGACGAACCAGGCGTTCTTGCGCTCGTCGGTCGTACCCGTCTTGCCGGCGTTGTCGCGGTCGCTCAGCCCGGCCTCCTTACCGGTACCGGAGTCGACCACGCCCTGCAGCAGGGTGTTCACGCTGTCCGCGGTCTTCTCCGTCATCGCACGCGAGCACGTCGACTTCGGGACCTCCAGCGACTTCTGCTTGTTGCCGACCTTCTGGGTGATCGACTCGATCGCGACCGGCGTGCAGTACATGCCGCGCGAGGCGAAGGTCGCGTAGGCGCTCGCCATCGTCAGCGGGGACATACCGACCGAGCCGAGGGCGAGGGCGGAGGGGTTCTGCGGCAGCTTGTCGCCGTTGCCCTGGTGGACGTGGAGCTTGTCCGCCATGGAGGAGACCGGGCACAGCCCGATGTCGGCGAGCATCTGGACGAAGTAGGTGTTGACCGACTTGGCCATCGCCTCCTTCAGCCGGTACGGGCCGACCTCCGACTCGTTCTCGTTCTCGACGCGGTAGCCCGAGTCGTTGATCCAGGGCTTGTCGCAGGTCTGGATGGGGCTCGGGTAGTCCATGTCGTACGGCGACGCGTACTCCTTCGTCGCCGGTACGTTCTCCTCCAGGGCCGCGGCCGCCAGGAACGGCTTGAACGTCGAACCCGTCGGGAAACCGAAGTTGGAGCCGCCCGCGGCGTGGTCGACCGAGTAGTTGATCTCGGTCTCGTTCTTGCCGTAGCCGTACGGCTTCGACTGGCCCATCGCGACGATCCGGCCGGTGCCCGGTTCGACCAGCGTGCTCGCCGCGGCGACCGAGTCCGACTTGTCGACGTGGTCCTTGAGCGACTGGTGCACCGACTCCTGGGCCTGCGGCTCGAGCGTGGTGCGGATGGTCAGGCCGCCCTGGTTCCAGATCTGGGCCCGGTCCTTGCGGGTCTTGCCGAAGACCGGTTCGCTCAGGAAGACCTCGCGCACGTAGTCGCAGAAGAAGCTCGCGTCGTTCACGGCCGTGATGCAGCCGTTCTTCGGCCTGCTGACCTTCAGCCCGAGCGGTGCCTTCTTCGCCTTCTCGGCCTGGGCCGGGGAGATGTCGCCGACCTGGGCCATGCGGTTCAGCACGATGTTGCGCCGCTTGGTGGCCTCCGCCTCGTCGTTGACCGGGTCGTACCGGCTGGGCGACTGGACGATGCCGGCCAGGAGGGCCGCCTCCTGGACGGTGAGGTCCTTGGCGTGCTTGGAGAAGTAGCGCTGGGAGGCCGCCTCGACGCCGTAGGCCTGCTGGCCGAAGAACGTGATGTTCAGGTAGTTCTCGAGGATCTTCTTCTTGCCCAGCTCCTCCTCGACCTGGATCGCGAGCTTCAGCTCCTGGATCTTGCGGCCGATGGTCTGCTGGGTGGCCTGGGCGACCTTCGTCGCGTCGTCGCCCGCCTCCTCCACGAAGACGTTCTTGACGTACTGCTGGGTGAGCGTGGAGGCGCCCTCGGAGACCTCGCCGCTGCGCGCGTTCTTGTTGAGGGCGCGCAGCACGCCCTTCAGGTCGATCGCCCCGTGCTCGTAGAAGCGGGAGTCCTCGATCGCGACGATCGCCTTCTGCATGTACGGCGAGATGTCCTTGAGGTCGACCACCGTCCGGTCGCGGGAGTAGACCGTGGCGATGGTGCCGCCCTCGGCGTCGAGGATGGTGGTGCGCTGGCTCAGCGGGGGAGTCTTCAGGTTGGCCGGGAGGGCGTCGAAGCCCTCCACCGACCCCTTGGCCGCCAGCCCCAGCGCGCCCACGGCGGGCAACGCGATGCCGGCCAGCACTGCTCCCGCGAGCACACTGACACCGAGGAACTTGGCGGCCTGCTGCGTTGGCGACAGACCACCGCCCGAGCGCTTCTTTGGCATGGAGGCAGCCTACGTTCTCATTCGCCGGACACGCGTATATGCCTTGGCCTAAGCTGCACTCAACTGTCACAGCAGTGAGGCCACGTATCAATACGTCCGGCGACCCCGAATCGTTCCGGATCCGCTCGAATTTTTTCCGAGGGGGCCCCGCTGGGGGCGTGTTGGTGTGTACCGGCGCGTGCCACGGCGTGGGGGGTGCGTGTCCGAATCCGCCTTGTGTGTCAATCGGTGACCGTTGTGGCGCACCAGAGATGACCTGTATGCCGGGATCGTCGCGCATGTCGCCAGCTCACTCCCCCGGGTGATCTGCCGCTTACCCATAGTCCGTTCGGGCCATTCAAGATTGGGCCCGAAGGGGGTGTTGCGCTGTGCCCACCTTCCGTAACGTCCTCAACTGGCGGCGGTGAATATGCCGCTGCCGCCGTGGGGGAGCCTCGATTCGGGAGAGGACGGCGCCGGTATGGGCTGGGTAACCGACTGGAGTGCGCAGGCCGCCTGCCGCACTACCGATCCGGACGAACTGTTCGTTCAGGGAGCAGCGCAGAACAGGGCCAAGGCGGTGTGCACCGGATGTCCGGTGCGGACCGAGTGCCTGGCGGACGCGCTCGACAACCGCGTCGAGTTCGGCGTGTGGGGAGGCATGACGGAGCGGGAGCGCCGCGCACTGCTGCGCAGGCGGCCCACCGTGACCTCCTGGCGCCGGCTCCTGGAGACGGCGCGGACGGAGTACGAACGAGGGGCCGGCATCGTGCCCCTCGACGACGACGAGGTGTACGAGAACTACGCGGCCGTGGTCTGACCCGCACCGGGGCCCCGGGGCCCGAGGGCGGGATCAGGCGTCCGGCTCGGGCAGCTCGGGCCGGCCGGTCGCCAGGCGTGCCCCGATGTCCCGCAGTCCCGCGAGGTCGTGCACGTCGCCGGGCAGCGCGGCCACCTCGGTGACCGCCACCTCGGGATGGCGCGCGGTGAAACGGTCACGCGTGCGCTGCTCGCGAGCGAGCAGGTGCATGCGCTCGGCGTGCAGTCGCAGCAGGCCGGCGGCGAGGGTGTCGACGGACCGCTCCGGCGCGTCGGGAGCCTCGGAGACGGTGTCGGTGTCCTCCGAAGAGGTGTCGAGGGCCTCGGGAGAGGCATCGGGGGCCTCGGGAGAGGCATCGGAGGCGGCCGAATCGTCGGGGACGGACTCGGCCGGTCCTGAACTGCCGTGCGGATCGGGAGTGTTGCCGGGAGAGGTACGAACTCCAGCTTTCCCGTCGTCCTGATCCACAATGCGGGGATCCTCAAGATTTTCCGCGGCGGCGAGTGCCCGCTCGGCCGACAGCCGGTCGGCACCGCTGCCGTGGACCCGGTTGAGCACCAGACCGGCCAGCGGCATGTCCTCGGCGGCCAGCCGCTCCACGAAGTACGCGGCCTCGCGCAGTGCGTCCCGCTCCGGGGCCGCGACCACCAGGAACGCCGTCCCGGACGCCTGGAGCAGCTTGTACGTCGCGTCCGCGCGGGTACGGAACCCACCGAACATCGAGTCCATCGCGGCCACGAAGGTCTGCACGTCCTTCAGGAACGGCCCGCCCAGCACCTTCCCCAGGACACCGGTCATCATCGACATGCCGACGTTCAGGAACTTCATGCCCGCCCGGCCGCCGACCTTCGCCGGGGCCAGCAGGACGCGGATCAGCTTGCCGTCCAGGAAGGAACCGAGGCGCTTGGGGGCGTCCAGGAAGTCCAGCGCCGAGCGGGACGGCGGCGTGTCGACGACGATGAGGTCCCACTCGTCCCGCGCCCGCAGCTGCCCCAGCTTCTCCATCGCCATGTACTCCTGCGTGCCCGCGAAGCCGGCCGACAGTGACTGGTAGAAGGGGTTGCCCAGGATCGCCGCCGCCCGTTCGGGGTCCGCGTGGGACTCGACGATCTCGTCGAAGGTCCGCTTCATGTCGAGCATCATGGCGTGCAGCTCGCCGCCCGCCGAGTCGTCGACCCCCTTCACCCGGCGCGGGGTGTTGTCGAGGGAGTCGATGCCCATGGACTGCGCGAGCCGCCGGGCCGGGTCGATGGTGAGGACGACCACCTTGCGTCCGCGCTCGGCCGCGCGCAGACCCAGCGCCGCCGCCGTGGTTGTCTTGCCGACCCCGCCCGAACCGCAGCACACCACGATGCGGGTGTGCGGGTCCTCCAGCAGGCGGTCGACGTCGAGCACGCGCGCGGGGGTCAGGCGGCGCGCGCCCTCCTGGTGGCGGGCCGGGTCGTCCGGACTCATGCGATCCCCTGCTTCCGCAGCTCGGTGGCCAGTTCGTACAGGCCCGCCAGGTCCATGCCCTCCGCGAGCAGCGGCAGTTCGTGCGTCGGCAGGCCCAGCTCGGCGAGGACCGCCCGCTGCTCCTGCTCCAGCGCGTACCGCTCGGCGTACTCGCCGGCCTGGGCCAGGAGCGGGTCCACCAGCCGCTCGGCGTGCCCGCCCCGCCGCGCGCCGCCCAGCCCCGCCCCGGACAGCGACCGGGCCAGCGCCGTACGCGGTGTCTCCCGTACGAGCTCCAGGTCGGTGGCGTCCAGGGTCTGGGGCCGGACCATGTTGACGACGACCCGGCCCACTGGGAGCCGCGCGGTGCGCAGCTCGGCGATGCCGTCCACGGTCTCCTGGACCGGCATCTCCTCCAGCAGCGTCACCAGGTGCACGGCGGTCTCGCGCGACTTCAGCACCCGCATCACGGCCTGTGCCTGATTGTGTATGGGGCCGACCTTCGCGAGCCCGGCCACCTCGTCGTTGACGTTGAGGAAGCGCGTGATGCGGCCGGTCGGCGGGGCGTCCATGACGACGTAGTCGTACACGAACCGTCCCTTTTTGTCCTTGCGCCGGACCGCCTCGCACGCCTTGCCGGTCAGCAGGACGTCCCTGACCCCCGGCGCGATGGTCGTGGCGAAGTCGATGGCGCCGAGCTTCTTCAGGGCCCGTCCGGCGCTGCCCAGCTTGTAGAACATCTGGAGGTAGTCCAGCAGGGCCAGTTCGGCGTCGATGGCGAGGGCGTACACCTCCCCGCCCCCGGGAGCGACGGCGATCTTCCGCTCCTCATAAGGCAGCGCCTCGGTTTCGAAGAGCTGCGCGATGCCCTGGCGGCCCTCGACCTCGACGAGAAGCGCGCGCTTCCCCTCGGTGGCGAGGGCCAGCGCGAGGGCCGCGGCCACCGTGGTCTTACCGGTACCGCCCTTGCCACTGACGACCTGGAGCCTGCTCACGTCTTCGAGCGTAACCAGTCCGCGCGCCGAGTACGCCGGAGGCTGTGGACAACGTCGCCGCGGACGGCCCGCGAAGGCGTGTCGGGCAACGGCTAGAGTCGGCCGCATGACCAAGTGGGAATACGCAACCGTGCCGCTGCTCGTCCATGCCACGAAGCAGATTCTGGACACCTGGGGCGAGGACGGCTGGGAGCTCGTCCAGGTCGTGCCCGGGCCGAACAACCCCGAGCAGCTCGTCGCCTACCTGAAGCGGGAGAAGCAGGCATGAGCGCCGTCGAGGCGAAGCTCGCCGAGCTGGGTCTGACCCTGCCCGAGGTCGTCCCGCCGCTGGCCGCCTACCAGCCGGCCGTGCAGTCCGGCCCGTACGTCTACACCTCCGGCCAGCTGCCGATGCTGGGGGGCAAGCTTCCGGTCACCGGCAAGGTCGGCGCCGAGGTCACCCCAGACGAGGCCAAGGAGCTGGCCCGCACCTGCGCGCTGAACGCCCTGGCCGCCGTGAAGTCCGTCGCCGGTGACCTCGACCGCGTCGCGCGGGTCGTCAAGGTCGTCGGCTTCGTCGCCTCGGCGGCCGACTTCACCGGGCAGCCCGGTGTGATCAACGGCGCCAGCGAACTCCTCGGCGAGGTCTTGGGCGACAAGGGCGTGCACGCCCGCAGCGCGGTCGGCGTGGCGGTCCTGCCGCTGGACGCGCCGGTCGAGGTCGAGATCCAGGTGGAGCTGGTCCAGCCGTAGCGGACGCCGGGTGCGGCGCGTGTTGCCAGGCCGGCAACAAACCTCGCCTCCGCCGCCGCGACCTCGCAGGATCGATGCCATGCCCCGTACGGGGCGGGTGCCGGCCCCGGTCGGCGGTCCCGGCCCGTACCGGGGCCGTACCGACCGTATGCGCCAGGAGGAACCATGCCGCAGCCGCCCGTGACCCACCAGCAGGCCGACCAGCCCGTCCACCGCCTGGTGCCCTCACCCGCCGGCCGGATCCACCTGGTGGAGCAGGGCAGCGGGCCGCTGGTCCTGCTCGTGCACGGCTTCCCGGAGTCGTGGTACTCCTGGCGCCACCAGCTGCCCGCGCTGGCCGCTGCCGGGTTCCGCGCCGTCGCCCTCGACGTGCGCGGCTACGGGCGCTCCTCGCGGCCGGACGCCGTCGAGGCGTACCGGATGCTCGACCTGGTCGCGGACAACGTCGCCGTGGTGGAGGCCCTGGGCGAGGATTCCGCCGTGGTCGTCGGCCACGACTGGGGCGCGAACATCGCCGCCCACTCCGCGCTGCTGCGGCCGGACGTCTTCCGCGCGGTGGGCCTGCTGAGCGTGCCGTACACCCCGCCGGGCGGACCGAAGCCCAGCGAGGTCTTCGCCGGCATGAGCGACCCGGCGGGACCTTTCGGCGGGCAGGAGTTCTACGTCTCCTATTTCCAGGAGCCCGGCCGTGCCGAGGCGGAGATCGAGCCGGACGTACGCGGCTGGCTGGCCGGCTTCTACGCCGCACTGTCCGCCGACACCATGCCCGGCCCCGAGGAGCCCGACCCGCACTTCGTCGCCCCCGGCGGCAGGTTGCGCGACCGGTTCCCGGCCGCCGGGCGGCTGCCCTCCTGGCTGACCGAGGAGGAGCTGGACGTCTACGCCGGGGAGTTCGAGCGGACCGGCCTGACCGGCGCCCTCAACCGCTACCGCAACATGGACCGCGACTGGGCCGACCTGGCCGCCCACGAGGGCGCCCCGATCACCCAGCCGTCGCTGTTCCTCGGCGGTGGCCTGGACGCCTCCACCACCTGGCTGTCCGACGCGATCGAGGCGTATCCGGTCACCCTGCCCGGCCTGCGCGGCTCGCACGTCCTCGACGGCTGCGGGCACTGGCTCCAGCAGGAGCGCCCCGAGGAGACGAACCGGCTGCTCACCGAGTGGCTGACCGGCCTGCCCTCCTGACGCCGATCCGGCCCCGGGGGCCACTCGAACATCCGCCCGTCACCGGATAGCCTCCGGCCATGGCGAATGGTCAGGCGAATGGTCAGTGGTACCCACCGGAGTGGCCGGACCGCATCCGCGCGCTGGCGGCCGGCACCCTCACCCCGGTCACCCCGAAGCGCGCGGCCACCGTCATGCTGCTCAAGGACACCGGCACCGGGTCGGGACCCGTCGTCCACATGCTGCGCCGCCGCACCTCCATGGCGTTCGCCGGGGGCGCGTACGCCTATCCGGGCGGCGGGGTCGACCCGCGGGACGACGACCGCGCCATCGGCTGGGCGGGCCCCACGCGCGCGTGGTGGGCGAACCGGCTCGGCGTCGACGAGGCGGGCGCCCAGGCGATCGTCTGCGCGGCCGTACGGGAGACGTACGAGGAGGCCGGCGTCCTGCTCGCCGGCCCGACCGGCGACTCGGTGGTCGGCGACACGACGGGCGCGGACTGGGAGGCCGACCGGGCCGCCCTGGTCGACCGTGAGCTGTCCTTCGCGGAGTTCCTGGACCGCAGGGGCCTCGTCCTGCGTTCCGACCTGCTGGGCGCCTGGGCGCGCTGGATCACCCCGGAGTTCGAGTCCCGGCGCTACGACACGTGGTTCTTCGTGGCCGCGCTCCCCGCGGGGCAGCGCACGCGCAACGCGTCCACGGAGGCCGACCACACGGTGTGGATCACCCCGGCGGACGCGGCGGCCGGGTACGACCGGGGCGAGCTGCTGATGATGCCGCCCACCGTGGCGACCCTGCGCGGTCTGGCGGAGTGCGGTACGGCGGCCGAGGCGCTGGCGTCGGCTCCCGGCCGCGACATGACACCGGTACTGGCTCGCGCGCGGCTGTCCGGCGACGAGGTCGTGCTCTCCTGGCCGGGACACGACGAGTTCACCAAGCACGTCCCGAGTGCGGCGGCGGCACCGGCGACACCTTCCGACCCGACCGGGGGAGCCCCCGCATGACGGACGCAGCAACACTGCCCGGACAGCCGCGGGGCGGCGTCCTGTCGGGACCGGCCACCGCGCGCGCGGTGAACGTCCTGGCGCCCAACGCCTCGGCGATGACCCTGGACGGCACGAACACCTGGATCCTCGCCGAACCCGACTCCGACCTGGCCGTCGTCGTCGACCCGGGCCCGCTGGACGACGCCCACCTGCACAACGTCGTCGACACGGCCGAGCGGGCCGGCAAGCGGGTCGCGCTGACGCTGCTGACGCACGGTCACCCGGACCACGCGGAGGGCGCGGCGCGCTTCGCCGAGCTGACCCGCACGCACGTACGGGCACTGGACCCGGCGCTGCGGCTGGGCGACGAGGGGCTGGCGGCCGGTGAGGTGATCGAGGTCGGCGGCCTGGAGCTGAGGGTCGTACCGACCCCGGGGCACACGGCGGACTCCCTGTGCTTCCATCTCCCGGCCGACCGGGCGGTTCTGACGGGCGACACCGTCCTGGGGCGCGGCACGACGGTGGTGGCCCACCCCGACGGCCGTCTCGGCGACTACCTGGACTCGCTGCGCAGGCTCAGGTCGCTCACGGCCGACGACGGGGTGCACACGGTGCTCCCGGGGCACGGGCCCGTGCTGGAGGACGCCCAGGGCGTCGTGGAGTACTACCTCGCCCATCGCGCCCACCGCCTCGCCCAGGTCGAGACGGCGGTGGAGGACGGCCACCGCACGCCGGGCGAGGTCGTCGCCCACGTGTACGCGGACGTCGACCGCTCCCTGTGGCCGGCGGCGGAGCTGTCGGTGCGGGCGCAGTTGGAGTACCTGGGCGAGCACGGGCTCATCCAGCTGCCCGAGTAGGGCTCCCGCAGGTCAGCGGGAGCGCTTGGCCAGCCGCTCCACGTCCAGCAGGATCACCGCGCGGGCTTCCAGCCGGAGCCAGCCGCGCTGGGCGAAGTCGGCCAGGGCCTTGTTGACCGTCTCGCGGGACGCGCCGACCAGCTGGGCCAGCTCCTCCTGCGTCAGGTCGTGCACCACGTGGATGCCCTCCTCGGACTGCACGCCGAAGCGGCGCGAGAGGTCCAGCAGGGCGCGGGCGACGCGGCCGGGGACGTCCGAGAAGACCAGGTCCGACATGGCGTCGTTGGTCTTGCGCAGACGGCGCGCGACGGCGCGCAGCAGTGCGGTGGCGACCTCGGGCCGGACGTTCAGCCAGGGCTGGAGGTCGCCGTGGCCGAGGGCGAGCAGCTTGACCTCGGTCAGCGCGGTGCCGGTCGCCGTGCGCGGGCCCGGGTCGAAGAGCGACAGCTCGCCGATCAGCTCGCTGGGGCCGACGACCGCCAGCATGTTCTCGCGCCCGTCGGGGGACGTGCGGTGGAGCTTGACCTTGCCTTCCGTGACCACGTAGAGGCGGTCTCCGGGGTCCCCCTCGTGGAACAGGGTGTCGCCGCGGGCGAGGGTCACCTCACTCATGGAGGCGCGGAGCTCCGCGGATTGCTCGTCGTCGAGCGCCGCGAAGAGCGGGTTGCGCCGCAGAACGTCGTCCACGAGTTCTCTCCTTGTCGACCGGCTCAGAGGATCTTGTTCCCCCGGTGTACCAGGGGTCCGTGGTGCCCATTTTGCCGGACAGTCCAAACAGTGTGATCTGTCACAAGGATGCCGCACTGATGTCCCGGGGTACGCGGCAGGGGTCCAATTGGACGCCGGTCTTCGAGGTCCGGGGCGGATGTCGGTGCCGGGTCGTAGGCTGGCCGGGTGTCCAAATCGCCGGTGAGAGCACAGGCCTAGGGGGCTGCGCGGGTGGGTGTACGTCGCGATTCCGCTGTGGGCGAACAGGGTCCCGATGGCGGTAGGAAATCGGCGAAAGCGACAAAGAAGGCAGTGCCTGCCAAGAGGGTGACTGCGGAGAAGGGTGCCGTGAAGAAGAGCGCCGCGAGCGAGGAGTCCGCCGCGACCGAGAAGAACGCCGGGAGCGAGCAGACGCCTGCGAAGAAGACGCCCCCGAAGAAGGCGCCCGCGAAGAAGGCGCCTGCGAAGAAGACGCCTGCGAAGAAGGCCACTGCGGCCAAGAAGTCCGCCGCGAGCGAGAAGAGCCCCGCCGCTGAGAAGACGTCCGCGGCCAAGAGGGCCCCCGCGGCCAAGAAGACCTCCGCGGCCAAGAAGACCTCCGCGGCGAAGAAGACCTCCGCGGCGAAGAAGACCTCCGCGGTCAAGAAGGCGAGCCCCGCGAAGAAGGCCGCGCCGCTCACGAGGCAGGCGCCCGCCAAGAAGCCCGCCGTCGCCCCGAAGAAGGCCACCGCCGCCGTCAAGGGCGTCGCCCCGGCGAAGACCGTCGCCGCGAAGCCGCCGCGCGGCGAGTCGCGCACCGCGCTGGTCCGCCGCGCCCGCCGTATCGACCGCGAACTCGCAGAGGTCTACCCGTACGCCCACCCGGAGCTGGACTTCGAGAACCCGTTCCAGCTGGTCGTGGCCACGGTGCTGTCCGCCCAGACCACCGACCTCAGGGTCAACCAGACGACGCCCGCCCTGTTCGCCAAGTACCCGACCCCCGAGGACCTGGCCGCCGCCGTCCCCGAGGAGGTCGAGGAGATCCTGCGCCCGACCGGCTTCTTCCGGGCCAAGACCAAGTCGGTCATAGGGCTGTCCAAGGCCCTGTCGGAGGACTTCGGGGGCGAGGTCCCCGGACGCCTCGAGGACCTCGTCAAGCTGCCCGGCGTCGGCCGCAAGACCGCCTTCGTCGTGCTCGGCAACGCGTTCGGCCGCCCCGGCATCACCGTGGACACGCATTTCCAGCGCCTGGTGCGCCGCTGGCGGTGGACCGAGGAGACCGACCCGGACAAGATCGAGGCCGCCGTCGGCGCGCTCTTCCCGAAGAGCGACTGGACCGACCTCTCCCACCACGTGATCTGGCACGGCCGCCGCATCTGCCACGCCCGCAAGCCCGCCTGCGGCGCCTGCCCCATCGCCCCGCTGTGCCCGGCGTACGGCGAGGGCGAGACGGACCCGGAGAAGGCGAAGAAGCTGCTGAAGTACGAGAAGGGCGGCCTCTCGGGGCAGCGGCTGAAGCCCCCGCAGGCCTACCTGGACGCGGGCGGGAAGCCGGCACCGCCGCTGGGGGCAGGGTGACGGAACGATCTCGGGGGCGTCGGGCGTTGGAGTCGGCAGGACGGGGGTGGAGATGACACGGGCGAGCGACACGCAGGGCCCCGCGAGGGGTCACGCCGGGAGCGTGATGCTCAGCAAGGAGGGGCTGCCCGGCTGGCTGGACCCCGTGGTGCGGGCCGTCGAGACGGTCCGGCCCACCCAGCTGAGCCGCTTCCTGCCCCCGGCGGACGGCGCGGGCCGCCAGTCCGCCGTCCTGATCCTCTTCGGCGACGGCACCCGCGAGGGCGAGGGCGGCGACGGGGCCGGGCGTGGCCCGGAGCTGCTGCTCATGGAGCGGGCCGGCTCCCTGCGTTCCCACCCCGGCCAGCCTGCCTTCCCGGGCGGTGCCCTCGACCCCGAGGACGGCGATCCGCGCGGTGACGGTCCGCTGCGGGCCGCCCTGCGCGAGGCCGAGGAGGAGACCGGGCTCGACCCGGCCGGCGTCCAGCTCTTCGGGGTCCTGCCCAAGCTGTACATCCCGGTGAGCGGCTTCGTCGTCACCCCGGTGCTGGGCTGGTGGCGCGAGCCCACCCCCGTCGGCGTCGTCGACCCGGCCGAGACGGCGCGCGTCTTCACGGTCCCCGTGGCGGATCTCACGGACCCCGCCAACCGGGTGACGACCCTCCACCCCAGCGGTCACCGGGGCCCGGCATTCCTGGTCGAATCGGCGCTCGTGTGGGGCTTCACCGCCGGCCTCATCGACCGGTTGCTGCACTTCGCGGGCTGGGAGCGCCCGTGGGACCGGGAGAAGCAGGTCCCGCTGGACTGGCGCGCATGACAGGGTGGCCTGCGTACCGCAGACGACAAGACGAGGCCTGAATCGGTGAACGTGCTGGACATCCTGTTGCTGCTGGCCGCCGTCTGGTTCGCGATCGTCGGCTTCCGCCAGGGCTTCGTCGTCGGCATCCTGTCGGTGATCGGCTTCCTCGGCGGCGGTCTCGTCGCCGTCTACCTGCTCCCGGTGATCTGGGACGCGCTGACGGACAACGCGGAGGTGAGCACCACCGCCGCCGTCGTCGCGGTCGTGGTCGTCATCGTGTGCGCCTCCGTCGGCCAGGCCCTGACGACCCATCTGGGCAACAAGCTGCGCCGCTACATCACCTGGTCCCCGGCCCGCGCCCTGGACGCCACCGGCGGCGCCCTGGTCAACGTCGTCGCCATGCTCCTGGTCGCCTGGCTGCTCGGCTCCGCCCTGGCGCGCACCACGATGCCGACGGTCGGCAAGGAGGTGCGGCAGTCCACGGTGCTGGCGGGGGTGCAGCAGGTGCTGCCCGCCGGTGCCGACAACTGGTTCGACAGCTTCACGTCGGTTCTCGACAAGAACGGCTTCCCGCAGGTCTTCAGCCCGTTCTCCAACGAGTCGATCCCCGACACGCTGCCGCCGGACCCGGCCCTGGCGAACAGCCCGGTCGCCGCCGGTGCCAAGCGCTCCATCGTCAAGGTCATGGGCACCGCCCCGGACTGCGGCAAGGTCCTGGAGGGCACCGGCTTCGTCTTCGCCGACCGCCGCGTCATGACCAACGCCCACGTCGTGGGCGGCGTCGACGAACCCACCGTGCAGATAGGCGGCGAGGGCCGCAAGTACGACGCGACGGTCGTCCTCTACGACTGGCAGCGCGACATCGCCGTCCTGGACGTGCCGGAACTGGACGCGCCCGCCCTCCGGTTCACCGACGAGGACGCGGAGGGCGACGACGGCGCGATCGTCGCGGGCTTCCCGGAGAACGGGGCGTACGACGTCCGCGCCGCGCGGGTGCGCGGGCGGATCACGGCCAACGGACCGGACATCTACCACCGCGACACCGTCCGCCGAGACGTCTACTCGCTGTACGCGACCGTCCGTCAGGGCAACTCCGGCGGCCCGCTGCTGACGCCGAAGGGCGAGGTGTACGGGGTGGTCTTCGCCAAGTCCCTGGACGACCCCGACACCGGCTACGCGCTCACCGTGGACGAGATCCGCGAGGACATCAGCAAGGGCCGCACCGCCGGTCAGCAGGTGGACAGCGACAGCTGCGCGCTCTAGGCCTACGCCCCCCGGGTCCGGGAGGTGTCGGGGCGTCGGGGCGTGGGACCGGTGTCTCAGGTCCGCGGATGGCGCAGGCGTACGGAGACCCAGCGGGCCCGGCGGCGCAGGATGCGCGGAATGCCCACTCGAAGGTCCGCACCCGCGAGTTGCGGGGTGCCGCCAGGTCGGTGGGTACTGCTCACGCCGCTCGTGGAGCGGCCGTCGCGTGCTACGTCACTGTAGTCGTGCGTCCAGCCCATACCGGGACGTGTGCCCCCGCCTGAAGGTCGATAACCGCTTCCGGGGCGCCCAATTGGCCTATGCGTCGGGCAAGTGGCCGTTCATAGGACAAGCGTTCCGATATGGATACCGGGCGCGTCCGTTCGGTCACCGATCGCTCACCGGACGGACACCGGACGGTCACCGATCCGGTTCGGGATCCTTCAGCCAGTTGACCAGTTCGGTGGAGAAGGCGACCGGGTCCTCTTCGTGCGGGAAGTGCCCGAGCCCGTCGAACAGCCGCCAGCGGTACGGCGCTTCGACGTACTGCCCCGATCCCGCGGCGCTCCGCGTCCGCATCACGGGGTCCAGGGAGCCGTGCAGGTGCAGGGTCGGCACCCGCACCGGCCGCTTCATCCGGCGGTAGAACTGGATGCCGTCCGGCCGGGCCAGGGAGCGCACCAGCCAGCGGTACGGCTCGACCGAGCAGTGCGCCGTGGAGGGGATGCACATGGCGCGCCGGTACGCCGTCACCGCCTCCTCGTCGAGGAGCCGCGGCCCGGACCAGTCGTGGAGCAGCCGGCCGACCAGCGCCCCGTCGTCCGCGGTCAGTTGACGCTCCGGCACCCAGGGGCGCTGGAAGCCCCAGATGTAGGAGCCCGCCCGGCTCTGGCGGACGTCCCCGAGCATGGCCGAGCGCCAGCGCCGGGGGTGCGGCATCGAGGACACCGCGAGCCGCCGCACGAGCTTGGGCCGCATCGCGGCGGCCGTCCAGGCCAGGTAGCCGCCGAGGTCGTGACCGACCAGCGCGGCGTCCGGCTCGCCGAGGGAGCGGACCACGCCGGTGATGTCGAGGGCGAGGCCCGCGGGGTCGTAGCCGCGCGGGGTGCGGTCGCTGCCGCCGACGCCGCGCAGGTCCATGGCGACCGCGCGGAAACCGGCGTCGGCGAGCGCCACCAGTTGGTGCCGCCAGGTCCACCAGAACTGCGGGAAACCGTGCAGCAGCAGCACCAGCGGTCCGTCGCCCAGCTCGGCGATGTGGAAGCGGGCGCCGTTGGCCGCGACGTCCCGGTGGGTCACCTCGGGCCCGCCCGGGATGCCGAGGCGCACGACCGAGGTGGGGTGGGGGTGCTGCGGCGAGGGGGAGTGCCCCGAAGGAGTGCTGGAGCCCGTCATGAGGTCGAGCGTGCCACAGCCTCGAACGCTTCGGGGGACCGGTCCGCGGGCAGTTCCGGGCGCGGGTGCGGCTTGGCGTTCTGGAGCACGCCCGCGGACTGCTTCACCGAGGCGGCGACCTTCTGCGGGCCGCGGCCCTTCTTGGCCTTCTTCGCGAAGACGACGCCGATCAGCGCGAGGAGGCCCGCGATCAGGACGTTGGCCGCGAAGGAGAGCAGGAAGCAGACCGCGAGGTTCCAGTGGCTCCAGGTCCGGATGCCGTAGGCCAGCGCGAAGCTCAGCATCGGCAGCGAGAACACCAGGAGCAGGCCCGCGGCGGAGAACGCGCCGCCGCTCGTCGCCCCTCGTTTGACGTCCTGCTTCAGCTGCGCCTTCGCCAGCGCGATCTCGTCGTGCACGAGCGCCGACATTTCGGTGGTCGCCGAGGCGAACAGCTGGCCGATGCTGCGTTCGGTGCCGACCGGGCTGCCGTCGGGTGCGCTCATCGCGGTCTCCCTCTTCTGCTGGCTCGTCTGAGTACGGTTCCGTCTTTTGTACCGTCTCGTCAGATCATGCCGGACGGTCGTCCTCATCGCCTGCCCCGCCCGCCACTTCGGCAAGCCGCGCCGACTCCATCTCCTCGGCGATCCGGCGGTGCTCGGCGGCCTTCCTCTCGTAGACGGCGGCCACGCGCAGGTGGTACGCGGGGTCGTCCTCCTCGTAGATGTCCGGTACGCCGCTGAGGTCGTCGTCGCGCTCCTCCTCGGCGACCATCCCCCGGTACTTCGCGTTCCGTATCTTCAGCAGCACCGTCGCCAGGGCCGCCGCGATGAGCGAGCCGGTCAGGACGGCGGCCTTGGCCCGGTCGGTCATCGCCGCGTCGCCCTCGAAGGCCAGCTCGCCGATGAGCAGCGAGACGGTGAACCCGATGCCGGCCAGGGTCGCCACCGCGAACACGTCCGCCCACTCGAGGTCGTCGCTGAGCGAGGCCCGGGTGAAGCGGGAGGTCAGCCAGGTGCCGAAGAAGATGCCCAGCGTCTTGCCGACGACCAGCCCGAGCACGACACCGAGGGTCTCCGGCCGGGTGAACACGTCCGCCAGCGCCCCGCCGGAGATGGCCACACCCGCGCTGAACAGCGCGAACAGCGGAACGGCCAGGCCCGCCGACAGCGGGCGCACCAGGTGCTCGATGCGCTCGCCGGGGGAGTGGTCCTCGCCCTCGCGCCGGTGGCAGCGCAGCATCAGGCCCATCGCGACGCCGGCGATGGTGGCGTGGACGCCGCTGTTGTACATCAGGGCCCAGATCACCAGGCCGAGCGGGACGTACACGTACCAGCCGCGCACCCCCTTGCGCAGCAGCAGCCAGAAGACGACGAGGCCGACGACCGCGCCGCCCAGCGCGGCGAAGTTCAGGGTGTCGGTGAAGAAGACCGCGATGACCAGGATGGCGAACAGGTCGTCGACGACGGCGAGGGTCAGCAGGAAGGCGCGCAGGGCGCTCGGCAGCGAGGTGCCGATGACGGCGAGTACGGCCAGTGCGAAGGCGATGTCGGTGGCGGTCGGCACGGCCCACCCGGCCAGGGAGCCGCCGCCCGCGGTGTTGGTGACGGTGTAGACGAGCGCCGGTACGACCATGCCGCACAGCGCCGCCACCACCGGGAGCGCGGCGGCCTTGGGGTCCTTCAGGTCACCGGCGACGAGTTCGCGTTTGAGTTCGATGCCGGCGACGAAGAAGAAGATCGCCAAGAGCCCGTCGGCGGCCCAGTGCGCGACCGACAGGTCGAGACCGAGCGCCGCGGGGCCGAAGTGGAAGTGGCTGACGCTCTCGTAGCTGTCGTGCAGTGCCGGTATGTTCGCCCACACCAGGGCGGCGATCGCGGCGAGCAGCAGCAGGACGCCGCCGACGGTCTCGGTGCGCAGCGCGTCCGCGAGGTAGGTGCGCTCCGGGAGGGACAGCCGCCCGAAGGCCTTGCGGGGGGTGCGGGGCGCGGTCACGGGGAGAACCTCCGGTGGGTGGGCAGCACGGAACACATGCCGACCAGACTTCCCGGCGCACCATGAGGATCTTGATGATTCTCTTACGTCTGTCCAGCTTACCCGTGCCCCGGGTGGCGCACAGGGCGAGGGCACCCGGCGCGCGTCCGGCGCCGGGTGCCCTCGGGGTGCGTGGCTCAGTCCTCGCTGGGCGCCGCCGGGAGCTTCGACTGGATGAGGTCCATGACCGTCGAGTCCGTCAGGGTGGTGACGTCCCCGAGCTGTCGATTCTCCGCGACGTCGCGCAGCAGGCGCCGCATGATCTTGCCGGAGCGGGTCTTCGGCAGCTCCGCCACCGGCAGGATCCGCTGGGGCTTGGCGATCGGGCCGAGCGTGGCGCCGACGTGGGCGCGCAGCTCGGTGACCAGGTCGTCGCTCTCGGCGGCCGTGCCGCGCAGGATGACGAAGGCCACGATGGCCTGGCCGGTGGTCTCGTCCGCCGCGCCGACCACGGCCGCCTCGGCGACCGACGGGTGCGAGACGAGGGCCGACTCGACCTCGGTGGTGGAGATGTTGTGGCCGGAGACGAGCATCACGTCGTCGACGCGGCCGAGCAGCCAGATGTCGCCGTCGTCGTCCTTCTTGGCGCCGTCGCCGGCGAAGTACTTGCCCTCGAAGCGGGACCAGTAGGTGTCGATGAATCGCTGGTCGTCGCCCCAGATGGTGCGCAGCATCGACGGCCACGGCTCGGTGAGGACCAGGTAGCCGCCGCCCCCGTTCGGCACCTCGTTGGCCTCGTCGTCGACGACGGTGGCCGAGATGCCGGGCAGCGGGCGCTGGGCGGAGCCCGGCTTGGCCTCCGTGACACCCGGCAGCGGCGTGATCATCATCGAGCCGGTCTCGGTCTGCCACCAGGTGTCGACGACCGGGGTGGCGTCCGCGCCGATGTTCTTGCGGTACCAGATCCACGCCTCGGGGTTGATCGGCTCGCCGACCGAGCCGAGGACGCGCAGGGAGGACAGGTCGAACTTGGCGGGGATGTCGTCGCCCCACTTCATGAACGTCCGGATCGCGGTCGGCGCCGTGTACAGGATCGTCACGCCGTACTTCTGCACGATCTCCCAGAACCGGCCCTGGTGCGGGGTGTCCGGGGTGCCCTCGTACATGACCTGCGTCGCGCCGTTGGCGAGCGGGCCGTAGACGATGTAGGAGTGCCCGGTGACCCAGCCGACGTCGGCGGTGCACCAGAAGACGTCGGTCTCCGGCTTGAGGTCGAAGACGGCCCAGTGCGTGTACGCCGTCTGCGTGAGGTAGCCGCCGGAGGTGTGCAGGATGCCCTTGGGCTTACCCGTCGTGCCGGACGTGTACAGGATGAACAGCGGGTGCTCGGCGTCGAACGCCTCGGGCGTGTGCTCGGCGGACTGCCGGTCGACGGTCTCGTGCCACCACTTGTCCCGGGAGTCGTCCCAGGCGACGTCCTGGCCGGTGCGGCGGACGACGAGCACGTGCTCGACGATCCCGGCGCGCTCGACGGCCTCGTCGACGGCCGGCTTGAGGGCGGACGGCTTGCCGCGCCGGTAGCCGCCATCGGCGGTGATGACGACGCGGGCGTCGGCGTCCTGGATGCGGGTGGCCAGCGCGTCCGAGGAGAAGCCGCCGAAGACGACCGAGTGCGGGGCGCCGATGCGGGCGCAGGCCAGCATCGCGATCGCCGTCTCGGGGATCATCGGCATGTAGATGGCGACCCGGTCGCCCTTCTGCACGCCCAGCTCCAGCAGGGCGTTGGCGGCCTTGGAGACCTCGTCCTTGAGCTGGGCATAGGTGAGGGCGCGGCCGTCGCCGGACTCGCCCTCGAAGTGGATGGCGACGCGGTCGCCGTGGCCGGCCTCCACGTGCCGGTCGACGCAGTTGTAGGCGACGTTCAGCGTGCCGTCCTTGAACCACTTGGCGAACGGCGGGTTCGACCAGTCGAGCGTCTCGGTCGGCTCCTTCGCCCAGGTCAGGCGGCGGGCCTGCTCGGCCCAGAAGCCGAGCCTGTCAGCCTTGGCCCGTTCGTACGCCTCCGCCGTGACGTTGGCGTGCGCGGCCAGGTCGGCGGGGGGTGCGAACCTGCGTTCTTCCTTGAGCAGGTTGGCCAAGGATTCGTTGCTCACGACATCTCCCTTTCTCAGGGTTGTCCGTTGTGTCCCAGGCCACAGCTCATCAGACCCGGGGGGCCGATGACAAGGGTCGACGGGCAAATGGTTTAGACCTGTTCCGGCCGCCGTCTGCCGCCGCGTCACCTTCGTGGTCCGTGGTCACCCGTACCCACGGAAGCCGGCGGCGCGGGGTTCAGTGTGTGTAACGCCTCTCACACCGGCCCGCGCCGCGGCTCCCCGGGAGCGGCCCGGACGGACCGCCGGACGGTCCCCGGGTCAGCCGGTCGGGTTCGTCTCCCGCACCAGCTCGAACACGCCGCCGTCCGCGTCCTCGGACAGCAGGTACGACTGCGCCTCGCCGACGTGGAAGTACATGCCGTGCAGCTCCAGGTCCCCGGCGCCCAGCGCCCGGGCCACCGACTCGTGGGCGCGCAGATGCTCCAGCTGCTGGACCACGTTGGCCAGGCACAGCCGCTCGGCGGCGTCCGCGGGTGCCCGTCCGGCCGGCCGGGGCCGGGTGCGGTCGTCCCCGGCCGTGGCCACGACCGCGGGCGCGCGCTCCAGGCTCGGCAGCCCGTGCCGCAGCCACCGCTGGAGGGGCGTGCGCGCGCCCCCGGGGTTCGTGCCGAGCAGCGCCTGCATCGCCCCGCACCCGGAGTGCCCGCACACCGTGATGGACCGTACCTTCAGCACGTCCACGGCGTACTCGATCGCGGCGGCCACCGAGTCGTCGCCGCTCTCCTCGCCGGGCAGCGGCACGAAGTTGCCGACGTTGCGCACCACGAAGAGGTCGCCGGGGCCACTGGAGGTGATCATCGACGTGACCACCCGGGAGTCGGCGCAGGTCAGGAACAACTGGGAGGGCTGCTGTCCTTCCCGGGCCAGCCGGGCCAGCTCGCGGCGCATCAGCGGGGCGGTGTTGCGGTGGAACGCGCTGATGCCACGGGCGAGTTCGTGTCCGGGAGGTTCGTCGGTCGCACCGGATGCCGGGGACGCGCTGGTCGTGCCGGGGGCGTTCGGGCGGGTCGTGGTGCCAGGCGATCCGTCGGAGGGCCGGCCGGGGGAGCCGCCCGGGGCGGCCTGCCGGTCCGTGCCGGACGCCGGTGCCTTCGGCGGGCGTTCGCACTGGTGGTTGCGCCAGGGTGTCCAGGGGCGGCAGCGGCAGCCGTCCACCTCGGCCGGTTCGGAGATGCGGGTGCCGGGCCGGCGGCCGGTGATGTCGACGGAGCCGCCGTGCGCGGTGTGCGTCTTCTGCCAGTCCTGGAGCGTCTCGTACGCCGCGTGGTCCATGAAGGACCCGTCCAGCTCGACGACGGCGTCCGCCCCGTGGGGCACCTGGTGCAGGATCCGGCTGAGCCGCGGCACGGCGAGGAAGGTCAACTGCCCCCGTACGTGTACGTGGTGGACCCCCTCCATGTCGTCGCGGGTGATCCGGGTGCGGGTGAGGCGGTGCAGGGCGACGCCGACGGCGACGGCGATGCCGAGCGCGACGCCCTCCAGGACGCCGAGGAACACCACGCCGCAGGTGGTGACCGCGTAGACCAGCACCTCGCGGTGGCGGGTCACCGTACGAATGTGGTTCAGCGAGATCATCTTGAGGCCGACGGCCATGACTAGGGCGGCGAGCGAGGCGAGCGGGATGAGCTCCAGGGCCGGGACCAGCAGCAGCGTGGCGATCACTACGAGAACGCCGTGCAGCATCGTGGAGTTCCGGCTGACGGCGCCCGCCGCCACGTTCGCGGAACTGCGCACGGCCACACCGGCGATGGGCAGTCCGCCGAGCGACCCGGAGACGATGTTGGCGGCGCCCTGGCCGAGCAGTTCGCGGTCGAGGTCGGAGCGCTGGACGCGGCCGGTCAGCGCGGGCCGGGCGGCGACCAGCTTGTCCACGGCGACCGCGCCGAGCAGGGACTGCACGCTGCACACGAGCGTGGTGGTGAGGACGGCGGCGACGAGTCCCAGCACCGGTCCCTCGGGCAGCGAGGCCAGGGCGTGGCTGCTCCAGGACGGCAGGTCGACCTTGGGCAGGCGGAGCCCGGTGAGGGCGGCGACGGCGGTGGCACCGGCGACGGCGATCAGGGCGGCGGGCACCTTGCCCAGGATCTCCCCGGCCCGGCCGGGGAGGCGGGGCCAGAGCAGCAGGAGGGTCAGGGTCAGCACGCTCACGGCCACGTCGGCGGGGTGCAGGTCGGCCAACTGGGCGGGCAGCGCGACCAGGTTGTCGGGCACGGAGCTCTGCGGGGTGCCGCCGAGGACGATGTGCAGCTGGGCGACGGCGATGGTGACGCCGATGCCGGCGAGCATGCCGTGCACGATGGCGGGGCTCACGGCGAGCGCCGAGCGCGCCACGCGCAGGCAGCCGAGCCCCAGCTGGGCGATGCCGGCGAGGACGGTGATGGCGCAGGTCGTACGCCAGCCGTAGCGCTGGATGAGGTCGGCGGTGACCACGGTGAGTCCGGCGGCGGGGCCGCTGACCTGGAGCGGGCAGCCGCCGATGCGTCCGGCGACGATGCCGCCCACCGCGGCGGCGACGAGGCCGGCCTGGAGGGGGGCGCCGGTGGCGAGGGCGATGCCCAGGGAGAGGGGCAGGGCGATCAGGAAGACCGCGATGGCGGCCGAGACGTCGGCGCCCGCGACGCGGAAGCGCCGGGGGCCGCCGGGCGGCGGGCTGTGGGGCGGGTGGACGTGCTTGGTCCGGGCCGAATCGGCGCGGGCGGGGACGCAGGCTGACATGTTCCCGTCTCCTGAGGATGCGTTCGATTACAGCGAGTAAATAGAGAGTAATTCAGAGTAAAGAAGAGGCATAGGTTTTTAGCGCGAATGGAGTAACGCCCCGCGCATTCGGGTGGATCAGTTATTTCATCGGCTTGTCGTACTAATTCCTTCTCATTTCCGTGTCACCTTGACGGCGCTGACGGCACGGCCCGGCTCAGCACCCGACATCGCCTAGTCGGCGTTGGCCCGAGAGAAGGAAGAAGGTGGGCGGACATGGCCGCCACCCGCAGGATGGCCTCCCACAGGATGGCCGCGCGCGCCGTGGTCGCCGCGATCTGCGCCGCGTCGCTCGCCGGTTGCGCGATCGACAACGGCAGCGGTTCCGGCGAAGGGACACAAGTTCCGGAGAAGGAAAAGGGGAAAGCGGCACCGGCGCCCAAGAACGCGGTCCGGCTGATCGGTGACGGTTCCACCGCGTACACCGGCGCCCAGCCGCACCTGCCCCGGCCCGAACGCCTCAAGCCGGGCCAGAAGCCCCCGCAGTTCGTGGTGTTCTCGTGGGACGGCGCGGGTGAGGACAGCCAGAAGCTGTTCTCCCACTTCCGCGACGTGGCCAAGGAGAACAACGCCACGATGACGTACTTCCTGAGCGGCGTGTACATGCTGCCGACCGAGAAGCGAGACCTGTACAACCCGCCCCAGCACTCCCCGGGCCGCTCGGACATCGGCTTCAACGACGAGCAGGGCATCGCCGACACCGTGAAGCAGCTGCGGCTGGCGTGGCAGGAGGGCAACGAGATCGGCACCCACTTCAACGGGCACTTCTGCGGCGCCGGCGGCGGGGTCGGCGAGTGGTCCGTCGAGGAGTGGAAGGAGGAGATCAGCCAGGCCAAGCAGTTCGTGAAGACCTGGAAGTCCAACACCGGGATGAAGAACGCGGCGCCGCTGCCCTTCGACTACGACAAGGAGCTGATCGGCGCCCGCACCCCGTGCCTGGAGGGCCAGAAGAACTTCGTGAAGGCCGCCAGCCAGATGGGCCTCCGCTACGACAGCAGCGGGGTGAACAACCAGGTCTGGCCGTCGAAGAAGGAGGGCCTGTGGGACCTGTCGATGCAGCTCGTGCCGTTCCCCGGCCACTCCTACGAGCAGCTCACCATGGACTACAACTACATGGTCAACCAGTCGGGCACCGCCACCCAGGGCGACCCCGCCAAGCGCGAGTTCTGGGGCGACCAGATGCGTGACAGCCTGCTCCAGGGCTTCGAGCGGGCCTACGACGGGAACCGCGCGCCTCTGATCATCGGCAACCACTTCGAGTCCTGGAACGGCGGCACCTACATGCGCGCCGTGGAGGAGGTCGTGGAGACGGTGTGCACCAAGGAGGAGGTGCGCTGCGTCTCCTTCCGGCAGCTCGCGGACTGGCTGGACGCCCAGGACCCGAAGGTGCTGAAGAAGCTGCGCACCCTCGGTGTGGGCGAGGCTCCCGACAAGGGCTGGGCGTCCTTCCTGTCGGCCGCGCCCGCACCGGCGCCGAAGGGCGTGCCCGGGGCGCCGGCCGCCAAGCGGTAGCACCGGGCCGCCGGGCGCCCCGGAGAGTGCGAGGGCGCGGTGGCCCGCGGGTCACGCGGGGGCGGCGACCTCCTCGCCGAGGACGAAACCGGGGTCGACCTGCGCCGCCAGGTCGTCCCCGGTGCGCTCGTTGCCCCAACTGGCGGCGTTCTTCAGGTGGAAGTGGACCATCTGCCGGGTGTAGCGCTCCCAGTCCCGCAGCTCGTACGTCGCGTCGACGGCCGTGTGCAGCGCGCGCAGCGCCCGGCCGTTGGCCTCCTCCAGGAGCTCGAACCGGGGCGGGCGGCCCTTCTCCATGGCGCGCACCCAGTCCGAGTGCCCGACGGTGACCAGCAGGTCGTCCCCGACCTGGTCGCGCAGGAAGTCGAGGTCGTCCTGACCCTGCACCTTGTTGCCGACGACCCTCAGGGTGACGCCGAAGTCGCGGGCGTACTCCTTGTACTGGCGGTAGACGGAGACCCCCTTCCGGGTCGGCTCGGCGACGAGGAATGTGATGTCGAAGCGGGTGAACATCCCGGAGGCGAACGAGTCCGAGCCCGCGGTCATGTCCACCACGACGTACTCGTCACGGCCGTCGACCAGGTGGTTCAGGCACAGCTCCACCGCTCCGGTCTTGGAGTGGTAGCAGGCGACTCCCAGGTCGGCGTCCGTGAAGGGTCCGGTGACCATCAAACGGACGGTCCCGCCGTCGAGTTCCACCGGCCGGGCGCAGGCGTCGTAGACCGGGTTGTCCTCGCGCACCCGCAGCAGACGCGAGCCCTCGCCGGGCGGCGTCGTCTTGATCATCTTCTCGGCGGAGGCGATCCGCGGATTGCTTCCGCGCAGATGGTCCTTGATCAGCGGGAGGTGCTCGCCCATCGCGGGCAGCCCGGCCGCCTCCGCGTCGTCGAGGCCCAGCGCGGCTCCCAGGTGCTGGTTGATGTCGGCGTCGATCGCGACGACGGGCGCGCCGGTGGCGGTGAGGTGGCGGACGAACAGGGAGGACAGGGTGGTCTTGCCGCTGCCGCCCTTCCCGACGAAAGCAATTTTCATGTTCACCAAGCGTAGTGGCTCGATAGCTGTAGGTGGCATCCGCGGCGGGTGAGGGGTGAAGAAGACCACTCATTCGTGGGGCGCGGCGCCGGGTTGCGTAGGGTCTTACTCATGAGTACGACAGGCGCGAACGCCGATCCGCTCGCGGCCCTGGGCGACCTGCCCGGCGTGGCCGAGTCCGTGGAGTCCGTACGCAAGGCCGTGGACCGCGTCTACGGCCACCGGGTCATGCGGCGCCGCAGCAACGAGATCACCTCCGAGGCGGCACTGCGCGGCGCCCGGGGCTCGGCGGCGCTGTCCGGGGCGGACTGGGCCCTGGAGGAGGTGCGTCGGCGCAGCGACTTCAGCGGCGACGACGACGCGCGCGCGGTGGGCGCCGCGCTGCGGCTGACCGCCGAGGCGGGGCAGCTGCTGTCCATCTGGCGGCAGTCGCCGCTGCGGGTGCTGGCCCGGCTGCATCTGGTGGCGGCGGCGGAGAAGGCCGACGAGGTGGGGCGCCCCCGCCGGCCGGGCGAGCCGGTGGACGAACCGCTCGTCGAGCTGCCGCTGCCCGACGCCGAGGAGGCGCACGGCCGCCTGGACGGCCTGGCCGCGCTGGTCACGGCCGGCGGTTCGGCACCGGCGCTGGTGACGGCCGCCGTGGTGCACGGGGAACTCCTGGCGCTGCGCCCCTTCGCCTCGCACAACGGACTGGTCGCGCGGGCCGCGGAGCGCATCGTCCTGGTCGGCAGCGGCCTGGACCCCAAGTCGGTGTGCCCGGCCGAGGTCGGCCACGCCGAGCTGGGGCGCGCGGCCTACCTCGCGGCGCTCGACGGCTACGTCTCCGGAACGCCGGAGGGCATGGCCGCCTGGATCGCCCACTGCGGCAAGGCCGTCGCGCTGGGTGCGCGCGAGTCGACGGCGGTCTGCGAGGCGCTCCAGCGCGGGGCGGCGTAGGGCGAACGGCGCGCCGTCCGGTGGACGGGACAGAAGGGGCAGAAGGGACAGAAATGCGGCGGTACGGATGCTCGTACCGCCGCTGGCACGACCACCGGGGTACCAAGCGTCCTCGATATATGCCCATCAGGTCGGGAACTTCGCCCGTCACCTGGTGCGGCTGGCCCGTAATCGACGGGTCGACGTCGCGTGGGTGCCCGGTGTCCGTGCTCGGTCCGTGGGGCCAAATGCGTGTTTAAGGCGATCCTTTCGGATGTCCTCGGTCTCGCGGGCCGTTGACTCCTTTGTACTACCGGGCCCCAGTAAGCGGAAGTCCTCGCCGCACTTCTTTACTTTTGCGCTCATACGCGGGGAAAGGGTCGGCCAGGAAGCCCGTCAGGAAGGCCCGTCAGGTGGCCGGTCAGGCCGCCGTGGACCGCCGTCGGCTCGCGTACCAGACGAGTCCCGCGGTCGCCGCCGCGGCGCCTATCGCGGCGGCGGCGACGAGCGCGGGCCTCGGCGGCACGGAGAACCCCCCGATCCGCTGCTTGAGCCGCACCGGGCGGTGGAAATCGAGAATCGGCCACTCGCGCGCGAGGGCCTCCCGGCGCAGCGCCCGGTCCGGGTTGACCGCGTGGGGGTGGCCCACGGCCTCCAGCATCGGCAGGTCGGTCGCCGAGTCGCTGTAGGCGTAGCAGCGGGACAGGTCGTACCCCTCGGAGGCGGCCAGCTCCCGGATCGCCTCCGCCTTGGTCGGGCCGTACGCGTAGTACTCCACCTCGCCGGTGAAGCAGCCGTCGTCACCCACGATCATGCGGGTCGCCACCACCCGGTCCGCGCCGAGCAGCTCGCCGATCGGCTCGACGACCTCGGCGCCCGACGTGGAGACGATCACCACGTCGCGGCCCGCGGTGTGGTGCTCCTCGATCAGGGAGGCCGCTTCGTCGTAGATGATCGGGTCGATCAGGTCGTGCAGGGTCTCGGCGACCAGTTCCTTGACCAACTGGACGTTCCACCCGCGGCACAGCGCGGAGAGGTACTCGCGCATCCGCTCCATCTGGTCGTGGTCGGCACCGCCGGCGAGGAAGACGAACTGGGCGTATGCGGTGCGCAGCACAGCCCTGCGGTTGATCAGCCCGCCTTGGTAGAACGACTTGCTGAAGGTGAGCGTGCTCGACTTCGCAATGACCGTCTTGTCCAGGTCAAAGAAGGCCGCCGTGCGGGGCGTGGAGTGAGACGCGGAGTGGGGCAAGGAGTGGTTTTCCACGACCCTGAGCATAGGCGCAGCCCATTCGGCGTAAGCTGTGGCGCGTGGGTTTGCCTGAGAAGGCTCTCGGGTACACCATGGAAGTCACGGATCGTTCGCGACCGTGCTAACCCGGTCCGACTCCTCCCCCCCCCCGAGTCGGCCGTGGAGACGACCCCCGCTCTCCCCCCCGGCGGGGGTCGTCGCATGTCCGGGTGGGTTTCTTCGCTCTTTCCCTGATCTGGGCCCCGCGCCGTGCCGGTGCGGGGCCCAGACTCTGTCGCGGCCCTATCCGACTACACAGCGTAGTTGCCGGACTGCTCTGCGGGAGTCGCACGCGGAGTGGAACGGGGCCGGGCGAGGCTCACCGGTTCGAGTGAGTCGATATTCACAACCGTCGAGTTGTCCACAGTTTTTGACCAAGATCCACACGATTTCCCGGATCGCTGCACCGTGATTCCCATGCGTCCGGGCCGTGCCGAGTTCCATGGCCGGATCTGTTTGCCGGACGCGTGATGCGAGCCGCTCGTGCGAAGACCGGTTTCCGGTTCTTCGGGCGGCCGCGAATCGCGGGCCGTGCGGCCGCGCGAGAGACCACGAGACATCGGGCGCGACCGCGGGAGCCGCGCCGAAGGGGAAAGGCCATGACCGGAACCATCACGCACGACCCGCCGCCCACCGCCGGAGGACGGCAGGGCGCACCCCTCATCGTCACCGAGGACACGGAGCTCCTGGACGACCTGCTGCGCCTCTGCGCGGCCGCGGGCGCCACCCCGGAGGTGCACCACTCGGTGCCCGTGACGCCTCGTTCGACGCCTTCGGCACCGACCGGGACGGCGACGTCCCCGGCACCCCCGGCGCCCGGGCGGCGCACCGGATGGGAGACCGCGCCGCTGGTCCTCGTCGGGGACGACGTGGCCCGGCGCCTGCGCGGAGCGGTGCGGAGAAGGGGTGTGGTCCTCGTGGGCCGCGACCAGGACGACTCGGGGATCTGGCAGCGGGCCGTCGAGATCGGCGCCGACCACGTCCTGATGCTGCCCGACGGCGAGCAGTGGCTGGTCGACCGCATCGCCGACGTCGCCGAGGGCGTCGGCCGTCCGGCCCTCACCGTCGGCGTCATCGGCGGCCGGGGCGGTGCCGGGGCGTCCACGCTGGCCTGCGCGCTCGCCGTCACCTCCGCGCGGGAGGGGCTGCGCAGTCTGCTGGTGGACGCCGATCCGATGGGCGGCGGCCTCGATGTCCTCCTCGGCGGCGAGACGGCCGACGGGCTGAGGTGGCCGGCGTTCGCGGCCTCGCGCGGGCGGGTCGGCGGCGGCGCCCTGGAGGAGTCGCTGCCCGCGCTGCATTCGCTGCGGGTGCTCAGCTGGGACCGGGGCGACTGTGTCGCGGTACCGGCCCAGGCGGTGCGCGCGGTGCTCGCGGCGGCCCGGCGAAGGGGTGGCACGGTCGTCGTGGATCTGCCGCGCCGCGTCGACGACGGCGTCGCCGAGGTTCTCGCACAGCTCGACATCGGGATCCTCGTGGTCCCCGCCGAGCTGCGGGCCGTCGCGGCGGCGGGCCGGGTGGCGGCCGCGGTCGGCATGGTCCTGCGCGACCTCCGGGTCGCGGTGCGCGGGCCCTACGCCTCCGGACTCGACGACCGCGAGGTGGCCCGGTTGCTCGGCCTGCCGCTGGTCGGTGAGGTGCCGGTCGAGTCCGGGCTCCTGCGCGCCACGGAGAGCAAACGCCCCCCGGGCACACCCTCCCGAGGCCCGCTGGCGCGCTTCTGCCGGGGCTTTTGGGAACGGGCGCTGGCGGAGTCGGACGGACGGGGCGGGAGCGGCTCATGAGGTGCGGGACGGGGTCGGTCGTGAGCGGTGGAGGGCGGGGCGAGATGGACGCGGTGGTCGTGGGAGAGCGGGGCGGGACGGGGGCGTCCGCCGGGCCCCCGGTCGCGGGGAGGAGGACGGGGCGCCCAGGCCCGGGGACGCCCGACGGGACGACCGCGAGGGTGGTTCCGGGCTGGGTGGTCCGGCCGTCCGCCGTATCGCCTGGGGGCTCGACGGCCGGAGGGATCGGGCGCCGGACCTCCGGGGCATCGCTGGGACCGGCACCCGGCGGATCGCTGGGGCCGGCATCCGGCGGATCGCCGGGCTCGGGCTCCGGCGGATCGTTGCGACCGGGCTCCGGCGGATCGCCGGGGTCCGCCTCCGGATGGGCTCGGGCTCGGGCGCGGGATTCCGCGCGGTCTCTGGTGACGGTTGCGCAGAGGAGTCCCGGCGCCGCGCCCGGAATGCTCGACGGTGTGCGGCGGTGGCTCGCCGAGAGCGGGGCGGAACCGACGCCCGCGCGGGTGGCGCAGGCACTGCGGGAGCAGGGCCGGGTGCTGGGGGACGCCGAGGTGCTCGGTGCCGCCGAGCAGCTCAGGTCGGAGCTGGTCGGCAGCGGGCCACTCGAACCGCTGCTCGCCGACCCCTCGGTGACCGACGTACTGGTGTCCGCCCCGGACCGGGTCTGGGTGGACCGGGGCGGCGGCCTGGAGCTGGCGCCGGTCTCCTTCCCCGACGCGGGCGCGGTCCGGCGGCTCGCGCAGCGCCTCGCCACCGTCGCCGGGCGCCGGCTCGACGACGCCCGGCCCTGGGTGGACGCCAGGCTGCCCGACGGCACCCGGCTGCACGCGGTGCTGCCACCGGTCGCCGTCGACTGCACCTGCCTGTCGCTGCGGGTGGTACGGCCGCGCGCCTTCAACCTCGACGAGCTGACGGCGGCGGGCACCGTGCCGCCCGGCGGTGACCGCGTGCTGCGCGCTCTTCTGCGGGCCCGGCTGTCCTTCCTCGTCAGCGGCGGCACCGGCAGCGGCAAGACGACCTTGCTCAGCGCGCTGCTCGGGCTCGTCGGACCGGACGAGCGCATCGTGCTGGCCGAGGACTCGGCGGAGCTGCGACCCGATCATCCACACGTCGTCCGTCTGGAGACCAGACCGGCGAACCAGGAGGCCGCGGGTCTGGTCACCTTGGAGGACCTGGTGCGCCAGGCGCTGCGCATGCGACCGGACCGGCTGGTCGTGGGCGAGGTGCGCGGTCCCGAAGTGGTCCATCTGCTCGCCGCGTTGAACACGGGTCACGAAGGCGGGTGCGGGACGGTGCACGCCAACGCGGCCGTTGACGTACCGGCCCGGCTGGAGGCGCTCGGCACGGTCGCGGGCCTGGATCGTGCCGCTCTGCACAGCCAGCTCGCGGCGGCCCTCTCGGTGGTCCTCCACCTGGTCCGTGACCACGCGGGACGCCGCCGTATCGCCGAGGTGCACGTCCTGGAGCGGGACCCGTCGGGGCTGGTGCGGACCGTGCCGGCGCTGCGCTGGGGAGCGGAGGCATTCGTCGCCGAACGCGGCTGGCAGCGGCTGCGGGAGCTGTTGCGCGGTGCGGGGTTCGAAGAGAGGACCGACGGACGGGAGGTGCGGGGGTGCTGAGCGCGACGGGCACGGGTGTGCCGGGGGCGGGCGAGCTGTCGATGGGCGTGGCCCTGGTGTGCCTGGGAGCGGCCGCCTGGCTGGCCGGTGGGTGGCACTCCGGCGTACGGCGGGCGCGGATGGTGCTCGCCGAGGGCCGAACGGGCGGAACGGGCGGAACCTGCGGAACGGCCAGGACGAACGGGACCGACGGGACCGACGGGGCGGGTGGAGCGGGCGGTACCGGGCCGCCCCCGGCGCGCCGGATGGCGGAGGGCTTGCGGCGGGTCCGTGGCCGGCTGAGGCCCGAGTGGTGGTCACCGGCGGCCGGGCTGGTGCTGGCGCTTCTGGGCCATTCGGTGCTGCCGGTCGTCGCGGGAGCGGCCGGCGTGCCGGTGCTGCGGCGGGCGCGGCTGGCCGCCCACGAGCGGCGGACCCGGGAGCGTCGGCAGGACGCGGTGATCGCCCTGTGCGGGGCGCTCGCCGGGGAGGTGCGGGCGGGGCGGCAACCGGGCGAGGCGCTCCTGTCTGCCGCGCACGACTCCGGCGGGCTGGGTGACGCCCAGGCGGCGGTGCTGGCGGCGGCCCGGTTCGGCGGGGACGTCCCCGGGGCGCTGGCGGCGGCGGCCGGACAGCCCGGCGCCGAAGGGCTGCGCGGACTCGCGGCGTGCTGGCGGGTCGCGGTCGACCAGGGTGCGGGACTCGCGGCCGGTCTCGACCGGCTGGAGGGCGCGCTGCGCGCCGAGCGGGACCAGCGCTCCGACCTGCGCGCCCAGTTGGCGGGCGCTCGGACCACCGCCGTGATGCTGGCCGGCCTGCCGGTCCTCGGCCTCCTGCTCGGCGTCGCCCTCGGGTCCGATCCGCTGCACGTGCTGCTGCACACCGGGGCCGGACTGGGCTGTCTGCTGGCCGGTGGGGTCCTGGAGAGCCTGGGCGTGTGGTGGGTGGCGCGGATCGTGCGCGGAGCGGAGGCGGCGTCGTGAACGGCGACCTTGTCCACAGGCTGGGGGCAGTCGTGGGGACGGTGCTGGTCGCCGGCTGGCTGACGCGCGGTCTCGTGGCCGCCCGGCGGGAGCGAGTGGTGCGCAGGCGGCTCACCGGCCTGCTGGCTCCGGAACCGGCCCGTCCCGCCGCGCGCCGCGCCGAGGTGCTGACCACCGTCCGCCCCTGGCTGCCGCTGGTCGGCGCGGTGGGCGCCGGCTGGGCCGTGGTCGGCGGTGCGGCCGGAGTCCTGGTGGGGCTGGCCGGCGCGGCCGCGCTGTGGCGTTGGAACGCCCGGCGTTCGGCGGCCGGTACATCGGCGGCGGAGGCCGCTGCCGCGGAGGCCGCCCGTCAACTGCCGCTGGCGGCCGACCTGCTGGCGGCCTGCGTCGCGGCGGGCGCGAGCCCGGCCAGCGCGGCGCGGGCGGTCGGCGAGGCCCTGGGCGGACCGGTCGGGGACGCGCTCGGACGCGGCGCCGCGGAGGTGCGCCTGGGCGGCGAACCGGACGGCGCCTGGCGCGGGTTGGCCGCCGTCGCGGGGGCCGTTCCCCTGGCGCGGCTGCTGGAACGGGCCGAGGTGTCCGGCCTGCCCGCGGCGGGTCCGGCCGCCCGGCTCGCCGCCCAGGCCCGTGCCGACTGGGCCCGCACCACGACGGCCCGGGCCCGTCGGGCGGCCGTCATGGTGACCGCGCCGGTGGGGCTGTGCTTTCTGCCGGCGTTCATCGCGGTGGGCGTGCTGCCGGTGGTCATCGGGCTGGCCGGCGGGGTGCTGGGCCGTGGGGGAGGTGGTGGCTGAGGGACGGGTTCGGGCCGGCGGCAGGGCCGGCGAGTGAGCGTCCGGCGCACGAGCGACGGGCGGGCGAGTCAACAACAGGATCGAGCCTCACGGGGGTTGCGATGTATCAGGTGGTACGGGCACGGCTGTGTGCCCTGGTGTGCGGAGTCGGTACGGCGCTGCGGAGGCGGGCCGCGCGGCAGGCCCTTCGGCAGGACGCGGGAATGGTCACTTCCGAGTACGCGATGGGGATCGTGGCCGCGGTGGCCTTCGCCGTCGTCCTCTACAAGGTCGTGACCAGCGGCACGGTCAGCGCGGAGTTGCAGGGCATCGTGAAGGGGGCCCTCAATGCGCGGATGTGAGCGGGCGGCGAGGGCGAAGGCACGGGCCCCCGGCAGCGGACCGGACAGGGGCTTCGTGACGGCGGAGGCGGCCGTGGTGCTGCCCGTGCTGGTGGTGTTCGCGATGGCGCTGGTGTGGGGGCTGCTCGCGGTGGCCGCCCAGATCCAGTGTGTGGACGCGGCCCGGACGGGCGCCCGCGCGGCGGCACGGCAAGACCCGGACGACGCCGTCGTGGAGGTCACCCGCGAGGCGGCACCGCGCGGGGCGCGGGTCACGGTCAGCCGGGAGGCGGGGCTGGTCCGCGTGCTCGTGGTGGCCGACCCACCGGCTCTGCACGGGCTGCCCTTCGAGGTACGGGAGGAGGCCGTGGCTTCGGCGGAGCAACTGCCGGGGACGGAACCGGCGGCTGCGGACCCGGTGCGGGCCGACCCGGTGCGGGCGGAGCCGTGAGGCGCGCAGCCCCGCCCCGGTCGGCAACCGGCCGGGGCGGCACCGGAGCGGGTCCCGGCCCCGACCCGGCGGGCGGCCACAACCAGGCCCCCGTCTCCGCACCTGCCGCAGTCTCCGTGCCTGCCCCCGTCTCCGCGCCTGCCGCAGTCTCCGTGCCCGCCTCAACCCTCGCACCTGCCTCGGCCCTGGCACCTGCCTTGGCCCTGGCACCTGCCGCCGCCCCCGCACCTGCCTCGGCCCCCGCGTCTCGCCTCCGCACCGCCTCCGACCGGGGCTCGGCGACCGTGTGGAGCGTGGCCGCCATCGCCGTCCTGTGTCTGGTGTTCGGCGTGGTGCTGGCCCTGGGGCAGGCCGTCGTGGCCCGCCACCGCGCGGCCGGCGGCGCCGATCTGGCGGCCCTCGCGGCGGCGGACCACTGGGCACGGGGCGGCACGGCGGCGTGCGGGAGGGCGAGCCGGGTCGCGCGGGCGCAGGGGGTGCGGTTGGTGAGGTGTGTGATCACCGGGCAGGTCTCGGACGTGACGGCGGCCTCGGGCAGGGGCCCGTTCACGGCGGAGGTCCGGGCGAGGGCGGGCCCGGCCCCGCTCACCTCACCCGCACCGGCCCCGCCGCCCCTGCCCTCCGCGTCGCCTGTCCCGCCGCCCCTGCCCTCCGCACCGTCTACTCCGCCTCCGCCGCCCCCCGCAGCAGCACCGTGAGGAGCCGTACGGCTCCCCGCTTGTGCAGCGGATCATTGCCGTTGCCGCACTTGGGGGACTGGATGCACGACGGACAGCCCGCGTCGCACTCGCAGGAGGCGATGGCCTCCCGGGTGGCCGTGAGCCAGTCGCGGGCGGTGTGGAAGGCGCGCTCGGCGAAGCCCGCGCCGCCGGGGTGGCCGTCGTACACGAAGACCGTCGGCAGCAGGGTGTCCGGGTGCAGGGGGACCGACACGCCGCCGATGTCCCAGCGGTCGCAGGTCGCGAACAGGGGCAGCATGCCGATCGAGGCGTGCTCCGCGGCGTGCAGGGCCCCGCCGAGGATCTCCGGGTTGATCCGGGCCGCGTCCAGTTGGTCCTCGGTGACCGTCCACCACACCGCGCGCGTGCGCAGCGTCCGGGGAGGGAGGTCGAGCTTCGTCTCGCCCAGGACCTCGCCGGTGATCAGGCGCCGGCGCAGGAAGGAGACCACCTGGTTGGTGACCTCGACCGAGCCGTAGCAGAGGCGCCCGTCGCCCCAGGGGACCTCGATGTCGGTCTCCAGGACCGAGATCGCCGTCGTGTCGCGGGCCACCGTCGAGTAGGCGGGGGTGGCCTGCTCGACCAGCGCGACGGAGTCCTCCAGGTCGAGGGAGCGGACGAGGTACGTGCGCCCCTGGTGGAGGTGCACGGCGCCCTCGTGGACGGTCGTGTGGGCGGCACCGGCGTCCACGGTGCCCAGCAGCCGCCCCGTGCCCTCCTCGACCACCTGGACCGGGCGGCCGCCCTCGCCGCGGATGTCCGTCAGGTCGGCGGCCCGCTCACGGCGTGTCCAGTGCCAGGCCCGGGTCCGCCGGCGCAGCAGCTTCGCCGCCTCCAGCTGGGGCAGCAGCTCCTCGCAGGCGGGACCGAACAGCTTCAGGTCCTCCTCGGTCAGGGGCAGTTCCGCCGCCGCCGCGCACAGGTGGGGGGCGAGGACGTACGGGTTGTCGGGGTCCAGGACCGTGGATTCCACCGGCTGGTCGAACAGGGCCTCCGGATGGTGGACGAGGAAGGTGTCCAGCGGGTCGTCCCGGGCGACCAGCACGGCCAGCGCCCCCTGTCCGGACCGGCCTGCCCGGCCCGCCTGCTGCCACAGCGAGGCCCGCGTGCCCGGGTACCCGGCGATCACCACGGCGTCCAGGCCGGAGATGTCGAGGCCGAGTTCCAGGGCGTTCGTCGCCGCGAGGCCGAGGAGGTCGCCGGAGTGCAGGGCGCGTTCCAGGGCGCGGCGCTCCTCGGGGAGGTAGCCGCCGCGGTACGCCGCCACGCGCCGGACCAGGGAGCGGTCGACCTCGGCCAGGCGTTCCTGGGCGATCACGGAGATCAGCTCCGCGCCGCGCCGGGACCGTACGAAGGTGATCGAGCGCATGCCCTGCACGGTGAGGTCGGTCAGCAGGTCGGCGGCTTCGGCGGTGGCCGTGCGGCGGACCGGTGCGCCCTTCTCGCCCTCCAGGTCGGTCAGCGGCGGCTCCCAGAGGGCGAACACCAGTTCACCACGCGGTGACGCGTCGTCGGCGACCTCGATCACCGGGAGTCCGGTGAGGCGGCGGGCCGCCACGGCGGGCTCGGCGGCGGTGGCGGAGGCGAGCAGGAACACGGGCGACGCGCCGTAGCGGGCACACAGTCTGCGGAGTCTGCGCAGCACCTGGGCGACGTGGGAGCCGAAGACGCCCCGGTAGGTGTGGCACTCGTCGACGACGACGTATTTCAGCGCCTTCAGGAACGACGACCAGCGGGGGTGGGAGGGCAGGATGCCGCGGTGCAGCATGTCCGGGTTGGTCAGCACGTACGTGCCGTACTGGCGGATCCACTCGCGTTCCTCGAACGGGGTGTCGCCGTCGTAGACCGCGGCCCGGACCGCGGTGCCGAGAGGTTGTGAAAGTTCCCTCACCGAGCGGCACTGGTCGGCCGCCAGCGCCTTGGTGGGGGCGAGGTAGAGGGTGGTGGCGCCGCGCCCGTTCGGCGCCTCGGAGCCGTCCACGAGGGCCGACAGGACCGGCACCAGATAGGCCAGGGACTTGCCGGACGCGGTGCCCGTGGCGACGACCACCGAGTCGCCGTCGAGGGCGTGCTCGGCCACGCGTGCCTGGTGGGCCCAGGGACGGTCGATACCCGCGGCGCGCACCGCGGCGAGGACCTCCGGTCGAATCCGGTCCGGCCAGCGGGCATGACGTCCCGCACGTGGGGGCAGGTGCTCCGTATGAGTGATGCGCGCAGCCCGGCTCGGTCCCGCGGCGAGCCGGTCCAGGAGCATGCCCGGTTCCGGCCGGGAGCCGGGCTCCGCCGGGGATCGATCGGGTCGGTGATTCTTGGCCATCGGCACCGAGTCTGTCACTGGCGTGACGGACAATGGGACCAAGGCGTCGTGCACGCCTGCCGGTAAGTGATTGAATGCCATCGCGGCTGGCGAACCGTCCTGGGGGCTTCAAGCCGAGGTGTCCCGAGGGACGACCGCTCGATAGCAAGGTGCTGGAGGATCCGTGGACCTGTCCCTGTCGACCCGTACCGTCGGCGATCGTACGGTCGTCGAGGTCGGTGGCGAAATTGACGTATACACCGCGCCCAAGCTGCGTGAGCAGCTGGTCGAGCTCGTGAACGACGGGAGTTTCCACCTCGTCGTCGACATGGAGGGCGTGGACTTCCTCGACTCCACAGGGCTCGGCGTGCTGGTGGGTGGACTGAAGCGGGTGCGTGCCCATGAGGGCTCGCTGCGGCTGGTCTGCAACCAGGAGCGCATTCTCAAGATCTTCCGTATCACCGGCCTCACCAAGGTGTTCCCCATTCACACCTCGGTCGAGGAAGCGGTGGCGGCCACCGACTGACGACCGGCCCCGGGGCCTGTGCGGCCCGGGGCAGCAAGAGAACGAGGGGGGCCCGGGCTGTCGGCGGCCCGGACCCTCGAAAGCACGCCCGTAGTTCCGAGGGGGATGCATGGCCACCGTCGAACTCCGCTTCAGCGCGCTGCCCGAGCACGTCCGGACCGCCCGTCTGGTGGCGGCCGCGGTGGCGCGCAGGGCCGGAGTGGACGAGGCCGTCCTCGACGAGGTCAGGCTCGCCGTCGGCGAGGCCTGCACTCGGGCCGTGGGCCTGCATCAGCACGTCGGCATCACGGCGCCGGTCAAGGTGGCGCTGATCGAGGAGGAGAAGCAGTTCTCCATCGAGGTCGGCGACGAGGCGCCGCACGCGGTCCCCGGGATCAAGACCTCGGGGCTCGCCGCAGACGAGCTGGAGGCCGAGGAGGACCAGATGGGCCTCGCGGTCATCAGCGGGCTCGTGGACGACGTGGAGGTCACGGCCGGCGAGGACGGCGGGCTGATCCGCATGACCTGGCCGACCGCGCCGGCGGTGCTGCCGCCGATCTGATTTCTGCGTCGACCCCCGTGTCACCCGAAGGGCCCCACCTGGTGGGGCCCTTTGTCATGTGCGGACATACATTGGGACCGTGCGAGCGCCAACCGTGCGGGCGCCAAGTGAATTCCTTCACGATCAATCACATATGAATTGATCACCGAATGGATCACGGCATTAATGCCGGAGGGGCATTACTACTTCCGGCCCCCGTGCGGTTGACAGGTCAATTCCATTTGTCGTGCACTGTTTTGATCAGGTTCCGGTACCTACAATCCCGTCCACATCTTGAGCTCAGCCCAAGCGTCAAGGAGGACGAATGGCGGAGCTTTCCACCCCTCATCAGTTGGGCGATCCCTCCCACCTCGCAGCCGCCGTGCTGACCGACTCGAACCGCGCCCTGGTCGCGGTCATCGCGGTCGTCGCCCTGGCCGCGCTGGTGCTCGCCGGTGTCCTGGTGCGCCAGGTGCTCGCGGCGGGCGAGGGAACCGACAGCATGAAGAAGATCGCGGCGGCCGTCCAGGAAGGCGCGAACGCCTACCTGGCTCGGCAGTTGCGCACGCTCGGCGTATTCGCCGTCGTCGTGTTCTTCCTGCTCATGCTGCTGCCCGCGGACGACTGGAATCAACGTGCCGGACGTTCGATCTTCTTCCTGATCGGCGCGGCGTTCTCGGCGGCCACCGGCTATATCGGTATGTGGCTCGCCGTGCGCGCCAATGTGCGCGTCGCCGCGGCGGCGCGGGAAGCGACCCCGGCCCCCGGCGAACCGGAAAAGGATCTCACTCTCGTCTCGCACAAAGCGACGAAGATCGCGTTTCGTACGGGCGGCGTCGTCGGCATGTTCACGGTGGGGCTCGGCCTGCTGGGCGCCTGCTGCGTGGTGCTGGTGTACGCGGCCGACGCGCCGAAGGTCCTGGAGGGCTTCGGCCTCGGTGCCGCGCTGATCGCGATGTTCATGCGCGTCGGCGGCGGCATCTTCACCAAGGCCGCCGACGTCGGCGCCGACCTGGTCGGAAAGGTCGAGCAGGGCATTCCGGAGGACGATCCGCGCAATGCCGCGACCATCGCCGACAACGTGGGCGACAACGTCGGCGACTGCGCGGGCATGGCGGCCGACCTCTTCGAGTCGTACGCCGTCACCCTGGTCGCCGCGCTGATCCTCGGCAAGGTGGCCTTCGGCGACTCCGGGCTGGCGTTCCCGCTGCTGGTCCCGGCGATCGGTGTGATCACGGCGATGATCGGCATCTTCGCGGTGGCGCCCCGGCGCTCCGACCGCAGCGGCATGAGCGCGATCAACCGGGGCTTCTTCCTCTCCGCGGTGATCTCGCTGGTCCTTGTGGCGGTCGCCGTCTTCGTCTATCTGCCCGGTTCGTACGCCGACCTGGACGGTGTCACCGACGCGGCGATCGCGGGCAGGAGCGGCGACCCGCGGATCCTCGCACTGGTCGCGGTCGCGATCGGCATCGTGCTCGCCGCCCTGATCCAGCAGCTCACCGGCTACTTCACCGAGACCACCCGGCGCCCCGTCAAGGACATCGGCAAGACCTCGCTCACCGGTCCCGCCACCGTCGTCCTCGCCGGGATCTCGCTCGGCCTCGAATCCGCCGTCTACACCGCCCTGTTGATCGGCCTCGGCGTCTACGGGGCCTTCCTGCTCGGCGGTACGTCGATCATGCTGGCGCTGTTCGCGGTGGCGCTGGCCGGCACCGGGCTGCTCACCACGGTCGGCGTCATCGTCGCCATGGACACCTTCGGGCCGGTCTCCGACAACGCGCAGGGCATCGCCGAGATGTCCGGCGACGTCGAGGGCGCCGGCGCCCAGGTGCTCACCGACCTGGACGCCGTCGGCAACACCACCAAGGCCATCACCAAGGGCATCGCCATCGCCACCGCCGTCCTCGCGGCGGCGGCCCTGTTCGGGTCGTACCGCGACGCCATCACCACCGGCGCGGCGGACGTGGGCGAGAAACTCAGCGGCGAGGGCGCGCCGATGAACCTGATGATGGACATCTCGCAGCCCAACAACCTCGTCGGGCTCATCGCCGGGGCGGCGGTCGTCTTTCTCTTCTCGGGGCTGGCGATCAACGCGGTGTCGCGGTCGGCGGGCGCGGTGGTCTTCGAGGTGCGCCGGCAGTTCCGGGAACGGCCCGGGATCATGGACTACAGCGAGAAACCCGAGTACGGCAAGGTCGTCGACATCTGTACCAGGGACGCCCTGCGGGAACTCGCCACGCCCGGCCTGCTCGCCGTGATGGCGCCCATCTTCATCGGGTTCACCCTCGGCGTGGGCGCGCTCGGCGCGTTCCTGGCGGGCGCGATCGGCGCCGGCACCCTGATGGCGGTGTTCCTCGCCAACTCCGGTGGCGCCTGGGACAACGCCAAGAAACTCGTCGAGGACGGCCACCACGGCGGCAAGGGCAGCGAGGCCCACGCCGCCACCGTGATCGGCGACACGGTCGGCGACCCGTTCAAGGACACGGCGGGTCCGGCGATCAACCCGCTGCTGAAGGTCATGAACCTGGTGGCGCTGCTCATCGCCCCCGCGGTCATCAAGTTCTCCTACGGCGCCGACAAGAGCATCGGGGTACGGGTGCTGATCGCCGTCGTCGCGTTCGTCGTCATCGCGGGGGCGGTCTACGTGTCCAAGCGGCGCGGGATCGCCATGGGGGACGAGGACGACTCCGACCCGGAACCCAAGTCGGCCGATCCGGCGGTCGTTTCGTAGTCCCGCGCTCGGGGCCGCCGCACGGCCTCTTGCGTGGCATGGCCCAAAGGGCGGGCGGACGGCGCGTATTGACGCGTCGTCCGCCCGTTCCGCGCGGGCGTGCGCCCGGTCACCGTGAGCCTTCTCTCTCTTGGTGCAAATGGCTTCAATACGGTCTTAACGGATGTTCGTCCGGTCGATGTCCTCCATCCGGCGTGTATGTTCCGGGGCCGAGAGCCATGGAAGGGACCAATCCGGTGAACAAGAAGCTCGCGGCCGCACTGTCCGGCGGTGCGGTACTGGTACTGGCGCTGACGGGATGCAGCAGCAGCGACGACAACGAGAAGCTGGACTCCTGGGCCAAGGACGTCTGCGAGGGCGTGCAGCCGCAGGCCAAGAAGATCGAGGCGGCCAACGCGGCGATCCAGAAGGAGACCTCGGACAACAGCACCCCCGCCGAGGTCCAGAAGACCGACGCGAAGGCGTTCCAGGACATGTCCGACGCCTACAAGGCGATGGGCGCCACCGTCCAGAAGGCCGGCCCCCCGGACGTCGACGACGGCGAGAAGAAGCAGAAGGACGCGGTCACCGAGCTGAACGGCCTGTCCTCGTCGTACGCCTCCCTGCGCAAGCAGGTGGAGGAGCTCGACACCAAGGACCAGGCCCAGTTCGCCGACGGCCTCAAGGACATCGCCACCGAGCTGAACAAGCTCAGCAAGAGCGGCAGCAACGCGCTGAAGACCCTGGAGGAGGGCGACGTCGGCAAGGCGATGGCCAAGCAGCCCAGCTGCAAGTCGGCCTCGGTGACGCCGTCGTCCGCCGAGGGCTGACGGGAGGGGCCTCCCCACGCGGACGCGGGGCGGGGCGGTGACCGCCGGGCCACAATGGGGGTGTGAGTAACGCCAGCCTGTCCCCCCTGCCCTCCGCCGACCGCCCCGACGTCACCGCCCGGCTGCGGGACGCCCTCCTCGGGGCGTCCTTCACCGCCGACGGACTGCTGGAGCTGCTCGGCGCCCCCGCGTACGCGGCGCTGTCGCGCAGCGAGACCGTGCCCGCGCTCCGGGCGACCCGCGGCGACACGCCGCTGGAACTGCTCGTCCGGCTGTTCCTGCTCCAGCAACCCGTCCCCCGCGCGCGCGTGGCGGACGTCCTGCCCGTCGACGCCTGCCTGGAGAGCGGATGGCTCGACCGCGCGGGCGACGACGAGGTCGCGGCCACCGTGGACGTACGGCCCTACGGCGGGCCCGACGGCGAGGACTGGTTCATCGTCTCCGACCTCGGCTGCGCGGTCGGCGGCGCCGGTGGCATCGGCCGCCACGCCCGGGGCGTCGTCCTCGGCGTCGGCGGCGCCTCCACGACCCTGGCGGGCCTCACCGTCCGTACGCCCGTCTCCGCCGCCCTCGACCTCGGCACCGGCTCCGGCATCCAGGCGCTGCACGCCGCCGCGCACGCCACGCGCGTGACGGCCACCGACGTCAACCCGCGCGCGCTGCACATCGCCGCACTCACCCTCGCCCTGTCCGGAGCGCCGGCCGCCGACCTGCGCGAAGGCTCCCTGTACGAACCGGTCGCCGACGACGAGACGTACGACCTCATCGTCTCCAACCCGCCGTTCGTGATCTCGCCCGGCGCCCGGCTCACCTACCGCGACGGCGGGATGGGCGGGGACGATCTGTGCCGCTCGCTCGTTCAGCAGACGGGGGAGCGGCTGAACGAGGGCGGGTTCGCACACTTCCTCGCCAACTGGCAGCACGTGGAGGGGGAGGACTGGACGGACCGGCTGCGCTCCTGGGTGCCGCGCGGCTGCGACGCCTGGATCGTGCAGCGCGAGGTGCAGGACGTCACCCAGTACGCCGAGCTGTGGCTGCGGGACGCGGGCGACCACCGCGGCGACCCGGCCGACTACCAGGCGCGGTACGACGCGTGGCTCGACGAGTTCGAGGCGCGCAAGGTCAAGGCCGTCGGCTTCGGCTGGATCACGCTGCGCCGGACCGGGGCCGCCGAGCCCTCGGTCGTCGCCGAGGAGTGGCCGCACCCGATCGAGCAGCCGCTCGGCGAGACCGTGCGCGCCCACTTCGACCGCGTCGACTACCTGCGCGACCACGACGACGCGGCCCTGCTGGAGGCGCACTTCACCCTGGCCGGCGAGGTCGTCCAGGAGCAGGTCGGGCTGCCCGGCGCCGAGGACCCGGAGCACGTCGTCCTGCGCCAGAACCGCGGCATGCGCCGGGCCACCCGGGTCGACACGGTCGGCGCCGGTTTCGCGGGCGTCTGCGACGGCACCATGAGCGCGGGGCGCATCCTGGACGCCATCGCCCAGCTGGTCGGCGAGGACCCGGTGGCCCTGCGCGACCGTACGCCCGCGCAGATCCGGCTGTTGGTGGAGCAGGGCTTCCTCGAACCGGCGTAGTCCGGCCCGGCCGCCGGGCGTGGGTGCGCCCACCCATTTCTTTTTCCGTGGCTCGCCGACGCCGCCCGCCCCACCCCGGCGCACGGGCGACCGGTCCGCCCGACGGCACCCGGCACAGCCGTCGGCTCCCCGTTCACCTCGGGTTCGCCTGCCCGTCGCCCGCGCGTGACAGCCTCCCCGGGGCTGGACACGCGCGGGCTGGAGAAAAGGGGCACGGGGACCATGGAGAGCGGGCCGGCGATCTTCGCGGGAGTGGTGTTCGCCCTGTTCGGGGCCGGTCTGCTGGTGTGGACCACGACACGGGTGCGGCACGGCCGGCCCGTCGCCCACGGTGTGAGCCCCGTCGCATCGGCGACCGTCGCGAGCCTCGCCGCCGTGGTCGCGCTGGGCCTCGGGGCCTGGTGCCTGACGCAGGTGTGAGCGGCCGGTTCCGGACCCCGGCCGGGGCGCCGCCCGGGTAATCGGGGGATCGCACTCCGGATACGTGCGTCGGGACGGGTGGGCACTCCGGGCGGCAGGAACAGGGTTCGTCGGGTTACCGTTCGAGTGGCCGTTGCGGGCTTTTCCCGTTTGACACGGGGGCGGGAGGTACCGTCACACTCCGCAGCGTCACGATCGAAACACAGAACGACCCGACCCGGGACCACGGCCTGGGGAGGCCCAGCGTCGACCGGAGAGAAGAGCGAAGTTGTCCCCGACCAGCGAGACCGCGAAGGGCGGCCGACGACTCGTCATCGTCGAGTCGCCCGCCAAGGCGAAGACGATCAAGGGCTATCTCGGCCCTGGCTACGTCGTCGAGGCGAGCGTCGGGCACATCCGCGACCTTCCCAGCGGCGCGGCGGAGGTACCGGAGAAGTACACCGGCGAGGTCCGCCGCCTCGGCGTGGACGTCGAACACGACTTCCAGCCCATCTATGTGGTCAACGCCGACAAGAAGTCCCAGGTCAAGAAGCTCAAGGACCTGCTGAAGGACTCCGACGAACTCTTCCTCGCCACCGATGAGGACCGCGAGGGCGAGGCCATCGCCTGGCACCTCCAGGAAGTCCTCAAGCCGAAGATCCCGGTCAAGCGCATGGTGTTCCACGAGATCACCAAGGACGCGATCCGCGCCGCCGTCGCCAACCCGCGCGAGCTGAACCAGAAGCTCGTCGACGCCCAGGAGACCCGCCGCATCCTCGACCGCCTCTACGGCTACGAGGTCTCGCCGGTCCTGTGGAAGAAGGTCATGCCGCGCCTGTCGGCCGGCCGCGTCCAGTCCGTCGCCACCCGGCTCGTCGTCGAGCGGGAGCGCGAGCGCATCGCGTTCCGCTCCGCCGAGTACTGGGACCTGACGGGCACCTTCGCGACGGGCCGCGCGGGAGACGCCTCCGACCCGTCGTCGCTGGTCGCCCGCCTCCAGACGGTCGACGGACGGCGTGTCGCGCAGGGCCGCGACTTCGACTCCCTGGGGCAGATCAAGAGCGCGAACACGCTCCACCTCGACGAGGCGAACGCCCGCGCGCTCGCCGCCGCGCTGGAGAACACCCGGTTCGCCGTCCGCTCCGTCGAGTCCAAGCCGTACCGCCGCTCGCCGTACGCCCCGTTCCGTACGACGACGCTCCAGCAGGAGGCCTCGCGCAAGCTCGGCTTCGGGGCGAAGTCGACCATGCAGGTCGCCCAGAAGCTGTACGAGAACGGCTACATCACCTACATGCGTACGGACTCCACGACCCTGAGCGACACGGCGGTCTCCGCCGCCCGCGCCCAGGTGACGCAGCTGTACGGCGCCGACTACCTGCCGCCCCAGCCGCGCACGTACGCCGGCAAGGTCAAGAACGCGCAGGAGGCGCACGAGGCGATCCGCCCCTCCGGCGACCGCTTCCGCACGCCCGCCGAGACCGGTCTGACCGGCGACCAGTTCAAGCTGTACGAACTGATCTGGAAGCGGACCGTCGCCTCCCAGATGAAGGACGCGACCGGCAACAGCGTCACGGTGAAGATCGGCGGCGCCGCCTCCGACGGCCGGGACGTCGAGTTCAGCGCGTCGGGCAAGACCATCACCTTCCACGGCTTCCTCAAGGCCTACGTCGAGGGCGCCGACGACCCGAACGCCGAGCTGGACGACCGCGAGCGCCGCCTGCCGCAGGTCGCCGAGGGCGACGCGCTGACGGCCGAGGAGATCACGGTCGACGGCCACGCCACCAAGCCCCCGGCCCGCTACACCGAGGCGTCGCTGGTCAAGGAGCTGGAGGAGCGCGAGATCGGCCGCCCGTCGACGTACGCGTCGATCATCGGCACCATCCTCGACCGCGGCTACGTCTTCAAGAAGGGCACGGCCCTCGTCCCGTCCTTCCTCTCCTTCGCCGTGGTCAACCTCCTGGAGAAGCACTTCGGGCGGCTCGTCGACTACGACTTCACCGCCAGGATGGAGGACGACCTCGACCGCATCGCCCGCGGCGAGGCCCAGGCGGTGCCGTGGCTGCGGCGCTTCTACTTCGGCGAGGGCGGCGGCGGCGCGGGCGGCGGCGCGGCCGACGCGGGCAACGGCGACGGGGACCACCTCGGCGGCCTCAAGGAACTGGTCACCGACCTCGGCGCGATCGACGCCCGCGAGGTGTCCTCCTTCCCCGTCGGCAACGACATCGTGCTGCGCGTCGGCCGCTACGGCCCCTACGTCGAGCGCGGTGAGAAGGACTCCGAGAACCACCAGCGCGCCGACGTCCCCGAGGACCTGGCGCCCGACGAGCTGTCCGTGGAGCTGGCGGAGGAGCTGCTGGCCAAGCCGAGCGGCGACTTCGAGCTGGGCACCGACCCGGCCACCGGCCACGCCATCGTCGCCAAGGACGGCCGCTACGGCCCGTACGTCACCGAGGTGCTCCCCGAGGGCACCCCGAAGACCGGCAAGAACGCCGTGAAGCCGCGCACCGCCTCGCTGTTCAAGTCGATGTCCCTGGACACGGTGACCCTGGACGACGCGCTGCGGCTCATGTCGCTGCCGCGGGTCGTCGGCACCGACGCGGAGGGCGTGGAGATCACCGCGCAGAACGGCCGCTACGGCCCGTACCTGAAGAAGGGCACGGACTCGCGGTCCCTCCAGAGCGAGGAGCAGCTCTTCGACATCACGCTGGAGGAGGCGCTGGCGATCTACGCCCAGCCCAAGCAGCGTGGCCGGGCCGCGGCCAAGCCGCCGCTGAAGGAGCTAGGCACCGACCCGGTCAGCGAGAAGCCCGTCGTCGTCAAGGACGGCCGCTTCGGCCCGTACGTCACCGACGGCGAGACCAACGCGACGCTGCGCTCCGGCGACAGCGTCGAGGAGATCACGCCCGAGCGGGGCTACGAGCTGCTGGCCGAGAAGCGCGCCAAGGGGCCCGCCAAGAAGACGGCGAAGAAGGCCGTGAAGAAGACGGCCGCCAAGAAGGCCCCGGCCAAGAAGGCGGCGGCGACCAAGAAGACGGCCGCCGCGAAGACCACGGCCAAGAAGACCGCCGCCAAGAGCACGGCGAAGAAGACGACCGCCAAGGCGGCCGCCGGAAAGACGGCCGCGTCGAAGGCGTCGGAGGACTGAGCCCCGCTCAGAAATCCCCGGATCGCTGAGCGGCGCCCTTCCGCGCCGCGCACGCTCTTCGCACAACGAACGCCCCGGCATCATTTCGGTGTCGGGGCGTGCGTACGTTCGGCCGCGCCCACCGGACTGTCGGCGGCGACCTATAGGCTGAACGCATGACGCGAGCCGAGCAGCCAACGGCCCCTCACCCCGCCCCGGACGACGCCCTGGTCGCGGACTCCCGCGAGCGCGCCGTCCGCGCCCTGCTGCGCCGTCCGCAGCTGAGGCGTTTGTGGAGCGCACAGCTCGTGGGGGGTGTCGGCGACATCCTCGCCCTGCTGGTGCTGGTCCTCCTCGCCGTACAGGCCGCGATCGGCGCGGGCTCGTTCGGCGGGGGATACCGGGGCGTGGCGTTCGCAGTGGCGACCGTTTTCGGCGTCCGCATCCTGGCGACGCTGCTCTTCGGCGCCGTCCTGCTCGGGCCCCTGACCTCACTCACCTCGCAGGACGGCCCGCTCGACCGGCGCTGGACGATGGTCGGCGCCGACGGGCTGCGGGCCGCGCTGCTGATCATCGCGCCGCTGTGGATCGACTGGACGCCCGACGACGCGCTCGCCGTCCTCCTGGTGACCGTCTTCGTCACCGGCGTCGCCGAGCGCTTCTGGACGGTGTGCCGGGAGAGCGCGGCCCCGGCGCTGCTGCCCGCCCCGCCCCTGGAGGGCGCGACGGTCCGGCCGCTGCCCGACCACATGGACGCGCTGCGCCGCCTGTCGCTGCGCACGAGCTTCGTGTCGATCCCCCTCGCGGCCGTCGTCCTGGTCGTCGCGGGGCTCCTGAACAACCTCCTGGGCGCCGGCGTCGACTGGTTCGCCGAGCACCAGGCGGCACTCGGCTCGTACGTCGCGGCCGGGCTGTTCGCCGCGTCCCTGTCCGTGCTGAGCTTCCTGGAACTGCCCGCGCTGCGCACCCCGCGCGCGCGGTCGCCGCTGGAGGGACTGCGCCGCCCCAAGAGCGGCAGCGGCGTCGACAAGGGCCGCACCGGAGTGCTCCCGCTGCTGGTGTCCGCCTGCGCCGCGGTCGCCGCGGTGGTGGCCGCCGCGGTCGCCGTGGCGGTGCTGCACGCCAAGGACCTGGGCGGCGGCCCCGTGCTGTACGGGCTGACGGTGGGCGCCCTGACCGGCGGCGTCGTCGTCGGCATCCGCACCGCCCCCGCCCTGCTGCCCTCCCTGTCCCGCCGGCGGCTGCTCGCCCTGGCCATCGCCTTCGCCGGCGTCACCCTGCTGGCCGCCGGACTGGTCCCGGACGACACCACCGTGCTGCTGCTCCTGGTGCTGGCCGGGGTCGGCGCGGGCGTGGCCGCGAACACCGGGCACGCGCTGCTCGACCAGGAGACCGAGGACCACCGCCGGGCCCGGACCACCGAGCACCTGCACGCGGTCGTCCGGGTCTGCGTGGCGCTCGGCGCGGTCGTCGGTCCCGTCGTGGCCGCGGCGATCGGACCGCACCGGCTGGAGAACGGCAAGTTCGTCTTCGCCCACGGCGGCGCCGCGTTCGTCCTGATGCTGCTCGGCGCCCTGCTGCTGCCGCTGGCCGCGCTGGTCCTGGCCAAGGTCGACGACCGCTCCGGCGTGCCGCTGCGGCACGACCTGCGGGACGCGCTGCTCGGCGGCGACGACCCGGTGCCGACGCCCGCCGCGACCGGTTTCTTCATCGCCCTGGAGGGCGGCGACGGCGCCGGCAAGTCCACCCAGGCCGAGGCCCTCGCCGAGTGGATCCGCGGCAAGGGGCACGAGGTCGTGCTCACCCGCGAGCCCGGGGCGACCCCGGTCGGCAAGCGCCTGCGCTCCATCCTGCTGGACGTCTCCAGCGCCGGGCTGTCGCACCGCGCGGAGGCACTGCTGTACGCCGCCGACCGCGCGGAGCACGTCGACACCGTGGTCCGGCCCGCCCTGGAGCGCGGCGCCGTGGTCATCTCCGACCGCTACATCGACTCCTCGGTCGCCTACCAGGGCGCCGGGCGCGACCTGTCGCCGACCGAGATCGCCCGCATCAACCGCTGGGCCACCAACGGGCTCGTACCGCACCTGACCGTCCTGCTCGACGTGTCGCCGGAGGCCGCGCGCGAGCGGTTCACCGAGGCGCCGGACCGGCTGGAGTCGGAGCCCGCCGAGTTCCACGCGCGCGTGCGCTCCGGTTTCCTCACCCTGGCCGCCGCCGACCCCGGGCGCTACCTGGTCGTGGACGCCGGCCAGGAGCCGGAGGCCGTCGGCACCGTCGTACGCCATCGGCTCGACCAGGTGCTGCCGCTGTCCGAGGCCGAGATCAAGGCTCAGGAGGAGGCGCGTCGCAAGGCCGAGGAGGAAGCCCGCCGCAAGGCCGAGGAAGAGGCCGCCCGCAAGGCCGAGGAGGAGCGCCTGGAGCGCGAGCGCCTCGCGGAGGAGGCGCGGGTGCGCGCCGAGGAGGAGGAGCGCAAGCGGCGCGAGCTGGAGGAGGCGCAGCGGCGCGAGGCCGAGCGGCAGGCCGAGGAGGCCCGGCAGCGGGCCGAGGAAGCCCGCCGCAAGGCCGAGGAGGAGCGGGCCCGGCTCCTAGCGGAGGAGAAGGCGCGCGCCGAGGAGGAGGCACGGCTGCGGGCCGAGCAGGAGCGGCGCCGCAAGCAGGCCGAGGAGGAGGAGCGGCTGCGCGCCGAGGCCGAGGCACGGCGCCTGGAGAAGCAGCGCAAGGCCGAGGAGGCCCTGCTGCGGGCCGAGGAGGCACGCCGGGCGGCGGAGCAGGCGGCGGCAGCGGCCGCGGCCGGTCCCAAGTCCGCGGCCCCCGCGGCGGCCGACTCGCCCCGCCCGAAGCCGGCCCCCTCGACGCCCACCGACGCGACGACGGTGCAGACCCCGATCGTGACCCCGACCAACGCCTCCGGCGGGCCGGTGGAGGACACGGCGGTCCTGCGTCCGGTGCGGGACACGCCCGAGGACGGCGCCGACGAGGCGAAGGGCGGCGGCCGGGCGTCCGGCGAGTCCGAGTCCGAGGTGACGACCGAGCTGCCCAAGCCGCCGGTGCCGTCCGGAACGGCGGACGAGACGGCGGTGCTTCCCGCGGTGGAGCCGCGGGACGCCGACGAGACGGCGGTCCTGCCGCCCGTGACGCCGCAGGGGGCCGCCGACGAGACGGCCGTCCTGCCGCCGGTACGCGGGGACGACCCCGCCGACCGGGTCCCGCCGGGCTACTTCCGCGAGGAGGGCCCGGCCGAGGAGGCCCAGGACCGTACGCGCGAGCTGCCCCGGATCGACCCCGACCAGGCACCGCCGCCCCGCAGGCGCCGCCCCGACTGGGCCGAGGAGACCCCGTTGGACGACCTGCCGACGCTGGCGGACGAGCTGCTCGGACCGCACGACGAGGGCGGCGAGGACGGCCACGACGACGGCCGCGGTGGCCGCGGCCGGGGCAGGGGCCGGGGACGACGCTGAGCACCGGGACCGCCGGGGCCGCGCGTGCCCGGCGGTCCCGCCGCGTTGTCAGTGCCGCCCCGCACAATGGAGGTCGCGACGGAATCGGCGCGGCCGCTCAGTGCGGTCGGCTCGGTGTGACGGAAGGACGGCGTGACCCATGACCGTGTGGGACGACCTCGTCGGGCAGGAGAAGGTGTGCGAGCCGCTCGCCGCCGCTGCCCGGGACGCCGACGCCTTCGTCACCGCCGTCGCGGCCGAGCGCCCGCTGCCGCAGGCGACGAGCATGACGCACGCCTGGCTGTTCACCGGCCCGCCCGGCTCCGGCGTGGCCCAGACGGCCCGGGCGTTCGCCGCCGCGTTGCAGTGCGTGAGCCCCGACCGTGCCCTGGGCGGCGTCCCCGGCTGCGGCTTCTGCGACGGATGCCACACGGCGCTGGTCGGCACCCACGCGGACGTCAGCACCGTGGTCGCCATGGGCGCCGAGATCCGCGCCCAGGACATGCGGGACACCGTCCGCAAGTCGTTCACCTCACCCGCGAACGGCCGCTGGCAGATCATCCTCGTCGAGGAGGCCGAGCGGCTGAACGAGAAGTCGGCCAACGCCGTCCTGAAGGCCGTGGAGGAACCGGCGCCGCGGACGGTCTGGCTGCTGTGCGCTCCGTCCGTCGAGGACGTCCTGCCCACGATCCGCTCCCGCTGCCGCCACCTGAACCTGCGCACGCCCTCGGTCGAGGCCGTCGCCGACATGCTCGTACGGCGCGAGGGCATCGAACCGGACGTCGCCGCCGCGGCGGCCCGCGCCACCCAGGGGCACATCGACCGCGCCCGCCGCCTGGCCACCGACAAGGCGGCCCGGGACCGCCGGGCCGCCGTGCTGAGGCTGCCGCTGCGGGTCGAGGACGTCGGCGGCGCCCTCAAGGCGGCCCAGGAGCTGGTCGACGCCGCGGCGGAGGACGCCAAGCAGCTCGCCGAGGAGATGGACGCCAAGGAGACCGAGGAGCTGAAGGCGGCGCTGGGCGCGGCCCAGGGCGGCCGGCTCCCGCGCGGCACGGCCGGCGTGATCAAGGACCTGGAGGCCGACCAGAAACGCCGCAAGGCCCGCACCCAGCGCAACAGCCTCGATCTCGCCCTGAGCGAGCTGACCGGCTTCTACCGCGACGTCCTCGCGCTCCAGCTCGGCTCCCGCGTGGCGATCGCCAACGCCGACGCGGAGGACGCCCTGGAGCGGCTCGCCCGCGGCAGCACACCCGAGTCCACGCTGCGCCGCATCGAGGCGGTCGCCGCCTGCGGCGAGGCCCTCGACCGCAACGTGCCCCCGCTGCTGGCGGTGGAGGCGATGACGATGGCGCTCCGGGCGGGCTGAGCGCGCGCCCTCCACGCGCCGGGGCGCACCCGGTTGACGCGGTAACACGTACGGGGCACGCAAACCACGTACCGCGACGATGTCGTCGCGGAGAGTTACGCTCGCTGAATGCACACAAGGCGCACCCACCGCAGGACCCGCACCGGCAGCCCCCGTTCCCGGGGCGCGCTGCTCGCCGCCGCGCTGCTCGCCACCGCCTGCTCGGCCGGGGGCGCGTCGACGTCCGCCGGGTCCCCCGCGGCCCAGGCGGTGGGCTCGACGGAGGCGGCCACGGCGACCCTGGCCCCCCTACCGAAGACCACGCCCTCCGAGCTGTCGCCGTACTACGAGCAGAAGCTCGGCTGGCGCGACTGCGGTGTCCCCGGCTTCCAGTGCGCCACCATGAAGGCCCCGCTCGACTACGCCAAGCCGGGCGAGGGCGACGTCCGGCTCGCGGTCGCCCGCAAGAAGGCCACCGGACCGGGCAAGCGGCTCGGCTCGCTGCTGGTCAACCCGGGCGGACCGGGCGGCTCGGCGATCGGCTACCTCCAGCAGTACGCGGGCATCGGCTACCCGGCGAAGGTCCGCGCCCAGTACGACATGGTGGCGGTCGACCCGCGGGGCGTGGCCCGCAGCGAGCCCGTCGAGTGCCTCGACGGCCGCGAGATGGACGCGTACACGCAGACCGACGTCACCCCGGACGACGCGGGCGAGACGGACGAGCTGGTCGACGCCTACAAGGGGTTCGCCGAGGGCTGCGGAGCCGACGCGCCGAAGCTGCTGCGCCACGTCTCGACGGTCGAGGCGGCACGCGACATGGACGTCCTGCGCGCGGTGCTGGGCGACGAGAAGCTGACCTACGTCGGAGCGTCGTACGGCACGTTCCTGGGCGCGACCTATGCCGGCCTGTTCCCGGACCGGGCGGGCCGCCTGGTCCTGGACGGCGCGATGGACCCCTCCCTGCCCGCCCGCCGCCTGAACCTGGAGCAGACGGAGGGCTTCGAGACCGCGTTCCGGTCCTTCGCGAAGGACTGCGTACGGCAGCCGGACTGCCCCCTCGGCGGCAAGGACACCACCCCCGGCCAGGTCGGCAAGAACCTGAAGTCCTTCTTCGACGACCTGGACGCCAAGCCCCTCCCCGCCGGAGACGCCGACGGCCGCAGGCTCACCGAGTCCCTCGCCACCACCGGCGTGATCGCGGCGATGTACGACGAGGGCGCCTGGCAGCAGCTGCGCGAGTCGCTGACCTCGGCGATCAAGGAGAAGGACGGCGCCGGCCTGCTGGTCCTGTCCGACAGCTACTACGAGCGCGAGGCCGACGGCGGCTACAGCAACCTGATGTTCGCCAACGCCGCCGTGAACTGCCTCGACCTCCCGGCCGCCTTCTCCTCCCCGGACGAGGTGCGCGACGCCCTCCCCGAGTTCGAGAAGGCGTCCCCGGTCTTCGGCGAGGGCCTCGCCTGGGCCTCCCTGAACTGCGCGTACTGGCCCGTGCGGCCCACGGGGGAGCCGCACCGCATCGAGGCGGCCGGCGCCACCCCGATCGTCGTCGTCGGCACCACCCGCGACCCGGCCACCCCGTACCGCTGGGCCGAGGCCCTGTCCGACCAGCTCGCCTCCGGTCACCTCCTCACCTACGAGGGCGACGGCCACACCGCCTACGGCCGCGGCAGCACCTGCATCGACTCGGCGATCAACACCTACCTGCTGCGCGGCACCGCCCCGCAGGACGGCAAGCGCTGCTCATAGCCCCCGCCCGCCCCGGAGCCCGCGCCTCCGGGGCGGGTTCGGAGCACCCCGGGAAACTGTGTAGACTTACCGACGTTGCTGATCGCACCATGGGTGCACGGCGCGCCGCCTTAGCTCAGATGGCCAGAGCAACGCACTCGTAATGCGTAGGTCTCGGGTTCGAATCCCGAAGGCGGCTCCAGACAGTATCGAGACCCGTAGGTCGGACATCCGGCCTGCGGGTCTTCTGCGTTTCCTTCTTGCTCGCGGGGCGGGCAGGCCGATCGGACCGGATGTCTGGCCGGTCGGCAGGCGCGGGGGTGGGGCGGGGGTGCCTAGCGTCGTCCGGGCAGGCGGGGCGGACCGCCGTGCAGGGAGGAGGCGTTCGATGGGGCAGCGAGGGGCGACGGCGGACCTGGCCGGGCTCGGGGTGACCACGGAGTTCGAGCCGGACGTCATGGAGGTGCTCGTCGCGACGGTGCGGCGGGCGGTGCGGAGCGAGACGGCGTGCGCGGGGACGGACACCCTGCTGGGCGAGCTGGTGATGGGGGACACGGACGCCGGGGAGGTGATCGCCCCGGGGATGCGGAAGTCCGGTGGGCTCAGTGGCTTCATACAGGGCCGGGCCGGCCGGGGCTGGGTCAGCGAGGACGAGGCACATGGCGGGCCGGGGGTGGAGGCCGACGAGGGCGAGGTCGAGGCTGCCTGGCGTGAGGCGTGGTGGCGGTTCGGGCAGGGGGTGCGCGCGTCGGCGCGGGAGGGGATGCCGGCCGGGCCGCCCGTGATGAGCGGGGCGATGCGGAGCTGTCTGCTGCGCGCGCTGGCGTCCGCGCGTGCCGAGGGGACGGTCTCCGTGCGCTGTCGGCACATCGCCAGGGCGCTGCTGGAGCTGCCGGACAGCAGGGCGAGGGAGGCGCTGCTGCTCCGGCGGCTGGACACCGCCGAGGCGCTGGCCCGGCTGGGCCGGCTGGACGCCGAGGCCGCGGGGTCGGACGACGCGAGCGGGCGGCCGGAGTCGTACGGCGTGCTGCTGCTGCGCCGGGCCGGGACGGTGGGCAGGAGCGGCAACCGGCTGTCCCGCGCGTTCACTTCGTGGACCGCGCAGTCCGGGCTGAACGGTTCACCGGTGCTGTTCGCCGTGAACGTCGAGGCCACGCGCCAGGCGGTGCGGTGCGGACGGGACGTGGCGGAACCGGTGGATCTGCTGCTGGGGGTGCTCGCCCTGGACCGGGCGCTGGCCGTGGCGGGGCATGCGCTTCCGGAGGATCTGGTGGAGGCCAACGCCGCGTCGGCGGTCCTGCGCCGGCACGGAGTGCGCCAGGTCTCCCTCGTCGCTTCGGCCGTCGCTCCGGTTGCGGCGGTGTCGGCCGACGACGCCGGGGAGGGGGAGCGGGCGCGGCTGTCCGCCGCCGCCGAACACGCCGTCGCGGTCGCCCGGCTGCGGGCCGCCGAGCGGGAGTCGCCCACCGTCGGCACCGTCCATCTGCTGTCCGCGCTGCTCGACGACGCCCACGTGGCGGAGTTGCTGGCCGCCGAGCAGGTCGGCCTTGCCGCGTTGCGGGCCGAGCTGGAGAGCCTGCCGGGTGCGTGAGAGCGGGGACGGCCGGGCGGATAGCGTTCCGGGGGTGCGGGTGCGTAGCGGTGGTCAGGAGTCCGGCGGCACGGGCGCGCCCCGGCCGTCGGTACGGGTGCGGCGTGGGCTGGGCGGTGCCGCGTACCGGGTGCGGCGTGGGCTGGGCGGTGCGTCGCGCCGGGTGCGGCGGGAGGCGGTCGCCGGGTGGGCCGCGGTGCGTGGGGCCGGGCGTCGTACGGTCGTCGTCGAGGGGGTGCTCCTCCTTCTCACCGCCGCTTTCGGGCTGGTGCCGCTGGTGCTGGTGGTCCCCGCGCGGCCGGGGCTGGCCGTGGCGGAGGCCCTGTGGGCGGTCCTGCTCGTCGCCCTGCGCCGTGGGCGACCGGTCGCCGCGGTCCTGGGGGCCGCCCCGCTGGTCGTGGGGGTCAACGTGTGGACGCTGGCGGTGGCGCCGCTCGTCGTGATGTCCGCGACCCGGCGCATCGCACCGACGCGGCGTGCGTGGCAGGTCGTCGGGGCGGCCTCGGCCGTGGTCGGGGTGCTGACCGTCGTCACCGCCCCGTTCCGGACCGAGCGCCTCGCGTTCCAGGTGGTGGGCAACGCGGTCTCCTTGGTGCTGCTCCTGGTGCTTCCCGCCCTGGCCGGAACGCTGCTCGGGCAACGGCGGCCGCTGGTCAGCCTGTTGCGTGAACGCAACGCCTATCTGGAGCGGGCCCGCGCCCTGACCGCCGAGGCGGCGCGGGCGGAGGAACGGAACCGGATCGCGGGCGAGATGCACGACCTCCTGGGGCACCGGCTGAGCCTCATCTCCGTGCACGCGGGGGCACTCGAGCTGGCGGCCGCACGGCAGGCGCCGGCCCTCGCCGGACAGACCGAGCTGCTGCGCACGACCGCCGGTACGGCGATGGAGGAACTGCGCGAGATCCTGGGCGTCCTGCGCCACGCCGACCTGGCCGGTCCGGGGGAGGACCGGTCCGGGGACGGGCGGGGGACCCGGGAGGACATCGCCGCGCTGGTGGACGAGTCCCGGCGGACCGGCGGCGCCGTCGAGCTGGACTGGTCCGTCCCCGAGGGGGAGGAGCTGGGGCCGCGGACGCGGCAGGCCATTCACCGGGTGGTCCGCGAGGGACTGACCAACGTGCTGAAACACGCGTCCGGCGCGCCCACTTGGGTGCAGGTCAGGAGCGTCGGCGGCGGGATCGAGGTGTCCGTCACCAACGCCCCGCCGCCCGTGGCCGGGCCCTCCCGCGGGGGCACGCACAGCGGACTGGCCGGCTGCGCGGAGCGGGTCGGGCTGCTCGGCGGCACGTTCGAGGCGGGCGCCCTGGTGAATGGCGGCTTCCGCGTCGCCGCCCGGCTGCCCGCCGCTGGGCGATCGGCCGCCGGTCACCCGCCCGCGGGGCACTCGTCCCCCGGCCGGCCGTCATCTCCCCGATCGTCGTCTCCCCAACCGCTCGTCCGTCCCGGGCCGGGAGGCGCCCGCGCCCCGCTGCCGGACGAGATCCTGACCTGGCCGCGGGTCCTCGGTTCGGGCTGCGCCGCGCTGGTCGTGGTGCTGCCCACCGCGGGCTTCCTCGTCGTCCTGCTGGTGCTGGCGGTCCTGGGATGAACGACTGAGCGCAGGACGGCCGTCCTAGGATGAGCCGATGATCCGAGTCCTGGTCGCCGACGACGAGGCGCTGATGCGCGCCGGAATCCGGCTCATCCTGGAGAACGCCGACGACATCGAGGTGGTCGCCGAGGCGGGCGACGGCAGGGAAGCCGCCGCGGCCTGTCGCGCCCAGGACGTCGACGTCGCCCTGGTCGACGTCCAGATGCCGGTCCGCGACGGTATCGCCGCGGCCGAGGACATCTCCCGTCTCTCGCCCCGCACCTGTGTCGTGATGCTGACCGCCTTCGGGCAGGACGCGCATGTGACGCGGGCCCTGCGGGCCGGGGCGAGCGGCTTCCTGCTCAAGGACACCGGCCCCGCCGACCTGATCCGCGCCGTCCAACTCGCCGCCAGGGGCGAGCCGGTGCTGGCCCCCCGGATCACCCGGCAGCTGCTGGAGCGGCACGTGCGGTCCGGCCGGGACACCGAGGCCGCGCTGCGCCGGATCGACGAACTGGCCCCCGCCGAACGCGATGTGCTGCGGCTGCTCGGCACCGGTCTGTCCAACGGGGAGATCGCCGACCGGCTGTATCTGAGCGCCGGTACGGTCAAGGCGCACATCAGCCGCATCCTTACCCGCACCGGCTGCGCCAACCGCGTCCAGGCCGCCGTCCTCGCCCACGACGCCGGGCTCCTCGACGCGCCGTAGGTCACCGCCCCTTCGCCTGCCCCCTCCCGCTCACTTCGCGTCGGCGTAGCACTCCACCACCGCCGTCGTGAACGGGAACCGCACCGGCGTCGGCCCGAAGGTCAGCCGTCCGGCCAGCTCCGCCGCGTCCCGGATCGCCGCGACGACGGTGTCGGCCTCCTCCTCGGGACAGTGCACGATCACCTCGTCGTGCTGGAAGAAGACCAGCTCGGCCGCCATGTCCGCGCAGGTCCGGCGCAGCGCGGCGAGCAGCAGCAGGGCCCAGTCGGCGGCACTGCCCTGGACCACGAAGTTACGGGCGAAGCGGCCCCGTGCGCGGGCGTTGGAGGACGCGTACCCCGGCACCCACTCCTGCGGACGCTCCCCGGAGTCGGCGGCGCCGGAGGGGTCGTCCTGCGGCAGGCCCGCCTCCTCGGTGCCGTCGGCCGCGCCGGCCGCGGGCGGGCAGGTGCGGCCCAGCCAGGTGCGCACGAGCCGCCCCTCCTCGCCCGCGCGGGCCGCGTCGTCGACGTACGCCACCGCGCGGGGGAAGCGGCGTCGGAGCGCGGCCAGGTTCTTCAGGCCGTCGCCGGAGGTCTGGCCGTAGACCGCGCCGAGCACGGCGAGCTTGGCCTGGGCGCGGTCGCCGGAGAACGCGCGGTCGGAGACGGACTGGTAGAGGTCGGTCTCGCGCCCCGCCACCTCCATCAGACCGGGGTCGCGGGAGATCGCCGCCAGCACGCGCGGCTCCATCTGGTCGGCGTCGGCGACGACCAGCCGCCAGCCCGGGTCGGCGACGACGGCCCGCCGGATCACCTTGGGGATCTGAAGTCCGCCCCCGCCGTTGGTGACCCAGCGTCCGGTGACGGTGCCGCCGGCCAGGAACTCGGGGCGGAACCGCCCGTCGCGCACCCAGTCCTGGAGCCAGGACCAGCCGTGGGCGACCCAGACGCGGTACAGCTTCTTGTACTCGAGCAGCGGCTTCACGGCCGGATGGTCCAGCGACTCCAGCTCCCAGCGGCGGGTGGAGGCGACCTTCACCCCCGCCTGCCCGAACGCCTTGACCACGTCCGCGGGCAGATCGGGCCGCACCCGGCGCCCGAACGCCGCCGACACCTCGTCGGCCAGCTCGGCCAGGCGGCGCGGCTCGCCCCCGCCCGCATACCGCTCGCCCAGCAGGTCGTGCAGGACCTGGCGGTGCACGTCGGCCCGCCAGGGCAGCCCCGCGCGGTTCATCTCGGCGGCCACCAGCATCCCCGCCGACTCGGCGGCCGTCAGCAGCCGCAGCCGGTCGGGGTGGGCCGAGCGGTCGTGGCGGCGCTGCTGCTCGGCGTAGACGGCGAGCAGGTCGGACAGGGGGAGGCGGACGGCCTGGGGTTCGAACAGCGGGGACTGCGCGCCGGGCTCGGCGGAGCGCTGCGGCGGGTCGGGCGGTACGGGGCCGCCGTGCAGCCGGGCCAGGGCGGCCGCGGCCGAGCGCGGCTCCCCGTACCGCCCCTCGTGGCCGAGCAGGAGGGTCTCGGCGGCCTCCACGTCGTAGCACCGCTCCACTCGCGCTCCCGCGGCGAGCAGGCGCGGCGCGATCTCGGCGGTGGACCGCCACACCCAGCGTGTGACGTCCGGTCTGCTCCGCACGGCCTCGGCGGGACCGGGCTCCCGCCGCACCGGTCCGGCGGGCAGCCCGTCGGGGCCGAGGGCGGCGACCTCCACGCCACCGTCCTCGGCCACCGCGAGCGCCCACCTCTCGGCCATGTCGCGAGTGTCGCAGGCGGGTCTGACAACGCCCCGACAACGCCCCCGCGACGACGACCCCCAGCCCGCCTTCGCCCAGCCCGCCTTCGCTCAGCCCGCCTTCGCTCAGCCCGCCTTCGCTCAGCCCGCCTTCGCTCAGCCCGCCTTCGCTCAGCCCGGCTTCGCCGCAGGCCGCCTTCGCCCAGCCCGGCTTCGCCCAGCCCGGCTTCGCCCAGCCCGGCTTCGCCCAGGCTGGCTTCGCCCAGGCTGGCTTCGCTCAGCCCGCCTTCGCTCAGCCCGCTTCGGGCGCGGGTCCGGTCGTCCCAGTCTCTCCGGTCTCGTCCTGGGTGATCTGGATGAACTCCGCCAGCGCGTCGACCACGTACCGCTCGGCCGCCTCCTTGTCGAGGCCGAGCCCGCTCAGCACACCCTCGCCGTGCTCGTGCTCCAGCAGGGCGAGCAGGATGTGCTCGGTGCCGATGTAGTTGTGACCCAGACGCAGGGCCTCGCGGAAGGTGAGTTCGAGGACCTTCTTGGCCGCGGCGCCGTAGGGCACCAGTTCCGGGACCTCCGCGGCGGCCGGCGGGAGTGCGGCGGTCGCCGCCTCGCGGATCGCGTCGAGGGTCACGCCCTGCGCGGCGATCGCCTTGGCGGACAGGCTCTCGCGCTCGGTGATCAGGCCGAGGACGAGGTGTTCGGGCAGACCCTCGGTGTTGCCGGCGGCCTTGGCCGTGTTGTGGGCGGCCATGACGGCGTTGCGCGCGCGGTTCGTGTAGCGGCTGAAGCCCTGGCTCGCGTCCAGGTCGGCCGACTCCTTGGGCACGAAGCGCTTCTGCGCCGCTTGCCGGGTGACGCCCATGCTCTTGCCGATGTCCGTCCAGGACGCGCCCGAACGCCGGGCCTGGTCCACGAAGTGGCCGATGAGGTGGTCGGCCACCTCTCCGAGGTGCTCGCCGGCGATGACGGCGTCCTGGAGCTGCTCCAGCGGTTCCGGATGCACCTTCTTGATCGCGGTGATGAGTTCGTCGAGGCGTACGGATGACGTGATGCTCGGGTTCGTCGGCATGTGTCAACCGTAGGTTGCACCCCTCTGACTGTCAACTCATGGTTGACAGTCGGAGGGGCGGGCTCCGCGGCTCCGCGTCACTTCGGCGACGCCACCACCAGACGTACCGCGAGCCCCGTGAACACCGTCCCGGAGACGATGTTGAGCCAGCGGTTGACCCGGGCGCTGCGCCCGAGGAGACCGGCCAGCCGCCCCGAGAGCAGCCCGACGAAGCCGTCCCACAGGAAACCCATCACCACCAGCGTTCCGCCGAGCACCAGCAGCTGGCCGGGGACGTGCCCGAGCGCAGGGTCGACGAACTGCGGCAGGAACGCCACGTTGAAGAGGATCACCTTGGGGTTGAGCAGGTTGGTGATCGCGCCCTGCCAGAAGGCCCGCCGCATCCCCGCGCCCCTCGGCGCCGAGCCGTCCCCGCCCGGCACCGACCGGTCCCGGAACGCCTTCACCGCCAGGTACAGCAGATAGGCCGCGCCCGCCCAGCGCAGCACGTGGTACAGCGTGGGCAGCGTCGTGAAGAGGGCCGACAGCCCGAGGGCCGCGGCGACCGCGTGCACGAGCATCGCGCAGGCCACCCCGAACGCGGCCATCACACCGGCCGTGGGGCCGCCCCGCCCGCCCATCGCGACGATGAACATCAGGTCGGGGCCCGGAGTGACGCACAGCGCGAAGGCGGCGACGAGGAACGCCGCGTAGAGAGTCATGTCCACCATGCGTGCCATGGTCGACGCCGGGCGGTGCGGCCCTGGCCGCATTCCGCGGAGTGAGACGGGCCCGGCGGCCGTGGCACCATCGCCGGGTGAGTACGTCCCGCACCGTCGACCGTGCCTTCGAGACCGCCCTGTACGACACCGCCGACGCCGCCCTCGACGGCGCCGCCTCGCTGCTCGCGGCCGATCCGGCGGCGGACGCGGAACTGGCCCGGCGCGGCGAGGAGTTCGTGGCCACGGCCTGGCGGCGCGGCTGGCAGCCCGCCGACCTGGTACGGATCGTGCGGCGCGAACTGGACGACACGCACGTACGGCTGGTGGCCGAACTGATCCGCGCCCAGGCGCCGCACGACCGTGCGCGCGGCCCCCGCTGGGCCGCGCAGCTCGACGACCTGCCGGACGCGGACGGTACGGCGCCGCCCCGCACCGACCGCTTCTCGCACGCCACCGCCGTACTGGAGCTGTACCGCCTGCTGGTGCGGCTGCCCGGCCTGGAGTCCCTGGAGGGCGGTCAGGCGCCGCGTCGGGACCGGGAGAGCCGGCCGGAGTCCCGGGCTCTGGCCCGCATCCGCGCGCTGCTCGCCAAGGCCGAGGCGACCGGGTACCCCGAGGAGGCGGAGGCGCTGAGCGCGAAGGCACAGGAGCTGATGGCCCGGCACAGCGTCGACGAGGCGCTGCTGGCCGCGCACGCGCCCTCGCCCGACACCCCGGGCGCCTGCCGGATCGGGGTGGAGCCTCCCTACGAGCAGGCCAAGGCGGTACTGCTGGACGCGGTGTCCGACGCCAACCACTGCCGGGCGGTGTGGAACGAGCCCTTCGGCTTCTCCACCGTCGTCGGCTTCGAGGCCGACCTGGAGGCGGTGGAGCTCCTCTACACCTCCCTGCTGGTGCAGGCCGAGGCCGCGATGACGAAGGCGGAGGCCGGGCAGCGGGCCGGCGGGCGCAAGCGCACCAAGTCCTTCCGGCAGTCGTTCCTCGCCGCCTACGCCCACCGCGCGGGCACCAGGCTGCGGGCCGCCGCGGAAGCGGCCACGGGGGCGGCGGCGGACGCGGACCTGCTACCGGTGCTCGCCTCCCGCGAGGTCGCGGTCACCGACCGCATGGAGCGCATGTTCCCGGAGACGACCACGACCCGCCTGCGCGGCGCCGCGGACGCGGCCGGCTGGACGGAGGGCACCCGGGCGGCCGACGCGGCCCGGGTCGGCCGCCACCGGCCGCTGAACCGGGGCTGAGGCCGGGCCGGCGCCGACCGTCCGGCCCCGCTCCCCGCTCAGGAACCGATGCCGGTGGTCGGCAGGCCCGGCGGCAGGGAACCGCCCTCCGACTTGGTGTACGTCTCCTCGCCGAGGCCGCCCTCCCAGGCCACCGTGAGCGAGGTGGCGTCGACCGAGGCGACCTTGCCGGTCGACCGGTCGTCGCTGCCGCCGGTGCACTTGAGGCGGATCGTCCGGGTGCCGGAGGTGTCGCCCGCCGTACCGCTGCACACGGTCCCGCCGGTGGCGAACAGGGCCGCCTTGTCGCCGGTGACCATCAGGGCGACGGCCTGGCCGTCGGCGGTCGCCAGCCAGCTGCCCTCCAGCTCGCCCGCGGCACCGGCGGACGGCGATCCACCGGTGCCGCCCGGGTCCGTGCTCGCGGACGCGCCGGGCGCCGCCGAGGACGTGCCGCCGCCCGAGCCGTCGTCGGAGCCCCCGTCGTCGGTGCACGCGGTCAGGGCCAGCGCGCCCGCCAGCCCGAGGCCCAGCGCCACGGCCCGCACGGACCGGCGCGCCCGACGGCCCGAGCCCCCGCCGTGCGGCTCACCCCCGCGCGGCACGGTCGCCGTACCCGCGGCCCGCACCGTACGTGCCGCGTTCTCCGTGCTCGCCGTGTTCTCCGCAGTCGCCCACGTCACCGGAAGCTCCAAGCTGTAGCCGGACGGCCGTTCGGCCCCGAACAGCCGCAAGCTACCAGGAGGACGTGCGCACCCCGGGAAGATGTCCGGCATGCGCCTGCTCGCGCAGATTCACCCGGGAGAGCCCGAAGACCCGGAAGTATCCGCGCGGGCGCCCGTCCACCTGATCGCGGTTGCGCACCCGCGTGGGGCTCGCGTCGCGCGGCTGCCGGCGCAGTTCCCGCTGGGCGGCGAGCCGTTCGGCCTCCGTGGACGAGGGCCGGCGGACGATCTCCTTCAGCTCGGCCCGCCGCGCGGCGTAGCGCGCGACGACCGCCCGCCGCTGCTCGTTCTTCGCGATCTTGCTCTTCTTCGCCATCAGATCCTCACTCCCCGGGCGCGGATGCGCGCCACGGCCGCCTCGACGCCGATCGAGTCGACCGTCCTGATCCCCTTCGTGCTCAGCCGCAGCCGCACGTGCCGGTTCTCGCTCGGCAGCCAGTACCGCTTGGTCTGGATGTTGGGGTCGAAGCGGCGCGAGGTGCGCCGGTGGGAGTGGGAGACGCGGTTGCCGAAACCGGGCCGGGCCCCGGTCAGCATGCAGTGGGCGGACACGGTGACGTACCTCTCCTCCGGACCGGACGGGCCCTAGCTGTTAATGGAATTCATTTTCAGTAAGATAGCAGCATGGCACGCAACGAACTCCGTCCGGTCATCAAGCTCCGGTCCACCGCCGGGACCGGCTACACCTACGTCACCCGCAAGAACCGCCGCAACGACCCGGACCGGCTGGTCCTGCGCAAGTACGACCCGATGGCCGGCCGCCACGTCGACTTCCGAGAGGAGCGCTGAGCGCCGTGCGCAAGGGCATCCACCCCGAGTACCGCCCCGTCGTCTTCCGCGACCGGGCCGCGGACTACGCCTTCCTCACCCGCTCCACCATGACGAGCGAGCGCACGATCGAGTGGGAGGACGGCCGCACCTACCCGGTCGTCGACGTCGAGATCTCGCACGTCAGCCACCCCTTCTACACCGGCACCGCCCGCGTCCTGGACACCGCCGGACGCGTGGAGCGCTTCGAGCGCCGGTACGGGAAGCAGGAGGAGGCATGAGCGGGCCGGGCCGCTTCCCCGAACCGCCGGTGGTGATCGTCGGCGGGCTGCACGCCGACGCGCGCAGGGCGGCCGTGGCCCGGCTGCTCGCGGACGTGCCCGGCGGCGTCGTCCTCCACCACGACCTGGCGACGGCCGCCGCGGGCACGGTGGTCCGGACCGTGCGGGACGCCACCGGCCTCCGCTCCGCCGGTGAGGCGCCCCTGGTCAACGACTGCGCGTGCTGCGCGCTGCGCGAGGACCTCGTGCCCGAGCTGGTCCGGCTCGCCCAGGCCGGAGGCGTGCCGCTGGCGGTCGTCGAGCTGTGGGACTCCGTCGAGCCCAAGGCGATGGCGGAGGTGGTGACGGCCGGCGGTTTCACCGTCACCGGCGTGGTCACCGCCGTCGACCCCGCCCTGGTGCTGCCGTACCTCGGCAACGGCGACGACCTCGCCGACGGCGGTCTCGCCGCCGCGGCCACCGACCGGCGCACCGTCGCCGACACCTTCGCGCGGCAGCTGGAGTACGCCTCCGTCCTCGCCCTCGCCGAGTCCCTCCCCGGCTCGCCGGAGGCCGACGACGAGGACCACGAGCTGCTGGCCCAGCTGCACCCGACGGCCCGCCGGGTCCCGATCGGCCACGGGAACCCGGCGGGCGCACCACCCGCGGGCCCGGAGCTGGCGCGGGCCGCCCTCGCCGGGTTCGACGTGGAGGCCGCGGCCGCGGCCCAGCACCCGGCCTGCGCCCTGCTGCCCGCGGAGGCCGACGCGCACGGCGTCGCCACCCTGGTCTGGCATCGCCGCCGCCCCTTCCACCCGGAGCGGCTGTACGCGGCGCTGGAGGACCTGACCTGCGCCGCGGCCCGCAGCCGGGGGCGGTTCTGGCTCGCCGGCAAGGGGGACACGCTGCTGCACTGGGACGCCGCGGGCGGTGCCCTGTGCGTGGAGAGCGCGGGACCGTGGCTCGCCTCGCTCCCCGACGCCGCCTGGGACCTGGTGCCGCCCGTGCGCCGCGCCGCCGCCGCGCTGGACTGGCACCCCGAGCACGGTGACCGCTGCCAGCACCTGGTCTTCACCTCCCCCGGCCTCGACCGCGACGGTCTGGAACGGCTCCTGGAGTCCTGCCTGCTGACCGACGCCGAGTACGCCGCGGGGCAGGCCGCCTGGGACCGGCTGCCGCCCGCCTTCGACACCCTCCTGGAGGTCTGACCCCATGCCCCGACCCCGCAAGGACGACCGCACGCCCGCCCGGCAACGGCCCAATCCGCTGGACCAGGCGGGAGTGACGTACGTCGATTACAAGGACACCGAGCTGCTGCGCAGGTTTCTCTCCGACCGCGGCAAGATCCGCAGCCGCCGCGTCACCCGCGTGACGTCCCAGCAGCAGCGGCAGCTGGCCAGGGCGATCAAGAACGCCCGCGAGATGGCGCTGCTGCCGTACGGCACGCGCTGAGCCGCCCGCCGCACCTCGCGCACCGCCGACACCACCGGGTCCCGCCCGCCACGAACGCGCCGGGCGGGACCCGGTGGTGTCGCAAGTTGTTGCATATTCTTCGAATTCGGGGGCACATGCGGGAACGACTTCCCGGGTCCCGGCGTCGTAGAGGGCAGGGCTCGGTAAAGCGGTCGTCACAGCTGTAACCGCGGGAACACCGCGCGTGCACGTGCATTTGCTCATGCATCCGCACGTGAACAGGGTTATGATCCGGATCAGTTGACCACTGCATCAATGGCCACATCAGCCAGTGCACACCGGGGAGCGACCTGTGGACCACGACGTGTACGACGTGTACAACGGCATGGCCGCCACGCAGTTGCACGACGCGGCCTGGCAGAAGAGCCGGCGCAGCAACTCGCAGGGATCGTGCGTGGAGTTCGCGCGCCTGCCCGACGGCGCGGTGGCGGTGCGCAACTCCCGCTTCCCCGACGGTCCCGCGCTGGTCTACACGCGTGCCGAGATCGAGGCCATGCTGCTGGGCATCAAGGACGGCGAGTTCGACCACCTGATCGCGAGCTGATCGCAAGCCGGTCCCGGCCCGCCCGCCCAACCGACCGGGTGGTGCCTAGACGCGGAACAGCGCCCAGACCACCTTGCCGTTGAGGGTTCCGGCGAGCGGGTGCCAGCCCCAGCTGTCGCTGAAGGAGTCGACGAGGAACAGGCCGCGGCCCGACTCCGCCGAGAAGTCGTCCGTCTCGCGGGCCACCGGGCTGTCGTGGCTGGGGTCGCGCACCGCGCACACCAGCCGCTCGGTCCAGCGCATCAGATGCAGCCGTACCGGACCGTGCCGCTCGTCGTGGCGCGGGAGGCCCGCGGGCAGGCCGTGGCGCAGGGCGTTGGTGACGAGTTCCGAGACCACCAGGCAGATGTCGTCGAAGCGGTCGCCGGTGTCCCAGCCGTCGAGCGTTCTGCGGGTGAACCGCCGGGCCTCGCGCACCGCTTCGAAACGGGGCGGCAGGGCGCAGGAGGCGGCGCTGGACACGGCTGCGGGGTCGAGTGGCGGAAGGCCCTGCCGTAACGGCTCGAGCATGGTCGATCCATTCGTCCCCATGCGAGGCACTCCCGGGAGTTCGCGGTCGTAGCGATGCGGCGCGGTGGTGCGGGGACCATGGTTTCGGATGCGTACCTCAGATGCAAGGGCAGATGCACGTGCACGTGACCGAAATAGTCCTGCCCGTACCGCTTGTTGGTCAATTTTTCCGTCATCTTCGCCTCCCCTTCATCTCGTCGGGCGGCCGGTTCTGTCCCACCCCGTGCAGGGTCCTGCACGATTCCTTTGGCTCGATTCCGTTTCCGTAACCGGACGAGTACTGCTCGGAGTGTTTTAGTGGCAGACTGCGGCCCCTGAAGACGGTTGGGGAGGCTGGCGAACGTGAGCGCGGGAGAGCCCGGATCGGTGGTGCGGCGCATGCTGCTCGGATCACAACTCAGGCGACTGCGTGAGACGCGGGGGATCACGCGGGAGGCCGCGGGCTACTCGATCCGCGCCTCCGAGTCGAAGATCAGCCGGATGGAGCTGGGCCGGGTGAGCTTCAAGACGAGGGACGTCGAGGACCTGCTGACGCTCTACGGCATCACGGACGAGCAGGAGCGCGCCTCCCTGCTCTCCCTGGCCAAGGAGGCCAACGTCGCGGGCTGGTGGCACAGTTACTCCGACGTGCTGCCCAGCTGGTTCCCCACCTACGTGGGCCTTGAGGGCGCCGCCTCGCTGATCCGGGCCTACGAGGTGCAGTTCGTGCACGGCCTGTTGCAGACCGAGGAGTACGCCCGCGCGGTCGTCCGGCGCGGCATGAAGGGCGCCGGCGAGGCGGACGTCGAGCGGCGGGTGGCGCTGCGCCTGGAGCGGCAGAAGCGGCTGGTCGCGGAGACCGCCGCCGAGTTCCACATCGTGCTCGACGAGGCCGCCCTGCGCCGCCCGTACGGCGACCGCGAGGTGATGCGCGGGCAGCTCCAGCACCTGATCGAGGTCTCCGAACGCCCCAATGTGCGCCTCCAGATCATGCCGTTCGGCTTCGGCGGCCACTCCGGCGAGAGTGGCGCGTTCACGCTCCTCAGCTTCCCCGAGTCCGACCTCTCGGACGTCGTCTACCTGGAGCAGCTCACCAGCGCGCTGTACCTGGACAAGCAGGAGGACGTCACCCAGTACGAGACGGCGCTGAAGGAACTCCAGCAGGACAGCCCGGGGCCGGACGAGAGCCGGGACCTTCTGCGGGGTCTCCTTCAACTCTCGTAAAACGTAAGTACGATGACGCTCAATCAGGCGGCTCGCTCGCGGCGGCTGCGGCAGTTGAGGGGATTGAGGGAACACATGTCGTCGTACTTCACCGACCTCGCCCAGCAGTACATCGACGGCGAGTGGCGTCCGGGCACCGGCTCCTGGGACATCATCGACTTCAACCCGTACGACAACGAGAAGCTGGCCTCGATCACGATAGCCACCGTCGACGAGGTCGACGCCGCCTACCGGGCCGCCGAGCGCGCGCAGAAGCAGTGGGCCGCGACGAACCCGTACGCGCGCCGCGCGGTGTTCGAGAAGGCCCTGCGGCTGGTGGAGGAGCGCGAGGCGGAGATCAGCGAGGCGATCATCGCCGAGCTGGGCGGCACCCGTCTGAAGGCCGCCTTCGAGCTGCACCTCGCCAAGGAGTTCCTGCGCGAGGCGGTCCACCTGGCGCTGCGCCCCGAGGGCCGGATCATCCCCTCGCCGGTCGACGGCAAGGAGAACCGCGTCTACCGGGTGCCGGTCGGCGTCGTGGGCGTCATCAGCCCCTTCAACTTCCCCTTCCTGCTCTCCCTGAAGTCGGTCGCCCCGGCCCTCGCCCTGGGCAACGGCGTCGTCCTCAAGCCGCACCAGAACACGCCGATCGTCGGCGGCACCCTGGTCGCGAAGATCCTCGGGGACGCGGGACTGCCGGGCGGCCTGCTCAACGTCGTCGTCACCGACATAGCGGAGATCGGCGACGCCTTCCTGGAGCACCCGGTCCCGAAGGTCATCTCCTTCACCGGCTCCGACAAGGTGGGCCGCCACGTGGCCACGGTCTGCGCCGCGCACTTCAAGCGCTCGATCCTGGAACTGGGCGGCAACAGCGCGCTGGTGGTCCTGGACGACGCCGACGTCGACTACGCGGTCGACGCCGCCGTCTTCAGCCGCTACGTCCACCAGGGCCAGGTCTGCATGGCCGCCAACCGCGTGCTGGTCGACCGCGCGGTGGCCGACGAGTTCACCGAGAAGTTCGTCGCCAAGGTGAAGACCCTCAAGACCGGCGACCCGCGCGACCCGGCGACCGTCATCGGCCCGGTGATCAACTCCTCGCAGGCGGAGGCGGTCACCGGCGTCGTCGAGCAGGCCCTCGCCGAGGGCGCCACCGCCCTGGTGCGCGGCTCGGTCACCGACAACCTGGTCGAGCCCTGTGTCCTGACCGGTCTGCCCGCCGACTCCGCGCTGCTGCGGCAGGAGGTCTTCGGCCCGGTCGCCTTCCTCGTCCCCTTCGACGGCGAGGAGGAGGCCGTACGCCTCGTCAACGACACGCCGTACGGGCTGAGCGGCGCCGTGCACACCGGGGACGTCGAGCGCGGGGTCGCCTTCGCCAAGCGGATCGACACCGGCATGTTCCACGTGAACGACGGGACCGTGCACGACGAGCCGATCGTGCCCTTCGGCGGCGAGAAGCACTCCGGCATCGGCCGCCTCAACGGCGACACCATGCTGGACGCCTTCACCACGCAGAAGTGGATCTCGGTGCAGCACGGGCGGAGCGGGTTCCCGTTCTGACCCCGCCTCGCACGGGCCCTAATCTGGACCCATGTCAGCGATCCGTCTCCTCGTGCTCGGCGCCGTCCGCCAGCACGGGCGGGCCCACGGCTACCAGGTGCGCAACGACCTGGAGTACTGGGGCGCGCACGAGTGGTCCAACGCCAAGCCCGGTTCGATCTACCACGCGCTGAAGCAGATGGCGAAGCAGGGACTGCTCCTCGCGCACGAGATCGCGCCGTCCACGGCGGGAGGGCCGCCGCGGGTGGAGTACGAGATCACGGAGCAGGGCACCGAGGAGTACCTCACCCTGCTCCGCGACTACCTCACCGCCTACGACCAGCGGCCGGACGTGCTCACCGCGGCGCTCGGCTTCATGGTCGACCTCCCGCGCGAGGAGGCCCTCGCGCTCCTGGAGGAGCGGGTGCGGAAGATCGAGGAGTGGCGGGCCGCCGTCACCGAGTACTACCTGCCCGCGGAGGGGCCCGGCCAGTACGGGCACATCGGCGAGATCATGAACTACTGGGTGCACTCGGCCGACTCGGGCGCCGAGTGGACCCGCGGCCTCATCGCCCGCGTCCGGGGTGGCGCGTACACCTTCGCCGGCGAGGGCGAGCCGTTCGTCGGGGTGCTGGCGGAGGGCGAGGAGAACCCCTTCGCGGCGGGGCGGCCGCACTACGGGGACGCTCGCTAATCAAGTTTGACTAAGAGGGTGGGAGGGCATACCTTCGTGAGCCGCTAGTCAAATTTGGCTAGCCTGGGTCGAAGGGGGAGTGGCAGTGGCCGACACGGCGATCACCGTCGAAGGCGCACGCAAGCGGTACGGCGGCAAGGACGCACTGGACGGGCTCGATCTGACCGTCACGCGCGGCACGGTGCACGGCGTACTGGGCCCGAACGGAGCGGGCAAGACCACCCTGGTCCGGATCCTGTCCACGCTGCTGCGGCCCGACGCGGGCCGCGTCGAGGTGGCGGGGCACGACGTCGTCGCCGAGGCGTACGCGGTACGGCTGCGCATCGGCCTGCTCGGCCAGCACGCGGCGCTCGACGAGGAACTGGGCGGCCGGCAGAACCTGGAGATGTTCGGCCGCCTCCACCACCTGGGCGCCCGGCGGGCCCGCGCGCGGGCCGGCGAACTGCTCGCGCGCTTCGGCCTCACCGACACCGGACGCAAGCCGGTCAGCGCTTACAGCGGAGGCATGCGGCGCCGCCTGGACCTGGCCGCGTCCCTCATCACCGACCCGGAGGTCCTCTTCCTGGACGAACCGACCACCGGCCTCGACCCGCGCGGCCGCGCCGAGGTGTGGGACTCGGTCCGCTCCCTGGTCGGCGCCGGTACGACGGTCCTGCTCACCACCCAGTACCTGGAAGAGGCCGACCAGCTCGCCGACCGCATCTCGGTCGTCGACGCGGGACGGGTCGTCGCCGACGGCACGGCGGACGAACTCAAGGCCGCCACCGGCGGCGACCGCGTCGACGTCGTCCTGCGCGACGTCGGTCAATTGGGCGCCGCGGTGGCCCTGCTGCCGCTCACCGGCGTCCGCGTCGACCCCGACCGGCGGCTGCTCAGCGCCCCGGTCACCGACCGGATGGCGGCGCTCTCCGGCGTCGTACGGGCGCTGGAGGAGGCCGGGATCGAGGCCGAGGACGTGGCGCTGCGCCGGCCGACTCTGGACGAGGTGTTCCTGCACCTCACCGACCGCACGAAGGAGACCGCGTGAGTACGAGCACCCTCGCCCCCACCACCCCCATGGCCCACGCCCTGTCCGACTCCTGGACCATGACCCGCCGTGAGCTGGCCCGTTGGGGACGGCAGCCGGTGACGGTCGTCGTCAACCTGGTCTTCCCGGTCATGCTGCTGCTGATGTTCGGCTACCTGGTCGGCGGCGGCCGGGGCGTGAGCGGCGAGTACGTCGACTACCTGGTCCCCGGCATGCTGGCCCTCACCATGGCCTTCGGTCTGGAGGGCACCATGATCGCCGTCACCCAGGACCTCAACAAGGGCGTCGTCGACCGCTTCCGCTCCCTGCCCATGGCCAACGGGGCGGTCCTGGTGGGCCGTTCCGCCGCCGACATGCTCCAGTCGGCGCTCGGCCTCGCCGTACTGACCGGCGTCGGGTACGCGCTGGGCTGGCGCGCCCACGGCGGCCCGGGTGCCTTCCTGGGCGCGGTGGGGCTGCTCCTGCTCTTCCGCTTCGCCATGCTCTGGATCGGCATCTTCCTGGCCCTGGTGGCCGGGAAGCCCGAGCTGGTGCAGGCGGTGCAGATCCTGGTCTGGCCGGTCGGCTTCCTGTCCAACGCCTTCGCCACGCCCGGCTCCATGCCCGGCTGGCTGGGCACGGCCGTCCAGTGGAACCCGATGTCCCAGACCGCCACGGCCGTCCGCGACCTCTTCGGCGGCCCCGGCGGCGAGCCCGGCCACGTCTGGGCGGCCGTCGCCTGGCCGCTGGCGCTGCTCGCGGTGTTCTTCCCCCTGGCGGTGGCGAGGTTCGCCCGGCTGAGCCGGTGATGCGCCGAGGCGCGGTGCCCTGAGGCGCGTGGACGGGAGCGCGCTCGCCTCACCGGTCGTCGGGTGGCACCGTCCGACGACCTGGACCGTGTCGCCTCGCTCCTGGCCGTCCCGCGCGCGCAGCCCGAAGCGGGCTCCCACGGCGGCCCGGGCCGACGGGGCGCCGGGGTGAGTGCCGGGAGGTCAGTGGTGGAACCCGGTCGCCGCTCCCTTGTCCCGAGTCAGCGGGTGCGGCTGGCGGCGCAGCTCCGGCAGCAGCCGCTCCAGGTCCTCCAGGAGCAGGTCCGCCATGTCCGCCGAGAAGCCGTTGCGGCACACCACCCGCAGCACGGAGAGGTCCTCGCGGTGCGGCGGGAAGGTGTACGCCGGCACCAGCCAGCCGCCCTCGCGCAGCCGCCGGGACACGTCGAAGACGTCGTACGCGCGCACGTCGTCGGCCGTGGTGAAGGCGAACACGGGCAGCTGGTCGCCGCGCGTGAGCAGCCGGAAGTCGCCCAGCGCCGCCACCCGGTCGGCGATCGAGCCCGCGATGTCCCGCGCGGCCTGCTGCACGGCCCGGTAGCCCTCGCGGCCCAGCCGCAGGAACGTGTAGTACTGCGCGACCACCTGCGCGCCGGGCCGGGAGAAGTTCAGCGCGAAGGTCGGCATGTCGCCGCCCAGGTAGTTGACCCGGAACACCAGCTCCTCCGGAAGCGCCCGCGCGTCCCGCCACAGCGCCCAGCCCACCCCGGGATAGACCAGCCCGTACTTGTGCCCCGAGGTGTTGATCGAGGCGACCCGCGGCAGCCGGAAGTCCCACACCAGGTCCTCGTCGAGGAAGGGCGCGACCATGCCGCCGGAGGCCCCGTCGACGTGCACCGGCACGTCGAGCCCGGTCCGCTCCTGGAGGGCGTCCAGGGCGGCGCACAGGTCGGCGATCGGCTCGTAGGAACCGTCGAAGGTGGAGCCGAGGATGCCGACGACGCCGATGGTGTTCTCGTCGCACAGCTCGGCGGCGGCTTGCGGGTCCAGGTGGAAGCGGTCGCCCTCCATCGGGACCTGCCGGGCCTCCACCTCCCAGAAGGTGCAGAACTTGTCCCAGCAGACCTGCACGTTCACGCCCATCACCAGATTGGGCCGCACGTCCCTCGCCGGGTACCGGTCGGCGTTGCGCAGCGCCCAGCGCCGCTTCAGCGCCATCCCGGCCAGCATGCACGCCTCGCTCGACCCGGTCGTCGAGCAGCCCACGGCCGCCTCCGGGTCGGGCGCGTGCCACAGGTCGGCGAGCATCGCCACGCAGCGCCGCTCCAGCTCGGCGGTGCGCGGGTACTCGTCCTTGTCGATCATGTTCTTGTCCCGGCACTCGCTCATCAGCACCCCGGCCTGCGGCTCCATCCAGGTGGTGACGAAGGTGGCCAGGTTCAGCCGGGCGTTGCCGTCCAGCATCAGCTCGTCGTGGACCAGCCGGTACGCGCTCTCCGGCGGCAGCGGGGAGTCCGGCAGCCGGTGGGTGGGCGGGGCCTCGGTCATGCCGCCGAGCGGGTTCGCCGCCGCGTGGAAGGGGTTCACGGCGAGCCGGCGCCGGTCGCGGTCGTCGTCGTGGGGCGGGCGGGGACCCTTGTGCAGTGACATGCAACCGACGGTAGGCCGGGGCCCCGGACCCCGCACCCGGGGCCGTACCGGCGGGCCCGGGCTTGCACCTCACGTCACGTGAGGAGGCAGCGTGGAGGGCGTCAGAGAAGGGAGCGGAAGTGAGCTACTCCGTGGGACAGGTGGCCGGCTTCGCCGGAGTGACGGTGCGCACGCTGCACCACTACGACGACATCGGCCTGCTCGTACCCAGCGAGCGCAGCCACGCGGGCCACCGGCGCTACAGCGACGCCGACCTCGACCGGTTGCAGCAGATCCTGTTCTACCGGGAGCTGGGCTTCCCGCTCGACGAGGTCGCCGCCCTGCTCGACGACCCGGCCGCGGACCCGCGCGCGCACCTGCGCCGCCAGCACGACCTGCTGACCGCCCGGATCGAGAAGCTGCGGAAGATGGCGGCGGCCGTGGAGCAGGCCATGGAGGCACGCAGCATGGGCATCAACCTCACGCCCGAGGAGAAGTTCGAGGTCTTCGGCGACTTCGACCCCGACCAGTACGAGGAGGAGGTCCAGGAGCGCTGGGGCGACACCGACGCCTACCGCCAGTCCAAGGAGAAGACCGCCTCGTACACCAAGGAGGACTGGCAGCGCATCCAGGACGAGGCCGACGAACTCACCCGGCGCTTCGTCGCCCTGATGGAGGCGGGCGAGCCCGCCGACTCCGAGGGGGCCATGGACGCGGCCGAGGACCACCGGCAGGGCATCGTCCGCAACCACTACGACTGCGGGTACGAGATGCACACCTGCCTGGGCGAGATGTACGTGTCGGACGAACGGTTCACGCGCAACATCGACGCCGCCAAGCCGGGCCTCGCCGCCTACATGCGCGACGCGATCCTCGCGAACGCCCGCCGGCACCGGGGGTGACGCCCACCGGGACGGCGGCCGAGGGGGTGGGCCGCCGTCCCGGTGACCCGTCGGCGGCGGGAGGAGCCGTTACTTTCCTCCCGCGCGGCCCACGGCTTCAGGCAGGCGGGCGACCGGCGCCGAGCGGTCAATTTACCCCTAACTTGAGCCCTGGCCTGCGTGTTACGTTCGGTCGCCTTGACGACGGGCTCGTGCGGCAGGGCTGTCCACCCGGCACGGCACGTGCACCGTGACCGTCGGCAATGCGGGGGGAGCGCATGTGCTGAGCCACAGGGGAGAGGCGAGCCCGGGAGCCGGGGCCGCACAGGGCACGGGGTCGGTCGCGAGCGTCAGCAGACAGCACTCCCGGCTGCTGCTCACCGGGGTGCTGCTCGGCCTGCTGGGCGTGGCCGCCTCGCTCGCTCAGCCCTGGGCCATCGGCAAGCTGATCGAGGCTGCGGGACGCGGCACCCCCATGGCCCCGCCCGCCGCCGCGCTCGTCGGCCTCTTCTGCGCCGGCGCGCTCCTCTCGGCGCTCCAGGCCTACACCATCGGGCGGGCCGGGGAGGACATCGTCCTCGACGTCCGCCGCCTCCTCGTGGGACGGCTGCTGCGGGCCGACCTCACCGCATTCGCACGGCAGCCCCAGGGAGACATCCTCACCCGCACGGTCACCGACACCTCACTGGTGCGGATCGCCCTCTCGCAGAGCCTCGCCCAGCTGATCGTCAGCGGCGCGACGGTCGTCGGCGGAGTCGTGCTGATGTTCCTCATCGACTTCTGGCTGATGGTCATCACCCTCAGCTGCCTGGGAACCGCCAGCATCGCCTCCGTCGTGCTCGCCCGCAGACTGCGCAGGGTCGCCCTGGAGAACCGCGACGACACCGGCGCCTTCGCCGCCGACGTGCAGCGGGTGCTGGCCGCGCTGCCCACGGTGAAGGCGTCCCGGGCCGAGTCCCGGGAGGCCGCCCGCATCGGGGGACTGGCCGAGCGGACCCGCCGTTCGGGCGTGCGCGTCAGCGCCTACAACGCCCTGTTGATGCCGTCCATGAACATCGGCACCCAGGGCGCCCTGGCCGTGGTCGTGGGCGTGGGTATGTCCTGGGTGGCCCGGGGCGAGATGGACATGGCGAGCCTGACCACCTTCATCATGTACCTGTTCCAACTGGTCTCGCCGCTGGTGATGTTCTTCATGGGGGTGGGCCAGTTCGTCCAGGGAAGGGCCGCCGTCCAGCGGGTGGACGAGCTCGCCCGGCTGCCCCAGGAGGACCCCGGCCCGCCGCCCGCCGCCCTCCCCGCACGGCTCCCCCCGGACGAACCGGCGATCGAGTTCCGCGACGTCCGCTTCGGCTACCGCCGCGGGCGGGAGGCGGAGCCCACGCGGGTGCTCGACGGGGTCTCGTTCCGGGTCCCGGCCCGGGGGCTGACGGCGGTGGTCGGACCCTCGGGGGCGGGCAAGACCACCCTGTTCCAGCTCATCGAACGGTTCCACGCGGCGGACGGCGGCCAGGTCCGGCTCGGCGGACGGGACATCGGCGCGCTCCCCCTCGACACGGTCCGCACCCTGGTGGGCTACGTGCAGCAGGACAGCGCGACCCTGCGCGGCACCGTCCGGGAGAACCTGACCTACGCCAGCCCGGACGCCGACGACGCCGCCGTCCGGGAAGCGGTGGAGCTGGCCGGCCTCACCTCGGTGATCGCCCGGCTCCCGCGCGGCCTCGACACCGAGCTGGGCGACCAGGGCAGCGGACTGTCCGGGGGCCAGCGCCAGCGCCTGTGCATCGCCCGCACGCTGCTCCAGCGGCCCGCGGTCATGCTGCTCGACGAGGCCACGTCCAACCTCGACTCCGACTCGGAACGGGACTTCCGCGCCGTGCTGCGCCAGGTCTCCCGGCGGTGCGCCGTCATCGCCATCGCCCACCGGATCTCCACGGTGATCGACGCCGACGGCATCGTGGTGCTGGAAGAGGGCCGGGTCCGGGCCACCGGAGTGCACCACGAACTGATGGCGCACGACGCGCTCTACCGCCGCCTGGCCGGGTCCCAGCTGAACGCCGGACCCCGGCCGGCCGACCACACCCTGCGGCTTCGGCCCGTCACGAGCGAGGAGTACCGGTGACCGCAACGGACGTCGCCATCGTGGGCACCGGACCCAACGGCCTCGCGGCCGGCGTGGTCCTCGCCCGAGCCGGACTGCGGGTCGAACTCCACGAGGCGGCCGACACGATCGGGGGAGGGCTGCGCACCGCCCCCCTCTTCGACTCCGGCGTCGTGCACGACATCTGTTCCGCCGTCCACCCCATGGCCGCCGCGTCGCCGTTCTTCCGCACGTTCGACCTGGCGGCCCGCGGGGTCGAGCTGATGCAGCCGGAGATCGGCTACGCCCATCCGCTGGACGGCGGACGCGCCGGCCTCGCCCACCGCTCGCTCGCCGAGACCTGCGCGCGCCTGGGAGCCGACGGAACCGCCTGGCACCGGCTGATGAGCCCGCTGCTGGAGCGCAGCGAAGCGGTCGTCGACCTCGTCCTGTCCGGGCAGCGCTCGATGCCCCGGGACCCCGCCGCCGCCCTGCTGCTGGCCGGCCGGGTCGCGGCGCACGGCAGCGGTCTGGGCGTCCGCGCCTTCCGGGGGCAGGAGGCCCCGGCCCTGCTCGCGGGCGTCGCCGCCCACGCGGTCGGCAGGCTGCCGAGCCTGGCGTCGTCGGCGGTGGCCATGCTGCTGGGCCACCTCGCCCACGGCACGGGGTGGCCGGTGCCGCGCGGTGGCAGCGGCCGGATCGCCCAGGCGCTGGCCGAGGACATCACGGCGCACGGCGGGGTCTTCCACACCGGGCACCACGTGACGGACCTGGCGGAACTGGGCGGTGCCCGGGCCGTGCTGCTCGACACCAGTCCCAAGGGGCTGCTGGCCCTCACGGGCGACCGGCTGCCCCGCGCCTACCGGCGCGCCCTGCAACGGTTCCGGTACGGCCCGGGCGCCGCCAAGGTCGACTTCCTGGTGTCCGACCCGGTCCCCTGGGCCGCCCCCGAGGTGGGCCGCGCCGCGACGGTGCACCTGGGCGGCACGTACGCCGAGGTGGTGCGGCAGGAGACGGCGAACGCCCGCGGGGTGCGCACCGGCAAGCCCTTCGTCCTGGTGGTGGACCCGGTGGTGGCCGACCCCGGCCGGGCCCTGCCCGGCAAACGTCCGCTGTGGGCGTACGCGCACGTGCCGAACGGCGACCCCACCGACCCCTACGACCTGGTCCGGGCCGGCATCGAGCGCTACGCCCCCGGGTTCGGGGACACGATCGTCGCGCACCGGTCCGTACCCGCCGCCGCCTACGAGGCGTACAACCCCAACTACGTCGGCGGGGACATCGGTTCGGGCGCCATGACGCTCCGTCAGAGCCTCGCGCGCCCCGTGCCGCGCCTCGATCCCTACCGCACCCCGCTGCCCGGCGTGTTCCTGTGCTCCTCGGCCACTCCACCCGGGCCCAGTGTGCACGGAATGTCGGGTTACCTGGCGGCCCTTTCCGCGCTCAGACATCGATTCGGGATATGTGACGCACCCGACTTGGCGCCCGGTCCGGTGCCACGCGCATTCGCTCGTCCCGCGTAATGAAGGGGCTCGCGCGACCTGACGCCCGGACAAGTCCCGGCAGTGGCCCGAGTGGTGGGGGAATCGGCGACCGATCTCCATAGAAGTGGTCACTCCGTATTTGGTACGGTGAAGCAACGAGGTCTCCCCACAGGCTTCCGTTGGGGCGTTACCGTACGGCGTTCGACCAGTCGTACGGCCGGTTGCGCGTTTTTTGCGACCGACCCGCCGGCGTTTTACGTCCTGGCCGGTTCCCGACCCCCGGCTTCATGGCGCTCTCACCGGTTCCGCAGTGGGGACAGCATGAGGGGGAACAAATGGAAGACGGCGTTGACGATATAGGGTACGGCCGGCAGTTCGAGGGCTGGTACGACCGTTTGATCCCGGACGACAGAGTCACCCGCGAGGCCGTGAAAGGTCTGCGTGACCGCCATCCCGATCCCGAGTCCGGCACCCTGGAATTCGGTGTGGGAACCGGACGGATCGCGATCCCGCTCTCCCGCGAAGTCGGCCCGGTCACCGGTGTGGACAGCTCTCCGGAGATGCTCGACGCGCTGCGCGTCAAGCTGAAGGAGGGCGCGGACGTCACCCCGGTGCACGGGGACATCCGCACCTACACCTCGCCGGCCCGGTACGGGCTGGTGTACTGCGTGTGCGCGACCCTCTCCTGCCTGACGACCGCCGAGGACCAGCGGCGGGCCGTGCGGCGCGCGGCCGACCTGCTGGTCAGCGGCGGTCGGCTGGTGATCGAGACGCACAACAAGCCGGCGATCCTGCGCCTGCACGAGGGCCGGTCCCGCACCACCTACTTCGTCCCCTACCCCGAGCCGGGGACGGGGGTGCAGACGCACTCCACCCTGCTCGACGGCGGCCTGTGGCAGTGCTCGCACATCCTCTACCAGAGCGACGGGACCACCCGGGTGGGCAACGAACTCACCCGCCTGACCACGCCGGACGACGTCGACGGCTACGCCCGCGCGGCCGGACTGGAACCGGAAGCCCGGATGTCGCGCTGGGACGGCACGCCCTACAGCGAGGACGCACCGCTCTTCCTGTGCAGCTACGTCAAGCCCTGAACGCTGTACGCAAGGCCCGGTCGGCTTAGGAGGGGTTTCAAATTGGGGCGTCCGCCAGTACTTCCGACAGAAAAGAAACTCGGCCTGATGGTCAGGGTGATGAGTGGCGAACTGACGGCGGCGGAAGCCGCGCGGGAAGCGGGGGTGTCCGAGCAATCAGTCTCCAATTGGCGCAGACAGTTTATTGAGGGCGGCCGCAACGGGCTGGCCGGTGAAAGCGGAAGGGACACCGAGGAAGCGTCCCGCATGGCTGAACTGGCCAAAGAAAATGCCATGTTGAAGGCGACGATAGGCGAGCTCTACATGGAGCTGCGGAAGTACGGCCGAGCCCCGGCGTTGCGGCCGCCGCAGCCTCGTGGCAGAACGGCCCGGGTGCCTGGTCAACTAACGCGTTAATTGATTCCGGAATCGGCTGTTAGCCTTCCGGGCAGACAGTCACTTCACATCACGGGGGAGGGAATGTGGCGTCTTTGGAACGCCAGTTTGCCGCCGGCCTGATCGGACTGGCCGGCACCAGCCTTCTGACCGGTGCGGTCACCCGGTTCACGGGTACCCGAGAACGTGCGCGGCGGTGCATGCTGCACGAGCGGCCGGACGGAAGCCTCGTCGAGGTCGAGGTCCACCTCCCCGTGCAGGCGCGGCGGGCGGTGCTGCTCGACAACGGCATGGGCGCGCCCCACGAGTACTGGGACTGGGTGTGCGCCGCGCTGCCCGCGGACATGGGGTACGTGCGGTTCAACCGTCCCGGCTACGGGCTGAGCACACCGGACACCCGGTACGGCCTGGAGTCGCGCTTCGAGCTGTTGCAGGAGCTGCGCGACACCTACCTGGCCGGCCTTCCCGTGGTCCTGGCGGGGCACTCCCTGGGCGGGTACTTCGTCGCGGCCTACGCGTCGACGCACCCGGACGCGGCGCGGGGCGTGACCCACGTGGTCATGATCGACGCCACCGAGGTGGTCAGCCTGCGCCACGCCCGCCGGACCGACGTCGACCGCTGGTCCCACCAGCGGATGGTGATGGAGCAGGTCTTCGCCGCCACCGGCCTGTCGGTCTTCCGGCCCGCCATGAACGCCCACCAGCAGTACAGCCCGGAGGTCAACCGGTCCTACCGGGCGTTCCTGGCCACCCCCCGCACCTGGGCCACGGCCCACCGCGAGTACCGGGACGCCCAGACCTACCCCGAACTGACCGGCCTGGACCGCCCGTTGACCGTGATCACGGCGGAGAACAACATCGGCGACAACACCCTGCACGCCGGTGTCCAGGCCAGGCTGGCCGTCATCTCCCAGCAGGCCCGGCACCACTTCGTCCTCGGCTCGGACCACGAGTCGCTCCTCGCCGTGCCGAAGCACGCGCGCGAGGTGGCGGACCTGATCGCCGGTGAACCGCCCGCGGGCCCGCTCGGACCGGCGTGGCAGCCGTCCACCACGAAGCGCCGGGCCGGTGAGGACACCGCCGAACGGAAGGAGGAGATGGCGCGGTCATGAAGGTGAACCCCGAACGCGTGAAGACGGCCGCCGTCACGACGTCGCTCGCCGCGTGGCTGGTCGCGACCGCGGTGGCCCAGATCCCCGAGCAGCGCTTCGACGGACTCCTGCGTCGCGGCAAGCTGCGCGTGCCGACCCCGAACTGGCGCTTCTTCGGGCCCAATCCCGGCGTCAAGGACGCCCACCTGCTCTACCGGGACATCACGGACGGCAAGCCCGGGGAGTGGGCGGAAGTCCCGATCGTCCAGGACCGGCCGTGGTACGCGCTGGCGTGGAACGCGCGCAACCGGAGCCCGAAGGCCCTGTTCGACGCGACCCAGCACACGCTCGCGCAGGCGGTCGCCTTCGGCTCGAAGGTGCTCCCCGTGACGACGGCGTCCGGCTACCGGCTGCTGGCCCGTTACATCCAGCTCCACCTGCCGCACGCCCCCGGGGCCACGCGCAGCCAGTTCATGCTGCTGCACTCGTACCCCACCAGCCCCGAGGACCGGCACATCGAACCGGTCTTCGTGTCGCTCGAATTCCCGCTGGAGGGGGACGTCACGCCCGCCGAGGCGCCGTCCCTCGCCCTCGCCTAGCGACTCGGACAGCCCTCTCGACCGGACGTTGCGAGCTCACTCGGCACCGCGCGTGCCGCGTGAGTCCGCTCCCTCCCGCCGAACGGCTGGAGACTCGCTACGAGTTTTCTCAGAGAAAGAGGAACACCATGTCTGTCGTGGCTGACTTCGCCAACACCGAGCTGACCGACGTGGCCCCGGGCCGCATGGGCAACGACGCGACGCCGACCATGCTGACCCCGCTGGCCACCCTCGCGACCCCCGAGGGCGTCGCCGTGACCTCCGCCACCGCCTACGCGCTGAACGAGATCACGAACGACCTCGCGGGCTGAACCACCGGCCCGCGGACGGTGCTGACCGGCATCGCCGACCGGGCCGGATGAAAGACGCGGCGGCACGGTACGCCCGATACGCATACCGTGCCGCCGCTTTCGTTTCCACCGTAGCCGCATCACATCACCTGGGAGCACCCATCCATGTTCCTCAGCGCTCCGCCCGAGGTCACGGCACGCCGAGTGGCTTCGCTGGGTACGCTGGTCTCCGCACTGGAAATGCTGAGCCAGTCACGCAAGTTCGAAGACGGCGAAATGCTCAGCGGCCAGGTGGGCAACACCCGCCCCCGGTTCGCCAAGCGCTTTCCCCGGCTGACGCGGGCCCTCGAGTCGAAGAAGGCGGCGATGGCCCTGTACGGGATACAGGCCGGTGCTTCCGCGGCCACCCTGGTCTGGGGCCACAAACGCGGGGTCCGCACGGTGGGCAGCGCCGTGCTCGCCGTGACCGGCGCGGCCGGCCGGGTGCGCTCCCCCTTCGGCGGGGACGGAGCCGACCAGCTCCAGCAGGTGATCAACGTCGTCCTCGCCTCGACCGGAACCTTCAAGGACGGTGAGAAGGCGCGCGACGTGGCCATGCGCGCGCTGGCCCTGGAGACGACCATCTCCTACGTCGCCTCCGGCGTGGTCAAGCTGGTCTCCCCGGTGTGGCTCAGCGGTGAGGCGTTCAACGGCGTCATCCGCACGCACAACTACGGCGATCCGCGCGTCTACCGGCTCATCCACCGGTACCCGGTGGTGGGGAAGCTGGTGACCTGGGGCACGATCGCCGCGGAGGTGTCCTTCCCGCTGGTCTTCGTGCTGCCCAAGCCGGTGTCCAAGGCGTTCCTCGGCTCGATGACGCTCTTCCACCTCGGCATCGGCCAGTTCATGGGCCTCAACCGCTTCGTGCTGGCCTTCGGCGCCACCCACCCCGCGCTCCTCTACGTCTTCGCCCAGCAGGAGAAGCGGGGGGAACTGGCAGCACCGGCCCCCAAGGCCATCGAGGGGTGACGGCGGGAGCGCACCGGCGGGCGGGAACCGCGGACCCCGGGGTTTCCGGTGGAACCCAGGGCACAGCGGCTGCGTTGATACCTTTGGGCAGCCAGTTCCAGCCCGCCTCCCCCCAGCAGCAGGAGCCACAACCCCGTGACCACCCTCGCGCTCGGTCCCGAGTGGATCAGCCCGGACTATCTGATCGAGACGTTCAGTCTGCCCGGCATCCTGCTCATCGTCTTCGCCGAGTCAGGACTCTTCGCGTTCCTTCCCGGCGACTCCCTGCTGTTCACCGCGGGTCTCTTCGTCGCCCAGGGCCAGTACATCAGCCAGCCGCTGTGGCTGGTGTGCGCCCTGATCGTGGCCGCCGCCGTCCTCGGCGACCAGGTCGGCTACATGATCGGCAAGTTCTTCGGCCCGAAGCTGTTCAGCCGCCCCAACTCCAGACTCTTCAAGCAGGAGAACCTGGAGAAGGCGCACGAGTTCATGGAGAAGTACGGCCCCAAGGCGATCGTCCTGGCCCGCTTCGTGCCCATCGTGCGCACCTTCGCCCCCATCGTGGCGGGCGCCGGCCGCATGAAGTACCGCACCTTCCTCACGTACAACGTCATCGGCGGCGTGGCCTGGGGCACCGGCGTCACCCTCGCGGGCTACTGGCTCGGCCAGATCGAGCTCATCCGGACCAACGTCGAGGCCATCCTGGTCCTGATCGTCCTGGTCTCGGTCGTCCCGATCGCCATCGAGTACCTGCGCGAGCGCAAGAAGAAGCAGCGCGCCGCGGCGGCCGGGCCGACCCCTCCGGCGGCCCAGCAGCACCAGCCGCAGCCCCCGTACCCGGTGATGGACGACGCCACCACCCAGCTCCGCCGGGTGGACCCGTACGACCAGCCGCAGCAGCAGTACCAGCAGCCCCAGCAGTACCAGCAACCGCAGCAGTACCAGCAGTACCCGCAGGGCTACGGCCAGCAGCCCTACGGCGGTCAGCAGGGCGGCCAGGACCCTTACCACCAGGGGTACTGAGACGCCCTGAGGGGCGCGGGGAACTGCGCGACAAGCCACGACGAGCCGGCGCCCGCCAACGCGACTGCACACCCCCCGCTCGTAGGCGTCCGGCGCTAAAACCCTCGCGTCCGCTTCGCCGCCCGGCGCCCCGCCGCACTCGCGGCGCCGGGCACCTTCAGGAACAGCCGGGAGATCTCCCCGCCCAGGTTCACTCCGATGGCGATGGCCATCGCCAGCGCCACCGCGTTGGAGAGGAACAGCAGCCCCGAGTCGACCTCGCCCTGCGCGATCGCCAGCAGACCGAAGTACGTCGCCGAACCGGGCAGCAGCGGCCCGATCGCCGCGGTCGTGTACGGCAGCGCCGACGCGAACCGGTACCGGGACATCAGCTGCCCGAACAGGCCCACGAGCCCCGCCGCGGCGGCCGTGGAGGCCACCGGTGAGATGTCGCCCGCGTTGTGCATGGCGCCGTACACGCACCAGGCCACGCCGCCGTTCAGGGTGACCGCCAGCACGGTGGACCGTTCCTGCTGGAGCAGGATCGCGAAGGCCAGCGACAGCAGCATCGAGGCGAAGATCTGCACGAACGGGTCGTCCCCCGTGCCCAGCGCCGCGTCCGGATTGAGCTTGGCGCCCAGCTGGACGCCGAAGTACAGCATCATCAGCACCCCGGCGACGATGCTGACGAAGAAGTACATGACCTCCAGCAGGCGCGCCGCCGCGGTGATGTAGAAGCCGGTCAGGCCGTCCTGCACCCCCGCGACCAGCGCCCGCCCCGGCAGCAGCGCGAACAGACCACCGGTGATGACCGCGGACGCCTTCACCTCGACGTGCGACAGCGTCAACGCGATGCCGATCGCGGCCGGCGGCATCGCGGCCACCGCGAACTGGTAGAACTCGGGCAGCCCGCGCCCCGCGCACAGCCACGCCAGCCGGTCGCCGAGCATCGCGCCGAACATCGCCGCGAAGAACACCACCACGTCACCGCCGACCAGCAGCGAGGCCCCGCCCGCGAGCGCGCCGCTCGCCGTGGTCAGCACCCAGGTGGGGTACGGGTGCCGGTTGCGGCGGATCTCCGCGAGGCGCCGGTAGGCCTCCTCCAGCGAGATGTGCGTCTCGGGGTCGCTGAGGTCGTCCACCAGCTGGAAGACGGCCGCGAGCCGCGTGTAGTCGGTGCCGCGGCGGCGTACCGTGCGCGACGCCGTCACCGGGTCCTCGACCAGGGACGGCTGGTGGGAGATCGACAGCAGGGTGAAGGTGACGTTCGGCTCGCAGCGGTCCAGGCCGTAGGAGCGGCAGACGGCGAACATGGCCGCCTCCACGTCCTCGGCGCCCTCACCGCCCGCCAGCAGCAGCTCCCCGATACGCAGCGTCAGGTCCAGCACGCGCGGCACGGCGGGGCCGGACTCGTCGTCGTGCTTCTGCGAGGGTTCGGGCGCGGGCCGCTCGGCCACCGGCATCCGCAGCATGGCGCGCATCCGGTCCTGCCAGGGCACGTCCGTCAGGTTCACCGCCGGGAAGCCGCTCGCCGGGGTGAAGGTGGCCGGGGCGGACCACGCGCTGTGGGTGCTCGGCATGGTGAACGCCGAGCCCTCGCTGTCGGCGGGCGCGGCCGCCGGCGCCTCCAGGCCGTCGGGGAGCGAGAACTCCGACGTCGTCTCGGACTCGGTGCCGGTGTGCCGGGGGACGGCCAGTCCCCGCGGGATCTCGAACTCCGACGTCGTCGACGACTCACCGTCGATCGACGCCGTGACGCCGCCCGGCTGCCGGAAGGCACTGCGGGCCTCGTCCGACTGCGGCTTGTGGTCCTCCTCCGTCACCTGCGCAACGCTCCCTGGTACGAACTCACCCTCCTCATGACCTCAGTATGGCCACTCAAACGCGAACAGGCCGCACGCGTGTGCGTGCGGCCCGTTGCGGGAGGACGCCTGGTCAGTGGCCGCCCTGGTCCTTGAAACGCTTGTACGACCGCTCGATCTCGGCCTCGGCGTCGGTGCGGCCCACCCAGTCGGCGCCCTCGACGGACTTGCCGGGCTCCAGGTCCTTGTAGACCTCGAAGAAGTGCTGGATCTCCAGGCGGTCGAACTCCGAGACGTGGTGGATGTCACGCAGGTGCTCCACACGCGGGTCGGTCGACGGCACGCACAGCAGCTTGTCGTCGCCGCCGGCCTCGTCCGTCATCCGGAACATGCCGATCGCGCGGCAGCGGATGAGGCAGCCCGGGAAGGTCGGCTCGTCCAGGATGACCAGCGCGTCCAGCGGGTCGCCGTCCTCGCCGAGGGTGTTCTCGACGAAGCCGTAGTCGGTCGGGTAGGCGGTCGAGGTGAACAGGCGGCGGTCCAGGCGGATACGACCGGTCTCGTGGTCCACCTCGTACTTGTTCCGCGAACCCTTCGGGATCTCGATCGTGACGTCGAACTCCACCGGACGCTCCTCCATGATCAGCACATAGTTCTGGTGGTTAAGTGTCCCTCACGCAGGTGTGTGATCGCGAAAGGGGCTGGTGGCAGTGCCAGAGCTGAGGTCCTGGCGGGCCACGAGACCGCAGGTGGCGCGGGCCGCGGACGCCGTACGTCCCCGTCTGGCCCGCTTCGTCCGGGCCGCCGGACCGCGGGTCGCACGGTGCGCACGGGCCACGGCGCCGCGGCTCACCCGGATCACGAGGCCGAAGACCTGGCAGTACACCGCCGGCGCCGCCACCGCCGGGCTGGCCCTGGCCGCCGGTGTGGTGACCGCCGCCGGCCCCTGGGACTCCACGGGTCAGCGTACGGCCGAGCGGGACCGGGCCGTCGCACTGGAGCACACGGGTGGCACAGATCACGGCCGCGGACCCGGGACCTCCGGCACGTCCTCCGGATCGCCCCGCCCCGCGCCCAGCGCCGGGGCCGTCCTGACCGGCCTCGGCGGCACCGCCGCCCCCGGCGGCGTCAAGGCGGCCCCCGGCGACCGGGCGGCCCTCGCGGACCTCCTCGACCCCCTGCTGAAGGACGACCCCGCGCTCGGCGAGCGCCGCGCGGCCGCCGTCGTCGACCTCACCACCGGCAAGCGCCTGTACGGCCACGGTGTCGACGCCCCCCTCACCCCCGCCTCCACCACCAAGATCGCCACCGCTGTCGCCGCCCTCACCGCCCTCGGCCCCGACCACCGCCTCACCACCCGCACCGCCCTGGAGGGCGACACCGGCGAACTCGTCCTGGTCGGCGGCGGCGACCCCACCCTCACCGCGCGCGAGGACCCCCGCGGCCTCGCCGACCTGCGCGCCCTCGCCGAGAAGACCGCCGCCGCCCTGAAGAAGCGGGACCTGCGCAAGGTGACGCTGTCGTACGACACGACGCTCTACGCGGGGACGGAAACGCACCCGATCGGGGTCAACGAGAACCTCGCCCGCGTCACCGCCCTGATGACCGACGAAGGCCGCACCGACGACTCCACCAGCGGCCCCGCCCCGCGCGTGCCCGACCCGGCCGCCGACGCCGCCCGCACCTTCGCCGGTCTCCTGAAGCAGTACGGCGTCACCGCGTCGGCCCCCGGCCCCTCCAAGGCCACGGCCCGCGCCGACACGCTCGCCACGGTCTCCTCGCCCCCGCTGTCGGCCCTGGTCGAGCGGATGCTGACCAACAGCGACAACGACCTCGCCGAGGCCCTGGCCCGCCACACCGCCGTGGCGACCGGCAAGCGCGCCGACTTCGACGGGGCGGGCGCCGCCGTCACCGCCCGTCTGAAGCAGCTCGGCCTGCCGGTGCGCGGCGCGCGGTTCCACGACGGCAGCGGCCTGGACCGCACCGACCTGGTCAGCGCCGACCTGCTCACCGCGCTGCTGGCCGAGGCGGCCGACCCGGCCCGCCCCCGGCTGCGCCCGGTGCTCACCGGCCTGCCCGTCGCCCACTTCACCGGCACACTGGCCGACCGTTACACGGACGGAGCAGCGGGCCTGGTCCGCGCCAAGACCGGCACCCTGACGGGCGTGAACACCCTGGCCGGCACGGTGACCACCCCCGACGGCCGCCTCCTGGGCTTCGCCTTCCTGGCCAACGCCACGACGGACGCCTGGGCGGCCCAGACGACCCTGGACCGAGCGGCGACGGCGCTGGCGTCGCGGACGCCCTAGCCGCGCCCGCCCGCACAGCGAGCCCGCACGACTGCCCCCAGCGGCAGCGCTCCCGTACCGTTGACGCATGACGAGCATCGGCGCACATTCCGGCATGGTCGACTGGAACCTCGCGGTGGCGACCGCGACCCGGCTCGTACGGCCGGGCCCCGAGGTGAGCCGCGACGAGGCCAGGGCCGTCGTCGCGGAGCTCCGCCGCCATGCCAAGTCCTCGGAGGAGCACGTCCGCGGCTTCACCCGGATGGGCACCGAGGAGACCCACGACACCCCCGTCCTGGTGGTCGACCGGCCCGGCTGGGTCCGGGCCAACGTCGCCGGGTTCCGGGAGATCCTCAAACCCCTGCTGGAGAAGATGGAGGAGCGGCGCGGCGGTGGCGCGGGCAACGCGGTCCTCGGCGCGGTCGGCGGCAAGGTCACCGGCGTGGAGCTGGGCATGCTGCTGTCGTTCCTGTCCTCCCGCGTCCTCGGCCAGTACGAGACGTTCGCCCCCGCCACCCGCGAACTGCCGGCCGGCGCGAACGGCGGCGGGCGGCTGCTCCTGGTCGCCCCGAACATCGTGCACGTGGAGCGCGAACTCGACGTGGAGCCCCACGACTTCCGCCTGTGGGTGACCCTGCACGAGGAGACGCACCGCACCCAGTTCACCGCCGTGCCCTGGTTGCGCGACCACCTCGAGGGCGAAATCCAGTCGTTCCTGGCCGAGACCGACGTGGACCCCATGACCGTGCTCGAACGCGTCCGCGAGGCCGCCCAGTCCCTCGCCGGAGGCCGTCCCGACGCGGAGGAGGACGACGGCGGCCGCTCGCTCGTCGAGCTGGTGCAGACCCCGGCCCAGCGGGAGGTCCTCGGCCGCCTCACCGCCGTGATGTCCCTCCTGGAGGGGCACGCCGACTTCGTGATGGACGGCGTCGGACCGGCGGTCGTGCCGAGCGTCGGCGAGATCCGGGAGAAGTTCCAGCAGCGCCGCGCCAAGGGCGCCTCCCGCCTCGACATGGCGCTGCGCAAGCTGCTCGGCCTGGACGCCAAGCTCCGCCAGTACCGGGACGGCGAGCGGTTCGTGCGGGCCGTCGTCGAGGAGTGCGGCATGGACGGCTTCAACCGCGTCTGGACCTCGCCCAACACGCTCCCCACCAAGTCGGAGATCGCCAAACCGGCGGACTGGATCGCGCGGGTGCACCGCAAGCCGGAGGCGTGAGCCGCGCGGGCGGGGCGTGAATCGATTCCGGCCGAGGCAGGCGAACGACCCTTCAATCACCCGTCCGAGGGACCGTGAGCCTTCGACAGGCGTGCGATGCTCGGGGAACGGCCCGTTTCTGTCACCATCTACACACTCTGCGTGACCGAACCTCGGGCTCACCCCCGACAACTTCATGAAGGGCACCGGACATGGGTCCCCATCCTGCGGTCGCGGCGATACGCCTGGCGGTCCGCCGCGTCCTCCACGACATTCTCACCGAACTGAACACTCCGGCCGGCGTCCACGCCACGACGGCCGTCGAGCGTACGCCCGAGCGCCCGCCCGGACTTCCGACGGCACCGCTCGTGCTCGTGGCCTGCTCCGGCGGCGCCGACTCCATGGCGCTCGCCTCCGCCCTCGCCTTCGAGGCCCCCCGGCTCGGCGTCCGCGCCGGCGGCGTCACCGTCGACCACGGCCTCCAGAGCGGCTCCGACCTGCGCGCCGAAGAGGTCGTCCTGCGCCTGCGCGAACTGGGCCTCGACCCCGTGGAGGCCACCGCCGTGACCGTCGGCCGCGCGGGCGGCCCGGAAGCCGCCGCCCGCGACGCCCGCTACGCCGCGCTGGACGCCGCCGCCGCCCGCCACGGCGCTGCCGCCGTCCTGCTCGGCCACACCCGCGACGACCAGGCCGAGACCGTCCTGCTGGGCCTCGCCCGCGGCTCCGGCATCCGCTCCCTGTCGGGCATGGCCGCGGTCTCGGGGGCCGACGGCCGTTACCGGCGCCCCTTCCTCCAGGTCGACCGCCAGACCGCCCGCAAGGCCTGCATGGTCCAGTCCCTCCCCGTCTGGGACGACCCCCACAACGCCGACCCCGCCTACACCCGCTCCCGGCTGCGCCACGAGGGCCTGCCCGCCCTGGAGAAGGCCCTCGGCAAGGGCGTCGTCGAGGCCCTCGCCCGTACGGCCCAGCTCTCCCGGGACGACGCCGACGCCCTCGACACCTGGGCCCGCCAGGCCGAGGCGGGCGTCCGCGACGCCACCGGCGGACTGGAGTGCGCCAAGCTGTACGCCCTGCCGCCCGCCGTACGCCGCCGGATCCTGCGCCGTGCCGCCCTGGAGGCCGGTGCGCCCGGCGGTGCCCTGTTCGCCCGCCACATCGAGGAAGTCGACCGGCTGATCACCGGCTGGCGCGGTCAGGGGGCCATCAATCTCCCCGGCAAAGTCGTCGCCCGGCGGCAGGGTGGCAGACTGGTGATTCGGCAAGGCTGAATCCGGACCCTCCCACCGATCCGCGCACGGATCGCCGGGGCGCTCCGGAGTGGCCGGTGGGACGACCGAAAGTGATGCGGGTGGACGCGAACGACATGGGTGCCGACCTCGAGAAGGTACTCATCACCAAGGAAGAGATCGACGCGAAGCTGGCCGAGCTGGCCGCGAAGATCGACGCGGAGTACGCGGGCAAGGACCTGCTCATCGTCGGCGTCCTCAAGGGCGCCGTGATGGTCATGGCCGACCTGGCGCGCACGCTGTCCACCCCCGTCACCATGGACTGGATGGCGGTGTCCTCGTACGGCGCGGGCACCCAGTCCTCCGGTGTGGTGCGGATCCTCAAGGACCTCGACACGGACATCAAGGGCCGCCACGTCCTGATCGTCGAGGACATCATCGACTCCGGCCTGACCCTGTCCTGGCTGATCTCCAACCTCGGCTCGCGCGAGCCCGCCTCCCTCAAGGTGTGCACGCTGCTGCGCAAGCCCGACGCCGCGAAGGTCGCCATCGACGTGGAGTGGGTCGGCTTCGACATCCCCAACGAGTTCGTCGTCGGCTACGGCCTCGACTACGCCGAGAAGTACCGCAACCTCCCGTTCGTCGGTACGCTCGCGCCCCACGTATACGGCGGCTGACGCGGCCCTGTAACGGACTTCACGGCGTTTCGGCGGGCCACCGGGAACCCCTCGGGCCCCCGCGCCGTTGGAGCATGCAGACGGGACGTCGGCCCGACCGTGCGGCTGAGGGCCGCCACGCTGGGGTACCGTCAGAAGAACTGTCTTATCAAACTCACTATGGCAGGAGGGACGGGGCGGCACCGCTCCGTGTGGATGGACGTGAAGCGATACTTCCGTGGGCCGGTCATGTGGATCGTGCTGGCCGTCCTTGCCGTGGTCGTGTTGATGCAGGTCGTCGGCTCGTCCGGCGGCTACAAGACGGTGGACACTGGCCAGGTCGTCCAGGCGATCAACGACAACAGGGTCGAGTCGGCCAAGCTGACCACCGGCGACGAGCAGACCATCAAGGTCCAGCTCAAGGACGGCCAGAAGGTCGAGGGCAGCTCGAAGATCCAGGCGAGCTACATCGGCGACCAGGGCGTGACCCTCGCCAACACACTTCAGAACAAGTACCAGGACAAGCAGATCCCCGACGGCTACACCGTGTCGCCGTCGAAGCAGAACCCGTTCGTCGGGCTGCTGATCACGCTGCTTCCCTTCGTCCTCATCATCGTCATCGCGCTGTTCCTGATGAATCAGATGCAGGGCGGCGGCTCCCGGGTCATGAACTTCGGCAAGTCCAAGGCGAAGCTCATCACCAAGGACACCCCCAAGACGACGTTCTCCGACGTCGCCGGGTCCGACGAGGCCGTCGAGGAACTCCACGAGATCAAGGAGTTCCTCCAGGAGCCGGCGAAGTTCCAGGCCGTGGGTGCCAAGATCCCCAAGGGCGTCCTGCTCTACGGGCCTCCCGGCACCGGCAAGACGCTCCTCGCGCGCGCCGTCGCCGGCGAGGCGGGGGTCCCCTTCTACTCGATCTCCGGTTCCGACTTCGTCGAGATGTTCGTCGGTGTCGGTGCCTCCCGAGTGCGCGACCTGTTCGAGCAGGCCAAGGCGAACGCCCCGGCCATCGTCTTCGTCGACGAGATCGACGCGGTCGGCCGCCACCGCGGCGCCGGCCTCGGCGGCGGTCACGACGAGCGCGAGCAGACGCTGAACCAGCTGCTCGTCGAGATGGACGGCTTCGACGTCAAGGGCGGCGTGATCCTCATCGCCGCGACCAACCGGCCCGACATCCTCGACCCGGCGCTGCTGCGCCCCGGCCGCTTCGACCGGCAGATCGCGGTCGACCGTCCGGACATGCAGGGCCGTCTGGAGATCCTCAAGGTCCACCAGAAGGGCAAGCCGGTCGCCCCCGACGTCGACCTGTCGGCCGTCGCCCGCCGTACGCCCGGCATGACCGGTGCCGATCTGGCCAACGTGCTGAACGAGGCCGCTCTGCTGACGGCCCGCGGCGACCAGAAGCTGATCGACAACCACATGCTGGACGAGGCGATCGACCGCGTGGTCGCGGGCCCGCAGAAGCGGACCCGGATCATGTCGGACAAGGAGAAGAAGATCACCGCGTACCACGAGGGCGGTCACGCCCTGGTCGCGGCGGCCTCCCCGAACTCCGACCCGGTCCACAAGATCACGATCCTGTCCAGAGGCCGGGCCCTCGGTTACACGATGGTGCTCCCGGACGAGGACAAGTACTCGACCACGCGCAACGAGATGCTCGACCAGCTCGCCTACATGATGGGCGGCCGGGCGGCCGAGGAGCTCGTCTTCCACGACCCGACGACCGGCGCGGCCAACGACATCGAGAAGGCCACCGGCCTGGCTCGCGCGATGGTCACGCAGTACGGAATGACCGATCGCCTCGGCGCGATCAAGTTCGGCAGTGACAACTCCGAGCCGTTCCTGGGGCGTGAGATGGGTCACCAGCGCGACTACTCGGAAGAGGTCGCCGCGCTGGTCGACGAAGAGGTCAAGAAGCTCATCGAGACGGCGCACAACGAGGCCTGGGAGATCCTGGTCGAGAACCGCGACGTCCTCGACAACCTCGTCCTCGCGCTGCTGGAGAAGGAGACGCTGGGCAAGGAGGAGATCGCCGAGGTCTTCGCCCAGATCGTCAAGCGTCCGGCCCGGCCCGCCTGGACCGGGTCCTCCCGCCGCACGCCCTCGACGCGTCCGCCGGTGCTCTCCCCGAAGGAGCTCGCACTGACGAACGGGGCGAACGGCGCGACGGCGGCGATCTCCACTGCCAAGAGCAGCACGGTGGAGCCCGCTCCGGCACCGGAACGAGCACCGGAGGACCGCCCGGAGAGCTGATCCCGGTCCGCCCCGGGACGCCCGCGAGGGCGGCCCCACCAGGGCCGGAATGTATGCCGCACCCCCCAGGTTCTAGCCTGGGGGGTGCGGCATTCTCGTATGCGTATGCCGATCGCAGGACGGATCAGGAACGAGGCATGAGATGACCGACCCCGTGACGTTGGACGGCGAGGGCGTGATCGGCGAGTTCGACGAGAAGCGTGCCGAGAACGCCGTACGCGAACTGCTGATCGCGGTCGGCGAGGACCCGGACCGCGAGGGCCTGAAGGAGACGCCGGGGCGCGTGGCACGGGCGTACAAGGAGATATTCGCCGGGCTGTGGCAGCAGCCGGAGGACGTGCTGACGACGACGTTCGACCTCGGGCACGACGAGATGGTCCTCGTGAAGGACATCGAGGTGTTCTCGACCTGTGAGCATCATCTGGTGCCGTTCCGCGGGGTGGCGCACGTCGGCTACATCCCGTCCACCAGCGGGAAGATCACCGGCCTGTCCAAGCTGGCCCGTCTCGTCGACGTCTACGCGCGCCGCCCCCAGGTGCAGGAACGTCTCACCACGCAGATCGCGGACTCGCTGATGGAGATCCTCGAGCCGCGCGGGGTGATCGTGGTGGTCGAGTGCGAGCACATGTGCATGTCCATGCGGGGCATCCGCAAGCCCGGCGCGAAGACCCTCACCTCGGCCGTGCGGGGGCAGTTGCGCGATGTGGCTACGCGCAATGAGGCGATGAGTCTGATCATGGCTCGTTGAGTGCGATGGGTGCGCTGAGTGCGGCGAGTGTGCTGAGTGCGGGGGCTGTTGTTTTATGCCGCTGATGCCGCGCCCGGGTGGTTGTCGTCCTTGTCGTCCGGGAGCTTGCAGACTCGTTCCATGAAGAGGGCGGCCGCTATCACCGCGATGCCTGCCACGACCGAGGCGCCCGCGTAGATCGCCTGGTCGCGGCGGGCGGGGACGTCGAGGTACTCCAGCAGGAAGACGCCGGTGCCGCCGTACACGCCGGCGACGAGGGCGGCCACCAGGGCGCTGGCCTGGCCGAAGACCACGGAGCGGGCCGCCAGCATCGGGTCGACGCCCTTGGCGCCGGGGACGCGCTCCCGCTGGGCCTTGAGGCGGGTGCGGATCGAGAGCGCCGTGGCGAGCAGGACCGCCGCGATCAGGGCGAGGACGACGGGGGCGGCCAGGGGGACGCTCGGGAGGGTCCCCACCGAGTTCCACAGGCGGGCGCCGGCCCAGGACAGCACTCCGGCGACGACGAACACACCGGCCAGCACCCTGATGCGCAACTCTTTCACGGCGTTCCGGTGTCCCTTCGATTCCCCGGCGCGGTCGTCCTGACCTCGTCGTCCTCGTCGACCTTAACGACTACTCGGGCAGCCGGAGTTCCAGGTCGGCACGGGGCGCGATGCCGTCGCGGGGGACGGCTGCCAGGAGGTCGGCGATCCTGCCCCGTCCTGGCAGGGTGGCCTCGGGGTCCACGTCGAGCCAGGGGGCCAGTACGAAGGCGCGTTCGTGGGCGCGCGGGTGGGGGAGCGTGAGCTGCGGATCGTCGGAGACGACCTCGGCGTAGGCGACGATGTCGACGTCCAGGGTGCGCGGGCCCCAGCGCTCGTCGCGGACCCGGTGGAAGGCCTCCTCGACCGCGTGCGCCCGCTCCAGGAGCGAGGACGGGGGCAGCGTCGTCTTCACGATCACGACCGCGTTGAAGTACGAGGGCTGGCTGTCCGGGTCGACGCCCCAGGGCTCCGTCTCGTAGACCGCGGAGACCCCTTTGACGCGCACGCCCGGGGTGTCCTCCAGGGCGTCGATGGCGCCCTGGAGGGTCTCCAGCCGGTTGCCGAGGTTGGCGCCCAGGGCGATCACCGCGCGCTTGGGGTTGGACAGGGTGGTGTCCGCGGCGTCGACCTTCTCGATGACGGAGGCGGGCACGGGCTGAACGGTCGGGTCGCTCGGGCCCTTGGCGAAGGGGGCGCTCATACACGGCTCCGGATGATGGTGACGGTCACGTCGTCGAAGGGGACGGTGATCGGCGCGTCCGGCTTGTGCACGCAGACCTCGACCTCCTGGACCCCTTCGTGCTTCAGACAGACCTGGGCGATGCGTTCGGCGAGGGTCTCGACGAGGTTGACCGGCTCGCCCTCGACGACGGCCACGACCTCCTCGGCCACGATGCCGTAGTGCACGGTCTTCGCCAGGTCGTCGTCGGCCGCGGCCGGGCGGGTGTCCAGGCCAAGGACGATGTCCACGAGGAAGGTCTGGCCGTCCTCGCGCTCCTTGGGGAACACTCCGTGGTGCCCACGGGCCTTCAGGCCGCGCAGCGCGACACGGTCCACGCGAATCACTCCTGCAGTCGTCGGTCTCGGCCGGTCGCACCACGTGCGGGTGGTGCGGCGGCCCCAGTCGAATCTACCCGCGTGCACCGACAGCGCCGGGCCACGGGGTGGGGGGTGGGGGTGGTGCGCCGGTCGGCTGTCACGGGTTGGTAGCCGCCCCTACCCGCCGGGCCGTGATTCCAACCACGTCCCGGTCGGTCACGGTGGTGTGTCCTCGCCGTCCTCGTCCTCGGTTTCCGCGAGGACGGGGGAGGCGTGGTGCGACCAGAGTTTCCAGCCGGCGGGCGTGCGCCGGAACGTGTTGGTGGCGACCACGAGCTGGCCGACGAGCGGGCCGAGCTCCTCGTCGCCGTCGGGGGCGGGGCCGCCGCTGAGGATGTTCTCGGTGCAGGTGACCAGGGCGGTGTCGCCGGTGACGGAGACGTGCACGTCGGTGAGGAAGAACTGGATGTAGTCCGTGTTCGCCATGATCAGGGCGTAGGAGCGCAGGACCTCGCCGCGGCCGGTGAGCACCGGCCAGCCGGGGTGCACGCAGGAGACCACGCCGGCGTCGGCGGGGTCGTGGTACGACTCGTCGATGCCCAGGTCGGCGGGGGTGAGCCAGAAATCGGAGACCTTTTCGAAGTCACCCTCCTCGAGTGCCTCGTAGAAGGCGGTGTTGGCGGCCTCGACCTGTTCGACGTCGAGGTGCGGCGCGTTCACCGGGCCCCCTCGACGGCGCGGGCGACGCGGACGGCGTCGGCCGTGGCGCGGACCTCGTGCACGCGCACCGCCCACGCGCCGGCGTGCGCGGCGAGCGCGGAGACCGCGGCGGTGGCCGCGTCGCGCTCGCGCGCGGGGGGTGGGGCGGCCTCCGGGCCGGCGAGGACGCGGCCGAGGAAGCGTTTGCGGGAGGCGGCTACCAGGAGGGGGTGGCCGAGGGCGAGGAGGCGGTCCAGGTGGGCGAGCAGGACGAGGTCGTGCTCGGCGTCCTTGGAGAAGCCGAGGCCGGGGTCGATGACGACGCGGTCGGGGGCGATGCCGCCGTCGAGGACGGCCTCCACGCGTGCGTGCAGCTCGTCGACGACCTCGGTGACGACGTCGGTGTAGGTGCCCCTGACGTTGCCGCCCTCCAGGAGGCCGCGCCAGTGCATGACGACGAAGGGGGCGTTCGCGTCGGCGACGACCGGGATCATGCGGGGGTCGGCGAGGCCGCCGCTGACGTCGTTGACCAGGGTGGCGCCGGCGGTGAGGGCCTGCTCGGCGACGGAGGCGCGCATGGTGTCGACGGAGACCGTGACCCCCTCGGAGGCGAGGCCGCGCACGACCGGGACGACGCGCCTGAGCTCCTCGTCCTCGTCGACGCGGGTCGCGCCGGGGCGGGTGGACTCGCCGCCGACGTCCACCAGGTCGGCGCCCTCTGCGACGAGGTCGAGGCCGTGTTTGATGGCGGCTGTCGTGTCGAAGAAGCGGCCGCCGTCGGAGAAGGAGTCGGGGGTCACGTTGACGACCCCCATGACCGCGCAGCGGTCCCATGCGGTCAGTCCCGCGAGGTGGCGTCGGCGGGCGGTCTGCTTGCTCATGTGTTCAGCCTAGGTGGTGGGCTGCGGTGGGGTGCCTGCGGCGCCTGTGCGGGGTGCGTGGGGGTGCGCGGTGCGCGGTGCGTCCGGTGGGTGGGTCGGGGCCGCGCCGGGGGGTGTCCGTCCTCGGAACGGCGCGGAATCGGGTGTTTGCAGAGGTGCGGGGCGTTGACGCGCCAACCGCTGCGGGCGGACACCCCCCGACCCGACCCCTTCTCGCCGTACGCGGCTCTCCCGCCGCGTGCGCGCAGCTGCGGGCCGTCGCTGCGCCGCCCTAGCTGCGCCGTCGCCAGTCGCCCTAGCTGCGGGCAGTCGTGCCGCTGGGGCGGCACGGGTGGGCGCAGCGGCACCCCGCTACGCCGGGCCGCGCTCCCCACCCCCGCGGTCACACCCACGCCGGGTGCCCAAGGAGCGTCGTCACGCCGTCCGCGCCGGTGCCTGGTGTGCGCAGGGGCGGCGCGACGGGGTCCGGCGTCGCAGGAACCGCGGCAGCGACAGCGTGACGAAGCCTTCCGCCTGCATCGCGGCGAAGCCGATGCGGGGGAGGTCGGCGGAGCGGCGGTAGACGACGAAGCGCGGCTCCCACCGGGGCCGGAACTTCGCGTTGAACTTGTACAGGGACTCGATCTGGAACCAGCGGGAGAGGAAGACCAGCAGGCCCCGCCATGCCCGCAGGACCGGACCCGCGCCGATCTTCTCCCCGCGCGCGAGCGCCGCGCGGAACATGGCGAAGTTCAGCGACACCCGCGCGATGCCCAGCTTCGGCGCGGCCTGGAGCGCGGCCACGATCAGGAGTTCGTTCATGCCGGGGTCGGCCGCGCGGTCGCGGCGCATGAGGTCGAGGGAGACCCCGTCCGTGCCCCACGGCACGAAGTGCAGGACCGCCTTGAGGTCGCCGTACTCGCCGGGTTCGGCGTCCTGCTTGTGGGCCGTCGCTATCAGGCAGTCCCCGTCGGACGGGTCGCCGACGCGGCCCAGGGCCATGGAGAAGCCGCGCTCGGTGTCCGTGCCGCGCCACGCGTCGGCGGCGCGGCGGACGCGGTCCAGTTCGGCGTCGGACAGGTCAGCCACGCGCCGTACGCGGGTCTCGTAACCGGCGCGCTCGATGCGCTTGACCATCTGGCGCACGTTGCGCATCGCGCGGCCGGCGAGGGAGAAATCCGCCACGTCCACCACCGCCTCGTCGCCCAGTTCGAGGGCGTCGAGGCCCGTCTCGCGGGTCCAGACCTCGCCGCCGGTCTCCGAGCAGCCCATGACAGCCGGGGTCCAGGAGTGGGCGCGGGCCTCGTCCATGAAGCGTTCGATGGCGCCCGGCCAGGCCTCGACGTCGCCGATCGGGTCGCCGCTGGCCAGCATCACGCCGGAGACGACGCGGTAGGTGACGGCGGCCTTGCCGCTGGGGGAGAAGACGACGGCCTTGTCGCGGCGCAGCGCGAAGTGGCCGAGGGAGTCGCGGCCCCCGTGCCGGGCGAGCAGGGCGCGCAGCCGGGTCTCGTCGTCCTCGGTGAGGCGGGCCGCGGGGTGTTCGGGGCGGAAGGCCAGGTAGATGGTGGTGACGGCGGTCAGGAGGCCGAGCGCGCCGAGGGAGAAGGCGACCGTCCAGGAGGTGTTGCCCCGGTAGTCGACCGGGCCCTCGACGCCGAACAGGCCGTACAGGACATGGGTGAGGCGGTCGGCCAGGCTCGGGTCGCCGAGCATGCGGTGCGGGTGGGCGTTGACCACCAGCAGGCCGAGCAGGACGGAACCCGCGCTCATGAGGACGAAGTTGGCCAGGGCCCGCCAGCGGCTGCGGGGGTCGGGGAGGGCGGCGAACTCGGCGCGGTGGCGCAGGAGGGGGGCCAGCAGGGCCAGGGAGATCAGTACGCCGAGGAGGGAGTGGCGGTACGTGAACTGGGCGGCGGCGCCGAGCGGGAGCAGGGCCACGGCCGCCCGCCAGGCCCGGCGCTTGCGGCGCTTGAGGCCGTGCGCGAGCAGGAGGAGCAGGACGCCGGCGCTGAGGGAGAGGGCCGCGGCGAAGGGGCCGAAGGAGCCGGGGAGGACTTCGGCGAAGGCGTGCATCCGGCTGTGCCGGAAGCGGGGGAAGGAACCGGCCGCGATGTCCAGCAGGCCGACGAGCGCGCAGGCGCGGCCGACGAGGAGGGGGACGCGCTCGGGGCGGGGGCCGCGCAGGGCGCGGGGTACGCGGGTGGGCCTCGTCGGAACCCCGACCGACATTTCCTCATCTGTCCTGACAGACATCGCACCTGTTTGTTCTGCGAGAGAGCGTGGATCCGGGCCCGTTTCGGGCATCCGGCGACATTGCGCCCTCTAGGACGGTGTCTCGGAGGGAGAGGTTCACTCTCCTGATCACAAAGCCCGGACGGACGAACGCACGGGCGTACGGAAGGCGCGGGCAGGTAGCAAGGCATGGGTCTCACGAGCAACAAGGTGCTGGCGCTGGCGGTGGTGGCCGGCGTGCTGCTGTTCGCCGGGACGGTGTGGCTGTGGCCGCGGCTGGCCCGGCGGAGCGTGCGGGCCGTCCTGGGGAGGGTCGGACTGCTGCTCGCCACCCAGGTGGCGGTCTTCGCGGCCGTGGGGCTGGTCGCCAATCAGTCCTTCGGGTTCTACGGCAGCTGGGCCGACCTGTTCGGGCGGGAGGACGGGCAGGGGGTGGTCGTGGATCACTCCGCCGGGGCGGGCGACGGGCCGTTGCGGGTCGTCGGTGAGCGCCGGGTGACGCCTGCGGGCGGGGCGCGGCCCGAGGTCACGGGGCGGGTCGAGGAGATACGGGTCGTCGGGCGCACGTCGCGGATCGCGTCCCCCGCGTTCGTCTATCTGCCGCCGGAGTACTTCCAGGCGCGCCACCGTGACCGCAGGTTTCCCGCGGCCGTCGTCCTGACCGGTTATCCGGGGACGGCCGAGGCGTTGGTGGACAAACTCCATTACCCGCGTACGGCGCTGGAGCTGGCGAAGGCCGGTCGGATGCGGCCGACGATCCTGGTGATGCTGCGGCCCACGGTGGCGCCGCCGCGCGACACGGAGTGCGTGGACGTGCCGGGCGGACCGCAGACGGAGACGTTCTTCGCGAAGGACCTTCCCGAGGCGGTCAGCGCCCACTACCGGGTGGCCGGGGGGCCGCGCGGCTGGGGTGTCGTCGGCAACTCGACCGGCGGCTACTGCGCCCTGAAACTCGCCGCGCACCACCCGGAGGTGTACGCCGCCGGGGCCGGGCTGTCCCCGTACTACGAAGCGCCGAACGACCCCACCACGGGCGACCTCTTCCAGGGGGACGAGGAGCGCGAGAAGCGGGCCGACCTGTCGTGGTACCTCAAGCACGCTCCCGCGCCCGACACTTCACTGCTCGTCACCAGCAGCAGGACCGGCGAGACGAACTACAAGGACACCCTGAAGTTCATCGAACTGGTGAAGGGCAAGAGGCCGACGCGGATCTCGTCGATCATCCTGGAAAGCGGCGGGCACAACTTCAATACCTGGCGGCGGGAGATTCCCGCGACGCTGCGGTGGCTGGACGAGCGGCTGGGTGGGGGCGGCAGTGATAAATGATCTTGGAATTCCGGAGTAATGCGCTCGTCGTCGGGGATGTGAATTCCCGGTTCCCTGTGAACACGTCGGAGAGCGCCGTGTTTTTACGGGGCGGGGCGCCAAGATTCGCCTACGCGCGGTAAGTTTCTGGCCATGCCACGTGGACGTCACCGCCATTCCCCGCCTCTGCACAGGCTGCTTCCCCCGTCGGCGATCGCAGGCGTTTCGGTCGTCTGCGCCCTCGGGCCCTGGGTGTTCAGCGAGACCGCGATCCTTCGCGTCCTGGCCGCGGCCGCCGCGGTGACGGCCGTGGTCGGCGCGGTCGTCATGCGGCACTGGGACGCGCAGGCGGGCCGGCAGGTCGCCGACCTCACACGCGCGCGGGCGAGCGACGAGTGGCGCTTCGAGGAACGGGTCGCCGAACTGGAGTCCGACCTGGAGGAGTCGCGCGCGCTGCGGCAGAAGCTGGAGCACCGGCTGCGGGCCAAGCGCACCGAGCTGGCGGGGCTGCGCAACGAGCACGCCGCGCTGCTGCGGCGCTACGCCACGGCGGAGACCGAGCGCGCCAGCGCGCTGGAGGGCCGCCGGCTGCTGGAGATAGAGGCCGCGCCGCAGACACCCGCGCTGCCCGCGGCCCGCCCCGCCCCGGCCCAGGAGACGCCGGACCGGGCCACGCCGGATCAGGTGACGCCGGACCAGGCCACGCCGGACCCGGACGAAAAGGGCGGCGGCGACGAGGTCTCCGCGCCCGCGGTCTTCTCGCCCGCGGGGTCCCGGCTGTTCCTGCGGGCGAGCGCGGCACTGGCCCGCCTCGACGGGGACGCGCCCGACCCGGACGGGGGCGACCGGGCCGAAGCGTCCGACGACTCCGACGGTGACGGCGGCGGTGACGGCGGTGACGGCGGTGGCGAGGGCGCGGCGGCCGAGGCGGGGCAGGAGGACGAGGCGCAGGGGCAGACCGAGGCGGCCGACGGCCACGAGCGCACCGGTGCCGCCTCCCCGTCGACCTCCACCGACGAGGGGCCCGCGCAGCCCACTCAGTCCACCCGGCGGGCCGACGGGCACTTCACGGTGCCGACCGCGGTGGCCGTCGTACCGTCGGCTCCGGCACGGCGTCCGGCGGTCGAGGGCGGCTTCGACTTCTTCGGCACCAAGGACCCCGAGGGCGCGGTGGACGGGGCGGCCGCGGCGTCCGCTTCCGACGCCGCTCTGGAGACCGTCCAGAACGAGGACCTCGCCGACGTGGTCGGCCAGGAGGCGCTCGCCCTGCACAAGGCCGAGGCCGAGGTCGCCTTCAAGCAGCCCGGTGCGGAGTCCCGGGGCGTGGGCCAGGTGATCGACCTGACGGCCCACGACGAGACCGAGCAGATCGACGTACAGGGGCTGCGCAGCGCGGTCTCCTGACCGCCCCCGGCGCGTCGCGGGCCCGGCGGGCCTCAGGCCATCCAGCGGTCGGGCAGGGCGTCCCGGCGGCCGGTCCTGGACCGTTCCGCCTGGCTCCGCAGCAGCTCCGCGGCCTCGTCCGCGTCGCGCAGGCGGGCCGTCACGGTCTTGTTCGCCCCCGTGTCCACGTGGACGTCGGCCAGCCGCAGGGCGCGCCGCCAGGGCCCCTGCGTCAGGCGGACGCTCTGCACCTTGGCGTGCGGCACCAGCGCCAGGCTGCGGCGCAGCAGGCCGTACCGGGCGGCGAAGACCGCGTCCGTGACGGCGAGGCCGTGGCCGCGCCACCACAGCGGTCTGCACCGCGCCGCCCGCCGCGGCGGGCGCGACAGCTCCGCTCCCGTCGGCACGGTCACCCCGGGCAGCACGCGCGCGACGACCGACTCGGCGATCTCGCGCGGGGCGACCGGCAGCAGCACCGAGTTCGACGACCCGGCCACGTCCAGCTCCACCCGTACCCAGCGGCGGCGCCGCCACAGCAGCGGCTCCACGAGGCGCACGGTCTGCACCCGGCCCGGCGGCACCGTCTCGTGGGCGCGGTCCAGCAGCCCGTGGTCGATGCGGAGCCCGTCCGGGGACTCGGCCACCGTCCAGTCGTACTCCCCGACGAACCGGCCCGCGCTGCTCGCGCCCGCGGCGCCCACCAGCGGCAGGGCGGTCGCCAGCACCGTCCACAGGTTGTGGGTGGCCAGCCACAGCAGGGTCGGTACGACGACGGCGGCGAGCAGCGTGCCCCAGGTCGCGCCGGTCAGCAGCAGGGAGACGGCGAGGACGCCGGGCGGCACCCGGAGCAGCTGCCGCGAGGGGGCCTCGCCGACCTCGTGCGCGGTCTCGGGCGCGAAGCCCGCCGCGCGCGCGAGCAGCTCGGCCCGCAGCGCACGCGCGTCGTCGGCGCCCAGGAAGGCCAGTTCGTCCTTCTTGCCGGTGCCTATGACGTCGAGCTCGAGCTTGGCGACCCCCGCGACCCGGGCCAGCAGGGGCTGGGTGACGTCGATCGCCTGGATGCGTTCCAGGCGGATGTGCGCGGTGCGCCGGAACAGCAGTCCGGTGCGGATCCGCAGCTCGCTGTCGGTCACCGCGTAGTGGGTGAACCACCAGGTGAGGAAGCCGTACAGGGCGGCGGCCGGGATCAGTACGGCGAGGCCGATCAGCAGGTGGGTCGTGGTCAGCCGGGTCAGCTGGCGCTGTGCCTGGTCGGGGTCGTGCACGGCCCACCCGACGAGCACGGCGACCGGCGCCCACGCCCGCCGCAGGGGTGTGACCGGGTGCAGGCGCCGCTCGACGACCTCCGCGACGGGCGGGAGCGCATCGGTGCCGGTGCCGGTCCCCGCCGGGCCGGGCGCGGGGGCTGTCGTACGGGCGGTCGGGCCCGGTGTGTCGTCCGGGGGGCGGGGTACGTCGTGCGGGGGCCGGCTGGGGGCGCCGGCCTCGCTTGCCGCGGCGACCGACGCGTCCGGCGGGTTCGCCGGGTCCGTCGGGCCGGGCTTCCTGACGCCGTCCGCCGGTCCGCCCGCTCCGCCCGCGCGTCCCGTCGTGTCGTCCTCGGCCGTGTCCTTCCCGGCCCCGGGCCCGGTCACAGTCCCGCCGATCGGGCCTCGCCCAGCTCGGTGAGGCGGTCGCGGAGGCGTTCCGCCTCGGCCGGGTCGAGGCCGGGGATGGTCGCGTCGGTCGCGGCGGCGGCCGTGTGCAGCTGCACGCTGGCCAGGCCGAAGTGCCGCTCGACCGGCCCGGAGGTCACCTCGACCAGCTGCATGCGTCCGTACGGGACGACGGTCTCCTCCCGCCACAGCACGCCCCGGCAGATCAGCAGGTCGTCGGCGCGCTCGGCGTACCGCCAGGAACGCCAGTTGCGCCCCAGCATCACCCAGCCCCAGGCCAGCAGGGCCAGCGGCAGCAGCGCCAGGGCGGCCCAGTAGGGGGTCAGGAACAGGGCGGGCAGTACCCCCGCGGCGAGCGTCAGCAGGCCGAGCCACACCACCAGCAGCAGTCGCCGCATGTGCAGCAGCCCCGGCGGCAGGCCGGTCCACACCGGCTCCTCCCGCGCCGGAACCGCCGTCGGCCCCGCCGGACCCGCCGCCCGTGTCGCCCCCGCCGTGCCCGTGTCGTCCGGGCTCCCCGTCTCCATGGGGCCAGCGTACGTAGGGGAGACTGTGTTCATGACTCCTACGACGGAGACCACGGTCGGAATCGGCGGTGCCGCGGAGAGCACCGACATGGTGCTCAACATCGGGCCCCAGCACCCGTCCACCCACGGCGTGCTGCGGCTCAAGCTGGTTCTGGACGGCGAGCGCATCACGAGCGCGGAGCCGGTGATCGGGTACATGCACCGCGGCGCGGAGAAGCTGTTCGAGGCCCGTGACTACCGTCAGATCATCATGCTCGCCAACCGCCACGACTGGCTGTCGGCCTTCTCCAACGAGCTGGGCGTCGTCCTCGCCGTCGAGCGGATGCTCGGCATGGAGGTCCCCCCGCGCGCGGTGTGGACGCGGACGCTGCTCGCCGAGCTGAACCGGGTGCTCAACCACCTGATGTTCCTCGGGTCGTACCCGCTGGAGCTGGGCGGCATCACCCCGGTCTTCTACGCCTTCCGGGAGCGGGAGGTCCTCCAGAACGTGATGGAGGAGGTCTCCGGCGGGCGCATGCACTACATGTTCAACCGCGTCGGCGGTCTCAAGGAGGACCTTCCGGCGGGCTGGACCACGCGCGCGCGTGCCGCCGTCGCCGCCGTGCGCTCGCGCATGGACGTCTTCGACGACCTGGTGCTCGGCAACGAGATCTTCCGGGGGCGTACGCGGGGCGTGGGCGCCCTGAGCGCCGAGGCCGTGCACGCCTACGGCGTCAGCGGGCCGATCGCGCGCGCCTCCGGCGTCGACTTCGACCTGCGCCGCGACGAGCCCTACCTCGCCTACGGCGATCTCCAGGACACCCTCAAGGTCGTCACCCGCGCCGAGGGCGACTGCCTGGCCCGCTTCGAGTGCCTCCTGGAGCAGACGCACAACGCCCTCGACCTCGCCGACGCCTGCCTGGACCGCCTCGCCGGGCTGGACCCGGGTCCGGTCAACCAACGGCTCCCGAAGGTGCTGAAGGCGCCCGAGGGCCACACCTACGCCTGGACCGAGAACCCGCTCGGCATCAACGGCTACTACCTGGTCAGCAAGGGCGAGAAGACCCCCTACCGGCTGAAGCTGCGCTCGGCGTCGTACAACAACATCCAGGCGCTGGCGGACCTGCTGCCCGGGACGCTGGTCGCGGACATGGTGGCGATCCTGGGGTCACTGTTCTTCGTGGTCGGCGACATCGACAAGTAGCGCGGCGGCGTCGAGGGCGCCCACCGGCTGGAGCAGCCACCAGAAGTCGCCCAGGCCGCCCGGCGCGGTCAGTTCGGCGGCCCGGGAGGCGCTCGCGAGGGCGCGCACGTACGCCGCCGGATCGGTGGAGGCCAGCGCGAGCGGAGGGCGTGCGCCGGTGACGCCGAGGGCGTGCAGGGCCTCGCGCTGGGGGCGCATCAGCGCTGCCGGGGGCGCGTACCCCGGAGTGCACCTCGCGGTGTGGGCGGCCGCGCACGCGTCCAGTGCCACGTGTGCGGTGATGTCGCACGACCCGTCGGGCACCGGCGCCGTCTCCCGGCCCTGCCGGAAGCCCGTGAGCGTCCCGAACGGCGGGCGGGCGGCCGCCGTGTGCGCGTAGTCGGCGGCCACCGCGAGCCCGGCGTCCAGCGCCGCCACGGCCGACGCCCAGGCCGCGTCGCGGGGGAGCCCGATCTCCGCCCGCAGCCCCTCCTCGCCGGCCAGCGGCCACCACCGGGCCAGCCACTCGGCCTCCGCCCCGGCCACCGGCTCCCCGAGCCGCTGCGCCCCGTCGCCCCGCACGAGCACCCGACGCACCACGCCCGCGGCGTCCACCTCCGCCACCTCCACCGGCACGTTGTCCAGCCACTCGTTGGCGAACAGCAGCCCGGTGAGGCCGTGCGGCGGCTCGCGGAGCCAGCGGACCCGCCGGTCGAGGCCCTCGGGGCGGGCGGCGATCTCGACGGCGTGCGCGCGCGTGCGGGCGGCCACCTCGGCGGGCAGGGCCGCCAGCACCCCGGTGACCAGCTCGCCCCGTCCGGCCGCCATGTCCACGAAGTCGAGCACCGGGGGCCGGCCCAGCGCCTCGTCGACCCGGCACAGCAGCCGCGCCACGGCCCCCGCGAACAGCGGCGACGCGTGCACGGACGTGCGGAAGTGCCCGGCCGGCCCTTCGGGTCCCACGCGGTAGAAGCCCTCCGGTCCGTAGAGGGCCTCCTGCGTGGCCTCTCGCCAGCCCCGCCACTGCTCCCGCGTCTCCGCAGCCCCTCTGAGCCCTGCCGTCCCTGGTGTCACAGACCCAGGCTAGGGGCACAGAAGAACGGAGCCTCCACCTTGGGGAGTATGCGCGGACGATGCGGATCGGCCCTCCGGTTGACCCCTGCACCTATTCCACTTCCCTACGCTGGGTTACGTGCAGCGCCTCTACGACTTCCTCCGCAGACACCCGACCGGTGTCGACACCTTCTGGGCCCTCGTCGTGCTCGGCATCTCCCTGGTGTCCTCGGCGACCACGGGGACGCGGGCGGACGGGACGGACAACGTGGCGCTGATCGTCCCCTTCGTGGTGCTGCTCAGCCTGGTGATCGCGCTGCGCCAGCGGGCGCCGGAGCGGATGCTGCTGCTCGCCGTCGCACTCGGCGTGGGGCAGTTGGTCTTCGACGTCGCGACGATGCCCGCCGACTTCGCCTTCCTGGTGATCATCTACACCGTGGCCGCGACCGGCGCCCGCTGGGCCTCCCGTACCGCGCTGACCACCGGCCTGTGCGCTGCCCCCTTGGCCCAGCTCCGCTGGGCCGACAGCGAGCTGGGCATGGGCCCCACCATCGCGGTGACGGTCTTCCAGGCGGTCCCCTTCGCCCTCGCCTGGGTGCTCGGCGACTCCATCCGCACCCGGCGCGCGTACTTCGCGCAGCTGGAGGAGCGCGCGACCCGGCTGGAGAAGGAGCGCGAGGCACAGGCCAAGGTCGCGGTCGCCGCCGAGCGCGCCCGGATCGCCCGCGAGCTGCACGACGTGGTCGCGCACAACGTCTCCGTCATGGTGGTGCAGGCCGACGGCGCCGCCTACGTCCTGGACGCGGCGCCCGACCAGGCGAAGAAGGCCCTGGAGACCATCTCCTCCACCGGCCGGCAGGCGCTCGCGGAGATGCGCCGCCTGCTCGGCGTGCTGCGCACCGGCGAGCACAAGGAGGCCGGGGAGTACGTTCCGCAGCCCGACGTCGAGCAGATCGAGGACCTCGTCGAGCAGTGCCGCACCTCGGGGCTGCCGGTCGACTTCAAGGTCGAGGGCACCCCGCGGCAGCTGCCCAGCGGAGTGGAGCTGACCGCGTACCGCATCGTGCAGGAGGCGCTGACCAACACGCGCAAGCACGGCGGCGAGAACGCGGGCGCGAGCGTGCGCCTGGTCTACTTCGACGACGGGCTCGGCCTGCTCGTCGAGGACGACGGCAAGGGCGCCCCGCACGAGCTGTACGAGGAGGGCGGCTTCGACGGCCAGGGCCACGGGCTGATCGGCATGCGCGAGCGGATCGGCATGGTCGGCGGAACCCTGGACGCGGGCCCCCGGCCGGGCGGAGGATTCCGGGTCAGCGCGCTGCTGCCGCTGAAACCCTCGCCCTGACCACCACGCCCCCACGCATGTCCGACGTTGACACCTGTAAGGAAGAAGAGGCCCGATGGCGATCCGCGTGATGCTCGTCGACGACCAGGTGCTGCTGCGCACCGGGTTCCGGATGGTGCTGGCGGCCCAGCCGGACATGGAGGTCGTCGCGGAGGCGGGCGACGGCGTCGAGGCGCTCCAGGTGCTGCGCTCGACCGCCGTGGACGTCGTCCTGATGGACGTCCGCATGCCCAAGCTCGACGGCGTGGAGACCACCAGCCGGATCTGCGTGGACCCGGCCGCGCCGAAGGTGCTGATCCTGACCACCTTCGACCTCGACGAGTACGCCTTCTCGGCGCTGAAGGCGGGCGCCTCCGGCTTCATGCTCAAGGACGTGCCGCCCGGCGAGCTGCTCGCCGCGATCCGCTCCGTGCACAGCGGTGACGCGGTGGTCGCGCCCTCCACCACCCGGCGGCTCCTGGACCGGTTCGCGCCGATGCTGCCGGCCACCGGACAGGAGCCCCGGCAGAAGGAGTTGCAGCGGCTCACCGAGCGGGAGCGCGAGGTGATGGTGCTGGTGGCGCAGGGCATGTCCAACGGCGAGATCGCGGCGCGGCTCGTGCTGTCGGAGGCGACCGTCAAGACGCACGTGGGCCGCATCCTGACCAAGCTGGGCCTGCGCGACCGCGTGCAGGTGGTGGTCCTCGCCTACGAGACCGGACTGGTGCGGGCCGGCGGCGGACACGGCTGACCGGCCTGTGCGCGGGGCTCCGCGTCGGTAGGGTCTGCGCATGCTCCTGTGGATCAACGGCCCTTTCGGGGGCGGTAAGACGCAGACCGCGCACGAGATACGGCGCCGGCTGCCCGGCAGCGTCGTCTGCGACCCCGAGCACGCCGGCTTCGGACTGCGCCGCATGCTGCCGCCCGAGCTGCGGCAGGACTTCCAGGACCTGGTCTCCTGGCGGCAGGGGGTCGTGGAGGTGCTGGACCTGGCCCTCACCGGACACGACGGCGTCGTCATCGTGCCCATGACGGTCACCGACTCCGGGTACTTCGCCGAGACCGTCGGCCGGCTGCGCGAACTGGGCCACGACGTCCACCACTTCACCCTCCTCGCCGAACGCGGGACCGTCGTGCGGCGGCTGCGCGAGCGCCGCCTCGGACAGGGCCTGCGGTACGTGACGGGGAGGCCGCGCCGGGAGAGCTGGGCCGTGCGGCGGCTCGACCACTGCCTGGAGCGGCTGGCCGAGCCGGAGTTCGCCGAGCACCTGTGGACGGACCACACGACCGTCCCGAAGACCGCCGACCGCATCGCCGTGCTCGCGGGACTCACCCTGAAGCCCAACAACGAGGGCGCGCTGCGCACCCGGATGCGGCAGGCGGGGGTCGGCCTCCGGCACATCCGGCTCGACTGACCGGCCGGCCCGCGACGGCAAGGGCGGGGCTAGCGCAGGATTCCCTCCAGGAAGTCGCTGCCCAGCCGGGCCACCACCGTGACGTCCAGCTGGTGCAGGACGTACCGGCCGCGGCGCCGGGTGGTGATCAGTCCGGCCTTCTTCAGCACGCCCAGGTGCCGGGATATCTCCGGGGCCGTCATGCCGTGCGCCTGGGCCAGCTCGCTCGTGGTGTACGCGCTGCGGGCCAGGTGCCGGCAGATCCGCATCCGCACCGGGTGGGACAGCGCGGTCATCCGCAGGGTGAGCTGCTCGACCGACGGCGGTGAGGCCAGCTCGGGGGAGCCGACCGGGTAGTGCAGCACCGGCTGCCAGTCGTGCCGGTGCAGGACCATCAGGTGCGGCCAGCCCAGGCTGGTCGGGACCAGCAGCAGGCCGCCGTCCGCCGTCGCCGAACGTCCGTCGCCCAGCTTGTCGACGATGATCCGCGCGCCGCCCTCGTCCAGCGTCACCGCCGGGGACACGGCGGCCAGCGCCCCGGCGAGGCCCTTGCGGCGCAGCAGGTCCGTCTTGTGCCGGGCGTCCGCCGCGAGCTGGTGGCGCAGCCGGGACCAGGCCTCCGCGAAGAACGCCTCGTCGCAGTCCCGCGCGAACTGCCGCAGCCAGTCCCTGATCCGCGGCGGATCGGCCAGCAGCCGCTCGCTGAAACGCAGCTGCTGCGGTCCCCGCGCGGCGGCCAGGTCCAGCGCGCGCCGGCGCACCTCGGAGTCCTCCAGCGCCGAGACCCCACCGGTGCTGTACGGCAGCGCGCAGGTGAACTCCAGGGCCGCGTCGACGAACTGCTCGTCGGACAGCTTGTCGAGCAGGTCCAGGTCCTCGGCGAGGGTGGCGCCGGGCAGGGTGCTGCGGCCCGGCACCCCGGCGAACGGCATGAACAGGTCCGAGAAGGTCGTCCGCCACAGGAAGTCGGCCTCGCACATCCGGTCGGCCAGATGCGAGTCCAGCCGGGCGGTCACGCCGGTCGCCCAGCCCTGCAACCCCGGGTGGTGGCCCGGCTCGGACAGCGCGTGCAGCGCCATGCCCAGCTCGGCCAGCGGTGAGGGCACGACGGCGACCCTCTCCGGCCGCAGCCCCGCGATGTCGATGCGCACGCTCATGCCCCCATGGTGCACGCCGCCACCGACAACGCGGCCGCCGATTGACCGCCGCCGTCAATCGGCGCGACCTGGCGCGCGGACCGGAGCAGTCTGGGGCCATCGGGGCAGCCGCGGAGCCCCCTTCCCCTCCACTTCCCTTCCTCACGTTCCCGACGTTCGCGTTCTCCGCGACGAAGGCGGTCCGCCATGAGCATCACGCAGCAGTACCTCCTCGACACCTACCGTGCCCGGCAGCTCGGCGAGTCCGCGCCGCCCGCGCCCGGCGCCCACGACTGGCAGGTCGTGCGCGAGTGGCACGACCGCCGTCAGTTCGAGGCTGTGCTCGCCGGGCGGCCCGCGCGGGGACGGGTACGGCGGGCCCTGCGCAGGTGGTGGTCCCTGTGGCCGCGGGCCCTGGGCTGACGCGGGGGCGCCGGCCCGCCGCGTTCAGCCGGCGGACCCGGCCTCGGCGCCCCGGGCCCGGCGGTCTCAGCGCTCCAGCCGTGCCGCGAAGTCGGCGACCGCCGCCCGCACGTCCTCGGCCGTCCACTCCAGGCCCGCCTCGTCGACCGAGACCTCGGTGACGGCCATCCCCGGGCCGGGGGCGGACCAGCCCCGGGAGAACAGCATGGTCCCCGTCTCCTCGCCGTGCCGGACCGCGGCCTCGCCGACGACATCGGCGTCGTAGGGCAGCCAGACCTGGAACTCGTGGGTGTGCGGCACCTCCGGGTGCACCCGCGCCCACGGCAGCCCGGCCGCCGCGAAGCCCTCGCGCAGCGCGGCGGCCACCACGCGCGCGTGGGCCACGTACGCGGGCAGCCGGGGCAGCTCGCGCTCCAGGCCGGACAGCGCCGACAGCACCGTGGGGAACTGCTGGAACACCTCGCCGCCGTACCGGTGCCGCCAGGCCCTGGCCTCCTCGACCAGCGTCCGCGGGCCGGCCAGGGCGGCACCGCCGTACCCCTTGAGGGACTTGTAGAACGAGACGTACACGCTGTCCGCGAGGCCGGCGATCTCGGCCAGGGGGCGGCCGAAGTGGACGGTGGACTCCCACAGGCGGGCTCCGTCGAAATGGACCACCGCGTCGCGCTCCCGGGCGGCCTCGACGACCTCGGTCAGCTCCTCCCAGGCCGGCAGGACGAACCCGGCCTCCCTGAGCGGCAGCTCCAGCATCAGCGCCCCGAACGGCTCCGCGACGTCGCGTACCTCGTCGGCGGTCGGCACCCGGGGCTCGCTGGTCACCCGCACCGGGCGTAGTCCACTGACCCGGCTGAAGGCGTGGCGCTCGTGCAGCTCGGGGTGGCTGAGCCCGTGCAGGGCGACGACCGGGTTGCCGGTGCGGCCCGCCCAGCAGCGCAGCGCCACCTGCTGGGCCATGGTGCCGGTCGGGAAGAAGGCGGCGGCCTCGGTGCCGAGCAGGGCGGCGGTCTTCTCCTCCAGAGCCTCCACGATGCCGTTGCCGTACATGTCGGCCGGCTCGTCGAGGTCGTACAGTCCGTCCGCTCCGTCCAGCAGGGCGAGGCGCTCCCGCACCGTGGCGCTGAACCCGGGGGACGCGAGCACGCGCCGCGCGCCGCGGTGCGCGGCCACGCGCCGCGCACGGAGCCCCCCGCTCCGATCCGCCGCAGGTTCACCCGCCTGTTCCGCCTGCTCCGTCCGTTCCGCCCGCTCCGTGTGTGCCGCCGTATCGCTCATGCCGGGATCATGCCGCGCGGCGGCCGCCGCGGGCACCCGGGTTTGCCCGCCCCTTCCGAAACCCGCCCCCCACGCGCGCGGCCGGACGTGTCCCCCGCCGTCGCACGGAAACCCACAGCCTGTGGACAACCGGACGTCGCCCGGACCGATCGCGTTAACATGACGAGAAATCGTCCGGTACCCCGAGCGGACTGGAACGGGAAGGCCGTCGTCGCGTGAACACAACCCCACAGCCAGACCCCAAGGACCGCCCCGCGCGGCTCACCGTAGGCGTCGTCGGCGCCGGGCGGGTGGGCCCCGCGCTGGCCGCGTCCCTCCAGCTCGCCGGGCACCGTCCGGTGGCCGTCTCCGGGGTCTCCGACGCCTCCAGGAGGCGCGCCGCCGTCCTCCTCCCCGACGTGCCGCTGATGACGCCCGCGGAAGTCCTCCAGCGCGCCGAACTGGTCCTGCTGACCGTCCCCGACGACGCCCTGCCCGGCCTGGTGACCGGGCTCGCCGAGACCGGGGCGGTCCGCCCGGGCCAGTTGCTGGTGCACACCTCCGGGCGGTACGGCGCGAGGGTCCTGGACCCCGCGCTGCGCGCCGGCGCCCTGCCGCTGGCCCTGCACCCGGCGATGACGTTCACCGGTACCCCGGTGGACGTCCAGCGCCTGGCCGGCTGCTCCTTCGGCGTCACCGCGCCCGAGGAACTGCGGCTGGCCGCCGAGGCCCTGGTCATCGAGATGGGCGGCGAGCCGGAGTGGATCGCCGAGGACCGGCGCCCGCTCTACCACGCGGCGCTGGCCCTGGGCTCCAACCACCTGATCACCCTGGTCGCCCAGTCCATGGAGCTGCTGCGCACGGCCGGGGTGGCGGCCCCCGACCGGATGCTCGGCCCGCTGCTGGGCGCCTCCCTCGACAACGCCCTGCGCTCCGGCGACGCGGCCCTCACCGGCCCCGTCGCGCGCGGGGACGCGGGCACGGTCGCCGCGCACATCGTGGAGCTGCGCGCCCACGCCCCCCAGGCCGTCGCCGGCTACCTGGCGATGGCCCGCGCGACCGCCGACCGCGCCCTGGACCACGGGCTGCTGAAGGCCGAACTGGCCGAGGACCTGCTCGGGGTACTCGCCGACGGAGCCACGGGAGCCACCGGCACCGGAGCCACCGGCGGCCCGACCCCGGACGGAAAGCACGCCCCCGACGAAAGCCCCGGCACCGAAGGCCCCGACGGAACCCCCGGCCCGGAAGGCCCCGACGGCACCGACGGAGGCGCCCGATGACCACCACCCCGCCCGACCTGCTCCGCACCGCCGACGAACTGCACGCGCGCGTGCGGCCCGGCCGCCGGGCCGTCGTGATGACCATGGGCGCCTTGCACGAAGGCCACGCCACTCTGATCCGCACGGCCCGCGACCTCGCGGGCCCCGACGGCGAGGTCGTCGTCACGGTCTTCGTGAACCCCCTCCAGTTCGGCGCCGGTGAGGACCTCGACCGCTACCCGCGCACCCTGGACGCCGACGTGGAGATCGCCGGGCGGGCGGGCGCCGACGCCGTCTTCGCCCCCTCCGTCGACGAGGTCTACCCGGGCGGCGAACCCCAGGTGCGCGTCACCGCAGGACCCATGGGCGAACGCCTGGAGGGCGCCTCCCGCCCCGGCCACTTCGACGGCATGCTCACCGTCGTCGCCAAGCTGCTCCACCTCACCCGCCCCGACCTCGCCCTCTACGGCCAGAAGGACGCCCAGCAGCTCGCGCTGATCCGCCGCATGGTCCGCGACCTGAACTTCGGCGTGGAGATCGTCGGCGTCCCCACCGTGCGCGAGGAGGACGGCCTGGCCCTGTCCAGCCGCAACCGCTACCTCTCCACGGCGGAGCGGCGTACCGCTCTCGCGCTCTCGCAGGCGCTCTTCGCCGGCCAGGACCGGCACGCCGCCCAGGAGGCGCTCTGCGCGCGGGCCCGCGAAGTACCCGCCACCCGGGCACGCGCCGAGGCGCTGGGCGCCCTGGGCGAGTCCCGCGCGGCGGCCGACGCGCACGCCGTCGCCACGTCCGCGCCCGGCAGCGCCGCGGCCGTCCGGGACGCCGCCCGCCTGGTACTGGACGACGCCGCCCGCGCCACCCCGCCCCTGGAGCTGGACTACCTCGCCCTGGTGGACCCGGCCGACTTCACCGAGATCGGCGACGACCACACCGGCGAGGCCGTCCTCGCCGTCGCCGCCCGGGTCGGCGGGACCCGCCTGATCGACAACGTCCACCTCACCTTCGGACCCCTCGGAGCCGCCTCGTGACCAGCACAGGCATACGACTGCACGCCCCCGCGCCCGGCTGGGCCGTCGCCGCCGACGTGGTGGTCGTCGGCTCCGGCGTCGCGGGCCTCACCGCGGCCCTGCGCTGCGAGGCCGCCGGGCTTCGGACCGTCGTCGTCACCAAGGCCCGCCTGGACGACGGCTCCACCCGTTGGGCGCAGGGCGGCGTCGCCGCGGCCCTCGGCGAGGGCGACACCCCCGAGCAGCACCTGGACGACACCCTGGTCGCGGGTGCCGGCCTGTGCGACGCGGAAGCGGTCCGCATCCTGGTCACCGAGGGCCCGGACGCCGTACGCCGGCTCATCGAGACCGGCGCGCACTTCGACGAGTCCACCGAGGGCGGCCTGGCGCTCACCCGCGAGGGCGGCCACCACCGCCGCCGCATCGCCCACGCGGGCGGCGACGCCACCGGCGCCGAGATCTCCCGCGCCCTCGTCGAGGCGGTACGCGCGCGCGGGCTGCGCACGGTCGAGAACGCCCTCGTCCTCGACCTCCTCACGGACGCCGAGGGCCGCACCGCGGGCGTCACCCTGCACGTCATGGGGGAGGGCCAGCACGACGGCGTCGGGGCGGTCCACGCCCCCGCGGTGGTCCTCGCCACCGGCGGCATGGGCCAGGTCTTCTCGGCGACCACGAACCCCGCCGTCTCCACGGGCGACGGCGTGGCCCTCGCCCTTCGCGCGGGCGCCGAGGTGAGCGACCTCGAGTTCGTCCAGTTCCACCCCACCGTCCTCTTCCTGGGCCCGGACGCCGAGGGCCAGCAGCCCCTGGTCTCCGAGGCGGTGCGCGGCGAGGGCGCCCACCTGGTGGACGCGGACGGCGTGCGCTTCATGCGGGGACAGCACGAACTCGCGGAACTCGCCCCCCGGGACATCGTCGCCAAGGCCATCACGCGCCGCATGCAGGAGCGGGGCGCCGAGCACATGTACCTGGACGCGCGCCACTTCGGCGCCGACATGTGGGAGCGCCGCTTCCCCACGATCCTCGCCGCCTGCCGCACCCACGGCATCGACCCGGTCACCGAGCCGATCCCCGTCGCCCCGGCCGCCCACTACGCCTCCGGCGGCGTCCGCACCGACGCCCACGGCCGCACGACGGTCCCCGGCCTGTACGCCTGCGGCGAGGTCGCCTGCACCGGCGTGCACGGCGCCAACCGCCTGGCCTCCAACTCCCTCCTGGAGGGACTGGTCTACGCCGAACGCATCGCCGCCGACATCGCGGCCGGGACGGTCGACGCCCGCGTACCGGCCCCCCTGCCGCACCCCGAGCACCCGGAGCACCCCCTCCTCCCGCCCGAGGCCCGCCTCACCATCCAGCGGATCATGACGGAGGGCGCCGGCGTCCTGCGCTCGGCGGACTCCCTCACGCGCGCGGCCGACCGGCTGGACGGCCTCCACGCCGAGGCCCGCGAGGCCCTGCACGAGAACGGCAAGACGTCCGAGCCGGGCGTCGACACCTGGGAGGCCACCAACCTCATGTGCGTGGCCCGGGTCCTGGTGGCCGCGGCGGCACGGCGCGAGGAGACCCGCGGCTGCCACTGGCGCGAGGACCACGCGGACCGCGACGACACGACGTGGCGCCGCCACATCGTCGTACGGCTGAACCCGGACCGCACCCTCGCCGTGCAGACCACGGACACGCCAGAATTCCCCCCTACCGTCCACGGCGCCCAGCCGACGCACCGTCCCCAGGAGCAGTGACAGCAGTGAACCCCTCCGACCCCAACGAACTCCCCCTCGCCTCCACCGGGGGCTGCGGCGACGGCTGCGCCTGCGGCGCGGACACCGAGGAAGACACCTACCTGGAGTGCGGCCTCGACCCGGCCCTCGCGGCGCTGCTGCTGGACTCCGGACTCGACCCGGTCGAGGTCGAGGACATCGCGAACGTCGCCATCCAGGAGGACCTGGCGGACGGCGTGGACGTGACGACCGTCGCGACCATCCCCGAGGACGCCGTGGCGACCGCCGACTTCACCGCGCGCGAGGCGGGCGTCGTGGCGGGCCTCAGGGTCGCCGAGGCGGTGCTGTCGATCGTCTGCACCGACGAGTTCGAGGTGGAGCGCCACGTCGAGGACGGCGACCGCGTGGAGGCGGACCAGAAGCTGCTCTCCGTCACCACCCGCACCCGCGACCTCCTGACCGCCGAACGCAGCGCGCTGAACCTCCTGTGCCGCATGTCGGGCATCGCGTCGGCCACGCGCGCGTGGGCGGACGCCCTGGAGGGCACGAAGGCCAAGGTCCGCGACACCCGCAAGACGACGCCGGGCCTGCGCAGCCTGGAGAAGTTCGCGGTCCGCTGCGGCGGCGGCGTCAACCACCGCATGTCCCTCTCGGACGCGGCCCTGGTCAAGGACAACCACGTGGTCGCCGCGGGCGGCGTCGCCGAGGCCTTCAACGCCGTGCGCGAGAGCTTCCCCGACGTGCCCATCGAGGTCGAGGTCGACACCCTGCACCAGCTCCGCGAGGTCCTGGACGCGGGCGCCGACCTGATCCTCCTGGACAACTTCACCCCGGACGAGTGCGAGGAGGCCGTCGCCCTGGTCGCCGGCCGGGCCGCGCTGGAGGCGTCGGGCCGCCTGACCCTCACCAACGCCCAGGCGTACGCGGCCACGGGCGTCGACTACCTGGCCGTGGGCGCCCTCACCCACAGCTCCCCGATCCTGGACATCGGCCTGGACCTGCGAGCGGCGGAGTAGAGCCCCATGCTGCTGACGATCGACGTAGGCAACACGCACACCGTCCTCGGCCTCTTCGACGGCGAGGACATCGTCGAGCACTGGCGCATCTCCACCGACTCGCGCCGCACGGCCGACGAGCTGGCGGTCCTCCTCCAGGGCCTGATGGGCATGCACCCGCTGCTCGGCGACGAGCTGGGCGACGGCATCGACGGCATCGCCATCTGCGCGACGGTCCCCTCCGTCCTGCACGAGCTGCGCGAGGTCACCCGCCGCTACTACGGCGACGTCCCCGCGGTCCTGGTCGAACCGGGCGTCAAGACCGGCGTCCCGATCCTCACCGACCACCCCAAGGAGGTCGGCGCCGACCGCATCATCAACGCGGTCGCCGCGGTCGAGCTGTACGGCGGCCCGGCGATCGTCGTGGACTTCGGCACGGCGACGACGTTCGACGCGGTCAGCGCGCGCGGGGAGTACGTCGGCGGCGTCATCGCCCCCGGCATCGAGATCTCGGTCGAGGCACTGGGCGTCAAGGGCGCCCAGCTCCGCAAGATCGAGGTGGCCCGGCCGCGGAGCGTGATCGGCAAGAACACGGTCGAGGCGATGCAGTCCGGCATCGTGTACGGCTTCGCCGGCCAGGTCGACGGCGTCGTCCACCGCATGGCCCGCGAGCTGGCCGACGACCCGGACGACGTGACGGTCATCGCGACGGGCGGACTGGCGCCGATGGTGCTGGGCGAGTCGTCGGTCATCGACGAGCACGAGCCGTGGCTGACGCTGATGGGATTGCGGCTGGTGTACGAACGAAACGTGTCCCGCATGTAGGTGACCCGGCGTGGGTGTGGCCGCGGGGGTGGGTCGCGAGCCCCGCGTAGCGGGGTGCCGCTGCGCCCACCCGTGCCGCCCCAGCGGCACGACTGCCCGCAGCCGCGTACGGCGAGAAGGGGTCGTGTCGGGGGGTGTCCGCCCGCAGCGGTTGGCGCGTCCGCGCCGGTGAGTTCTGTGGCCGACCGATTCCGCGCCGTTCCGAGGACGGACACCCCCCGGCGCGGCCCCGACCCCCAGACAACGCACCGCGCAACGCGCACCCCCACGCACCCGCATCCGGGTGGGCACGCACGCCACACCCTTGCCCCCTATGCGGAGTTTGTCTGATTAGCGCGTATCGTCGCCGCATGCCCACGCCCTACGGACCCCGCGGCGGCATGGCGTTCGGTGCTCAGGAGCTGCGCGTGCTCCGGCGAGCCCTCGCCCTCGCCCTGAACCCCAGCCCGGTCTCGGCCCAGGAGGCCCAGGACTGCCTCCGGCTCGCAGAATCGCTCGACGAGGCGATGCGGGAGGGGGCCAGGCTGCGCGCCTTCCTGGTGGCCGACCTGGCCCGGTACCGCGCCGCCCTTCCCGGCACCGCCACCGGCTACCTCGCGCTCCTGGACGAGGCGCTGAGCGCCGGCCACCGCCCCGGCGCGGACGACCTCGCCGCCCTGGGCGCCCTGCGCGGCAACCCCGCCGCGGCCACCCTCCTGGCCCGCTGCCGCCCCGAAACACCCACGGCGGCCACGACGACGCCCACGGTCACGCTCCCCGCCGCGCGCACCCGCCTCCACGCCCTCCCCGGCGGCCGGCAGTCGGACAAGGACCCCGCGCAGAAGCCCGCCCCGAAGCCGCCCGCCCCCCAGCCCGCCCCCGCCACCCCCAAGCGCCCCGTCCCCACCCCCGGCGAGGTCTTCCCCCGCCGCAAGCCCGCCCCGCCGGCACCCCCCGCCCCGGGCTCCCGGCACCACCTCGCGGCCGGCTGACGGCGCCTGGCTACCCTGGTCCCATGGACTACGTCTCCGCGCTCCTGCCCCCGGTCGTGATGGCCGTCTTCTTCATCGGCCTGATCCGGGTGATTGTGAAGACCCAGGGCGGCGCCAACAAGGCCAAGGAGGACGCGGTCGTCGACGCCGCCCTCGCGCGGGCGGAGGGCACCCGCCAGGCGTCCCCGCACCCCAAGGTCTGACCGCCACACACGGCACACACCCACGGCCCGCCAGCCCCCCCGTACGGCTCCTCCTCAGGAGCCGTACGCCCCTTTCGTGACCGTTTTCCGGCGAAAACGCACGTCCGGCACGCGATCGCCCCGATCTCCCACTATCGTTCGAAGCGTGCCTCGCCCATTGGGAGAACTCGAAGACGCGGTCATGACGAGGGTGTGGAAGTGGAACCGCCCCGTGACCGTTCGAGAAGTCCTGGAAGACCTGCAACAGGAACGGTCCATCGCGTACACCACCGTGATGACCGTTTTGGACAATCTCCATCAGAAGGGCTGGGTGCGCCGCGAGTCCGAAGGCCGGGCCTATCGATATGAGGCGGTCTCCACTCGCGCCGCCTACGCCGCCGCCCTCATGAACGACGCCTGGTCCCAGAGCGACAACCCCGCCGCCGCCCTCGTCGCCTTCTTCGGCATGATGAGCGAGGAACAGCGCCAGGCACTCGGAGACGCCATCCGCATCGTGCAGGCACCGGAAACCCCCGCACCGGGACCCGGCGCGGTACCGGACGGCGGCGAGCGATAGCGTCCCCCCATGCCAAATGCCATCAGCGTCCGGCGGGCCCGCACCAGCGATGTCCCCGACGTACGCCGGCTCCTCGACGCGTACGTCCGTGACCGCATCCTGCTCGACAAAGCGATGGTGACGCTTTACGAGAGCATCCAGGAGTTCTGGGTCGCCGAACGGGACGACAACGCCGAGGTGGTCGGCTGCGGCGCGCTGCACGTGATGTGGGAAGACCTCGCGGAAGTCCGGACTCTCGCCGTGAAGCCCGGTCTGAAGGGCGCGGGCGTCGGCCACAAGCTGCTGGAGAAGTTGCTGGACACGGCGCGCTGGCTCGGTGTTCGCCGCGTTTTCTGTCTGACCTTCGAAGTGGACTTCTTCGGCAAGCACGGCTTCGTGGAGATCGGGGAGACACCGGTCGACACCGATGTGTACGCGGAGCTCCTGCGTTCCTATGACGAGGGCGTTGCGGAGTTCCTGGGGCTCGAACGAGTGAAACCGAACACCTTGGGCAACAGTCGGATGCTTCTGCATCTGTGATCGCCGGGCAGCGCGCCAGGCGTCCACGGCCCTTCGAGGTTTATTCCACCGTCATGCCCTTCACGGGGTTCCCTATGTCCGAAACGCGCACGTTTCCGGCCCGGAGCCGGGCTACCGGTCTCCGTCGGGGGTTTGTGTTTTTCCGGCAAAAGCGGTTTGCTTTCCGGCGTAGTGCAGTACTGCATATAACAAGGGGCGGCGATACGGCGGACGCCGGCGGACTCCCGGCCCTCAAGTTATCGATGAAAGGAAATCCGGTGGCACAGAAGGTTCAGGTCCTTCTTGTCGACGACCTCGACGGCGGCGAGGCAGACGAGACCGTGACGTTCGCACTGGACGGCAAGACCTACGAGATCGACCTCACCACCGCCAACGCGGACAAGCTCCGCGGTCTTCTCGACCCGTACCTGAAGGGTGGCCGTCGTACCGGTGGCCGTGCCTCGGGCGGTCGCGGCAAGGCGCGTGCCGCTTCCGGCGGCAGCCAGGACACCGCGGCGATCCGCGCCTGGGCGAAGGAGAACGGCTGGGACGTCAACGACCGCGGCCGTGTCCCGGCGAAGGTCCGTGAGGCGTACGAGCAGGCCAACGGCTGATCACTCGACCCGCACCACGGGCCGCACCACGGGCCGCGCCACGGGCCGCGCCCGAGGCGGGCCGCTCGCGGTGAGCCGGACGCGGTGGCACTGCGTGGCCAGCGTGTGGACCAGCCGGGCGAGATCGAGGGCGGTCCCGGCACGTCCGGGGACCGACAGCGCCGGCAGCGAGGACTCCACCTCGTATCCCGGCTCCGGGGGCCGCAGCCAGACGGCGGCCCCGCGCAGGCCGTCGCGCTCCGGGGGACGCGGCGGCAGCCCGGCCGGGCCGGGCTCCGGGACCAGGGGCGCGTCCACCAGGCCGTCCGCCCCGACCGCCGTGAGGTCGAGCGCCAGCGAGCCCCACTCCAGCCACTCCAGCAGCCCGGGCAGCTCCTCCGCGGCCCCAGCGGCCACGAGCAGCAGCATCCGCCCGCCCCGGACGGCCACCGGGAACCCCGGCACCGGCGCACCCGCACCGCCCTGTCCGGACCGCTCGGCGCACGCCATCCGGTCCAGCGGGTTCAGCCGGTCCGGCCGCTCCAACCGGTCGAGCCGCTCGAGCGTCGCGTACCCCGCGCCGGCCGGCACGTCGAGGACGTCGAAGCGGACGCCGGTGCGCAGCCGCACCGGCTCCCCGGGCGCCGTCGGCCACCCGAGCGCGCTCTCGTACCACCACCGCACCCGCTCCCGCGCCGGACCGCCGTGCCCGGTGGGCCGGCGGGGCGACGGCACGACGAAGGACGCGGGAGTGACGGGGACCGGGTGCGGGGCGCCAACCATGCCAAGTGCAACCGTCCCAAGAGCCATCGGGTTACGCTGGGTGGCAATCCGAATGCGCAGAGTGCTGGACGAAGGCGGCAAGAGGGGGCGTGCGGGGGTGCGGGGAGGCGCAAGGTTGTTCGCCCGTAGCGGAGGGAACCGGTGCGCGCGGCATGGAGTGTCCGTCCCAGCGGGTAAGACATCCCTAGTGGGAGGGGGCGACATGCAGATCGGGCCGTCTCGCGTTCGCCATCGGCGTACTGGCGAGTGGGGTAAGTGCCTGGCCTGCGGGAACATCGTCTCGCACCATCGGGTTGTGGCAGATGTCGGCGTCAGGGGTCAGGAGGCCATCGACGGTGTCGGCAGTTGGAATGAGCGGTCCCCGCTTGCGGGACTAAGCTGCGGAAGGACAGGGAGGGGAAGTTCCCCTTACTGCCTGACCGCTCTGAGGAGCGATTAACGATGTTCGAGAGGTTCACCGACCGCGCGCGGCGGGTTGTCGTCCTGGCTCAGGAAGAAGCCCGGATGCTCAACCACAACTACATCGGCACCGAGCACATCCTCCTGGGCCTGATCCACGAGGGTGAGGGTGTCGCCGCCAAGGCCCTTGAGAGCCTCGGGATTTCGCTCGAGGCGGTCCGCCAGCAGGTGGAGGAGATCATCGGCCAGGGCCAGCAGGCCCCCTCCGGCCACATCCCCTTCACCCCCCGTGCCAAGAAGGTCCTGGAGCTGTCGCTCCGCGAGGCCCTCCAGCTGGGTCACAACTACATCGGCACGGAGCACATCCTGCTCGGCCTGATCCGCGAGGGCGAGGGCGTCGCCGCCCAGGTCCTGGTCAAGCTGGGCGCAGATCTGAACCGGGTGCGGCAGCAGGTCATCCAGCTGCTCTCCGGTTACCAGGGCAAGGAGACCGCCACCGCCGGCGGTCCTGCGGAGGGCACCCCCTCCACGTCCCTGGTCCTCGACCAGTTCGGCCGGAACCTCACCCAGGCCGCTCGTGAGTCCAAGCTCGACCCGGTCATCGGGCGCGAGAAGGAGATCGAGCGGGTCATGCAGGTGCTGTCCCGCCGTACGAAGAACAACCCGGTGCTCATCGGTGAGCCCGGCGTCGGCAAGACCGCCGTCGTCGAGGGCCTCGCGCAGGCCATCGTCAAGGGCGAGGTGCCCGAGACCCTCAAGGACAAGCACCTCTACACCCTGGACCTCGGCGCCCTGGTCGCCGGCTCCCGGTACCGCGGTGACTTCGAGGAGCGCCTGAAGAAGGTGCTCAAGGAGATCCGCACCCGCGGCGACATCATCCTGTTCATCGACGAGCTGCACACGCTGGTCGGTGCGGGTGCCGCCGAGGGCGCCATCGACGCCGCGAGCATCCTCAAGCCGATGCTGGCCCGCGGTGAGCTCCAGACCATCGGTGCGACCACGCTGGACGAGTACCGCAAGCACCTGGAGAAGGACGCGGCCCTGGAGCGCCGCTTCCAGCCCATCCAGGTCGCGGAGCCGTCGCTGCCGCACACGATCGAGATCCTCAAGGGTCTGCGCGACCGCTACGAGGCCCACCACCGCGTCTCCATCACGGACGAGGCGCTGGTCCAGGCGGCGACGCTCGCCGACCGCTACATCTCGGACCGCTTCCTGCCGGACAAGGCGATCGACCTGATCGACGAGGCCGGTTCCCGGATGCGCATCCGCCGGATGACCGCGCCGCCGGACCTGCGCGAGTTCGACGAGAAGATCGCCGGTGTCCGCCGCGACAAGGAGTCCGCGATCGACTCGCAGGACTTCGAGAAGGCCGCTTCCCTGCGCGACAAGGAGAAGCAGCTGCTGGCCGCCAAGGCCAAGCGGGAGAAGGAGTGGAAGGCCGGCGACATGGACGTCGTCGCCGAGGTCGACGGCGAGCTGATCGCCGAGGTCCTCGCCACGGCGACGGGCATCCCGGTCTTCAAGCTCACGGAGGAGGAGTCCTCCCGCCTGCTGCGCATGGAGGACGAGCTCCACAAGCGGGTCATCGGCCAGAAGGACGCCGTCAAGGCGCTCTCCAAGGCGATCCGCCGTACCCGTGCCGGTCTGAAGGACCCGAAGCGTCCCGGTGGCTCGTTCATCTTCGCCGGTCCGTCCGGTGTCGGTAAGACCGAGCTGTCCAAGGCCCTGGCGGAGTTCCTCTTCGGTGACGAGGACGCGCTGATCTCCCTCGACATGTCGGAGTTCAGCGAGAAGCACACGGTCTCGCGCCTCTTCGGTTCGCCCCCCGGCTACGTGGGCTACGAGGAGGGCGGCCAGCTGACGGAGAAGGTCCGCCGCAAGCCGTTCTCGGTCGTCCTCTTCGACGAGGTCGAGAAGGCCCACCCGGACATCTTCAACTCGCTGCTGCAGATCCTGGAGGACGGTCGCCTGACCGACTCCCAGGGCCGGGTCGTGGACTTCAAGAACACGGTCATCATCATGACGACCAACCTCGGCACCCGGGACATCTCCAAGGGCTTCAACCTCGGCTTCGCCGCCGCGGGTGACACGAAGTCCAACTACGAGCGCATGAAGAACAAGGTCCAGGACGAGCTGAAGCAGCACTTCCGGCCCGAGTTCCTCAACCGTGTCGACGACGTGGTCGTCTTCCCGCAGCTCAGCCAGGACGACATCCTGCAGATCGTCGACCTGATGATCCAGAAGGTCGACGAGCGCCTCAAGGACCGGGACATGGGCATCGAGCTGTCCCAGTCCGCCAAGGAGCTGCTGTCCAAGCGGGGCTACGACCCGGTGCTGGGTGCGCGTCCGCTGCGCCGCACGATCCAGCGCGAGGTCGAGGACTCGCTGTCGGAGAAGATCCTCTTCGGCGAGCTGCGTCCCGGTCACATCGTGGTCGTGGACACCGAGGGCGAGGGCGACACGGCGACCTTCACCTTCCGGGGTGAGGAGAAGTCGACCCTCCCCGACGTCCCGCCGATCGAGCAGGCGGCCGGGGGCGGCGCGGGTCCGAACCTGAGCAAGGAGGCGTAGCCCTCCGGGGTGAGCCTGGAAGGGGGCTGCCCCGGGACTTCGGTCCCGGGGCAGCCCCCTTCGTCGTGCCGGCGCCCCGGTGTGCGGTCCGTCAGTCCACGGCCACCCGGGCTCGGGGGAAGAGGGCGGCGATCCGGGAGGCGTCCAAGGAGGCGCCGGTGGCGACGGTGAGGTTGACCGTTTCCACGCCGGGGAGGCGTGAGGCGAGCAGCGACAGGTCCTCGTCCCCGGTGAGGCCGATGAGATCGAGGTCGAGGACGCCCGGAAGGGGCGGCATCGGCCCCAGGCGGTCCGGGAAGAGGGAGCCGTGGAGGAGCAGGATGTTGAGCTGGGGCAGCTCTCGCACCTCCGCCCAGTCCTCGGCGGTGAGCGGTGCGGTCGGGGCCAGGAACAGCGCCCTGAGCGTCGTCCAGTGGGTGAGCCCGCGCAGACCGGTTTCGGCGGTGGCCTCCCCGCCGAGGTAGAGATACCGCAGCGGTGCCGCCGTTGGCAGGGCGTCGGTCAGCCGGGCCCCGGTCAGCCGCTGCGCCAACGACAGCTGACGCACTGAGGACAGCTCCGGGAGGCCGCCGAGGTCGCCGGCACCGGTGATCAGAAGGTCGGTGAGCGACAGCTGCGCCAACTGCTCCAGCCTCCGGGCGGAGGCGCAGTTGAGCAGCAATGTCCGCAGGGAGGTGAAGGCCGCCAGCTCGTCCAGTTCGGTCACCTCGGGGTTCTCGATGAGCTGGAGTGAGGTGACCGCCCCCGGGTCCACCAGGGAGTCGAGGATCTGTTCGATGCGGTGGGGTCCGTGGAACGTGAGCCGGCTCCATGGCCGCATGGTGGCGACCGCCTCGCGCTGGGCCGGGGTGTCACACCTCAGGAACAGGTCGGTCCGGTCCAGATGGTCCAGGATCTCCGTCGCGTACTCCCGCGTCTCGAACCGGTCCCAGGTCCCGACCAGTTGCCGGCGTACGTCCAGCGAGGGGTGGTCGCGGAACCTGCGCAGCACGGCAAGCGCGCCGCCGGGTTCCCGCTCGGCCAGCAGGGACGCCGCCACCGTCACCCCGTGCGCCTCCGCGTCGGTCAGACCCTCCGGGCCCGGCAGCAGCTCCAGCACCAGCGGCCCCGCCTCCGCCAGCGCCTTCGCGTCCTCCGTCGATCCCGGCGGAACCAGCGCCCCCGCCCGCGCCTCCACCTCCGCCCGCACCGCCGGGTCCAGGGCGGTCGCGTGCTCCAGGCAGGCCAGGGCGAGGAGGGTCAGTCGAGGGGTGTCCTCCGCCAGCAGGCGCCGCAGCAGCACCGCCCGCTCGCCGGGGCGGGCGTGGGCCACCGCCATGCGGATGACGTCCTCCCACTGCGTGTCGCCCGCGCGCCCCGCGAGGACGTCGAGGTGCCCCTCCTCGACCGCGTACCGCGCCCCCAGGTAGTCCTGGAACGTGCGGTGCACGAAGTCCAGGGTGCCCTCTCCGGGGCGCCGAAGCAGCCCGCTGCGCAGCACCAGCGCCCGCAGGACCGTCGCCGCGTCGCCCTGCCCCGCCGCCGAGGCCACCGACGGCAGCGCGCGCTCCACGATGCCCTCGGCGGTCCCCTCCGCCATCTCCGTGCGCCCGCTCAGCACCAGCGCGTACGCCAGCCGCTGGAGCAGCTCCAGTTGGGCCTCCTCGCTCAGCTCCACCGTCCCCATGCCCCGCTCCCGGTCCCGGCGGGCCAGCAGCATCGTCAGGGCGGCGTCGTACAACTCCTTGCGGCCGGTGGGGAGGTAGCCCCGCCGTTCCCGGTGCAGGGCGCAGATCAGGCCGCACATCAGGGGGTTGGTGGCGAGCCGGGCCAGGTCCCGCTTGGTGCGCAGGGCGTCCAGCAGCTTCGCCTCGTACTCGGGGGCGTCGGCCGCCGTGTGCCAGCGCCGTACGAAGGTGGTGACGTCGGAGCGGCGCATCGGGGTGAGGGTCAGTTCCCTGAAGCCCTCGGTGGCCAGCCAGTCCGGGCGTACGGCGGTGGGGCGGGAGGTGAGCAGCCAGCGGTTGCCCGGGAAGGCGCGGATGAGGGCGAGGAGCCAGTCGCGGGTGCGGTGCCGGTCGGCGGCGGGGATCTCGTCCAGGCCGTCGACCAGGACCAGGCCCCGGCCGGCGCTCAGCACCCGCTCCGCCCAGCCGTCCGGCGGGGCGAGCGGGCAGCCGACCGCGGTGAGGAAGGCCGCCGGGGAAGGCAGCGCGCCCGCCCGGATCAGGGTGCGCAGGGGCAGGACGTACGGGACCCGGTCCCCGCTGCGCGCGGCGGTCACCGCCAGCCACTGCACCAGGGTCGTCTTGCCGGAGCCCGCGTCGCCGCGCAGCAGTACGCGGGCGTCGGTGCGCAGGGCGTCCTCGGCGGCCAGCCGCACGGTGCGCTCCGGCTCGGGGTGTTCCCCGGGCAGGGCGGCGGCGCGTTCCTCGGTGCCGGTCGCCTCCAGGCTCAGGTAGGCGACCTCCAGGGGCCACCGGTCCGGGAAGTCGCGGAGGTCGATGCCGTAGATGGTGAGGTGGTTGTGGCGGTCGGCGACGTAGGGGAGGTAGCGGCGCTCGAAGGCCGTGTCCCGGGCGTCCGGGCGCGGCACGCGGGCGATCAGTTCGTCGACCTTGGCGATCAGCTCCGCGTGCCACCGGGCCTGCTCCACCAGGGTCCGGGCGACGAAGGTGGAGCGCCGGGTGAAGAACTCCAGGATGTGCAGGCAGGCCCACTCCGTCACCGAGTCGAGGAAGTAGCAGGCGTCCGCGGACAGACCCGCGGTGGCCGAGGGTGCCCGGACCTGAAGTTGCTTGGCCAGCTCCTGGTGGCCCAGCCGGACCGCCTGCACGTCGTCCATGTCCAGGTCGCCGAGGGCCAGCAGACGGACCGTCAGGGCGTCGGTGACGGCCTCCGTCTCGTCGGCGGGGAAGGGCGGCTCGCCGGGGGAGTCCAGGGACGCCCCGACCAGCCGCCCGGCGAGCCTGCGCACCTCCGCCTCGCCGAGGTGGCGCCGCTCGCCCCGGAAGGAGACCAGGCGGTCCAGCCGGACCGGCCGGTCGACCAGTCCGGCGCCGGGGCCGCCCGTGACGAAGAGCTTCTTCACCAGTGGGGCGATCAGGCTGGACGCCAGTTTCCCACCCAGTACCGCCGGTTCCATGCGCCACCCCCGTGGTCGGTCGACCAGGGGAGCCTATCGGGCGGCGTCAGGACAGCTGACCGTCGTAGTCCGGGAGCTTGAACGTCTTCTCGGCGTGGCCGCCCGACAGGTCGGTGGCGCTGTTGCCGATGTTCGCGATGATCGTGTAGCCCCGGGACTCGATCCGGGCGCGCTGTTCCGTCTTGTACGCGGCGACGTCCTTGAACAGGTCGAGGAAGCCGCGGACGTACAGCCCGGAGGACGCGTACCCGGCGTGGGCGAGGTTCCACTCCGTGGGCGCCTCGACGATGCCGGGGCGGGCGGTCACGAAGAACAGGGCGACGCCGTGCTCCTGGGCGTACTCGGCGGCCTCCAGGACCGGCCGGTTGGCGGGCTGGGGGTAGCGGAAGCCGAAGTCGGTCTCCAGGGAGGTGTTGTCGATGTCGAGGACGATCGCCTGCTTCTCGCCGGGTGCGGAGTCGGCGATCCGCTCCTTCAGGTGCGGCAGCGCCGCGGCCATCACGGCCCGGCAGTCCCGCTGCCAGGTGTCGTAGTCGACGTCGGCGGCCGCGGCGGCCGCGACCGGCGCGGGCCGGGTCTCGGCCGGGGCGGCGACGGACGGCGTGACGGTCGCGGTGAGCGCCGCCGCGACCACGGCGGCCGTGCCCGCGGCCGGCCACCAGGTGCGCCGGGTATGTCCGGTCTGGTCGGTCATGGGGGGTGGGGTCCTCTCATGCCTGCGCGGATGCCTGACGGCACAAAGTTGTCGCGTGCATGCTGGCCCCGCCAAGTGGCCGGACGGCAACGATTGGGTTACTGAGCGGTAGTCGGCTCTCCGGTCCGCGCGTCCGCGTCCGTGCCTATGCCGTGATCTCCACCCCGTCCGGCACGTTCCGCACCCGCGGCAGCCGGGGATTGACCCGCAGCACCCGCAGCCGGGGGAAGCCGGTCAGCCACGAGACGTCCGTGTCGGGCAGCTCCGCGTTCAGCCACAGGTGGGTCAGCCGGCCGGGGAGCAGCCCCGCGAGCAGCTCCTCGGCCCGCATCACCCCGGCCACCTGGACGCGGGGACGCCCGCCGAGCTCGCGCAGGGCCGCCAGCTCCAGGCTCAGATACGCCGTGTCCAGCGGCCACTCCTGCGTCCCGGCGTCCAGTCCGTAGATGGTGAGCGTGCCGTACCGGGCGGTGACGTGGTCCGCGTACCGCTCCTCGAACCCGGCGTCCTCGGCCGACTGGGACGGCAGCCGCTCCAGCAGCACCGTACGGGGCCAGCGGCACGCCCGCGCCCAGCGCGCGGGCGAAGCGCTCGGGGCCGAGCCCGACGGCCTCGTAGTCCTCGACGGTGATCTCGCCGAGCCGGGTGAGGGTGCGGGCCAGGGCGTCCTGGACGGCCGTGGCCTCGGCGGCGTCGACGGGCTCCTCGCCGGGCCCCGCCGCGGCCAGCGCCCGGCGGGCCAGCTCCCCGGCGATCTTGTCGACGTCCTTGGGCGTGACGTCCCGCTTCTCGCCCCGGAAGGACACCAGCGCCGATATCCGCACCGGACGGTCCACCAGCCCCGCTCCCGGCCCGTCCCGGACGAAGAGCCGGCGGACGAGCGGCGCGACCGCGCTGGACGCGACACGGGCCCCGAGGGGCGGGTTAGCCGGGACGGGAGTAGCCCCCGTCACATTCACCGGCCCCTCGATCGGGGCGGCCGGTGATGTGCCGCACAGGCCGATCGGGGTGTACTACGGGGAATAGTGGCCGCCACAAGAACTACGAAAACGGACATACCGGAGCAGGCGACCGGGGGCTTTCCGGGGCTCTGAGCTGGTTTTGTCCAAAATGGCCGCTCTGGCGCGACTCATGAAGTTTCGCGCTGAAGTACTAAATAGGGTCGTAGATCACACCTTTGTGCGGTTCGGGGTCGCCGGGTTACCAAGGTTGAGCCCGTCCGGTGAGCGCCTGATGCGTCCCGCCGGTGGGCATTCCTCTGCACCCGTCCCCATGAGGTTCGAATGTTCCCGCGTGTCACGTCCCGTTCTTCCCGTACGACCCTCCGCACCCGCGCCGCGGTGATGGCCGCCGGCCTCGGAGCCTCGGTCGCACTGGGAGCCGGGGTCGCGGCCGCCACCGGCACCACGGCGGCCCCCAGCACCAACGCCGCCGCGAGCGCCGTAGAGGCCCAGGCCGCGGCGCAGGCCAAGGTGGCGAAGGCCGAGAAGGCCGCCGCGAGCGCCAAGAAGAGCACCACCGCCAAGAAGACGGCCACCAAGAAGAAGGCCGCCTCCTGGGTCGACCCGGTCAAGAAGTACGAGCTGAGCGCCAGCTTCGCCCAGAACGGCGGCATGTGGGCGCACAAGCACAGCGGCCAGGACTTCGCCGTGCCGATCGGCACCAACGTCGTCGCCGCCCACGGCGGCACCGTGGTCAAGGCCGGCGGCAACGGCGCCGGTGACGGCCCCGCCTACGGCAACGCGATCGTCATCAAGCACGGCAACGCCACGTACTCCCAGTACGCGCACCTGTCCAAGATCAACGTCAAGATCGGCCAGATCGTGAAGACGGGCCAGTCGATCGCCAAGTCCGGCAACACCGGTAACTCCAGCGGTCCGCACCTGCACTTCGAGATCCGCACCACCCCGAACTACGGCTCGGCCGTGGACCCGGTCGCCTTCCTGCGCGGCAAGGGCGTGACCGTCTGACGGACGGCACCCCCCTACGCGCCCGCGGCTCCGCGGTGGGCCTGGGTGATCAGATCGATGGCGACCTCGAGAACGGCAGCGCGCTGTTCCTCGGGGTCGCCTTCGAGGTCCCGGAGCACGAACATCCCGGCGTGCAGCGTGAACAGCGCCGTGACGCAGCGGACCTGGTCGGTCAGGTCCGCCTCCGGGTCCATGAGGATGTCGCGCAGGCCGAACATCCGGGTCTTGAACAGCTCGCCGATGCGCAGGTCCCGCACCGTCGCCTGGTTCTCCTGCATGAAGCGGAACAGCGGCGTCGCGCCGGCCAGCGCCTGGCTGTAGCGCCGGATGATTTCCTGCTTCGTCTCCAGGGTCTGCGGCTGTTCCCGCCCCCAGTCGATCAGGTCCTCCAGCGGCCGGGAGAGGTCCTCGAAGATGCTGACGAGGATCTCTTCCTTGGTCTTGAAGTGGTAGTAGAGCGCGGCCTTGGTCACGTCCAGACGCTCGGCGATCTCGCGCAGGGAGGTCTTCTCGTACCCCTGCTCCGCGAAGAGTTCGAGCGCCACGTCCTGGATGCGCTGGCGGGTGTCCCCGCGGCGTCGCTGCTGCTTGCTGCCGTTCATTGTGCCGCCCATCCTCCTACGCACCTCCTGCCCCGCGCACTTTCCGAAAAACTTACTTGACGCCCGGCTAGTTACGCGCCTACCTTTCCCCAGTGTAGACAGCTTGCCGGGCGGCAAGTAAGTGGCGAGTGGCACAGCGGTAGCTGGGGGAGTAGGAGAGATGGCCGAGACAACGGAGGCGGCGGCCGGGGCCGACGCCGGAAAGCAGCCGAGGAGCGTGCGGGTCGTCCTGCTCGCCCTCATGATCGCGATGATGCTCGCGATGCTCGACAACATGATCATCGGCACCGCGATGCCGACGATCGTGGGCGAGCTGGGCGGTCTGGAGCACCTCTCCTGGGTCGTCACCGCCTACACCCTCGCCACCGCGGCCTCCACCCCGCTGTGGGGCAAGCTCGGCGACATGTACGGGCGCAAGGGCGTCTTCATGACGTCGATCGTGATCTTCCTGGCCGGTTCGGCGCTCAGCGGCATGGCCCAGGACATGGGCCAGCTCATCGGCTTCCGCGCCGTCCAGGGCCTGGGCGCCGGCGGTCTGATGGTCGGCGTCATGGCGATCATCGGCGACCTGATACCGCCCAGGGAGCGCGGCAAGTACCAGGGCATGATGGCCGGCGTCATGGCGCTGGCGATGATCGGCGGACCGCTGGTCGGCGGCACCATCACCGACCACTGGGGCTGGCGCTGGTCCTTCTACATCAACCTGCCGCTCGGCCTGGTCGCGCTGGTCGCCATCAGCGTCGTGCTGCACCTGCCGAAGAAGCGCAGCGAGGCCCGGATCGACTACCTGGGCGCCGGGCTGCTGACCGTAGGCATCACCGCCATCGTGCTCGTCACCACCTGGGGCGGCACCGAGTACGCCTGGACCTCCGCGCGGATCATGGAGCTGATCGGCATCGGCGTCGCCGCGCTGGTCGGGTTCGTGTTCTGGCAGACCAAGGCCGTGGAGCCGGTCGTGCCGCTGCACATCTTCCGCAGCCGCAACTTCACGCTGATGTCCCTCATCGGCTTCATCGTCGGCTTCGTGATGTTCGGCGCCACGCTCTTCCTGCCGCTCTACCAGCAGGCCGTGCAGGGCGCGTCCGCCACCAACTCAGGACTGCTGCTCCTGCCCATGCTGGGCGCGATGCTCGTCACCTCGATGGTCGCCGGGCGGGTCACCACCAGCACCGGCCGCTACAAGATCTTCCCGGTGGCGGGCGGCGCGCTGATGACGGTCGGCCTGTTCCTGCTGTCGACCATGGACACCGACACCACCCGCTTCACCTCCGGCCTGTACATGGCCGTCGTCGGCCTCGGCATGGGCTGCCTGATGCAGATCACCATGCTGGTGGCGCAGAACAGCGTGGAGATGAAGGACATGGGCGTCGCGTCCTCCTCCACCACCCTGTTCCGCACCCTCGGCTCCTCCTTCGGCGTCGCGATCATGGGCGCGCTGTTCAACCACCGGGTCCAGGACGTCATGGCCGAGCGGGTCCCCTCGGGCGGCTCCCAGGTGACGGGGCAGTCGGCGACGCTGACCGCGGACGCGCTGGAGGCGCTCCCGGCCGCGGTCCGCGACGCCTACCAGCACGCGGTGTCCTCCGGCACCCACGGCGCGTTCCTGCTCGGCTCCGCGGTGGCCGTGCTCGCGCTGGTCGCGGCGGTCTTCGTGACGGAGGTCCCGCTCAAGGGCGCGGGCCCGAAGGCGGCCGACGCACCGGCCGACGGCGACGCCCCGGCCGCGGCGAAGGCACCGGTCGCCGAGACGGTCTGACCTCGCGGCGGCCCACCGCCCGCCCCCTCAGCAGGCCCCCGGACGGCTTCGGCCACCCGGGGGCCTGCCTTGTCCGCTGCGCCGACGCACTCGAACCACACCGTCTTGCCCCGCCCGTCCGCGGACGGCGCGACGCCCCACCGGTCGGCCACCGCGGCGACGATCACCAGCCCGCGCCCGCCCTCACCCAGCACGTCCGACCTCCCGGGAACCGGCAGGTCCGGGCAGTCGTCGGCGACCTCCACCCGCACCGCGCCCGGCCGGAGCAGGAAGCACACCCGGCAGCGGCGGCCGGGCACGTGCCGTACGACGTTGGCGACCAGCTCCGTGAGCGCCAGCTCGGCGGCGTCGGACACCTCCGCCAGCCCCGAGCGCACGAGGTACAGCCGCAGCACGCGGCGCAGATGGCGGGCCGAGTGCGCGCCCATGGCGAAGTCGGCGTGGTACTGGCTCTCAACGTCCGCCGCCTGCGGACCGGTTGCGTGATTCACGCCACAACTGTGCGACGCGGTGCGTACGCTCGACTACGCACAGAAACGAACGCCGAGAGGTGTTGCCGACCGTAGTCCCGGAGTGAGGTGCCGCAGTGGCCAACATCCAGTCCCTCGACCCGACCGCGTCCCCGCTCGACTACTACGGCTGGGAGCTGCGCCGCCAGCGCGAGGCGCACGGCCTCAAACAGGGCCAGCTCGGCGACATCATCTTCTGCACCGGCTCGCTGGTCGGCCAGATCGAGACCACGAAGAAGGTCCCGACGCGGGACTTCTCCGAGCGGGTGGACGCCGCGCTGGGCACGGACGGTCTGTTCTCCCGGCTGATCGGTTTGGTACTGCGCAGCCAACTCCCCACGTGGTTCCAGCCGTACGCGGAGATGGAGGCGAAGGCGGCGTACATCTCGACGTACCAGGCGCAGTTGGTCTACGGCCTGTTGCAGACGGAGGAGTACGCGCGGGCGGTCCTCGCCACCGGCATGCCGGACGACTTGGAGGGCTTGTTGGCCGCGCGGATGGAACGCCAGCGCATTCTGGAGCGTGAGCAGCCGCCGTTGGCCTGGGTGGTGCTGGACGAGGCGGTGCTGCACAGGCCGATCGGTGGGCACCAGGTCATGCGGCGCCAACTGGCCCGGCTGTTGGAGTTCTCACGTCACCGCTGGATGCATGTCCAGGTGCTGCCGAACGAGGCTGGTGCGCATGCCAGCCTCGCCGGTTCATTCACCGCCATGCGCTTCGACGACGACCCGGACATCATCTATACGGAAGACGTCATCTCCGGTCACATGACGGCCAATCCGGAGACCATCAGGGAAGCCGCGCTCCGTTACGCTCGCTTGCAGGCCGCCGCCCTCTCCGTGGAGGATTCGGCCGAACTGATCATCCGCGTGATGGAGGAACGCTATGGAGACTGCTCCCAGCTCGAGGAACACCCAGTGGCGTAAGTCCAGTTACAGCGGCAACACCGGCGGCGAATGCGTCGAGGTCGCCGACAACTGCCTCACCGGCGTCGTCCCCGTGCGGGACAGCAAGAACCCGGCCGGTCCGGTCGTCACCGTCGGGGCCGATGCCTGGCAGTCCTTCGTCGACGGACTGCGGTAGGCGCACCCCCCTGCTACTGCTCACCCCGTGCCGCCTTCCGGGCGAGGAACTCCTCGAACGCGGCCTTCTGCTTCGGGTCCATGAAGCCCTGGCGGACATCGCGGGCCCTCTCCTCCAGCCAGTGCGCCTCGGCGGGGTGGAGCAGTTCCGCGACCACCACGCCGTCGCGGGCCACCGCCGTACGGCCGCTGACGCGGCGCCGGAAGAGCGTGAACGGGCCGAACTCCTCGGGGTGAGCCAGTTCAGGCTCCTCCCGCCGGTCACCCGCCGCGTAGACGGTGGGCGCCCAGTGCTCCCAGAGCGCCAGCGTCGCCGCGGGCACCAGCACCCCGTGCAGCAGGGGGCGACCCCCCTCCCACACGAACGTGACCGTGACCGGCTCGCCGACCGCCTCGGCCAACCCGAGCACCCGCTCCACCTCGTCGTCGACCGGGAAACTGACCTCTGCCTCGATGCGTATGCCCATGGCGCCACAGGCTACGGGCGTCGCCGCTCCGGAGAGGTGAGCCGAAAAGGCAGTCGACCGGGACGGCCCCGCGCCCGGATCATGAGCATCGAACCCACGGAAGGGGACGGTGTGGAGCCCTCGCTGCTGCGCCGCGCGGTGGAGACCGCCCGGACGACCGCCTCGGAGCTGGGCCTCCAAGTCGACGACGTGCGAGTCGTCCACAACTCGGACCGCGTCGCACTGCGCCTGCTCCCGTGCGACGTCCTGGCCCGGGTCGCGCCCTCGGAGCACCTGGCCGAGGCCGCGTTCGAAGTGGAGGTCGCCCGCAGGCTCGCCGACGCCGGTGCCCCGGTGGGGGAGCTGGACCCCCGCGTCGCGCCCCGGGTCCAGGTGCGGGACGCCTTCGCCGTCTCGCTGTGGACCTACTACGAACCGGTGGGGACGGAGATCACGCCGGCCGACTACGCGGACGCGTTCCTGCGTCACCACGCCGCCCTGCGCCGGATCGACGTGGACGCACCGCACTTCACCGACCGGGTGGCCGTGGCGCTGGCAGGGGTGGACGACCCGGAGCGGTCACCCGAGCTGCCCCACGCCGACCGGGCGTTCCTCCACGACACACTCGCCGGTCTGAGTGCCGCGGCCGGTGCCGACCGGACCCGCGACCAGCTGCTGCACGGCGAGCCGCACCCGGGAAACCTCCTGAACACGCGCAGGGGCCCGCTCTTCATCGACCTCGCCACCTGCTGCCGCGGGCCCATCGAGTTCGACCTCGCCCACGGACCCGAGGCCGCGGCCGAGCACTACCCCGGTGCCGATCCCGCCCTGGTCCACCGGTGCCGCGCGCTGAACTGGGCGTTGTTCTCCGCCTGGCGCTGGCGCCGGGACGACCGGATGCCCGACCGGGCCCACTGGCGGGCGGAGGGACTCGACCGGGTCCGTACCGCACTCGACCGGATCTGACCGCTCCGCCGGGCCGGGGTCACCGCTTCCGGGGCGCGCCCTGGGCGGCTTCCCGGGACGTGTTCCCGGAGGACGCCGTACCGCCGCTCGACCGGTCCGGCAGCATCGGGTAGCTCCCCGTGCTGGTCGGTGCGTGCTCCGGCAGCCACAGGACGGCGACCGCACCCTCGGCCGGTACCTGCGCGGGGGCCCCGGCCGGGCGCACGTTGCGGAAGGTGAGCCGGGCGCCCAGGACCCGGGCCTGGCCCGCCGCGATGGTCAGCCCGAGCCCGTGCCCGCGCCCGGCCCGGTCCGTGCTGCCGGTGCGGAACCGGCTCGGTCCCTCGGCCAGCAGGTCCTCGGGGAAACCCGGCCCGTGGTCGCGGACCCGGATCACCCGGCCCTCGACGCTGACCTGGACGGGCGAGCGGCCGTGCCGGGCGGCGTTGGCCAGCAGGTTGAACAGCACGCGCTCCAGGCGGCGCGGGTCGGTGGTGACCTCGGACTCGTGGATCACCCGCACCTCGACCGCCGGGTCCTTGGCCGCCACCCGCCGGGTCACGAAGTCGCCCAGCATGATGTCCTGCAACTCGGCCCGCTCCGACGCCCCGTCGAGCCGCGCCACCTCCAGGACGTCCTCGACGAGCGTGCGCATCGCCTTCGCCCGGTCGAGGACCAGCTCGGTCGGCCGGCCCGGCGGCAGCAGCTCGGCGGCCGTGAGCAGACCGGTCACCGGGGTGCGCAGCTCGTGCGCGATGTCCGCGGTGACCCGGCGCTCGGCCTCGATGCGCTGCTGCAAGGCGTCCGCCATCGCGTCCACGGCGCGCGCCACGTCGTCCGTCTCGTCCCGCACGACGCCGCCGATGGCCTCCCGCACCCGGACGTCGGCCTCGCCGTTGGCCACCTGGTTCGCGGCGGCGGCGGCCTTGCGCAGCCGGCGCGAGAGCTGACCGCCGATGAGCACGCCCAGCGCGCTGCCGCCGAGGACGACCGCGATGGAACCGATGACCAGGGCCTGGTCCAGGTCGCTGAGGATGTCCGCGCTGCGGTCGGTGAAACCGGAGTGCAGCGACATCACGTGCCCGTCCTTGAGCGGTACGGCCGCCCAGATGTCCGGCACCCCGTTCGCCCGCTCGGCGACGTACGTGGCCCGCCGCCCCGCCTCGACCTTGCGGCGCAGCTCCGGCGGCAGGTCGGGGTCGTCGATCTGGGCGTTGGGGAAGTTCTGCCGCCCGGACAGCTCGTAGTTGCGCTGGGCGATCAGGACCCGGTCGTCGGCGAGGTCACGGGCGTTGTCCAGCATCGACACCCGGGCGGCGTTGTGCACGACCAGGCTCAGCGCGACCGCCACCAGCGCGCCGACCAGCGCGATGGCCGCGCTCAGCTTCCAGCGCAGCCCGGTGCGGATGCCGCGCGCCCGCAGCCCGCGCGCGCCGAGGACCCGCGTACGCCCGCCAGGTCCCGCGTGTTCGCGGGAGTCGGGGTGCTCGCCGGGCCCCGTGCGGTCGTACGGGTGCCCCGGCGGCGAGACGGTCCGGCGTTGTCTGAAGAACCCCCGCATATCCCTGTGTCCCCGCTCAGGCCTTCAACTTGTAGCCGAAGCCGCGGACCGTCTCGATCCGGTCCTGGCCGATCTTGGTGCGCAGCCGCTGCACATGCACGTCGACGACCCGGGTGTCCCCGCCCCAGCCGTAGTCCCACACGCGTTCCAGCAGCTTGTCGCGGGAGAGCACGGTGCCCGGCGCGGAGGAGAACTCCAGCAGCAGCCGCATCTCGGTCGGAGTGAGCCCCACCGGCCGCCCGGCCCGGCGCACCTCCATGCCGTCCGTGTCCACCTCCAGGTCGCCGAAGGTGAGCACACCCCCGGTGTCCCCGGCACCGGGGCCCTCCGCCCGGTCGCCGCCCCCGGCGTGCCCGAAGCGCCGCAGCACCGCCCGGATGCGGGCGACCAGCACGGCCCCGTCGAACGGCTTGGTGACGTAGTCGTCGGCGCCGGCCTCCAGGCCGAGCACCACGTCGATGGAGTCCGCCCGCGCCGACAGCATGATCACCGGCACCGTGGACTCGTCCCGGATGCGGCGGCACAGGCTCACGCCGTCCAGGCCGGGGAGCATGACGTCGAGCAGGGCGATGTCGGGGCGGTCGGCCCGGAAGGACTCCAGGCCCGAGAGCCCGTCGGGCATCGCGGTGACCGCGAAGCCGTCCCGCTCCAGGGCGAGCTGGGTGGCCTCGCGGATGACGTCGTCGTCCTCGACGAACAGGACGTGGGTCTGGTCTGCCATCCCGGTGCTCTCAGTCCTCAGGGTGTGGTCGGTCGAACGGGTCGGTCGCCGCGGCGCCCGCGGCGTCCCCACTCGGTCATCGGTGCGAGCGGCCCGACCGGTTCACGCCGGCCGGCGGCGGAGCGGTTCAGCTGTCCGGCTCCGGAGCCGGGGTGGGCGCGTTCCCCGCGGCGTTGCTGTAGTCGTTGTGGGTGCGGTACTCCTCGGTGAACCGGCCCGACGCCCAGCGGTACGTGATCACGTTCTCGCCGGACGGACTCGACACCGGGTCGCCCTTGTCGTACACCTGCTTCGTCACCACCAGGTCGCCGCGGTCGATCTCCGCGTAGACCGGAGGCTCCTCCGCCTTGAACACATTCTGGTACGAGCCGCCCTCCTCGCGGTACACGTAACTGCCCATACCCACCGCGTCACCGCACGTCAGCACGTTGACGACGACGTCGTCCGCCGAGCCGTCGGTCAGCTTCCCGTACGACACGTCGACGGGGTACTCGTCCGCGACGCACGGCTTCAGCTCGCGCTTGACCTCCGGGGACACCTTGGGGTCGGCCTTGACGAGCCGCCACGCGTCGACCCGGTCGGGTGCCTTCGAGGGGGACGCCTTCGCCGCCGGGGCGGGGGACGACGAGGCCGCGCCGCCCACCGTGTCCGCGTGGGCCGGCCCCTCGTCCCGGGCGCCGGTGCCGCCGGTCCCGCAGCCGGACAGGGACACGCCGAGGGCGACGAACACGGCCACCGCCGTACTCGCCGCCTGCGTGGTTCTCCCGGTCTCCCCGGGTGTCCGACCGTCGGTCAGGCCGCGCAACGCTCCCGCTCCTCACGCTCCAGCGCCCGTGCGTCCAGATCGCGGGCGACCAGCTCCTCGCGGAGCCGGGCGAGCGCCCGGTGCAGCGTGCTCTTGACCGTTCCCGCCGACATACCGAGGGCGGCGGCGGTCTCCTCCGTCGACATCTGCTCCCAGTGTCGCAGCACCACGACGCTGCGCTGCTTCGGGGCGAGCACCTTCAGGACGTCCATCAGCAGGGCGCGGTCCGCGTGCTGCTCGGTGGCGTCGTCCATGGGCGACTCGGGGAGCTGCTCGGTCGGCACCTCCTCCAGCTTCCGCGCCCGCCACCACTCGGTCCGGGTGTTGATCATCACCCGGCGCAGGTAGGCGTCCGCGAGCCGCTTGTCCTCGATGGTCTCCCAGCGCCCGTACGTCCGCGCCAGCGCGGTCTGGAGCAGGTCCTGGGCGTCGACGGGGTCGGGGACCAGGCGCCTGGCGCTGCGCAGCAGCGCGTCCTGCCGGGTGCGGACGTACTCCTCGAACTCGAGCACCTCGCCCATGTCAACCGCCTTCCGATCCCCGTACTCCGACGGTGGTCACCGCCGGCCCACTGCCTGTGGTCCGTTGTCGTGCCGCGCCCTCTGGGCACGCAAACGAAGTTAGGGAAGCGTTGTCACGGCGCTGTGCGAAGCAGCCTGCGGCAAACCCTCGGCTGTCCGTCGGTTGTGTAACGGAAGGAGGAACCGGGTAAATCGCCGAACCACTTGATGGTGATACCAGGAGATACGCCCGATTTGGAGGGTGTCACGGAGATGTCGCGGGAACCGTCGCGGGTCAGCTCAGCGGCAGCCGGTACAACCCGTCCGCCAGCGGCTCCACCAGACCGTCGGCCACCAGCCCGTCCAGGGCGCGGGCGCGCTGGACCGGTTCCTGCCACACCTGGTCCAGGGCCGCCTGCGACACCGGCCCGGCCGCGTCCCGCAGCACCGCGAGCAGCCGCCCGCGCACCTGCCGGTCGGTGCCCGCGTACGTCTGGCCGCGCCGCGGCGGCCCGTCGTGGGCGGGCTTGCCGGCCAGCCGCCAGGCACACTGGGCCGCGATCGGGCAGCGGTGGCAGGACTCGTTCTTCGCCGTGCAGACCAGCGCGCCCAGCTCCATCGAGGCGGCGGCCCAGCGGGCGGCGCTCGCCTCCTCCTCGGGCAGCAGCGCCCGGGCCAGCTTCCGCTCGGCGGCCGTGGTGGCGTTCGGCGGGTACTGCACGCCGGTGACCGCGCGCGCGAAGACCCGGCGGACGTTGGTGTCCAGCACGGCGTGCCGCTGGCCGTAGGCGAAGGAGGCGACCGCCGCGGCCGTGTACTCACCGATGCCGGGCAGCGCCAGCAGCTGGGCGTGGTCCGACGGTACGTCGCCGCCGTGCCGTTCCGTTATGGCCGCGGCGGCGCCGTGCAGACGCAGCGCGCGGCGCGGGTAGCCGAGCCGGCCCCAGGCGCGCACGGCCTCGCCGGGTGCCTCGGCGGCGAGGTCGGCGGGGCGCGGCCAGCGGGCCAGCCACTGCTCGTAGACGGGCAGGACGCGGCTGACCGGGGTCTGCTGGAGCATGAACTCGCTGACCATCACACCCCAGGCACCGGCCTCGGGGCGGCGCCAGGGCAGATCGCGGGCGTGCTCGTCGAACCAGTCGATGACGGGGGCGTGCAGCGGCACACCGGACGCGGCGGGGTCGGAGGGTCCGCCTGGCGAAGGCTTCGTGGGCGCAGTCATGACCCTCCGATCCTGCCACGGGAGGACCTCCGCACGGGAACACCGCCACCGGGTGGGTCCCGGACAGTCTCCGGAATGATGATCCGTAAAAGTTGCGGGCCCAAACGGCGGGTGGGACAAGGGAACGCGCCGATCTCTCGTACAGTTTGCGCCGTGGGATCACTGCGCAATCCGGTCGGGCCGCTTCCCTCCTCCATCTACTGGCGACGGAGGGCCGTACTGCTGTCCCTTTTCGCCCTGTTGGCGCTATTGATCACGTGGATCGTGGTCTCCGGCGGCGGTGATGGCGGCAAGGGCCGGGACGACGGGGCCGACGGCAAGAACCCGGCACCGTCGATCACTCCGGGCCCCTCGGGCTCCGGCCCGGCGATCAGCCAGGCACCGGGCGGCCGCGACGAGTCGGGAGACTCCAACGGCTCCGGTTCCGGGGCGAGTTCCGGAGGAGACGGTTCCGCTTCTGGTTCCGGCGGCGGTTCGGGCGAGGACGGCGACGGATCAGGCAACGCCGGAGGCGGCGGAGACGACGCGGGGGGCGCGGGCGGCGCGGTGACCGGCGTCGGCGTGGGCGACACGCTGCCGGCCGGCTCGGCCCTGCCCAACTGCACGCCGGGTGCGGTGAAGTTGAGCCTGCGCAGCGTCCGCAACAGCTACTCGCCCGGGCAGACCCCCGCCTTCGAACTGACCGCGCGGAACACCTCGGGCGGCGACTGCAAGGTCGATCTCGGCCCGAAGCACGCGGTGTTCACGATCACCCCGGCCGACGGCGACGACGCCTACTGGGCCTCCGACGACTGCGTCAAGGGCACGGGCAGCCTGCGCTACCGGGTCGCCGCGGGCAGCGGCATCACCTACACCACCAAGTGGAACCGCAAGCCCAGCGCCCCCGAGTGCGGTACGCCGCCGGCGGGTTCGGCCAAGGCGGGCACCTACCTGGTCGAGGCCAAGGCACCCGGCTTCGAGAAGGTCCAGACGAGCTTCGTCCTGAAGAACGACTGACAGAACGCGCGGCCCGGGCACCCGCCGCGCGTGTCAGACGCCACGCTCAGACGTAACGCTCCAGGATCGACGACTCCGCCAGCCGCGACAGCCCCTCCCGGACACTGCGCGCCCGCGCCTCGCCGACGCCGTCCACCGTCTGGAGGTCGTCGACACTGGCGGCGAGCAGCTTCTGCAGGCCGCCGAAGTGCTCCACCAGCCGGTCGATGATCGCGCCCGGCAGCCGCGGCACCTTGGCCAGCAGCCGGAACCCGCGCGGCGACACCGCGGAGTCCAGCGTCTCGGGAGACCCGGTGTACCCCAACGCCCGTGCCACCGTCGACAGTTCCAACAGCTCGGCATGGCTGAGCTTGTCCAGCTCGGCGAGCGCCTCGTCGACCGTACGGGAGCGCTTCGCGGTCGGCTCGGGCACATAGTCCCGCACGACCAGCTCGCGCTCCGGCTCCACACCGGCGATCAACTCGTCCAACTGCAACGCCAGCAGCCGCCCGTCGGTCCCCAGCTCCACCACGTACTCGGCGATCTCGGTGGCGATCCGGCGCACCATCTCGAGCCGCTGCGCGACCGCCGAGACGTCCCGCACCGTCACCAGGTCCTCGATCTCCAACGCCGACAGCGTGCCCGCGACCTCGTCGAGGCGCAGCTTGTACCGCTCCAGGGTCGCCAGCGCCTGATTGGCCCGCGACAGAATCGCCGCCGAATCCTCCAGCACCCTCCGCTGCCCGTCCACGTACAACGCGATCAGCCGCATCGACTGCGAAACCGACACCACGGGGAACCCGACCTGCTTGCTGACCCGGTCCGCCGTACGGTGCCGGGTGCCGGTCTCCTCCGTCGGAATGGTCGGGTCCGGAAGCAGCTGCACCCCCGCCCGCAGGATCTTCGACAGGTCCGAGGACAGCACGATGCCGCCGTCGAGCTTGCACAGCTCACGCAGCCGGGTCGCGGTGAACTCGACGTCCAGCACGAAACCGCCCGTGCACATCTGCTCGACGGTCTTGTCGGAACCCAGCACGATGAGACCGCCGGTGTTGCCGCGCAGGACGCGCTCCAGGCCGTCGCGCAGGGGCGTGCCGGGCGCCACGGCGCTCAGAGAGGCGCGCATCAGGCCATCGGCACCGGCACTCCCACCGGACTTTCCGGGAGCTGCTGCCCGGTCGTTGGCTGCCACTGCACTCCTCCGGTCGCAGGTTCTTCTGGCGCTCCCGTGTCGCACACTCGGTCGTACGGACGGGCGAGACCAGGGCAAAGTCTACCGGCGGTCCTCCTCCTCCCGTGGGGCCTCTCGCCGACGCGAGCGCGGAAGCACCCGCAGGGCGTCCCCCATGTCCGCGACTTCCAGGACCTTCATGCCGTCAGGGACCCTGCCCGGATCGGCCGGTACCAGGGCGTGCGTGAAGCCCAGCCGGTGCGCCTCGGAGAGCCTGCGCTGCACCCCCGTGACCCGTCTCACCTCTCCGGCGAGACCGACTTCGCCGATCGCGACGAGGTTCTTGGGCAGCGGAGTGTCACTGGCCGCACTGGCCAGGGCCAGCGCGATGGCGAGGTCCGCGGCCGGCTCGGAGAGCTTCACGCCCCCCACCGTCGCACTGTAGATATCTCTCTTCCCCAGCGCACTGATGCGCCCCCGCTGCTCCAGCACGGCCAGCATCATCGACACCCGCGAGGTCTCGAGCCCCGAGGTCGTACGCCGCGGCGACGGAATCTGCGAGTCCACGGTCAGCGCCTGCACCTCGGCGACCAGCGGCCGACGCCCCTCCAGGGTGACGGTCAGACACGTACCGGGCACCGGCTCGGCCCGCCGCGTGAGAAACAGCCCGCTGGGATCGGCGAGCCCCGTGATCCCTTCGTCATGAAGCTCGAAGCAGCCGACCTCGTCCGTCGTCCCGTACCGGTTCTTGACCCCGCGCACCAGCCTCAGCCGCGCATGCCGGTCGCCCTCGAAATGCAGCACGACGTCCACGAGGTGCTCCAGCAGCCGCGGCCCCGCGATGGCCCCGTCCTTGGTGACGTGGCCCACGAGCAGCGTGGACATGCCGCGCTCCTTGGAGGCGCGGATCAGCGCGCCCGCCACCTCCCGCACCTGCGCCATGCCGCCCGGGGCGCCGTCGATCTCGGGCGAGGCCACGGTCTGCACGGAGTCCAGGATGAGCAGCGACGGCTTGACGGCGTCCAGATGCCCGAGCACCGCCGCGAGGTCCGTCTCGGCGGCGAGATACAGATGGTCGTCGATGGCGTGGATCCGGTCGGCCCGCAGCCGCACCTGGCTGGCCGACTCCTCACCGGTGACATACAGCGTCCGGTGCTCGTCGCTCGCCGACTTGGCCGCGACGTCCAGCAGCAGCGTGGACTTCCCGACGCCCGGCTCACCGGCGACCAGCACCACGGCTCCGGGCACCAGCCCGCCCCCGAGCACCCGGTCCAGCTCGGGCACCCCGGTGGAGCGGGCGGTCGCCTGCCGCCCGTCGACCTCCCCGATCGGCACCGCGGACGTGGTCACGCGCCCCGGGCTGGTCGTACGCACGGCGGGCGCGCCGTACTCCTCGACGGTGCCCCACGCCTGGCATTCGGGGCAGCGGCCGAGCCACTTGGCCGTCTGCCAGCCGCACTCGGTGCAGCGGTAGGACGGCCGTTCCTTGGCGGACTTCGTACGGGCAGCCATGCACGAACCGTAACCGCCCCCACTGACAACGCACTGAGCGGTCCGTTCCCGGCACCCGGCGCGGGGATGGGGAGCGCAGCCCGGCGTAGCGGGGTGCCGCTGCGCCGGCCCGTGCCTCCCCAGCGGCACGACTGCCCGCAGCTGGGTAGGTACGGCGAGAAGGGGTCGTGTCGGGGGGTGTCCGCCCGCAGCGGTTGGCGCGTCCGCGCCGGTGAGTTCTGTGGCCGACCGATTCCGCGCCGTTCCGAGGACGGACACCCCCCGGCGCGGCCCCGACCCACCCACCGGACGCACCGCGCACCGCGCACCCCCGCCGAAGCCGCACAGGCGCCGCAGGCACCCCGAAAGGGCGACCCCCACCCCACCCCAGCCCCGGAGGAACAGCTTCCTGTCCCCTTATGAGGGATCGTTTCACCCGTACGGGTTAAAAGTGCCCAACGCGCCAGTTCGCGCCACCCATAGCCCCCTACGGTCGCCGAGTGATGAGGAGCAGTCCGGAAACCACGACCCGCACGACCGGCGCACACCGGGCGCACCGGGAAGCGCGTGACCGCGCCGCGGCGAGGGCGCTGGTGCAGTCGCAGTCACAGCCGCAGCCGCCCGCGCAGCGTCCCCCCGCGCGCTACGCCGCGTACGACGCGTATCTGGACGGCCTGTTCACGTACTGCCTGTCCGTGCTCTGCGACCACGACGCCGCGACCACCGCCTTGGGCGACGTCCTCGCGCTGGCCGAGCGCCGCGGCCACCGCGCCCCCCACACCGCGGGCGACCGCAGGGCCTGGCTCTACGCCCTGGCCCGCTGGTCCTGCCTCCGCAAGCTGGCCGAGGCCAAGCAGAAACGTCCGAGCAGCCACGCGGCAGGCCGCCCCACCCCGTCCGCACCTCCCACCACCCCCACCCACGACGAGGCCTACCAGCGCCACCGCAGCGAACTCGCCCTCCTGGCCTGGCCGGAGGCCGCCGGCACCACCCCCGAGCAGCGTGAGGCCCTGGAACTGGCCGTACGCCACCACCTCGCCCCGCACGAGGTCGCCGCCGTCCTCGGCATGGACCTCGCCGCCACCCGCGAACTGCTCGCCTCGGCCGCCTGCGAGGTGGAACGCACCCGCGCCGCCCTGGCCGTCGTGGAGACCGGCACCTGCCCCGCGGTCGCCCGCCTCACCGGCGACAACCGCTACGTCCTGAGCAGCGCCCTGCGCCGCGAGCTGGTCCGGCACGTCGACGACTGCCCGCGCTGCCGCCGGACCGCCGAGCGCGCGGTCCCCGGCCGCTGGCCCGGCACCAGCGTCACCCCCGCCGAGCTGCCCGTCCTGGAGGCCCCCCGCACCGCACTGCACGCCGCCCCGGCCCACACCCCGCGCGCGCGGAGCGCCGCCCCCCGCTTCGACCGGCGCGGCTTCCCGATGGACCCCAAGGACCGCGCCGCCCGGCGGGACCGCCTGCGCGCCCGCGCCGTCACCACCACCGTCGTCGCCACCGTCGTGGCGGCCCCCGTGCTCGCCCTGTGGGCGGCCTACCGCGGCACCCCCGTCGTCGAGGGCGAGGAAGGCCGCTCGACCAGCGCCAGCGAGGCGCAGAACCCGGACGGCCCGGCGGGCGGGTCGGCGGGCGGCGGCAACGGGTACGAGAACGCCGGCAACGCGAGCACCACCCCGGGCACCGGCTTCGGCAAGAACGGCGAGGCCGACGTCTCGGTGGAGGTCGTCGGCGTCTCCGGCGCCGCCGGGAAGGGCGCCGGCCACCTCAGGGTGACGGCCGGCCACGACGGCGACACCACGCTGGTCACCCTGACCGCAACCGGCGACGCCCCGGTCCGCTGGTCCGCGTCCGTCGGCGCCGCCTGGCTCTACCTGAGCCAGTCCTCCGGCACCCTGCGCCCCGGCGAGACCGTGACGGTCCGGGTGTACGTCGACCACCTGCGCGAACCGTCCGGCCACTGGAGCGCACGGGTGGCCGTGTCGCCCGCCGGAGCCGTCGTGACCATCAAGGGCTACGGCCCCGCCCCCACCCCGTCCCGCCCCCGCCCGCGCCCCAGCACACCGGACGACACCACGTCCCCCTCCCACCCGGGCCCGAACCCGGACCCGTCCACCTCGCAGCCCCCCGATCCGGACCCGACGCCCCCCGACGACCCGTCGCCGACGCCGCCCGACCCGGACCCGACGACGAACGAACCGTCCCCGACCGGCGGCACGGGCGGCTCGTCACCACCACCGGGCAACACCGACAGCGATACCGCGAGCCCGCCCGGCTCCTAGGGGACTAGGCGCTGGGGCTAGGGGCGCCCGGGTCCCGGCCCCGGCCCCGGCCCCAGTCCCGTCTCAGCGACCGGGGTCCGCCGGATGCGGCGCCAGCAACGGCAGTTGCGAGGCCAGCCGCTCCTCGCACAGCTCGACCAGCCGGTCGTACCCCGCCTTGCCCATCAGCTCGATCAGCTCCGGCCGGTAGGACACGTACACCGGGTCCCCCGCACCGTGCGCCGAGGTCGCCGAGGTGCACCACCAGTGCAGGTCGTGCCCGCCCGGCCCCCACCCCCGCCGGTCGTACTCACCGATCGACACCTGGAGCACGCGCGTGTCGTCGGGCCGGTCGATCCACTCGAACGTCCGCCGGACCGGCAGCTGCCAGCACACGTCCGGCTTCGTCTCCAGCGGCTCCCGCCCCTCCTTCAGCGCCAGGATGTGCAGCGAGCAGCCCGCACCCCCGGAGAACCCCGGCCGGTTCTGGAAGATGCACGAGCCCTGGAAGGGCCGGGTCTGCCGGGAGCCCTCGTCGTCCTCGGAGGTCCAGCCGTTCCGCGTGCCCTCGGCGTGGTGCTGCCAGATGTCCGGCGTGAGCCTCGCCACGTGCCCGGCGACCCGCTTCTCGTCGTCCTCGTCGGAGAAGTGCGCGCCCAGCGAGCAGCACCCGTCGTCCGCGCGGCCCGCCTGGATGCCCTGGCAGCCGCTGCCGAAGATGCAGTTCCAGCGGGAGGTCAGCCAGGTCAGATCGCACCGGAAGACCTGCTCGTCGTCCGCCGGATCGGGAAACTCCACCCACGCGCGCGCGAAGTCGAGCCCCTTCTCGTCGCCCGCTCCTTCGACCGGTACGCGCTTTTTGTCCTTCTTGGCCGACTTTTCGTCCTTCGCCTTTTTCGTCTTTGGCACGGCTCCAGGGTAAGTCGCCCGAGCGCGAGCACGCCGCCAAGGACGAACCAAGGACGGGGAACCAGGGACGGGGAACCAGGGACGACCCAAGGACGAACCAAGGACGGCCCACCGCGACCGCCGCTGGCAGTAGCGTTCCGTACATGAGACTCGGTGTCCTCGACGTGGGTTCGAACACGGTGCATCTGCTGGTGGTGGACGCGCACCCCGGCGCCCGTCCGCTCCCCGCCCACTCGCACAAGGCGGACCTGCGCCTCGCCCAGCTCCTCGACGAGCACGGCGCGATCGGCCCCGACGGCGTCGACCGGTTGGTCGCCGTCGTCCATGACGCCCTCGGGGCCGCCGAGGACAAGGGCGTGGAGGACCTCCTGCCGTTCGCCACCTCGGCCGTGCGCGAGGCGACCAACGCCGACGACGTCCTCGCGCGCGTGCGCGCCGAGACCGGCGTCGAGCTGACCGTCCTCACCGGCGCCGAGGAGGCCCGGCTCACCTTCCTCGCCGCCCGCCGCTGGTTCGGCTGGTCCGCGGGCAAACTGCTGGTCCTCGACATCGGCGGCGGCTCCCTGGAGATCGCGTACGGCATCGACGAGGAGCCCGACGCCGCCGTGTCGCTGCCGCTCGGCGCGGGCCGGCTGACCGCGGCCCGGCTGCCCGACGACCCGCCCCACCCGGACGACGTCAGGGCGCTGCGCCGCCACGTCCGTACGGAGATCGCCCGGACCGTCGGCGACTTCAGCCGCCTGGGCGCCCCCGACCACGTGGTCGCCACCTCGAAGACCTTCCGGCAGCTGGCCCGCATCACCGGCGCCGCCCGCTCCGCCGAGGGCCTCTACGTCCAGCGCGAGCTGAAGCGCGCCTCGCTGGAGGCCTGGGTGCCCCGCCTGGCCGCCATGACCAGCGCAGAGCGCGCCGAACTCCCCGGCGTCTCCGAGGGCAGGGCGCACCAGCTGGTGGCCGGCGCCCTGGTGGCCGAGGCCGCGATGGACCTCTTCCGCGTGGAGAACCTGGAAATCTGCCCCTGGGCCCTCAGAGAGGGCGTGATCCTGCGGCGCCTGGACCACATGGGCCAGGGATGACGCGCCCCTGAAAGGGGCGCGGGGCTGTATCGATGTGCGGCTCCGCCGCGCGGGCGCGACAAGCCACAGCGCACCCGCACCCGCCCCCTATGGCAATAACCACAACGGCGATTGGGCACCCCGCGGCCGCCGGCCGGCACCCCGTACCCTGACCCCCGTGGCAAAACCAAGGGACGACGTCCGCACCCCGGACACGAAGGTCGCCCTGTCGACGGCTTCCGTCTACCCGGAGTCGACGGCGACGGCCTTCGAGATCGCCGCGCGCCTCGGCTACGACGGCGTGGAGGTGATGGTCTGGACGGACCCGGTCAGCCAGGACATCGAGGCGCTGCGCAGGCTCAGCGACTACCACCGCATGCCGATACTCGCCGTGCACGCACCGTGCCTGCTCATCACCCAGCGCGTCTGGTCCACCGACCCCTGGGTCAAGCTCCAGCGCGCCCGCGCCGCCGCCGAGAGGCTCGGCGCGTCCACCGTCGTCGTGCACCCCCCGTTCCGCTGGCAGCGCCAGTACGCGCGGGACTTCGTCGACGGCATCTGGCGGATGGCCGACGAGACGGACGTCCGCTTCGCCGTGGAGAACATGTACCCCTGGCGCTACCGCGACCGCGAGATGCAGGCGTACGCCCCCGACTGGGACGTGACGAAGCACGACTACCGGCACTTCACGATCGACCTCAGCCACGCCGCCACCTCCCGCACCGACGCCCTCGACATGATCGACCGCATGAGCGACCGCCTCGGCCACGTCCACCTGGCCGACGGCAAGGGCTCCGCCAAGGACGAGCACCTCGTCCCGGGCCGCGGCAACCAGCCCTGCGCCGAAGTGCTGGAGCACCTCGCGCGCACCGGCTTCGACGGCCACGTCGTCATCGAGGTCAACACCAGGCGCGCGATGTCCGGCGCCGAACGCGAGGCCGATCTCGCCGAGGCGCTCGCCTTCACCCGCCGGCACCTGGCGCAGACCGCGTCCCCGGTGCCGGGCGGCCCGGGGACGTGGACGGACCGCCGGTGAGCGGCGACGCCGACGGGACCACCCGGCGCCGCGGCCGCCCGCCCCGTACGGAGTCCGGGGACACCCGCGACCGCATCCTCGTCACCGCCCGCGAGGAGTTCTCCGAGCGCGGCTACGAGAAGACCTCCGTGCGCGGCATCGCCAAGGCCGCGGGCGTGGACCCGGCGCTGGTGCACCACTACTTCGGCACCAAGGAGCAGGTCTTCGAGGCGGCCATCGAGGTCGCCTTCGCACCGGCCTTGCGGGCCCCCGACGCGATCGGCGACGCCCCCCTCGACGAGGTGGGCGAGCGGCTCACCCGCTTCATCCTCGGCCTCTGGGAGAACCCGGCCAGCCGGACGCCCCTGCTGGCCATCGTCCGCTCCGCCGTGAACAACGAGACCGCCGCCGCCGTCTTCCGCCGCCTGATCGCCGCCCAGGTGCTGAGCCGGGTCGCCGCCCAGGTGGGCCTGCCGGACGCGGAACTGCGCGTCGAACTGGCCGCGGCGCAACTGGTGGGCTGCGCGATGCTCCGCTACGTGATCAAGGTGGAGCCGCTGGCCTCCGCGGACCCGGAGCAGATCGTCGCCCGCCTGGCCCCGGTCGTCCAGGGCCACCTCACCGGCCCCTGAGGGCACCCGCCCACCACGTACGGCGAGACGAACGTCCCGCATTCCGGACACCCCGTCCCGACCCCTGGATGACCGGCGTACGCTCGACGGCAGTCATAACTCTCCGAAGGAGCGAGCGACGATGCCCGAACTGAGGTCCCGCACTGTCACCCACGGCCGCAACATGGCGGGCGCCCGCGCCCTTATGCGTGCCTCCGGTGTACCCGGCGCGGACATCGGGCGTAAGCCGATCATCGCCGTCGCCAACAGCTTCACGGAGTTCGTGCCGGGCCACACGCACCTGGCGCCGGTCGGCCGGATCGTCAGCGAGGCGGTCGTCGCGGCCGGCGGCATCCCGCGCGAGTTCAACACGATCGCCGTGGACGACGGCATCGCCATGGGCCACGGCGGCATGCTCTACAGCCTGCCCTCCCGCGACCTGATCGCGGACAGCGTGGAGTACATGGTCGAGGCCCACTGCGCCGACGCCCTGATCTGCATCTCCAACTGCGACAAGATCACCCCGGGCATGCTCAACGCGGCGCTCCGCCTGAACATCCCGACGGTCTTCGTCTCCGGCGGCCCGATGGAGTCCGGCCGCGCCACCCTGGTCGACGGCACGGTCCGCACCCTCGACCTGGTCGACGCGATGTCGGAGGCGGTCAACGAGAAGATCTCCGACGCGGACATCCTCCGCATCGAGGAGAACGCCTGCCCGACCTGCGGCTCCTGTTCCGGCATGTTCACCGCCAACTCGATGAACTGCCTGACCGAGGCGATCGGCCTCTCCCTGCCCGGCAACGGCTCGGTCCTGGCCACCCACACCGCCCGCAAGGCGCTCTACGAGAACGCGGCCCGCACGGTCCTCGACCTGACCCGCCGCTACTACGAGCAGGACGACGACTCGGTCCTGCCCCGCAACATCGCCACCCCCGCGGCCTTCGAGAACGCCATGGCGCTCGACATCGCGATGGGCGGCTCCACCAACACGATCCTGCACCTGCTGGCCGCCGCCCAGGAGGCGGAGGTCCCCTACGGCCTCACCGAGATGGACGCCCTCTCGCGCCGCGTCCCGTGCCTGGCCAAGGTCGCGCCGAACGTCGCCAAGGACCGCACGTACTACATGGAGGACGTGCACCGCGCGGGCGGCATCCCGGCCCTCCTCGGCGAACTGCACCGCGGCGGCCTGCTCAACGAGGACGTGCACTCCGTCCACAGCCCGTCCCTGGCCGACTGGCTCAAGACCTGGGACATCCGCGGCGGCTCGCCCTCCCAGGAGGCCGTCGAGCTGTGGCACGCGGCCCCCGGCTGCGTCCGCTCCGCCGAGGCGTTCTCCCAGTCCGAGCGCTGGGACTCCCTGGACGACGACGCCGAGAACGGCTGCATCCGCTCCGTGGAGCACGCCTACTCCAAGGACGGCGGCCTCGCGGTCCTGCGCGGCAACCTCGCCGTCGACGGCTGCGTGGTGAAGACCGCCGGCGTCGACGAGTCCATCTGGACCTTCGAGGGCCCGGCGGTCGTCTGCGAGTCGCAGGAGGAGGCCGTCCAGAAGATCCTCACCCAGCAGGTCAAGGAGGGCGACGTCGTCGTCATCCGCTACGAGGGCCCCAAGGGCGGCCCCGGCATGCAGGAGATGCTCTACCCGACCTCGTACCTCAAGGGCCGCGGCCTCGGAAAGGCCTGCGCCCTGGTCACCGACGGCCGGTTCTCCGGCGGCACCTCGGGCCTGTCCATCGGCCACGCCTCCCCGGAGGCCGCCGCCGGCGGCACCATCGCCCTGGTCGAGGACGGCGACCGCATCCGCATCGACATCCCGAACCGCTCCATCGAGCTGCTCGTGGACGACGCCGAGCTGACCCGCCGCGCGCAGGCCCTCAACGGCGTGTACGCCCCGAAGAACCGCGACCGCAAGGTCTCCGCGGCCCTGAAGGCGTACGCCGCGATGGCCACCAGCGCGGACAAGGGCGCGGTCCGCGACGTCAGCAAGCTGGGCTGACCCCGCCCCGAGGGACCACCCCGAGGACCCCGGCAGGGGACCCGGTACGGCCTACCAGGCCCCCGGGTCCCGCCCCGGCACCCCGAACACCGTCCCGTCCGGCGCCCCGGCGTACACGTACCCGCCCGCGAGCAGCGGCACCGGTAGTGAGGCGGGCACCTTGTCCGAGTCGGGGCCGAGCCGGGGCCGGGTCTGCCCGAGGAGCCTGCCCCGGCGCGCGTCGACGCCGAGGAGCCGCCCGTCGGGCGCGGTGACGTACACGTGCCGCCCGTCGGAGACCGGCGACGAGCCCCGGCTCACGCCCGTCTCCAGCCGCCACGCCTGCTTCCCCGCCGCCATGTCGACGGCCACCAGCGAGCCGCCCGCGCCCATGAGGTACAGGGTGTCCCCGTGCACCCCGGCCTGCGCCGCCTCGACCGGGATCGGCAGCGTCACCCGCCGGGTCGCCCCGGTGGCGGGCGTGTAGCGGACCACGGTCGAGACGTCGCCGTAGGCCGCCCCCTCGACGACGAGGAACACGGAACCGTCCGCGGCGGCCCCCACCGGCTTCAGCTCCCCCGCCAGCTCCGCGTCCCAGCGCACGTCCCCGCTCGCCGGGTCCACCGCGGTGACCCGGGTGTGCTGCCCGTCGGCGCTCGGGCTCGCCGCGTACGCCGCCGGCCGCCGCTCCCCGGCGAACGAGGTGAAGTACGGCACCGCCTGCCCGGGGACCCGGTGCGCCCACTTCGTCCGCCCCGAGGCGCTGTCGACGCCGGTGACCATCCCGTCGGCGCGGGTGAGCAGCAGCATGTCGCCGACGGTCCGCAGCCCGTCGTACGCGGGCATGTCCTCCTGCCACGCGGGCTTCCCCGTCGCGGGGTCGAGCGCCTCCAGCGGGCCCAGCAGGCCGACCTCGGGCTGCACGAGCCCGCCCGACACGACCGGCGGTTCGTCCCGCACGGTCTCCGCGACGGGGTGCCGCCACAGCGTGCTGCCGTCGGCCGGGTCGAGGGCGAAGACCAGACCGGGCCGCGCGCACAGCAGCCGCCGGGCCGCGTACGAGCACTGCGGCATCCCGCCGCCCTTCGCCCCGGGCCCCGCCTCCCACGCCCCGAACCCGCCCGGCGCACTCTGCGCGGTGGGCGTGCGGGCGGGCTCGGCACCGCCGAACGCCTGCACCGCCACGAGGCTCCCGGCCACGGCGAGCCCCACCGCCCCGGCGACCAGCGCCGACCGCTTCCCCAGCCGCCGTACGATCCGCCCGGACCGCCCGGCCGGCCCGGACGGCTCGGCGGGAGCCGGCGGGGCGGGTTCCGCACCGGCCTCCCGCGGGGTCTCGGTCCGCTCCGCCCGCGGTGCCGGTATGAACACCTGCGTGTCGAAGGCCGCCGCGACCGACCGCAGCTCCCGCATCAACTCGTCCGGCGTCGGCCGGTCCTCGGGCTCCTTGGCCAGACACCGCAGCACCAGCGGCGCGAGCGAGTCCGGTACGCCGGTCAGATCGGGCTCGTCGTGCACCACCTGGTAGGCGACCACGTACGGGCTGTCGGAGTCGAAGGGCCCCCGCCCGGTCGCCGCGTGCACCATCAGCGAGCCGAGGGTGAAGACGTCCGCCGCGGGGCCCACCTCCCGGGGCCGCCGGAACTGCTCGGGCGCCATGTACGGCGGCGTACCGATCAGCTTCCCGGTCTCGGTGCGCAGTTCGCTGTCCTTCGGCCGGGAGATGCCGAAGTCGATGACCTTCGGACCGTCCTCGGCGAGCAGGACGTTGCTCGGTTTCAGATCGCGGTGCACCACGCCGACCCGGTGGATGTCGCGCAGCGCCTCGGCGAGCCCGGCCATCAGCCGGCGCAGCTGGGGCTCGTCCATCGGCCCGTTCCGCTTCACGTGCTCCGAGAGCGTGGGACCGGGGATGAACAGCGTGGCCATCCAGGGCCGCCCGGCCTCCGGGTCGGCGTCCACGACCGGTGCCGTGAAGGCCCCGCTCACCCGCCGGGCCGCGGCCACCTCCTGCCGGAAACGCCCCCTGAACTCGGGGTCCCTGGCATACGTCGCGTGCACGACCTTGACCGCGACGCGCATCCCGGAGGTGCTGCGGGCCAGGTGCACGACGCCCATGCCGCCCGAGCCGAGGCGGGACTCCAGCCGGTAGTGGCCGGCGTACTCCGGAAGTTCCGCTTCCGCGTCCGCTCCGGCATCCCGCTGCGGCGCCATGGAACCACCCCCGTGCTGTTCGTTCGCGCGAGCGATGCTCGGAGCCTAGTCGATGGGGCCCACGGGACAGAGGCGGCCTGCCGACTGTCGTGTGCGAGGTGCGAACTGGTGTTTCATGGCTTGTTCTTCGGGTATCAACGGTGCCCCACGAACGTCGTGGGGCTCAACGGGGGGAGTCATCCATGTCGGTCGACCAGGTCCAGAACATCGGCGGCGGCGAAGAGGGAGCAGCGGGGCGGGCCGAGGGAGTGGTCGCGGCGGCGGCCCTGCTCTCCTACCCGGTCGCGCCGGGCTACCGCGTGAACGTCCGCAGCGGCCCGGGCACCCACTACTCCGTGGTGCGGGTCCTGCCCGAGGGCGCCAGGGTCACGATCAACTGCCAGCGCACGGGGGAGTGGGTCTCCGGCCCCTACGGCACCTCGAACATCTGGGACAACATCGGCAGCGGCCAGTACGTCTCCGACGCGTACGTCCGCACCGGCAGCGACGGCTACGTCGCCCCGCGCTGCTGACCTTGTAACGGGGCTGTCCCAGGGACGTACGAGGAGGGTGCCGGGAGGAACGGCGTGCCGGGCCGAGTGGCTCTTGGCAGACGGAAGCGCCCGCTCGGACCGCACGGTACGGGCGGCCCGGCACGCCAACCGACTCTGAGGTAGACAACGATGCGCGTTCGCAAGCTGACCCTCGCCGCCATGGCCCTCGCCGCCGGTCTCTCGCTCACGGCCTGCCAGAACGATGACGGCGGCTCGGACCGGAGCGCGGCCCCTTCGGCCGCCTCCACCGCGTCCTCGTCGAACGGCGGCTCGGGATCGGCGGGCTCGGACCAGCAGGGCGGGACGGACTCCGCGGGCAAGTCCCCCAACGGGACCGGCGGCAGCAAGGGAACGGGCGGGTCCGCGGGGGCCGCCGAGGACGGCAAGGCCGCCGGCTGCCGCACCGACGAGCTGGAGATCACCGCGATGGACGCCACGGTCGGCGGCGACACCGAGGGCACCGTCGCGGTGGACCTGAAGAACGGCGGCGGCCGGGACTGCACGCTCACCGGCTACGCGGGCGTCGACCTGAAGACGAACGCGGGAACCCTGTCCGCGAAGCGCACCGGCGAGCAGGCCCCCACGGTCGTCCTCGCGGACGGCGACACGGTGACCTTCGGCATCACCTACCCGATCAACGACTCGGGCGGCTCCGGCGTCCGCGTCACCGGGCTGGTGGTGACTCCGCCGAACGAGACCAAGTCGGTCACCCTCGACTGGCCGGGCGGCGCCTCGCTGCCCGTCACGGACGGCTCCGGCACCCCGGTGCGGGTCGGCCCGCTCGGCAGCGCCGGCCAGGGCGGCTGACCGCGCGGCACGCCCCGCAAGGCGCGCGCCATAATCGACCCGTGAGCGCAGCGAACGGCACCAACGGCACCCCGGACACCCAGGCGGGCCCCCGCCCCGAACCCCTCCGGTTCTACGGCACCACCTGGGTGGACCACGACCACGGCTACACCGCCCGCCGGGTGGCTCTCGCCGTCGGCTCCCTCGCCGCGGCGGCCGCCGCCTGCTTCGTGCTCCGCGTCGCCTACCAGGGCCTCCAGATCGCCGACATCGGCAGCTTCGTCTCGCTGCTGATGATCGTGATGTTCGCGATCTGCAGCGCCCTGGCCTTCCGCCACACCTGGTCCGGCTTCACCGGCCGCCCCGACCCCGACCGCCAGGCCGCCCTGCGCGGCCTGCTCGCCATCGGCTTCGTCGGCTCCCTCCTCGCCTACTTCTTCCGCACCTTCACCGAGGCGCCGGGCGAGAAGCTGCACCGCGAGGAGTACGCGAGGGCGCGCGAGGAGTACGCGAAGCGCACCACCCGCCGCTCGGGCAACCCGTCGAGGAAGCGCCCCCGGAAGTAACCCGGGAGGGAACCCGCCCCGCCCACGGCGCCCCCCAGAACCCCCACCCCGTCCGCGCCGGCCCGGCCACCATGGCCGTATGACGACACCGCTGACCCCGGACGACCCGGCCGCCGCGACCACCCCCGGGCGGGCCCACCACCGCGCCCGCGCCCACTCCTTCAACGCCGCCGCCGCCCAGTACGCCGCCAACCGCCCCTCCTACCCGCCCGCCCTCTTCGACGCGCTGGAGGAGCTGACCGGCCGCCCCCTCAAGGGCGCCCGCGTCGTGGACGTCGGCGCCGGCACCGGCCTCGCCACCGCCCGCCTGCACGAGCGCGGCGCCGACGTGATCGCCGTGGAACCGGGCGCCGGCATGGCCACCGAGTTCCGTCGCACCCTCCCCGGCGTGCCCGTGGTCCGCGGCAACGGCAACGCCCTGCCCCTCGCCGCCCACAGCGCCGACCTGCTCACCTACGCCCAGGCGTGGCACTGGACCGACCCCGCCCTGGCCGTCCCGGAGGCGCTGCGCGTGCTGCGTCCGGGCGGCGCGCTGGCGCTGTGGTGGAACACCGACGCCCACGACGTGCCGTGGATCGCGGAGTCGGCGCGACGCGTCGACCGGCACTTCGCGCACCTGAACCTCTCCGCCGAGAAACGCGACTTCGACGCCCGCTTCGCCGACCCCACCGGCACGCTCGACTTCGTGCACCGCGAGATCCGCTGGAGCCGCCGCGTCCCGCTCGACACCCACCTGGCCAACCTCGCCAGCCACTCGGTCTTCCTGACCGACACCGAGGAACGCGCCGCCGCCTTCTTCGCCGAGGAGCGCCGCCACCTGCTGGCCGTCTTCCCGACCGGACGCGTCGAGGAGGCGTACGTCGTCCACCTCCTCCTCGCGACGGCTTGACGCCACGGGCGCCCGGGAGGAGTATTCATCACATGATGAATTACTCGCCGGAGTACTCCTCCCGACCCCCCGACGGCCACGGCGACACCCCCGCCCCACCGGCCGTCCACGCCCAGGACCTCACCGTCGCCCGCGGCACCCGCACCGTCCTGCGGGGCCTCGGCTTCACCGTCCCGCGCGGCCGCATCACCGGCCTCCTCGGCCCCTCCGGCTGCGGCAAGTCGACCCTGATGCGGTCGATCGTCGGCACCCAGTCCAAGGTCACCGGCACCCTGGACGTCCTCGGCCGCCCGGCCGGCCACCCGGCCCTGCGCACCCGCATCGGCTACGTCACCCAGGCCCCGTCCGTCTTCGACGACCTGACCGTCCGCCAGAACCTGGACTACTTCGCCGAGATCCTCGACCCCGGCCGGGCGGCCGCCGACCGCCGCCGCGAGGACGTCACCCGGGTCATCGCCGACGTCGACCTCACCACCCGCGCCGACGCCCTGGCCGGGAACCTCTCCGGCGGCCAGCGCAGCCGCGTCTCCCTCGCCGTGGCCCTCCTCGGCGCCCCCGAACTCCTGGTCCTCGACGAACCCACGGTCGGCCTCGACCCGGTACTCCGCCGCGACCTGTGGACCCTCTTCCACTCCCTCGCCGCCGACCGCGGCGCCACCCTCCTCGTCTCCTCCCACGTCATGGACGAGGCCGAGCGCTGCCACCGACTGCTCCTGATGCGCGAGGGCGAAGTCCTCGCCGACGACACCCCCGACGCCCTGCGCGCCCGTACCGGCTCCGAGACGGTCGAGGAGGCCTTCCTCCACCTGGTCGACGAGGCGAAGGCCGAGGCGGCGGCCCGCACGAAGGAGACCACCCGATGACCACGCCCACCGCCCCCACGACCGCTGCGCCCACCCTCACCCCGGCGCCCACCCGCCCCCTGAGCCTCTCCCGCACCACGGCCACCGCGACCCGGGTCCTGCGCCAGCTGAGCCACGACCCCCGCACCATCGCGCTCCTGATGCTGATCCCCTGCGTGATGCTCTTCCTGCTGCGCTACGTCTTCGACGGCAGCCCGCGCACCTTCGACAACATCGGCGCCTCGCTCCTCGGCATCTTCCCGCTGATCACGATGTTCCTGGTCACGTCCATCGCGACGCTGCGCGAGCGCACCTCCGGCACCCTCGAACGCCTCCTCGCCCTGCCGCTCGGCAAGGGCGACCTCATCGCCGGCTACGCCCTCGCCTTCGGCGTCCTCGCCATCGTCCAGTCGGCCCTCGCCACCGGCCTGGCGGTCTGGTTCCTGGGCCTGGACGTGACGGGCAGCCCCTGGCTCCTCCTCCTGGTCGCCCTGCTCGACGCCCTCCTGGGCACCGCCCTCGGCCTCTTCGTCTCGGCCTTCGCGGCCTCCGAATTCCAGGCGGTCCAGTTCATGCCGGCGGTGATCTTCCCCCAACTCCTCCTCTGCGGCCTCTTCACCCCGCGCGACAACATGCACCCGGCCCTGGAGGCCGTCTCCGACGTCCTGCCCATGTCCTACGCGGTGGACGGCATGAACGAGGTCCTGCGCCACACCGACATGACCACCGCCTTCGTACGCGACGCCCTGATCGTCGCGGGCTGCGCCCTGCTGGTCCTGACCCTGGGAGCGGCAACGCTGAAACGCCGAACGGCATGACCACCCCGCCCGTCCAGGCCGAAAGTCCCGCGGACTGGACGCGGAACGCCCCACCCCCACCCGCGATGCGAGGATGACCCCGGACGACGCGCACACCCGGAAGGGCACCGAACCCATGACCCAGAAAGTCGCAGTCCTCGGCACCGGCAAGATCGGCGAAGCCCTCCTCAGCGGCATGATCGGAGCCGGCTGGGACCCCGCCGACCTCCTGGTCACCGCCCGCCGCCGGGAGCGGGCCGAAGAACTCCGCGCCCGCCACGGAGTCACCCCGGTCACCAACGCCGAGGCCGCCAAGACCGCCGACACCCTGATCCTCACGGTCAAGCCCCAGGACATGGGCACCCTCCTCGACGAACTCGCCCCGCACGTCCCGGCCGACCGCCTGGTCATCAGCGGCGCGGCGGGCATCCCCACCGCCTTCTTCGAGGAACGCCTCGCCCCCGGCACCCCGGTCGTCCGCGTCATGACGAACACCCCGGCCCTCGTGGACGAGGCCATGTCCGTGATCTCGGCCGGCACCCACGCGACCGAGGCCCACCTGACCCACACCGAGGAGATCTTCGGCGCCGTCGGCAAGACCCTCCGCGTCCCCGAGTCCCAGCAGGACGCCTGCACCGCCCTCTCCGGCTCGGGACCGGCGTACTTCTTCTACCTGGTCGAGGCCATGACCGACGCCGGCATCCTCCTCGGCCTGCCCCGCGACAAGGCCCACGACCTGATCGTCCAGTCCGCGATCGGCGCCGCGAAGATGCTCCGCGACAGCGGCGAACACCCGGTCAAGCTGCGCGAGAACGTCACGTCCCCCGCCGGCACCACCATCAACGCCATCCGCGAACTGGAGAACCACGGCGTCCGCGCCGCCCTCATCGCCGCCCTGGAGGCCGCCCGCGACCGCAGCCGCGAGCTGGCCTCCGGCACCAAGGACTGACGACCGAACGAACCGGCCCGGGTGCCTACCGGGCCGCGTTCACCGGGGGCAGCAGCCCGATCGCCCGGTAAGCGGCGTCCACCGTCGGCCGCGCCGCCGCCCGCGCCTTCTCGGCCCCCTCCCGGAGCACACCCTCGACGTACCCGGGGTCGGCGCACAGCTCCTGATGCCGCTCCCGCAGGGGCCTCAGCACCTCGACGACCGCCTCCGCGGTGTCCTTCTTCAGCGCGCCGTACGAGTCGTACCCGCCCGCCAGCTCCGCGGGGTCCCCACCCGTGCAGGCGGCGAGAATCTCCAGCAGGTTCGCCGGTCCTGGCCGCTCCTCCCGGTCGTACACGACGTCCCGCCCGCTGTCGGTCACGGCCCGCATGACCTTCTTCCGCACCACGTCCGGCTCGTCCAGCAGATAGATGATCCCCGGCCCGACGTCGTCGCTCTTGCCCATCTTCGAAGCGGGCTCCTGCAGATTCATCACCCGGGCCGCCACCGCCGGGCTGGTCACCCGCGGCACCACGAACGTGTGCCCGTACCGCTGGTTGAACCGCACCGCGAGATCACGGGCCAGCTCCACATGCTGGGTCTGGTCGTCCCCGACCGGCACCTCGTCCGTCCCGTACGCCAGGATGTCGGCCGCCATCAGCACGGGGTACGTCAGCAGCGACAGCCGCACACTTCCACCGCGCTCCCGCTCCCGCGCGGCCTTCTCCTTGTACTGGATCATCCGCCGCATCTCGCCGTCGGTCGCCACACACTCCAGTACGTACGACAGCCGCGCGTGCTCGTCCACGTGACTCTGCACGAACACCGTGCACAGCTCGGGATCGAGCCCCGCCGCCAGCAGCAGCGACGCCGCCTGCCGGCTGAGTCTGCGCACCCGCGCCGGATCGTGGTCCACGGTCAGCGCGTGCAGGTCGACGACGCAGAACAGCGCGTCCGACCGGTGCTGGTCCACCGCGGCCCACTGCCGCATGGCTCCCAGATAGTTCCCCAGCGTCAGGTGCCCGGTCGGCTTGACCCCACTGAAGACCCGTGTCATCTCTCCACCTCCTGGTCAGGGCCGCCGCCACCGGCCGGCCGCCCCTCCTGGAGGGAGATACGAGAACGGCCGCCGAAGCGGCGGCCGTCGAGTGCATACGTGTGTGCGGCCGCCGTCAGGCGGCCCGCCAGAGCTGGGTACACGTACGCGTCGTCACGAGCCCCACCGTACGCCTGCGCGGCCCGCTCCGCCCGGGATTTGACACGACCGTGCCGCACTCCTAGTGTTCTCCGAGTTGTCCGACGTGAGCGCCGACCCCGGTCGGTCCCCGGACAGCGATTCCGCAGGTACCCACCACTCTTCGACGAACAGTCGCGTTGTCGGCGTCGTCGTCCTGGCGGTGCGCGTATTAACGGAATGAGGAATCCATGTTCGAAAGAACGCGGCCCCCCGATTAGCTCGGGAGCCGGGAGTCCGCTAGAGTCTCACCTCGTTGAAACGGCCCAAGGGCCGCGGAGACAACCCCCTCTGACGGGGAATCAGGGCCGAAAGGATCTGATAGAGTCGGAACCGCCGGAAAGGGAAACGCGAAAGCGGGAACCTGGAAAGCA